>CAJWBE010000004.1 GCA_913020045.1 uncultured Oleiphilus sp.
ACGACATTCTAAAAAAGTGGCAACGATTTCTCGCGGAACAAAGACAGAAAAATTCGAATTCATAGGCCGATATAAAGCTATATCAAGCGTTACCAAGCTGTGCAAACACCTAAACGTGTCACGCAGTGGTTACTATGAATGGTCTCATCGCGAGAAATCCAATCACGCTTTATACGACAAAAAGCTGATGGTAAGCATACGGCGCATATTCAACCAAAGCAGAGAGACTTATGGCAGTCCAAGAGTGCACCATAAGCTCAAGTTAATGGGCGTTAGCGTTGGTAAGAAACGCGTTGCCAGGCTGATGCGACAAGCAAAACTAGTAGCCAAAATATCTAGGACATACCCTCACAAATGTAAGACAAGAGCGATGTTTCAAATATCTGAGAACTTACGTCTCAAAGACAAAACGACTCATAGTATTAATACCCACTGGTCTAGTGATATTACATACCTGCCTTTTGGAAAACGTTGGTTATATCTGGCCATCGTAATGGACCTTCATTCACGAAAAGTGGTTGGCTGGTCGGTCGGAGCATCCAAAACTACAGCCTTGGTAAAGCGGGCTCTAAAGCTTGCTGTGAAGAAAAGAAAACCTTCGCCTGGGCTGATCCTGCATTCAGACAGAGGATCTGAGTATGGCTCTATTGAGCTGAAGATTTACACAGACCAAAACAACATCGTACGCAGCATGAGTCGCTCTTATACAAGTATCGACAATGCGGAAGTTGAATCGTTTTTTCAGAAGTTCAAAGGAGAGTTTATGATTGGAAAAACATTTGATTCTTTAAAGCAATTACAGAGACTCATTGCTCAATACGTAAATGGATTTTACAACTCGATCAGAATACACTCGAGTCTCAACTATTTGTCACCCGCGCAATACGAAGCTATTCAGGGGTAAACGAAATGTGTCCATTTTTTCGGGTCAACTTCCCCCCCTGGAACCGTTAAACACGTTTTAAGTTTCGTAGCATTAATCACAATAGTCCTGCCAACCGAGTTTAACCAAAGAAATACCACACATAATTGCCACGATAAAAATGCCCGTGAAAAAGTAAAAAGATATAGGGCTATCTTGAAGGCTATATACACTATTGCGCCACTCCACTACTTCAAGCGAAATAGCTAAGTATATGTATCTACCTGCAACAAATATGAGACCTAAACCGGTACCTACACGGAGTACTTTTATGTGGATTGGTTTCACTTCATTAACCTAACAGTCTAGCGGAATAGTAGGGTTGGCCAAGATATTACGGTTGATACTAACACTTTATTTGGAATTGGGCGTCCGCTTTAGTCTGAAGATATGGCTGAGCTGTAATCGTACCTTAAACATCTGCTTTTCTCACATTTCTGGTGTAATTATTCAGGCCGATTTTGGCCTGAATATCCTGATCCCATAATGAGTATTGGGCGGCAGCTTTGCTGACTTTTAAGTTCTGCAGAATGTATGGTCAGGTTGAAATCAAATTTTGAAATCGTAAGGTCAAATCTGAGCCGATACATCTAAAGCGTATATAGAAGTCTCGCGTAACTTAACCATACGCGTCTACTCGTGGCCACCTTGAATATTGATCCACACTCAATACCTCCCTAAAATAAACACACTCGCATCAACCATCAATAACAAACGCGAAAAATAGAAATTATTATGCTTAAACTTGATAAGCTCAGTGCGGCCCTCAAAGCAAACAAGACGTTTCAACCTACATTGGTCATTGATCTTGTAAGTCTCGATCATAATATCGGCTTAGCCGACGAACAACTCTCAAACGAGTCACATTTACGCTTAGTGGTCAAGTCTTTGCCCTCACTAGCCTTAATCGAGCACATAGCTAAACAAAATAACTGCAAGCGATTCATGTGTTTTCACGTGCCTTTTTTAGTGCAAATCCAAAACGCCTACCCAAACGCCGATATTCTATTTGGCAAGCCAATGCCCGTCGCTGCGTTTGATGCGTTTATTTCATCCCGTTCTTCATCAGAAACTTCATCCCATTCTTTAACAAGTGCGTCATCAAATGCTTCGTCACTTTCTACTATACAGTGGCTTATTGACTCACCTAAACGTCTAAAAGAATACGAGGCGACCGCACGAGAAAGCCGACAAGTCATTCGCGTCAATCTAGAAATAAACGTTGGATTAAACCGTGGTGGTTTTGAATTAGATGCTAGCTTCGATGATGCACTGAGCTTTATTGATCAGTCACCGCATCTCAAGTTCTCAGGGCTAATGGGCTATGAGGCGCACGCATCAAAAATGCCTCTCGTATTTGGTGGACTAAAGCGAGAAGTTGCACGTTGCCTAAAAACATATGAAGCGTTCAAAGCACGCGCATCAAGCTACTCCGATGAAACAACTTGTTTCAATACGGGCGGAAGCACGACATTTACGCAGTACGCCCGTCAAGAACGCCAAGGCAGCGAGAACAGCAAAAGCACATGCAACGACATAAGCCTCGGCTCTATTCTGCTTAAACCAAGTGAAAAAAAGGGGACAGACCACATTTAATTGAGTCGCTTTGACTTTCGAAAACTACCCGAGCGAGAAAACAGGCACCCTTAGCACTACAAATCTATCTTTTATTCAGGAACTTTCTAGTCTTTTTATTGTCTTTTATTTTTACGTACTTACGCATCTATTTCAGGTAAATTGGTGCCGTTATATTTGGCTACAAATATCCGTAACGTTTAATTCTCCTAGGAGCTGTTTTTCATGTCTTATGCTTTACCTCTCACTATTGTGGTTGTGGCAGTGATTTCTTTATTGTTGGCGCCACGAGCAAAAGCGGTGAGCGGTTTCTTCGCTGGGGTTTCACCAAGCGGCGAACAGCCCGGTTTGTTGACCTTGATTCTAAGCCAAGTCACTACGTGGATTTTTGCACGCTCCTTACTCAATGCGGCAATTTTGGGCTTTTACTACGGCATTTGGGGGACGCTCGCGTATGCAGCGTATTACCTGTCGTTTTTTACGGGCGGCGCCATTATTGATTCGTTGCGGTTTAAGCATGGCTGCCATAGTGTTCAAGCGTTTTTAAGCGAACGTTTCGGGTCTACAGGGACCAGCTGCTACAACTTTGTGATTGGGCTCCGATTGGTGAGTGAGGTGTTCGCCAATATTCTTGTTATCGGGATTCTTTTCGGTGCGGCGGGAAGCGGTTCTTACACCTTAGCGGTAATGGCCTTTGCTGGTATTACTTTGTTGTATTCAATGCTTGGCGGGCTTCATGCTTCCTTGCGTACTGACGTTTTTCAGATGGTTGTTTTTATCGCTGTGTTATTGGTGTTGGTAGCGTCGGTATTAACGGGCGGTTTGGTAAGCGTTGACACTTTGTTTGCGACGCCGTTCGATATTACCGCGCCGGGCCCGATTCTGTTGATTGTTGCTTTGCTCCAAGTTTGGAGTTATCCAATGCATGACCCTGTCATGATGGATAGGGGCTTTTTGGCGGATCGTGAGACAACACGATTGAGCTTTCTGCATGCCGGTTGGATCAGTATTCTTTGTATTATCATTTTCGGTGCGTTTGGTGTGATCGCCGGTACGTTTGCCGCTTCGGGCGAAGCAATGAATATTGTTTTGGAACGTATTTTAGGTGACGTTCCTATGTTGCTTTTCAATGTTGCTTTGGTCATTTCAGCGATGTCGACATTGGATAGTACTTTGTCTAGTTCGGCCAAGTTGGTGGCGGTGGATATGAAAGTCATACCTGCAAGTATTCGTAATGGCCGCGCGGTGATGGCGATATTCATGTTGCTTGGCCTAGCGATGGTGTTTTTTGGCAACAAGGATTTATTTAGCGCTGTCGCGGTGAGTGGCACGGCTTCCATGTACTTGGCGCCGGTTATCTTTTTCTCTTTGTGGGGCGGGCGTCGCGATATTCCGGTGTGGAGTTACGCTGCGTCGTTTGTGTTTGCTGTGGGTGGCGCGATGCTTTATTTCTTTGAGTCGTCAGGACATACACAGTATCTAGGTGAGGCGCATAAATACACCAAACTACTATGGATTTGCCTCGCCGTATTGGTGGGAGGGATTGCCTCTTTTGTGATGGGAATTTTGTTGCAGCGAGCACCCGTCGTTGAAGGGCGCGCATAAAGCTTATGTCGGGTTCTGAGCGAGAGCTGGGTGAGGCGCTAGACCTCGGTGAGCTAACAGGGCCGGTACTGGTCTTCGGTGGGCCGTATAGTAACTTGCAGGCGACGCTCGCCATGAAGCGAGTTGCAGAGTCGCGAGGCATTCTTGCCAATCATGTGATTTGTACGGGTGATGTGGTTGCTTATTGTGCTCAGCCAGAAGAGACCGTTTCGACGATTCGCGCATGGGGTATTCATGTTGTTCAGGGCAATTGTGAACAGTCCATTGGTGAGTCGCTTGATGATTGTGGCTGCGGGTTCGAAGAGGGCAGTGCGTGTTCGATTCTGTCTAATTCTTGGTATCAGTTTACACAGGCGAATGTGAGTGATGACAACAGGCGGTGGATGGCGAATCTACCGACTGAGCTGCGGTTTTCTTTTCTCGGCCGACAGTTTTGTTGTATCCACGGCGATGCAGCGCAGAATAATCACTTCGTGTTTGAGTCGACGTCTCTAAAAGCAAAGGAAGAACAGTGTGCCGATTTGAATACGGATACGGTTATTGGTGGGCATTGTGGTTTGCCGTTTGGCCAGTTTTTGGACGATGAGGTTGATGGTGCAGGCGAGGGTGCGCATGAGGGCGCGGCGGTGCGCAAGGCATGGCTCAACCCGGGCGTAATCGGTATGCCTGCAAACGATGGGACAGCGTCCGTTTGGTATCTCGTTTTGACACCGACTAAAAGAGGTATTGAGGTCAGTTGGCATCGTCTCGATTATGATTACGAGACCACGCAGGCAAAAATGCAAGGTGCTGATTTGCCGAGTGCTTACCGAGACGCTTTAGCCAATGGCTTGTGGCCGAGCGAAGACGTGCTCCCGCAGGCGGAACGAAGTCTGCGTGGACAGCCGATTAACTTGGCACCCATCATTATTTAAGCCTGCGTCGATCTTTCCGCTTGAGTTTGGTTATCGCTCAGCACTATTTTTGAAGTTGTTTTTCCATGGCGCTGGCGAGGGCGTGGCTGCCTTTTTTTCTGAGTTCTTCAATCACTCGTTGCTGGTCTTCTTCTTTTCGGTTTTGGCTCAGTTTGTATTGGCATTGAATCTCGGTTATGTGTATGTCGATACCAATAATCGCGTTAAGCATGGCCGGCTGATAGTCCGGGTTCCAAGGCTTCGCATAGCCAGACTCATAGGTGCTGGTCAGCGTTTCGACTATCTCTTTTAAACGACTTGGATCGTCGAACGTTTGGCATTTTCCATATAGGTGCACCGCTTGATAATTCCACGTTGGCACCCCAGGGTTTTCATACCATGACGGTGATATATAGTCATGCGGGCCTTGGAGAATAACAAGGACATCCTGCCCATCTAAGTGCTTCACTTGTGAGTTTACACGCGCGAGATGACCAGCGAGCCGGCCTTTATCTTGGCAGAAGTGGAAGGGCATGTGCGTGGCGACGGGTCGACTATCGCTGATGGACACTAATTGACCAAACGCATTTTCATGAATGAATGAGCGTATTTCAGTTTGGTCGGTAATGTTGAAGTGCTTTGGAATATGCATGGGGTTGCTTACTTTTTTGAGTCTTCTTAGGGTGTTTTAGAAAAAGAGCTTGCGTCGTTCGCTAGCTAAAGCGAACGGTCGTAAAGTGCTTATTCTCCGTTAGCGCATGCATTTTTTGAATTGATTCGATCGGGACAAGTGTCGTGGTGTCGGCTTGAGTGATCTCAATGCATTCGCGGCGAGCCAAATCAGTTTTGGTATCTAAGGCATGGCCATCGATCTGTTCTCCTGATGATAGTTGCAAGCGCACATGAAAACGATATAAACATGCAATTTCAACATAGTCATAGTCAACGCAACTAACCATTTTTGACCTCGGTCATGAATAACGATTTGGCTAGCGAATAAAAATGATTGAGACGCGGCTGAACGAAACGCGGTCGTGACCATGATGAGCGGCGACAGCTAGGTTGCTTCGTTCGTCATTTCTTAAGCTGTCTAGCCCCTGTCGACGGCAGTTCCTACTTCAAGCTGTTCAAACCAGTCGAGAAAACGCTGAACGTCGTCACCTTTAAATATGCGCCCATGTTGCGGCAGCATCATGTCGATGTCTAATGCGCGAGCTCTAGCGACCCAGTCATTCTTTGCGGCGTTAGAGGGCATCCAGCGCTCGTGAAACATTTTCATTTTAGGAATATGCTCGTCAAAATTTTCAACAAACATTGGGCTGTCGGTGGGCTCTATCGCTGCACCAATATCGCCTGAGAACAGTATCTTTGCGGCGGGATCGTAGACATTAAAATTGCCGGACGAATGTAGGTAATGAGCGGGGAAAAACTCTAAGGTTAAGCCACCAAGTTCAATCGTACCGCCTTCGTCTGGGATCGCTGCATATTGAATTCGCTTCATGCCGAAGTGGCGAATAAACCCTTCCCAAAGCCAAGGGCTATGCAGCGTAGCGTCGTCTAACACTTGGTCCCATAAACCTAAAGAGGAAATAATATCCGGGTCCTGGTGGGAGGCAAATAAGTGCTTAACGTTTTCAAGAGGGACCTCTTTGACGATGGCGCTGAGCATAGGGGCGAAAAGTTCAATACCACCCGGGTCTAACAGTAGTGCATGCTCGCCATTAACCACCATATATTGGTTCGTATCGATGATCTGATCAGGCTTGTCTGGATCGCGACCAAAGACTATCCAGCGGTGTTTGTCCGAGTATACTTTTTGTGATTTCAAGGTTCTGCTCGCTTTTTATCGTAATGAGGTTTAAGCCGATTTTAGGTTGCGCTGGTTCAAATATGCGGTGGCGGTGTCTATATGCGTCATAATGAGAGAGATCATGTCTTCAACATTGTTTGCCATATCCAAAAGTGCACCGTAGTGTTCGCCGGTTTTGGGCGCTTCGATTTTTGAATTGACAGCGATTACGGCAATGCTTCGAATGTTTTTCTTCATTTCTAGCAGAGAGTCTCGAATATCTCGGTCAAAGGCGAGCAAGTTTGCTCGGTTGGTATCAATTCTTAACTGGCGTTTGCCCAAATGCTGCTGCACGGTGAGAGGCACACTGTCTGGCTCGATGGTGAGGCAAGCCTTGTCTAATTGGCCTTCAAACAACTCTGTGCGCCAGTCTTCTACCGAATCTTTTGCACTGGTCAGTGTTAGGCTGCTCACCTTATTGGCGAGGGTAATGGCATTGCGCGAAAACTCTTCATAAAAGCTGGCAAGAATGGCCAAGCCTGCCGCGGTTTGACCGATACGCATGGCAAATGTACGCAAGTTTTTCGAGGATATCGTAAGGCTTCGCGCAATTTGCTGCGCGTGATGCAGTTCTGCCGAAGCCTTAACGATGGCGATCGTTTGTTGCGTACTGTGATTTTCCATTTATGACTTGGGTGTCCGCACCAGTAAAACGTCGCATTTAGACAAGTTAAGGATTTTGTGCGCGGTTGAGCCGAGCAGGATTTCTAGGCCTCGTCTGCTGTGACTGCCAGCAATAATCAGATCTGAATTATTAGAATCGGCCAACTCCAGAATAGCTTGAGCCGGCGAGCCAAAACAGACAGTTAGTTTGTTTTCGTCCAGTCCCGATTTCTCGATGAGGGGCTTTAGGTAATCGGCACCTGCTTGCGCAAGCTCTTGCTGGTCTATGGCGGGAGGTACTTGCCCCGGAAGGCCTGCCCAGTCGGCGATAATGACATCTAGCACAACGTGAACGAGAGAGTATGAAGCGTCAGGGTAGAGTGCTTTTATTTCGGCCCCTTTCGCAAGGACTTGTTCTGTGTTGTGGCTGCATTCTAGTGCGATTAGAATATTTTTGTAGCTAGACATAGTTGGCTCCTCAATGAATAACAATTGTCCATTTTATTCTAGCTCTGAACCGCCCTCTGGAGTTGACCTGAATCAAACATCGTGGCGTAACCATTTCGCTATAAACCCAAGCCTAGTCGTAGATATAAATTAGCATCTTTCTGTTGATTCGCCAGTGTTTCTTGATGAGGAATGGCGACGCCTGTCGTGATCTGCAATGGAAGTAAACCGTAACCAATGTCTAAGCCTAGGTTGAGCTCAAAGCCTGTCGCATCAAAGTGGTCGGGGTGTGTGCCGGTTTTAGCAATTTCGTGAAACAACGTGCCCGTTAGGTCGTACATTCCTAATGGCCAGCCTGTGATACCCCGATCTAAGCGAAGTAGCGGGAATTCATAGTCAGCGCTGAGTATGACGGGCTTGCGTGAGATTAAATCGGGGCTGCTATCTGGGTAACCGCGTAGTTTACGTTCGCGGTGGTGGAACAGGCTGTCTGTGAAAAGAGAGGTGGGCGCCGAGCCGGCAAGATCAAAATAGTCAGCGCCACGGTCTGCATAAGCAGCTAGCGCACGAAGCTCTAGGCGATGCGCCTGATACAGCTGCAGAAACTCAAGCCACTCTAGTGACCAAACCTTGCCGGTGCTTTTTAGCGTCGAAGCGGAGCCGGAACGAAAAACTGTGCCATCTATCGAGTCATGCTCAAGGGTTGCTTTGATACTGCGACCAATCGCAGGGCCGATTGCCAAAAAGGGAGTGACAGCAGAATAGTAACTAAGGCCAAAGCCAAACGTCTCGACGCGCTTGTCAAAGAAAAGGGAATCGCTGGTGAGCGCCGTAAACTCTTGGTCGTTAACGTTCATACCTAGATAAAGCCCAACAGTGCTGAACTCGAAAGGATGCTGGTGAAAGAGTGTGCCTGAGTATTCTGTATAACGCTCTTGTGTGATGGCCTTGTCTGCGAATCCAGAAGGCGCGTTTGCGTCGCCTGTTTGATATTCATAGTAGCGATCAATGCTGAAATTCAGGTGGTTGAATAGAGTGTAACTACCTTGAAATACCGGAAGGTCGTTCTCAAAGTCGTTACCCACACTGAGTGCCCAGTTATGAAAGTTTAAGGTGTCTCTGCCCTCGAGAATGATGTTTGCAGTGGTATGTGCGTCGTCACTTGCGAAGCCGAAAAACCATGAGCGTGGCGCGATAGTATTAAAAGCGCTGTAAGGTTTTGGTGATGGAAGCGGTGATGGAAGCGGTGATGAAGAAGGCGATGAAAAACCGTCCTCAAGGGGCGTAACCGCCGAGCGATAACCGGAGCCGGGTTTGCCCGGTGCGGATGATTGTTTGCGCGTTTTGTCAGACACGGGAATGGGGGTCTGGGCTATGCTCCAGCCGCGATGATCGTAGTAGCGGTAGGTCAAGGTATCTCTCGTATAAGAGGGGAAGGCTGAACTCGCTCCGCCCATACTGTGAGTGACCTGCTGGAGATTGGCCCCATTTGGTTGGCTTTGCCAAATCTCGATACTTTTGTTTTTGTCTGAATCAAAATAGAGCGCTGTACTATCGTGATTCGGCCTAACGCTAAAGAAGTTAGCATCATTGGCGCGCAGAATAGTTCGCTCGGCGTTAGACCTTAAGTCTTTAGCCACGATATGCCAGCGACTTTCGTATGTCTTTTTGGCATAGATGGCTTGCTTTGTATCGGCTAGCCAGCGAGGACTCGCAAGCTGTGCGCCATTTACCGACACGGTAATGTTGGTTTCTTGTTGGCTATTCAGGTCAAACTGCACTATCCGATCTAAACCAGAAGCCTGCTTGAGCAGCACGAAGAGCGGGCGTCCACGTTCATCTATTTTTACGTCGCCGTCACGATAATGCTGACAACGGCTAATACGTTTTGACTCACTATTTGTTAGGTTTAGTTCGTATAGATCAAAACTGGTCGACATGTGGTCGCACTGACCTTCTTGAAAGTACCATAGGCGGTCGTTAACTTTTCCGGCGATCGTGACCGACCCGCGCGTTCGAATGAGCTCGACAATCTCGCCACTCAGGCGCCGTTGATAAAGGGCGTGAGGTCGATATGCTTCCACGGCGCTATAAAACACGTTGCCTTCTTGGTCTGAGTAGGGGGCACCAGACAATAGTTGGTCAGCGGATAGTTGCTTTACGGGGCTTAAACCGTCCTTCGTGCGAGCGGCGATATCCGTTTCATAGCGTTTGGCAAGCCAGCTTTCAAATGCAATCCAAGCTTGCTCCAAACTTCGATATTGCGTGTTAAATCGATACGGAGCATCGACCTGAAAGGGCAACGCTTGCCCGGAAAACTGGGAGATCATTGCGGGTATCGAGTCTTTGCCCTGGGTCTCGTCAAGAAACTGATGAAATGCCACTCCATAGCTGTATGACTGGTTGAAAGGCTGGTCTCGATTGCGCTGTTGTAGCTTCGAAAGCGGCAATAATTGATGGTTAACTTCGCTTCTAAGCACCATGTCATAGTAGGCACTTTGTCCTCGACCGACGCTTTTCTCCCAATCTGTTTCGATATAGGTGGCTAGGCCTTCTTTCATGAAGTCGGGTTGAAAAATGTGCGGAAATGAAAATAAGTTCCGACCAAAAATAGATCGCAAAATAGCGGGAAAGTCCTTCGCTTTGTCTAGGTGGAATGTGTGCGTCAATTCATGCTTAAGAAGTGTGTACAGCCAATCATTCGATGTGTTTAATTCGCCTAATCCCTTGGGTTGCGCCTTGTAGATAACCACACGATTGAACGGAAATGGGCTGGCATAGCCATTGGCTCGATCTTGTTGGTCGCTAACGATTAGCTCAATTTTGTCTGCCGGCTGATGGTTAAAGAATGCCGCCAGTTCTGTAAACAAGCTTTCAGCGACTAAAGTAGTGCGTTTAGCGAATGCCGTGTCGTTTTGTTGGTAGTTCACTCTGAAGTGCGCTGACTCGATTGTTTGCCAGCTATTCAATGGAGAGTAATGTTCGTTTGCTGCTAAGAACGGGCTAAAGAGTGTCAGTAATATACTGATAAATAATGAAAAAAAGGTTGTTTCGAGGCGTGGCCGCACCGTTAGTCTCCATCAGAGAGAAAAGAAAAATTTGGTTCGCGAGTGGCGACGTTAGGTTTGATTAAAACTGTCTTCAAACGAAAACGTTTAAGCGACTCTAAACCGCACAAACGATAGCACTTTTTCGTGTCAGAAATCGCTAAGAATTTCACTAGGTGGCCTGCGGCCTGACTTTCCACTTAATGGTGCTGTCAAAACCAGTCAGAGCGCGCTGTTTGAGAGGAGTTATCAAACAAAAAAAACAGCTTGAAACGGTGTCTAGAAATTGCAAATTTCTGTATGACTATTATGCTGTAAGGCATAGGGAAAAATAAACAGGCAAGTTGGTTGTCTCGTTGGCAATGTAATGTTGTCGTGTCGATGGAAATGATTGGAAATATATTGAGCGTGATTCGGTGATTAAGCTGTTGCACTTTAAAACCAAAGGCCTATGCGCAGCTGCGTTGGTGATCCTTTTGTTTTGTAGCTTGGTTGGCCCCGCTCACGCTGCGTCTAAACCGGTTTACAATGAATCGCTTGTTCGCGCTGCGGTGATTTTCGGCGTATTGCGTTTTACCTCTTGGCCTGAGTCATTCAAGCCGCAGGGCGAGCTTCGCTTATGCGCCGTTGGAGAATCTGCCTCAGCAAGTGCCATTGCTAGTCTTGAAAAAATCCCCTCAATTGGTAGCACCTTAATTATTTATTCGAACGGACCTGCTGATTTGTCTCAGTGCCATGCGGTCATTGCAGGTGAAGACGAAGCCGTTAACTTAGGGCAAAGTAATGCGGCCTTGTTGATTTGTGATAGCTGTAACGCGTCGATTATGGCCAGTTCTTCAGTCGTGCTGCAGAGAACCGAAAATAGAATTCAGTTTGAGATCAACCTAGACCGGGTGCAAGAGAGTGAATTGAGTCTAAGCTCATCGCTGATTGAACTTGCCGCACGTTGTTCTTCGACCAACCCTGCGATTCGAGGTTGTGATGACTGAAACGACCCAACGCGCAAAAACAGCAAGCCGTCTCAGCACGCGTGTAATACGCATTAGTTTTATCGTGATCGTCGTATCGTTAGCGGCGATTATTGGCGTCTTTACTGTTTACTCAAGCCAACAAGCAAGTAAAACACTTAGTGATGACATGACTGTTCTTGCCAAAGTGCTGGGGAATCGCTCCGCCGCTGCATTGATTTTTGGGGATAGCGTTGCCGCGAAGAACAACCTAGCGACAGTCGGCTACCGTAAGGACGTCTTGAAGGCGTGTATATATGATTCTAACGGGATTCTGTTCTCGTCATACTCTGTTAACGAGAGTCGGCATTTTTGCAGTGAATCTCAGGGCGAAATAAGCGAAGGGGTGACAGATCTAGATAGTCACTTATTAGTCAATGTGTCGATCGTCGATTCGGGTGAGACGATTGGCTCATTAGCGGTCGATGTGAGTACTGCAGACATTCAACGAAATATTCTCAGTGCGATTCTAACCGCGATGATTGCGTTTGCCGTGATTATTGCTCTCGCATTCTTAGTCTTGCGCCGATCGATCGAAGTGACAATGAAACCGTTGACTGCACTGCATGACACCGCACAAAAAGTTGCGCGTAATCCGTTTTCACAGTTACGAGCGACGCCAAGCCGAAATGACGAAGTCGGTCGCTTGGTTGACGTTTTCAATAATATGTTGGATACCCTGGAGGGTGAAAACAAAGCGCTGAGCTCTTCTGAAGGTCGCTTCAGAACGTTGGCGCAAAACTCGCCTGTTGGTATTTATCAAATGAATAGTCGTCGTGAGTTGGTCTATACCAATGACAAGTGGCACGAGCTGACAAGTATTCACCAGCAGCTTACGCCCGCGGGCTATCTTTCGTATGTACACCACGATGACCAAGAAATGTACGTTACCCTGTTAAACAAAGTGCAGGACACGCGAAAAGCTCAAGTGGTGGAATACCGTTTTGTGCAACCAGAGCACGACCAAAATCGAATATTTATGGAGCACATTGCCCCCATTCTTAACACCTCTAGTGAAGACAGCGGGGAGTTCGACGGCTTTATTGGCTCGCTGCTAGATATTAGTGATTTGAAAAATGCACAGATGGAGTTAGAGAATCTTGCATTTTATGACCCGTTAACCAACCTCCCGAATCGACGCTTCTTCCGTGACCACTTGCAGTACGTTGTCGCAGCGGCGAATCATCAAGAAAATCGTATTGCTATCTTGATGCTCGATCTCGATAACTTTAAGAAAGTGAACGATACCATGGGGCACGACGCGGGTGACGAGTTGCTCACGGCGCTAGCGGAGAGGCTAAGAGGTTTAGTTGCCCAAAAAGATGTCGTGTCACGAATGGGCGGCGACGAGTTTATGATCCTGTTGAAGGACGTTGATATTCGTTCGTCGATACAACGCATTGCTGACCGTATTCTTAAAGCAGTAGCGAGACCGATGCGTATACGTGATCATGATATCGAAGTAACAGCTTCAATCGGAGTCGCGACTTATCCTGAAGACGCATTGACGGCCGAAGAGTTGATGCGAAACTCCGATTTAGCGCTCTATCTGTCGAAAGAGAGCGGACGTAATCGCTTGTCGTTCTTTTCAAGAAAATTAGAAACCTTGGTTAACGAAAAGGTTTTCATGGAGCGCAAGCTTCGCGAAGCGCTTAAATCGAACGCACTTACTTTTCATGTACAACCACAGTGGTGTTTAAAAACGGGGTGCTTGATTTCTGGCGAGGTATTGATGCGCTGGTATGATGACGAGGAAGGCATGATTCCACCAGACCGCTTTATACCGGTGGCCGAAGAAGCGGGCTTAATTCTAGAAATGGGTGACTGGCTTATCGATTCAGTTTTTTCAGCGATCTCAAAAAACAAGAAGCGCTTGGCAATGCTAGGGATCAAGACGCTAGCGATCAACCTATCCGCGCGCCAATTCTTTAGTAATAAGCTTGCTCTAACCATTGACCATGCTTTAAAAACTTATGACATAGATCCATCGATGATCGAGCTTGAGTTAACCGAATCTGCCGTTATGGAAGATACTGAACTGGCGATAAAAGTGTTAGACCGGCTGAAGAGTATTGGTTGCCGCATTTCGATTGATGACTTTGGCACGGGTTATTCGTCTCTGTCATACCTTAAAAAATTCCCGATTGATGCGGTTAAAATAGATCGTTCGTTCATCTCAGATATTCCTGCGGATCAGAATGATGTCGAAATATCGTCGGCAATTATTGCGATGGGGCACAACCTTGGTTTGGAGGTCGTAGCAGAAGGGGTAGAGACGCAAGAGCAAATGGAATTCTTAACGCGACAGAATTGTAATATTGCTCAAGGCTACTTAATTGCTAAACCAATGGAATTTGAGCAATTATTTACAGATATTCCTGAAATAAATGTGCGAATGTCAGAAGCAATGACGGCACATAAAAAACATGGTTAGTGTTCTCTTTTGACGTAATTTGCTGGTATTGATCAGTGGTTTTCCCCCATTCCGTTTTTCCTTCTGCTAACCTAAGCACTCTTTTATCACGCGCTTTGAAACTATCCACAAAACGGAGTACATAATGTACAGCCAAGTAGCACAACTATTAAAAATCTTGAATAGTGAGGCCTCCGCTAATCAAATATCGATGGCAATTGTGCTAGGCCTGTTCGTCGGTTTTAGTCCTTTGATGAGCTTGCATTGTATCCTTATCTTTTTGATTGCTTGCATTACGCGAGTTAACTTAACGGTGTTTTTTCTGGCGGCAACAGGTTTTACGCTGTTAGGGCTCTTGCTCAGTACATTAGCTGTGAGCCTAGGAGAAGGCTTGCTGCTAGCGCCGTCGCTAGCTGGTTTGTGGACTGAACTGTATCAGTTCGATGCGATGAGGTTGATGCGCATTAACCATACTTTGGTCTTGGGTAGTTTCGTTGTCGCGGCAGTCGCTGCGGTCCCGGTTTTCTTTTTATCGCGTTATTTGGTGGACACTTACCGTCACTCGATAATGGATTGGGTCAATAGCTTACGTGTTGTGAAGTTGTTGAAAGCAACAAACTTTTTTCAAGACCACTTGAGCTAGGAGTTTAATTTATGCAATGGATTCGTTGGTCGGGTTTGTCAGTTTTTGCGCTGGTGTCTATCATCTTTGCGTTATTGTGGTTGCTCGTAGCGCCATGGCTTGTCGAATGGAGTATTGAGTCTTCTGGCGAGAAGCTATTTGGTGCAAAAGTTGAGTTAGATTCTGTAGAGCTGAGTTTGTCCCCATTAGGCTTAGATTTAATTGACCTGCAAGTCGCAGACAAAGCACTCCCAATGCAGAACGTGTTCAGTTTTGAGCACGCGACTGCTTCAATTGAGTTTGTGCCTTTGATAATGGCCAAGTTCATTTCGCCGGAGATGACTATTTCAGGACTTAGGGTAGGAGGTCAACGCGACTCGTCGGGTGCGCTAGACGGGCAGAGTGTTTCTCGGAATGATTCGGAGCAGACTGAGGAAATTTCTTCAGAAGATGTAATGCCAAGCATGAAAATTCCAAGTGTCTCCGAAGTGCTTGAGACGGAGCCTCTTAAAACACTGGAACTGGCGGATAAGTTTGAAACAAATTTTAAGGATTCGAGAGCAAAGCTAAAGAATATTGTTGCAAGCTTTCCTAGCGAAGCGCAGCTAAAAGCGTATGAGAAAGAGTTGAAGTCTATTACCGAGGGTAAGATTAAAAACCTCGCTGACTTTCAGCAGCGTAAGGCGCGTTTTGATGCGTTGCGCAAGGAGATTAAGCAGGCAAAAAACTTAGTAAGTGAAGCCCGTGAGGTGCTCGAAGACGGTACTGATCTACTCAAAGAGAATTACGAACTCATCAAAAGTGCGCCAAGCGAAGACCTTGCTTATTTGCGTGAGAAGTATTCATTGAACGGAGCAGGGCTGAGTAATTTTGCTCAACTTCTAGCGGGTGGCGATACTGGTGCGACGGTTGCTAAGGTGTTGCGGTATTACGAAATGATTAGCCCGATGCTAACCAGCAGCGCTGAATCTGACTCGGGTCAAGCAGACACGCAGTCTTCTTCGCAAGAGCCTGAGGAAGACACATCTATAGTAAGTGAAGGTCGGTATGTCTATTTTGAGTCTGATCGTCCTGTACCGGACTTTTGGATCAAGCAGCTATCAATCGCCTATGTTGATGAGCGCGCTGAAGACCTCGTTAATCACTTTGAAATTCAGGTTCTTGATATCTCCGGGCAGCAAGATGTTACGAATAAGCCAACGTCATTTAAAGTAGAAAGTGACCGGCAACTTAATCGAGACTTACGTTTGAGTGGCGAGTTGGACCACCGCAATAATAGTGTTCGAGATCGTTTCGAGCTTGTGATGCAGGGTTGGCCTCTCGGTAATATCAACCTTGGATCTGGCGATGTGAGTATGTCTAGCGCGCTCGTGAATATGGATGCGAGTGCTGCAATAGATGGCGATAAGTTAGGAGCAAAGGCTGACGCTCGGTTAAGTCAGGTAAGTTTTAAACTCCCACCCGGCGAAAATTCAATAGCGGGTTCGTTAAGTGGAGTATTGTCAAAGGTTGACCAGTTTAGTGTCGATAGTATCGCAAAGGGTTCGCTTGCAGGGACTAGCACGGATATCGATGTGTCGATTAAAAGTGACTTAGATTCAAAGCTTGGGCAAGCCTTTAAAGGTCAGGTTAGCGAAGAGTTTGTTAAGTTAGAGAAAAAGCTTGAGAAAAAGCTGATAGAAAAAGTAGCAGGTAGTACCGGTGAGTATCAGCAATACGCAGATGAGCTTTCTAATTCCAAGGAATTACTGTCGCAAAGTGATGGGGCGCTCGACACCTTGTTGAGTCAGAAACTGGATGCTTTTAAGGATCAGCAAAAAGACGCGTTGAAAGATAAGCTCAGCGAGAAGCTGAAGGGCTTATTTTAGCGTAACCAAGCGCGTGATAGCTTTGAATATCT
This sequence comes from uncultured Oleiphilus sp., assembly GCA_913020045.1. Lineage (GTDB taxonomy): Bacteria > Pseudomonadota > Gammaproteobacteria > Pseudomonadales > Oleiphilaceae > PZPK01. Next base: position 16,884 of record CAJWBE010000004.1, read on the forward strand.
TAGGTTAATTTTTTTTGTTCTAGAAAAATGGAGACGATACAACAAGTGTTATGTCTCCACCTTAAATTGGCTTCTTGATCTGATTAAGTCGCCTAGCGCTGCCCGCCATTATTTACCACTTTACCTTACCCACAAGAATGTCTTTAAACATAACCCAATCCCCGATAAAGCTGTAGAGAGGGTATTTGAAGGTTGCGGGCTTGTTGTGTTCAAAGAAAAAGTGTCCAACCCACGCAAAGCCATAGCCAATGATTGGAAGCACCCATATCGACGCCCAAGCTTGGTTAACAATAATATAAGCGAGCGTCATTAGGATTAGAGTACTGCCAAAAAAGTGCAAACGTCGGCAGGTGGTGTTTTGATGTTCACCAAGATAAAAAGGGTAGAACTCTTCGAAGCTATTAAAGGCGGCCTGTTCGTTATTGTTTTGTTGATCTGACATAAAGTAGTCACCTGCTAGTTTTTTTGCCATTACAAATGGTGTCGCGATGTTCGGTCTAGGTAATGCTTTTATTGTGTCACGTAGTCGCTAGCACTATGTGGTAGCCAGAACTATGCAGCACTCGGTAAGTTAGCGCAAGTATTGCAGGTACGACGAAGCGACCTGATCAAAGTGGTGTTATGTAAATGATCGCACTGAGCTGAGCTAAGGAAGACTCGGTGTTGTAAAACAGTTTGAGAAGGGAGAAGCAGCGCGACAAAACGACAACATATTACTGTTTTGGCGCAGGGCTTCAAAATACAGGTGCTGGTGCTGGTGCTGGTGCTGGTGCTGGTGCTTAGGTGATGTGAGAGGTCTAAGCAAGAGCGCAATTAGGCGCGAGGTTTATTGCCGAGGGTAATGTGGCGTGGGCCTGAAACGTTTTTCTGACCTGAAACACCGGTATCAATTTGAGTGATCTCTCCACCTTTTTGTAGAAAGGCTTCTACTTGGTTTGCGATTGATTCTGAAGTTTCGTTAGCTGCCGCTGCTTTGGCACTTTTAGAAGCCATATCATTTCCTTAGAGGGGATGTTGAAGTACGAAAAGTGCGCAATTCTATACTATTTGGCGCCTAATGTATTCCTAAATCTTGAATTAAGCTTTGTTTTAATGCGGTTGGCGTCGAGCTTTTTGCATAGTCACTAGAAACGCCAGTTGCATTCACTAACGCTGTTAGAGGTCGAAGTGTCAGACGCTAGCGCTTAAGTTGTAGAAATTTGCGCGGCTTTAAATATGTCCTGCACGTATTTCGTCTTTAAGCAGGGTATTAAACAGGTCAACCCAGTGTGCACAGAACTGGGTGTTCTTCCGGGCGTTTATTTCAGAGACTGCTCGCAGCGCAGTGCGCCTTACTGAGCGGTCTGGTCGCCCGTTTATCATCGAGAAAAAAGCGTCGATGATGGCAATTATTTTCGCGCCATCATGGATGCTATCGCCATCCAAACAACTAGGGTAGCCGTTACCGTCCACAAACTCATGGTGCTGATCAACAATCGTTGAGGCTTCGCTCCAGCCAGGGATTTGTGTCAATAGTTTGGTACCCCAGCCAGTGTGCGTGCGTATTTGTTGGATTTCTTCCGGGGATAGGCTGCCAGTTTTTTCGAGTACCTCTTCCGGTAGGAACATCATTCCAAAGTCGTGAAGATAACAGGCTGCGGCGAGCTGCTCATAAGCGACACTGCTGCCGCCATATTCATTCAGTTTTTGGGCCCATAAGAAGATCTGAATGCTGCGTCCGTCCCAGTAGTGACATTTTTTGTCTAGCTGTAGAGACAGTTCCTGGAAAAACGAAAGATCTTGTTCTTGCTTAGGCGTCAAAGATACATTTGGCGCAGATTTGGTGTCGCTTGGAGACGACTCATTAGCAGATGTTACTCCTCGAATTTGATCAATTAGGAGACTGGAAGAGGACTGCTCCGCTTTAGATAGCGCAGAAAATTGTTCGCCGAGTGTCTGAGTATCTAACTGTTGAAAGCTGACGCCGAGAATGTCGCGATGATGGAGATCTTTTAATCGATCCATGCCAATGTGGATCGCTTCGCCCAAAGCGCTAGTAAACTGAAGAGTGCCATCGCGCAGACGGCTAAATACATTCTCCATGTGATGGGTGTAGTCGACGATGCCGTCGAGCTGCGCCATCCCTGCGTTGCCTTTGATTGAATGAATCGCTCGAAATAGTTCATCAACTAGAGCTGTCGAAGGAGCGTGCTCAAGAGAGGCTAGCCCTGCTTCAATTTCATTAAAAGCGTCTTCGAATCCGCCCATTAAATCTTGTTGTAATTCGTCGTCTAAGTCTTGGTGGGTCATTAATGTATTCAGTGGTTTAGGTGTATAGTTTAAGTGTAGCTTTTAAGATTCAAAATACTCGCGTTTATCTTGAATAGTTTGTTGTATATTTTTCTGCATACTCTTGTGGCGTTATGCGTTGTCCCAAACAATACGCACTTTGGACTCAGTCCATGTTTCGTAATGGGGCTTGTAGTGCTGATCAATGATATGTCTTTTCAGTTTTAGTGTTGGTGTATAGAAACCACTGTCTTCTTGCCATGGTTCGCGAAAAATAACAAAGTGGGATAGACGTTCATGATTATCGAGTTCTTTGTTCAGCTCGGTCAGGCTTTCCCCCAAACTAGCCGCGATATCGTCTCGCGTTTGATTGCTAGCGCTTTCCGACAAACATATAAGAGCAAAAGGCTGAGCTAAGCCCATGCCGGTTACCATGACTTGCTCGATCAAGAAATTGCGTGCAAGACTGTTCTCTATCGGAACCGGTAAGACAAACTTTCCTTTCGCCGTTTTGAATGTATCTTTGATGCGGCCAGTAATAATGAGCCTGCCGCTATCGTCATATTTACCGGTGTCGCCGGTATGATAATAGCCGCCTTCTAACACCTCTGCCGTTTTGCTTTCGGCCTCGTAATAGCCTCGCATGACCCAGGGCGCTTTTATTAGTACTTCATCGGTGGGGGCTAGCTTTAGCTCAACACCCGGAAGGGGCCTGCCGACCGTACCCGGAGCAATATCATCCAAAGCGTTAAAGGTCACACCGCCGCATAGCTCCGTTGCACCATAGACTTCTTGGATATCGATATCGAGTTTGGCAAACCAGCGAATCAATGCGGCAGACATCGGTGCTGCGCCAGAAACCGCGCAGCGACATTCGTTTAAACCCATTCCTGTTTTAATCTTCTTTTTGATCAAGCTCGATATCACTGGCGTCTTGAGTAGAAGGTCCAATTTACGCTGGGACATTTTTGTCAGTATGGCTTGTTGGAACTTGGTCCAAATTCTCGGCACTGCAAAGAACAATGTGGGCTGCACTGATTGCAGGTTTTTTCCAAAATGATCCAATGATTCGCTGAAGCTGACCGTGCCGCCCGACACAATCGGCATTGCTTCGGAAAGCACGCGTTCAGCGATATGATTGAGAGGGAGGTAAGAAATGATGCGTTCGCCAACATTTTGGTAAATGCCATAGACGGGTTTTTCTCGCTCGTATTTCATAATGAGGTTGGACGCTTGATAGTCCAACATTACCCCTTTGGGCGTACCGGTAGTGCCAGAGGTATAAATGAGCGTGAATACTTCGTCAGGCTTCGGAATATGCAGCTGCTCAGCGGGCTCGCAGCTATCCATAAGTGTTTCCCAAGAGAATTCACACTTAACCTTACTGTTGCCATGATAATACGGCATAGAAATAGTGCGAATGCCGCTAGGGACGCCTGAGCGCTGGGTTTCCCAGGTCTCTAGTTTGCCTACGAACAAGGCTTTAATATGACTGAGTTCGATCACCTCGCGTAATTCATTCGCGGGTAGTGTCGGGTAGAACGGGACCGACACGTAACCGCCCATCAAAATGGCTAAGTCAGCCACAATCCATTCATGGCAGTTTTTGGACAAAATTCCAACGTGATCCCCTGGGACAAGTTCCATCTCACGTAAAGCTGAGACCAATTTTTGCGCCATTTGGCTAATGTCTTTCCAGGTGTATTCTCGCCATTGGCTACCGTATGGTTGTCGCAAGTAGACTTTGTTTGGGTGCAGTTTGACCCGTTCATAGAAAATTTCGAGAAAGGAGTTGGCATTACGAATCGCTTCGTTTTCTTCAATACTGATTTCAGGTGCGGTTGCGTTGGCTGTCATGTAGCTTGGTCCACTAGCGACTGGGGTAAAGGAGTGTTTGTAATCCGTATCGTAGCACTAAACTATATTCACGCCGATACTGAATATAAACTATCAAAATAGAACAGGCCGCAAAGGCGGCCTGTCACTTAATTACTCATCAATGAACAAATCGTTCATTAGAGGTTTGTCTGTTTCTTTGTCATAGCGGTAGTGGTCAAAGTCTTCGACACCTCTAGACTTTAGCAAGGTTTCGTCGACGAGTATTTCGCCACTCAACTCGCAGTTGGGGGTCGTTAATATCTCGTATGCCGCGTCCGCCATAATGTCTGGCACGCGACCTTTTGACATCGCGGCTTTGCCGCCGCCCTCAAACTCGACTGCTGCGGTAGAAATTAAGGTTTGAGGCCAGAGCGAATTGACGGCAACGCCGTAGCGTCGATATTCTTCCGCCATACCAATGGTCAGCATCGACATACCGTATTTTGTGACTGTATAGGGGCCGTAATGATGGAACCATTTCGGGTCTAGGCTGATCGGGGGAGATAGGCTAAGAATATGACCGCACGAAGATTTTTTAAGCCATGGTAGCGCCGCTTTCGCACAGCTTAGCACTGCACGCGTGTTTATTTGCATCATCAGGTCGAAGCGCTTTAGCGGTAAGCTTTCGGAGTTTACCAGCTTGATAGCGCCGGCATTATTGATGACCGCATCGATACCGCCAAAATGATCGGCCGCTTTTTGCATACTCGCAAGCACTTGTTCGTCGTCTCGAACATCCATTTGAATTGCTAATGCTTGGCCGCCGGCCTGACGCACTTCTTCAGCAACACTGTGGATAGTGCCTGGTAGTTTGGCATGCGCCTCAGCTGACTTGGCAGCAATGACGACATTCGCACCATCTTTCGCGAAACGCAGCGCCATGGCGCGCCCAATGCCTCGGCTTGCCCCTGAGATGAAAATGGTACGCTCTTTCAATCCGCTCATGTTAATACTCCTTTATGTCTCAAACTCTTTGCTCTCATTCTGTCTCGTCTGCCGTCACTTCAACGAGTAGCTGACGCAGCTTAACTTGGTCACCCTTGGTGGTGTTGACTGATGCAATAACGCCGTTGACGTCAGACTTTAGAGGGTGTTCCATCTTCATGGCTTCGAGAATCACTAAGGTTTGGCCTTTTTCAACGTGCTGACCGGCTTCAACTAGAACGTCAATAATAGCGCCGTCCATGCTGGCCTTGATTAAACCAGAGCCAGCTGCATCGGCAGTACCGATGGCTGCGTGAGTGCTATCTTCGAACTGATAGTATGCACCGCCAATTCTCAGGAATACTTTGTTGTCATGCATCAGGTATTCGAGTGATTTTCGGATACCTTGGGACACGAACGTTAGAGTGTCGCTTGTTAAAGAAACCACTTCGATCGTTGCGCTTTCTTCTTCTAGCGTTATCTCATAGTGATCGTGATCCTGCGCTAGCGACAATGCCCATTTATGTTCTGCACTAGTCAAGGTATAGGGCCACGGTGCTTGGCTAGTATTACTCCATCCCGACAATGCTACTGAGAAGTCTTTTTGAGGCTCTTGCTTGAGATGACTAACAATTGCCGCTAAAGCGACAATGTCGATACTAGGTTGTTGGGTCTGCATCGTTGCATTCTCAGCGAAGTCATCACCGATAAAGGCGGTGGTTGCTTCGCCGTCGATAAAGCGCTGGTGACCTAATACTTCACACAAAAACTCGCTATTGACGGTAACTCCGAAAAGGGTGCTCTCTTCAACCGCTCGGACTAGACGACGACGTGCCTCTTCTCGATCAGATCCATAGGCAATAATTTTAGCCAACATTGGGTCGTAAAACGGGGATACCGTTTGACCGGATCTAATACCACTATCGATACGCACACCTGCACCTTGGGCTTCATTCCAGCGATGTATCGTGCCTGTTTGTGGCATAAATTGATTGGTAGGGTCTTCTGCGTAGAGGCGAACTTCCATGGCGTGACCACTCAGACTGATCTCGGCCTGTGTCTTAGGAAGTGTCTGTCCTGCGGCGACTTTAATTTGCCATTCTACTAAGTCAGTTCCCGTGATTAATTCGGTGACCGGGTGTTCTACCTGAAGACGGGTATTCATCTCCAGAAAGTAAAAGTTCTTTTCTGAGTCGACCAAAAATTCGACGGTTCCTGCGCCAACGTAATCACATGCTTTAGCCGCTTGAACGGCTGCTTCACCCATACGTTCTCGAAGGTCAGGATCTACAAAAGGAGAGGGCGCTTCTTCGACGACCTTTTGGTGACGACGTTGAATCGAGCAGTCGCGTTCCCCTAGATAAACGGCGTTGCCGTGTTTATCTGCAAATACCTGTATTTCGATATGGCGCGGTTTCATGACGGCTTGCTCAAGGATTAGCTCGCCGCTACCGAAGGCATTCTCAGCCTCGGAACGTGCTGTTTTAATCTGCTCTTCGAGTTCGCTTTCAACCATGACCAAACGCATGCCACGTCCGCCGCCACCGGCTGATGCTTTGACCATTAATGGAAAGCCAATCTTTTTAGCTTGAGCAATTAAGTTTTCAATATCTTGATTGTCACCTTCGTAACCTTTGATGCAGGGCACGCCGGCTTTGATCATCGCAATTTTGGACAGTCGTTTGCTGCCCATCAGCTCGATCGCGGGCGATGGTGGCCCGATAAACTCGATGCCGTTTTGTTCGCAAGCGTTGGCGAATTGACTGTTCTCGGAAAGAAATCCGTATCCTGGATGCACGGCGCCAGCGCCGGTTAGCTTAGCCGCGGCAATGATTTTGTCTGCGACGAGGTAAGACTCTCCGACAGCCGGTGCACCGATACATACGGCTTCATCAGCAGCGAGCACATGTGGAGCGCCAGCATCCGCTTCGCTATAGACCGCGACGGTACGATAGCCCATTGCTTTGGCGCTGCGGATAACTCGAACAGCAATTTCACCCCGGTTGGCGATGAGTATTTTTTCAAATGTCGATGTGTTGGACATTTCTATCTCTCTTTTGTGTAGGTCGAGCAAGTGCCCGACAATGGTTGTTGTGACTTGTCGGAGCGGACTCCGACCTACAGTGATTAAATCAATATGCGAGTAGTGTAAATCGCTACTCTCATTCTGCCCATTTCGGCGTGCGTTTTTGCATAAAGGCCATGGTGCCTTCTTGGCCCTCTGGCCCTTGCACGGCGGCCGCAAATGATTTTGCTGCACCATCTAATAGTTGATCAATCGGCTCTTGGCCGACGGCGAGTATTAAGGCTTTAGTGACACGATTAGCTGCTGGAGCACAACGCTTAACTTGCTCTAGCACTTTTTCGAGGGCATCGTTGAGTTCGCTTTCGCTGGCATGAGACTCATGCACAATGCCCAGTTTTTCCGCTTGGTCGCCTTTGAATCGCGCACCTAATAGGGCCAATCGTCGCGCTTGCGTTAAGCCGATACGATTAACAACAAATGGGGCAATTTGAGCCGGAGGAATGCCAAGTCCGGTTTCAGGAAGCCCAAACTGCGCATCGTCGAGCGACAACGCCACGTCAGAAATACAGGCTAAGCCAAAACCGCCGCCTAGCACAGCGCCCTCAGTCACCACGATTAAAACTTGTGGGATTTGGTTGGCATAGCTGATCATTTTCCCGAATTCACGATTCAGAGCATAAAATGGGTCGTCTGCGCCTTCTTTTTTCTGGCTCATTGCCATGCGCGCGTTGGCCATATCTTTAATATCACCACCCGCACAGAAATGACCACCGGCGCCGCGTAATACCACTGCTCTGATACTTTCGTCGTTCTGAATACTCTCAAAGGTAGTCATTAGCTCTTGAACCATCACCAAACTCATAGCATTTCGTGCTTTTGGGCGGTTCAAGGTGATATGCAGAACATGGTCTGCCTGCGTTAGCACTAACGTTTCTGTATCAGGTAACTTAGCTGTTACGTCACTCATCGTTCGGTCCGTCCCTTTATTTCTTTTTCTTACCCGGAAGAATACCCATCATCTTGCAAATAATGCCAAGCATGATTTCATCTGCGCCACCGCCAATAGAGACTAAGCGTACATCGCGATAGGCGCGCGACACAGGGTTGTCCCACATAAAGCCCATGCCGCCCCAGTATTGTAGGCAAGAGTCTGTTACTTCGCGGCCTAAACGTCCGGCTTTGAGTTTGGCCATTGACGCAAGTTTGGTGACGTCTTGCTTGTTCTCATATCCTTCAACGCCTTGATAAACCATGCAACGTAGCGCTTCAATTTCAGATTGAAGTTCAGCTAAACGGAAATGAATCGCTTGGTTATTGATTAGCGGCTGCCCAAATGTTTCGCGTTCTTTGGTGTAGTCAATTGTGCTGTTTACACATGACTCCAAGCCTTTGATGATGTTGGCTGCACCGAACAGGCGTTCTTCTTGAAACTGCATCATCTGCATCATAAAGCCAGCGCCTTCTTGGCCGATCCGATTACGCTGTGGAACGCGAACATTGTCGAAGAAGACCTGTGCGGTTTCTGACGAGCGCATACCCAGCTTTTCCAATTTCGGCGCGACGGTTACGCCAGGCGTGTTCATTGGGACAATGATGAGTGACTTGTTAACGTGAACTTTGTCGTCTGACGTGTTTGCAAGCAAACAGATAAAATCAGCACTTGGCGCATTGGTGATCCACATTTTTGTGCCATTGATCACGTAGTCATCGCCATCTTTCTTTGCGCTGGTTTTAAGGCCCGCAACATCTGAACCGGCGCCCGGCTCAGATACGCCAATACAGCCGATCATGTCGCCAGTAATTGACGGCGTTAGAAATTCATTGCGCAGGTCGTCCGAACCAAATCGTGCGAGTGCAGGGGTGCACATGTCTGTTTGAACGCCAATCGCGAGTGGCACGCCACCGCAATGTGCTGCACCAAACTCTTCAGCAGCGACGATGTTATAACTATACGGTAGGCCCATGCCCCCGAACTCTTCAGGCTTGCTGATACCAAGCAAACCAAGATCGCCGAGTTTTTTGAATAGTTCTTTCATTGGGAATGTGCCAGCTTTTTCCCACTCTTCGACATTTGGATTGATTTCGTTCTCAACGAAGTTTGCTACCGTACGACGTATCTCTTTATGTTCTTGCGTAAAAATCATTTGTATTACCTCTGTATACGTTGCTGGCGCATTGCCCAGCATCAATTCAATTCAGTTTGGCGAGAGTCGGTTTGGTGAGCCTCGCTGAGTTTTTATTCGGGGCTAGAGTCGCGCAACACCAAAGGTATTAGGACGCAACTGGCGGCGGCTAGCTTCTTCACAGATGTCGAGCAAGAACGCTAAGACCTTGCGTGTGTCGCGCGGGTCTATTAGGCCATCATCCCAAAGGCGTGCTGTCCCAAATAGGGCGGTCGAGCCTTTGTCTAGTTTCTCTGCTGTCGCTTTTTCGATCATGTCTAGCATCGCCGGGTCAGCGGTTTTTCCCATTCTTTCGTGTTTGTCTTCGGTCACGATGCGCAGCACTTTGCCAGCTTGTGCGCCACCCATTACTGCGGTGCGGCTGTTTGGCCATGCAAAGATAAAGCGTGGATCTAAACCTCGGCCACACATCGCATAGTTACCCGCGCCATATGAGCCGCCAACGACGATCGTTAATTTTGGAACTGTCGTATTCGCAACGGCCTGCAGCATTTTTGAACCATGCTTGATGATGCCATTTTGTTCGGAATCCGTACCCACCATAAAACCGGTCGTGTTGTGGAAAAAAAGCAAGGCCGTGTTGGATTGCTCGCAAAGTTGAATGAACTGAGCGGCTTTTGCTGCACCACTTGGCGTAATAGGACCGTTATTACCGATCAGGCCACAGGCATGGCCTTCAATTTTAAGAAAGCCGCAAACGGTTTGATTATCAAATTCGGGTTTGAAGTCGACAAAGTCCGAACCGTCAGCAATCCGTGCGACAATTTCACGCACGTCGTAAGGCTTTTTACTGTCATTCGGCACGACGCCAATGAGTTCCTCGGGCGAGTATTCAGGTTCTTCCCAGCTAACAGCATGACGAGGGTTTAGTTGCTCGTTCCAAGGCACGCTCTTCATCAAATCACGAATCATGCGAATGCCATCAGAGTCGTCTTCTGCAAGAAATTCTGCGGTTCCGGCAATTTGAGCATGCATTTCTGCTCCACCCAGTTCTTCGTCTGTTGCGACTTCTCCGGTGGCGGCTTTAAGTAGAGGAGGGCCCGCCAAGAACATCTTCGCCTTACCTTTAATCACTACCGTATAGTCAGATAGGCCTGGCTGGTAAGCACCACCTGCGGTTGCATTACCATGAACAACGGTGAACTGAGGAATACCTGCTGCGGATAAACGAGCCTGATTAGCGAAGCCTCTTGCACCTTGAACAAAAATGTCAGTTGCGTAGTTAAGGTTCGCACCGCCACTCTCTGCTAAGGTGACAACCGGCAGTTTGTTCAACGCTGCAATTTCTTGCAATCGAAGTGTTTTATCTAGACCCGCTGGTGAAATCGTACCGCCTTTGATTGCGCTGTTGCTGGCGATAATCATGCTTCTGATACCCGCAACATAGCCAATTCCCGCGATGATGCCGCCACCCGCCATTGAGCCATCTTTGTCGTCATGCATCTTTAACCCTGCCAAACTGCTGAGCTCCAAAAAAGGTGCACTGCGGTCAAGGAGCAAGTTAATGCGTTGGCGAGGCAGTAATTTGCCGCGACTAATGAACTTATCTTTTGCTTCGTTTTCCTTATCGACAACTTTCTTCTCGATACTACGAAACTCTTCGATAAACGCTTTCATCGCCGTAGAGTTATCTAAAAAGTCTTGCGATGTGGCGCTGATTGTTGATTCTAGTATTGCCATCTTTTGTTCCTGTAATCACGCTACGTAGATGCCGGTTCTGCAAGGTCCTCGCAGGGCATGCGGGTTAAAGTTGTAGTTAGTCGTCTTGAAATATCTTTGGTGTCACGGCACGGTGAAAACCGTTATAGGATTCTGAGTTTTTCGCGGGTGCAAGCGGGAAAACTCGCGAGCCTTGCGAGGCAGCCCCATCAATTCTTAGGCAGTCGCCGCTTACAAACGCAGCGCCATCGCTTAATAAGAATGCTATGACTGAACTGATTTCAGCTTCGGTGCCCATTCGCTTAAGAGGGACCGCCTCTTTCAGGCTCATAATGTACGGCTTCATTGAGGGTGGATAAGTGTCCATGCCGCTTGTCGCCACCCAACCTGGAGCGACGGCATTAACCCGCACGCCAGACGCTGCCCACTCAACGGCGGCGGTTTGGGTAAAGTTCACCATACCGGCACGAGCCGCTCCTGAGTGACCCATGCCCGGCATTCCGCCCCACATGTCAGCAACAATATTGACGATTGAGCCGCCGTGCTTAGTCATGCTTTGCAGGTAAACCTCTTTGGCCATCATAAATCCGCCGGTGAGGTTGGTGCGGATGACTGTTTCCCAGCCTTTTTGATTTATGCCACTTAGAGGTGCAGGGAACTGGCCGCCGGCATTGTTAACGAGGCCTGATATAACAGGGTGTTTGGCGACAATTGCCTTAACTGTCTGTTTGACCGCGTCTTCATCACGAATGTCGCAGGATAAGCCTTCTGCGCTGCCGCCGTCGTCTATGATTTCCTGCACTACCGTATCGAGTTTTTCTTGCTTGCGACCGATGACGACAACATGTGCGCCAAGACTTGCTAATTCGTGTGAGGTGCAACGGCCAATGCCGCTGCCGCCTCCAGTCACAATCATTACTTTGTCTTGGTAAAGGTCTGGTCGAAGTATCGAACGATAGGGGTGTGTCATATGTATGTGCCTGTCTCTTGCTGCAGTGCGACGAAGCTTAGTTATCGATGCCTGTGCGCTACGGTTGCTAAGTTAAAAATATGCATGGACTAACCATACCAAGCAAGCGCTTGGTTTGTAAAGTATCTTGTTTGCCGTTATTATATTTTTACTAATTTTGTCTAAGAGCTGACTTATGAATGTTGTTGATGTGGCGCCGGAAATACTGAAGCTTGTGGACGATCTCGTGGCGGATGGTCGCGTGACAGATCCGCGTACGCCGAAGGGTCGGCTGCTCGCTAAAGCGGCAAAGTTGTTCAGAGTTAAGGGTTATGAGCGCACGACAGTGAGAGACTTGGCGGCGGCGGTGGGTATTCAGTCAGGAAGCATCTTCCATCATTTCAAGTCAAAAGAAGAGATCCTATTAGCGTTAATGAGAGAGGTTATTGTTTTTAATACCTCTCGTATGCAGTCGATGCTGGCGTCGTCTGATAACCCGAAGGAAAAGGTTCTTAACCTAATTCGTTGCGAGTTAGAGGCGATTAATGGGCTTACCGGTAATGCTATGTCAGTGCTGGTTTACGAATGGCGTAGCTTGAATAAAGACAATCAAAAGCAGATTCTTGTGCTTCGTGATATCTACGAACAGTTATGGCTCGACACCTTAGCCGAGGCGAAAGAGCAGGGTATGATCGTTGCTGACGTGTTTGTTTTGCGTCGTTATCTGATGGGAGCAATTAGTTGGTCAACAACGTGGTATGACCCTAAAGGGGATATGACACTAGAAACCATGGCTCGTGAAGCGTTAACGCTAGCCATTAAATAAGGCTAAACTTTAATTAGGGCGTATCGCCAATAATATAGGTTAGGTTGGCGGGTGATGGCAGCTGATGAAGGGAGATGGCAATGGTTGATAGTAGCGACAATAAATCTGTTGAGCGCAATGATGGTGGCGATGCAGAGTTAACAGGCGCCGAGGCGGGTCGTGACGATGCGAAGCATTCTGATTCGCAAACTATGAGCTTTATTGAGACCACTCAGAGTGTGCTTTGGGCCATGTTGGGCGTTCAGAGTAAGCGCAATGCCAGCAGGGATTTCAGTAAGGGAAAATTTGTTCACTTTGTCATTATTGGCTTAGGGTTTACCTTGGTGTTTATTTTTACTCTGGTTAGTATTATCCGTTATGTGCTCGGCGATGCGGTCTAACAGGCAGAAGGCCTCCTAGGAAAGTTGCTAGGGTGTGCTGCAGAAATATATAAAGCCGTCGTTATGACGGCTTTTTTGTAAGTCAAAGAATGGTTATTGAATTGACTTCTTTTTGCGCGTTACTAGCGCAAGACCTAATGTTAGCAGTGCGAGTGAACTGGGTTCGGGTACCTGGCTACTGTTTTCAGTTGGCCCGCCGTCCTCTGTTGATCCGCTATTAATGAGTTCTCCGCTTAATAGTAAATTGTCTATGTAAACTGTTTCGTTGGCACTACCTACGGCTATCCAAATCGCAAGGGAGACATAGTCAGCAGGGATGTCTGCCGTGGTGATGTCAAAACTGACTGTGTTGAAGCCGCTGCCACCGAGGGCTGAACTCCAAAGGTTAGTGAACGATTCATCTTGGCGTTGCCAGCCAACAAACAGGGTGTCAGATGCTTCGGTGCTAGTCGTTGCTCGCCAGTCGAAAGTTAACCTTAAGTCTTGGTACGACTCTAATGAAATGGCCTGCAATGCGGCCGCGCTAGGTGTTTCGCTTTGATTGTCGCGTAACCGTAATTGTTGTTGGTAGATCGCAACATCATTGCTGTCTTTCTCCAGTTCTTGCCAGTTGTTTTGCACGTCATTGCTGTTATCTCTAGAAAAATCATCGCTAAAGATCAGGGCGCCATGAGACCAGCTGGTGCAGATGAGTAAAACAAATGTAAGTAATAGCCTTTGAAGATAAGACGGACGAGTTTGTGGTCTCGTTTTTTGGCTTGTAAGGGTAAGGGTAGAATTAAATTTCACTACGAAAAATAGTGGGTGGTGTTTTAGATGATTAATCATAAGAATTTCCTTTTCAGTCTGATTGTGAACTTGCAATATCAGCTTCCTGCTGACGGCTTAACGCTAGCATGCACGTCGGTGCATAACGGTGAATCGCGTCACTGTCTAAAACTAAATGCGTTATGAGGTATAGATTTTGTTAAAAGCTATTGGGGTATGCATTGAGTCGCTATACTATAACGTTAGCATCTTAGATTATTGGTTAAACGGCGTTGTGTCATCGATATGGGATTGGCTGACTGACTCACGATAAACGATTTTTTGTATTATCTGAGTGGAGCGATCCCACTAGCCGTCGGGCCCTCAAGCAGTAGGAAGGTTTAGTTTGTATCCAGTTTTATTGAAGGCTCTAATTTCTGTTTTGGCGACTATTACAAAGACGCGTAACTTTTCAGCCAGCATCTGCAGGGCTTCGTCTAAAGTGACTAAGCCTTTAGCTGTCGTTAGTTTTGCTGCTATGACTTTGACCCTTGCTGCGTGCGGTGGTGGTAGCGGTTCGGCAGCCACTGAATCTGATAGCGGCTCAGCGTCAGGGCCCGCAGATTTGTCAGGTACGATTTCAGTAGCGGGATATGCCGCTATCGATACCGATGTTGAAGCCCCCTGTAACGGCTTATTTGCAGCAAATAACGATATCGCAGACCCCCAGTTTATTACAAATCCAGTTACCCTAGGTGGTTATATTAGTGGTACCAATGGTGACTACAGTAATCGTACGGGTGATTTTTTTGGTTGCCCACAATCGGGTTATGCAGCAGATTTAAAAGATTATTTTCAAGTGGTGTTAGTGGAGGACCAAACCTTAGCATTAAGTGTCTTTTACGCAGATAATGTTGACGCGCTGCTGGCGAGGCCAATTGAACTCACACTGCGTCTGCTTGATCCTAATAATGTTAACGCAGAGGTCGCTTCGCTCGATATCTTGTTTGAAGGCACCAGTACGTTAACAATTCCCGCATCACAAGATTTTATAATTGAGCTGTCGGCTACCGCTGGTCGCTCCGCTCCGCTGCTTTATAGTCTATCTCTATCGCAGTCTGTGTCTTCTGGCGCAGGGTTGGGGCTGTCTGCCGGGTTGGTAAAGCAATTGAACGCGGATTTTGTTCCAGGCGAAGTGCTTGTTAAATATCACCCGCCGGCCGTGGTTGAACAGTCTGGGCAGTCTGCTCAGCGATCGGCGCCAATAAGTTCGGCTACTTCTGCAGCACTTTCATCATTGGTCAAAATGCGTGATGTTGGCAGCGTTGCGGAGCTTCACCGGATAGATGTATCTAGTTTGGCCAGCGCGATGAGTTTTGAGCGAACGATAAGTATTACTGACACAATGAAAGACAAGTGGCGTACGTTGCAAGCGATTGATTTACTAAAACAGGACCCTTCGGTTTTGTTTGCTGAACCAAACTACTTGATGCGTGCCACGGGTACTATTTCGTCGCCCGCGGATATCGGTGATGCTCGCTACGCTCAACAATGGAATGCGCCAATGATTGGATTGCCTGCGGCATGGCAAGTCACCTCCGGTGAGGGGGCAACTGTCGCGGTTGTCGATACAGGAATTCACGGGACGCATGCTGACTTAAATGACAATATCCGAGCGGGTGGCTATGACTTTGTTTTGTCGGAAGATATTGAGGGTGACGGAACCGGTGGACGCGACAACAACCCTGAAGACCCTGGCAGTACTTTCCATGGGTCACATGTAGCGGGAATTATCGCGGCAGAAGGCAATACCATTGGTATTCGTGGTGTGGCCTATGATGCTGGCATTATCCCTCTGCGGGCGCTTGGATCTGAAGGTGTGGGGTCAACGGCGGATATCGCCGAAGCGGTGCTATATGCCGCAGGACTAGTGCGTGCGGGCGGCCAAGAATTGTCAGAGCCGGTGGATGTTATCAATCTTTCATTAGGCTCTCCCGATGACTCGAGTGTCCTGCGTATAGCGGTCGCTCGGGCAATTGAGGCGGGCTCAATTGTTGTCGCGGCAGCGGGTAACGATAGTTCTTCTCAGTTGTTCTATCCCGCGGCATATCCCGACGTCATTGCAGTGAGCTCGGTTGATGAAACGAAGTCTAGATCGAGTTTTTCCAATTTTGGGACGCATATTGATGTCGCTGCACCGGGCGGGACAGGCTCGGATAAACCATACTCTGATGGTTTTCAAGATGGGATTTTGAGTACGGTGTTCGCTAGCGAGTATGCAGAGCTTCGAGGTACGTCAATGGCTGCGCCTCATGTATCTGGCGTTATTGCGTTGATGAAAGACCTTAATCCGACCTTGACGCCTGCCGGTTTTGCGACGCTCTTAAATACCCCGAGTTTAATCACCGATAATGTCGATATGCCGGGTTTTACTGCGGCCGATAATGCAAGGTTCTTTGGCAATGGCTTGATTAACGCGTCGAAAGCGGTGGCAATTGCTAGTGGAGCAGATATCCCAGATACCCTAATCGTGTCGCCGGCACAGCTTGGCTTCGTTGGAGGTAATACTGAGGCAGTGCTGCGCCTGTCTAACCCGGGGGTCGATCTTAGCGGCGATGGGGATATACAAATTACGAGTATTACGTCTTCTGATGCTGACTTGCTCAGCCTTACTCCTGCGTTACTCGGCGATGGCTTGGGCGATTATAGCGTGGCCATTGATATTTCCCGCGTGGTTGGAAATATAACGTCTGCAACCATCACAATTGACTATGAGTTGTCTGGTGTTGCTCAGGATGCGGTCGAGGTTCCGGTCTTCGTTTCTCGCTCTGCAGTGACTTCGGCGACCGTTGGCAATCTAAACGTGTATTTGGTGAGCTGGGAAGATATTGAAGCGGCTGAAACAAGTGGCGACACGCTCATTGAAATTTATGACTCCGTTGGCGGTGTTTTAAGTGATGGTGCTTACAGCTTTTCGTTTAATGATATTCCTGAAGGCCTTTATTTGTTGGAGGCGAGCACTGATAACGATGGAGACTTCATCTGGTTTGATCTGGGGGAAGCCAAGGGTGGTTACCCCTTGCTGTCTCAGCCACGGGTCATCGAAGTCAAAGGGGATGACCTTATTGGTTTGGATTTTGAAGTTGGCTACTCTTCATTTTTAGCGGGCGCGGGCTTGAGCTGGGTTAACAATGGCGATCAAATTTCAGGCGTAACTCGCGTTGATGAGTCTGAATCGGAATCAGCGCTGGGTGTCAATCAAACCGTTTTCCTCAAGGGTAGACGAGCAAGGAACGAGAGTCGGTTAGATGCCAATGGGCTTTAGTTTGCATTAGTGTTAATTACCCTTGTGTAATCCATTTGTGCGGTCGGTATGCGTCATGACTATTGGCGTGGTAACTATTATTAGATAAGCTTGCGCCATTGCTTACCTTTCAGCGTGATCAGTGTTCGCGTTGTCAGGGTAACACGCTGATTTACACTAACTAATTACGCAGCGCTTTCCACCTCTTTATCTAAGTAGCATCTATTTATGAACAGTAAGAGCGCTAACCTACACAGGTCTGCTGGATCAAAGCCTTTGGAGCATCATGTCAGATAAATCACAATATACCGCTGATTCAATAGAAGTATTAAGCGGCTTAGATCCGGTTAAAAAACGTCCTGGGATGTATACCGAGACGACGCGTCCAAACCATCTGGCTCAAGAAGTAATCGATAACAGTGTCGATGAGGCGCTAGCGGGTCATGCGGATAAGATAGATGTCACACTGCACAGTGATGGCTCGTTGTCGGTAACCGACAATGGACGCGGTATGCCGGTCGATGTGCACTCTGAGGAAGGGGTGCCAGGCGTTGAATTGATACTCACGCGTTTGCATGCGGGTGGTAAGTTTTCAAACGACAGTTATGCCTTTTCAGGAGGTCTACACGGGGTAGGTGTATCCGTGGTGAATGCGTTATCGACACGTTTGGAAGTGTTGATTCGGCGAGGCGGACAGTTGCACCGTATAGCCTTTGCGGACGGCGATAAGACAGATGATCTTGAAGTCATCGACACCGTTGGCAAACGGAACTCTGGGACTAAAGTTCAGTTTTGGCCGGATGGAAAATACTTTGACACGGTTAAGTTTTCGGTCAGTCGGCTGCGGCATGTATTGCGGGCCAAAGCGGTGCTTTGCCCAGGCCTGCATGTGACATTTGTTAATGAGCAAAGTAACGAAAAAGATGAATGGCATTATGAGGATGGACTAAAAGACTACCTCGTCTCTTCTACCGACGGTTTGGAATGTTGCCCTCAGTCTCCGTTTACGGGATCGATGTCAGCTAATACGGAAGCAGTAGATTGGGCTATTCAATGGCTGGTGGATGGCGGGGAGCTGACGCAAGAAAGCTATGTCAACCTGATTCCAACGGCTCAAGGCGGCACCCACGTCAACGGTTTTAGAACCGGTTGCTTGGAAGCGATGCGTGAATTCTGCGAGTTTAGAAACTTATTACCGCGTGGTTTGAAGTTGGGTCCGGAAGATATTTGGGACAAAAGCTGCTTTGTCTTATCCGCTAAGCTACAGGATCCTCAGTTTTCTGGTCAGACTAAAGAGCGCTTGTCGTCGCGCGAAGCGGCGGCATTTATCTCTGGCGTAGTTAAAGACGCCTTTAGTTTGTGGCTGAACCAGCATACAGACGATGCGGAGAAGCTAGCTGAACTGTGCATTAATAATGCACAGCGTCGTTTACGGGCCAGTAAAAAAGTGGCGCGTAAAAAAGTAACGTCTGGGCCTGCATTACCCGGAAAGCTAGCAGACTGTTCTGGTAGTGATGCGATGAACTCTGAGTTATTTTTGGTCGAGGGTGACTCGGCTGGTGGCTCCGCAAAGCAGGCGCGTGATCGTCAGTATCAGGCCATCATGCCTTTACGTGGAAAGATACTAAATACCTGGGAAGTGGACTCAAATCAAATCTTGGCTTCGCAAGAGGTTCATGACATCGCAGTCGCTATTGGCGTTGACCCTGCATCAAGCAATCTGGAAGGGCTGCGATATGGCAAGATATGTATCCTTGCTGACGCCGATTCCGACGGCTTGCATATCGCGACATTGCTTTGCGCTTTATTTGTTCAACACTTTAGACCCTTAGTTGAAGCAGGGCATATCTATGTCGCCATGCCTCCTTTGTATCGTATTGATATAGGAAAAGAGGTTTACTACGCGCTAGATGAATCTGAGCGCAAAGGTGTCGTCGATCGTATTGAGGCCGAAAAGAAGAAAGGCAAGATAAACGTGCAGCGCTTCAAAGGCTTGGGTGAAATGAACCCGCTTCAGTTGCGCGAAACGACCATGGCTCGCGACACAAGACGCTTGGTTCAGCTGACAATCGAAGACCCCGAATCAACGGTCGAAATTATGGATATGCTGCTCGGTAAAAAACGGGCGAGTGATCGAAAAGTGTGGTTAGAGAAGAACGGAGACCTAGCAGAGGTTTAACTCTGTTAGGTTTCGTTTTTGCCAAGGTACTTATTTCTTATGGCGACCTCATACAAGTCTAGTCGTCGATCTTTAGATTCCGCAATGAACTCTCGCTCTAAATAATGTTTAACGAGAAGTGAATATTTCTCTGTAACAAAGATAATTCTTCATTTTCTTTCCTGTGTAATCGCTTTTTTGAATGGTTCGCTTTCTAGAGATATTTGTCTATTTACGCTTTAAGAATAAGAGTTCACTAATATAGTGATTGCTAATTTAGATAACTCTAATATAATGACACCATGTTGATTCTTTCGAGTATGCTGGATTGATACTTTTTGTTGGTGTGGTCATTGGCTTGGTGCTCGGCTTAACGGGCGCGGGTGGCTCTATCTTTGCGGTGCCTTTACTGGTGCTGTTGTTAGACTTTCCTGTTCAAATGGCCGCGGGGTTATCGCTTAGTGCCGTCTGTATTTCGGCGCTTGTCGGTGTGTTGTTTCGCCTGCGCTCTAGGCAGATTGAATGGCTACCGGCTCTTGTTTTTGCAGTGATTGGTTCTGCTGCTGTTCCTTTTGGTGGAGCAATATCCCAACACCTCAATGACCTATTGCTGCTGTGTTCATTCTCTGTGCTCGTTTGCATCATCGCGATACGAATGTGGAGACAAGCGTCGCTTGTTCCAGAAGCGACAGCTAGCGTAAGGGCGCACGCACCCAAGCTGGCAGGCTTAGGCGGACACGCTGTTTGTGGCAGTGATGCGCTTAGCCTTAAAAACTTTCGTTTCGCCTGTTTCCTCAGGGTAGCTTTAGCCGCTGGGTTAACCGGCATATTGTCAGGGCTGTATGGCGTGGGCGGCGGTTTTGTTATCGTGCCGGTTTTAGTGTCTCTTCTTGGGATGGACATTCATAAGGCGGTTGCTACTTCGTTGCTAGTGATCGCGGTTGTGAGTGGGGTGGGATTCGCCAGTTTCGCTACTCGAACGTCTCTCGATCCAAATTTACTGGGTTTGCTCGCACTTGGTGGTGTGTTGGGCATGATGCTTGGTCTTTTGCTTAGTCGAGCGATCGCTGGGCCAGTGCTACAAAAGATTTTCGCGGTAATGATGCTTTTGTTAACGCTAGTTATGTTGCTTAGCCACTTTATTATCAGTTAGGGCTCAATGCTTAGAGGAGAAAGGACAATGCTATTTCGGCAGTTAATTGACGCACAAACATCAACCTATACCTACCTGTTAGCTGATCTGTCGACACGCGATGCAGTTCTGATCGACCCGGTAAAAGGGCAGGTGTCCTTGTATCTCAAGTTGCTGGAGGAACTCGAACTAAGGCTGAGTCATGCCTTGGATACTCATGTTCACGCAGACCATGTGACCGCATTAGGTATGTTGCGTGACCTGACACACTGCCGAACGTATATCGGGCACGAAGGGTCAGTCTCTTGCAGTGACGAGAGTCTCGAAGAGGGAATGCTAATACCGTTCGGGTCTTATGGATTGAGGGTTCGCTATACGCCGGGTCATACCGATGATTCGCACTGCTTTGTTCTTGAGGGGGCTCCAAGTAAAACGGTTTTTACGGGCGACACCTTGTTGATTAGAGGGTCAGGACGAACCGATTTTCAGAATGGCAGTTCGAGTGACTTATACAATAGTCTGCATAATATATTGCTCGAACTTGATGGCGACACACAGGTATATCCGGGGCATGATTATCAAGGAATGACGGTATCGAGTATCAGTGAGGAGCGGCATCATAATCCAAGATTGCAATGGTCAAAAGAAGAGTTTATTCGCCAGATGGACAGCCTTGAGCTACCAAATCCAAAATTTATCGATATCGCGGTACCCGCCAATTTGCAGTGTGGAAAGTCTTGAATACTTGGTCTCGGTCATACGCAAGCAGTGAGTTCAAGCACTTATTTGTGCCAGACGCAGGGTAGTTGTTTTGAAAAATAAAGTTGAACGTTTTACGTGGAGAGCGTTATGAATATATTGGAGCCGATGATAGGAGGCTTACTGATTGGATGCTCGGCGGTGTTACTGTTGATAGGGATTGGTCGAATAGCCGGTATTAGCGGCATTGTGTGGGAGGCACTTCACGCCTTCGATGAGCGAGTATGGCGTGGGTTATTTTTGCTTGGGTTGGTTCTTGGGCCGCTGATATTGCTGCAGACGGGCTTACATGAAATACCCGAGAGCTCGTCTGAAAGCTGGCCGATGTTAATTATTGCCGGGTTGTTAGTCGGGGCAGGTACACGATTGGGTTCGGGTTGCACAAGTGGTCATGGCGTGTGTGGAATTGCACGCTTTTCTAAGCGCTCAATCTGGGCAACGTTAACGTTTATGCTAGCGGGTATTTTCACAGTGACGGTGGTAAGGCATGTATTGTCTTAGGTCGCTCAAGGTTTGTCGTTATTTAGTGCGATACCAATGAGAAGTGATAGATAAACGAAGTAGGGTGGTGGTATGAAAAATTTAATTGGCTTGGTGAGTGGCATCGTTTTTGGCATGGGTTTGGCGGTTTCGGGGATGACGGACACGGCAAAAGTGCAAGGTTTTCTTGACCTATTAGGTGCATGGGATTATTCATTAGCTATCGTAATGGCTTCTGCATTGGCAGTTACTGTTCCAGCTTGGCGTTTGATTCGTGGCAAGACACCTTGGTATGCCGGCACATTCAGTTTACCGAGTCTATCCGAGGTCGACGCTCCGTTATTGCTGGGGGCATTGCTATTTGGCATTGGTTGGGGCCTTTACGGATATTGCCCAGGGCCTGCGGTTGCGGCGATTGCATATGGTAAGGTTGAAGCGCTGGTATTTGTTCTAATGATGGCGTTAGGTATGTTTTTGGCGGATTTTTTCAGAACTGCAAACAAGTAAAAGGGGTAAGTAATGTCTGAGCTATCGATGCAGGCGCTGGCAGAAAACGCGTCTGATGCCGAGCGGTTTTTGAAAGAGTTAGCGAATGCCAATCGCCTGATGATCTTGTGTACCTTGTTAGACCAGGAAATGTCTGTAGCTGAACTAAACTTAAAAGTTCCTTTGTCGCAGTCTGCCTTATCTCAGCATTTAGCGCGTTTGCGAGAGGCCGGTTTTGTCGAAAATCGCAAGGAATCGCAAACTGTGTACTACCGTTTGACCGACGAGCGAGTCGCCCGTCTCTTGCCTCAGTTCTATGACATGTTTTGTGCGTAGTTAGCTGGTTTCCTCAAGGGCTTCGTCTGTATCGGGTATCAACAAACAGGGCTTACCAACGACGACATAGTCAGCGGTTGTCGTGAATGCTACCTATGTCGTAAGAACGTCTTTAAATACCAATATTCTTTAACGTTTCGAGTAGCTGGCGTACCACGGATGCACCCTGTGGGTGATCTGCTTCCAGCTCAGTTAGATAAAGCTCTACAGCGTCAATCATGGTTGGGTCCACTGGGTCTTCTTCATTGAGTTCATGGATATGAGCGTTCAAACGCATCATCAGGTCAGCTTGTTGCGAGCTAGTATTGTCATCTCCAAATTTGTCATGGAGCTCTGAAATTAAGTTCTTTGCGTGTTGTTTTGGCATGTTCGTTTCTCCTTAACATTCAAGTCTCTAATTATCTCTTAATACCATTATTCTAGCTGACTATTCACGAAGTCATCTGACTGAGGTCATGTTTGTGGAGGACGCCACTCCGCCGTTTTCATGAAATGGGCTATCACCTCTGAATAAACTGCCAGACCTTCTGTAAAGCCTTGTTGCGCTAGCCATTCATCGTTGTAATACGTGTTTCCATAACGGTCGCCGCTATCGCAAATCATCGATACAACGGAACCTGTTTTGCCATCTTGTTTCATTTGAGAAATCAACTCAAACGCGGCGATTAAGTTTGTCCCAGTCGATCCGCCACAACGGCGATTGATATGTTTTGCTAAAAAATGCATGCAGGAAAAGGACGCGGCATCCTCCACTCGAATCATGTGGTCTACTACCTCTGCCACGAACGAGGGCTCCACCCGCGGGCGCCCAATTCCTTCTATATTTGAGCTATGGTCACTTTTTAGTGAGCGGTCACGACTGTGGAAGTAATCAAAGAAAACGGAGTTTTCTGGGTCGGCAACGCAAAGTTGTGTGTTGTGACCTTGATAGCGTAGAAAGCGTCCAATAGTCGCTGAAGTTCCCCCCGTGCCTGCACCTACGACAATCCAACTTGGAATGGGGTGTGGCTCTAGGGACATTTGTTTGAAAATAGATTCGGCGATGTTGTTATTTCCACGCCAGTCCGTTGCGCGCTCGGCATTGGTAAACTGATCAATGTAAAAGTGGTTGTCGTGTTGGGCCAATTGTTCCGCAGCGTCGTAAATGCTGCTGCCGGAAACGGTATGGCAGTGTCCGCCATAGAACTCAATTTCTCTGATTTTTTCTGCAGACGTATGTTCGGGGATGACGGCGATAAATCGCAAACCGAGTAACCGGGCAAAGTATGCTTCTGAAATCGCCGTACTGCCAGACGAGGCTTCAACAACGACAGTATTTTGAGTAATAGATCCATTGCATAGGCCGTAGAGAAACAATGAACGAGCAAGCCGATGCTTAAGGCTGCCGGTAGGGTGCGTAGATTCATCTTTCAAATACAAGTCAATCCCGTCAATACATGGCAGAGGAACTTTGAACAGATGTGTGTCCGAAGAGCGTTGACGGTCTGCCTCTATTTTTTTTATTGCTTGATGTACCCACTCATGCATCTTTATCACCGCTGTGTATTGTTAACCTGACTATACAAGGTAGTTTAGTGAACGCTAAGGTATTTTGCCGACCAGTTAGAAAAAACATTATTTACCAATGCAGTGACATCGCTAATTTGGCATGATGCACGGACATAATAAAAAACCGAGCATAAACAGTACTGTTTGTAGCCGGTATATCTATGATTTAGGGGTTTCCATGAATAGTTTTGACGACGCATCTGATTCAGGAGAGCGTTGGCAGTCTAAATTTCAGCGTATTGCTCAACGGTTTTTAACGCTAAGTATTTTAGTACTGCTATTGGGCACGATTACCTCCGGCACCAGTGAAAATATTCATGCGCAGATGCTTAAATTGGGGGCCCACCTCTGGGATGATTATTTCATTCTAAGGGGAGAAGAACCCATCGCCACCTGTGACCCTTCTCCGAATATCGAAGCGCGGATTGCAGAGCTCGCGCTGGAGCACGAAGCGGAGAACGATGAGTTCGCTTTGCTAGCGGAAGACTTTGATGAGGTGGCGGCGAAAAATTCGCTGATGAGCCAGGTTCTGGTCTGTGAGAAAAAACATCAGGATGCGGCGGTCTATAAACAAAACCTGACAGATTCAGTTGTTTGGTTTCGAGCGCTTGAACACAGCTTTGCGGATATCAGTTTGTTCGCGATTGCACATCAAAAAGCGACGTTGATTCTGCTGTTGGTCTTGGCGGCTATTGTTGCGACGGCAAAGAATAGTCACATAGCATTTAGGTCTGAGCACACAACGCTTGACCATTACGTATCGCAAACCGCTCAGGCT
The DNA here is from genome assembly GCA_913020045.1 of uncultured Oleiphilus sp. Classification (GTDB taxonomy): domain Bacteria; phylum Pseudomonadota; class Gammaproteobacteria; order Pseudomonadales; family Oleiphilaceae; genus PZPK01. The sequence goes on from CAJWBE010000004.1 coordinate 41,705, forward strand.
TTAGCTTATGCAGGGCTAGGCTGGTCTACGTACTCGTTTTATCAAGGTTCCTACGCGTCTGGCACGGAAGTAACCCACCCTGAGTTGATGATTATTCTGATGGCCGGGTGTGCTACTTTAGTCTGCATCAACTTGTTTCATTGGTTTAACCCAAGCGAGCACTTAGAGAAGCAAGGTAGCATTTTGCGCTCTATTCTTACGATACCGATACAAACCTTCATGCTCTTAGCGGCGGTGTTTCACTTTTTCGTGCGGGAAGAGCATTTTCCGGGCGTCGCGATTTACTTCACTCAGATCTTTCAGCTAACAAACCTTCATCTTGCGATTGGCTTGTACATTATGGGCGGTATGCTTTTGAAGGAAACGCATTTAGGAGCTCGTCTTTTCGATGTGTTTAAACCATGGCATCTACCACCCGAAATGCTTGCATTTGTTGCGATCGCGTTGATGGCGTTTCCAACCGCGTACACAGGTGCATCTGGGATTATTATTATTGCGATGGGAGCAGTGGTTTATCAAGAAATGCGCCGTGTCGGTACGCGCAGACAGTTGGCGCTAGCAGTAACGGCTATGACCGGTTCGGGCGTGGTATTGCGACCATGTTTGTTGGTGGTCGGGATTGCGATTTTGAACAAGGAAGTGGTAACGGATGAATTGTTCCACTGGGGTTTCAGGGTGTTTTTGCTAAGCATGGTGGTGTTCGCCGTGTTTGCGATGATCACGCGTAAGGATCCTATGAAATTAACACCTTTTTCAGAGGCCTTTGCTCCGTCAGTTAGCCGGCTCGGTCCTTTGTTGCCTTACTTGGCCATACTAGCCGGTACGTTAGTATTTTATGGCTTTGCGTTGGATACCTATTTAGATGAGTTTTCTGCGCCGATTGTGTTGCCAGTGTTAGTTGCCGTCGTGGTCATATTTGAACGCAAATTTAGCCGTAACTTTAAGGATAGGAATGAAGAGCTAGGCGCTAGTCCGACAGTCACAAAAGCATTTGGGACGGCGGTAGATAACTCAGCTATTCAGATTGGCGCCTTGCTAATGTTGATGGCTTGCTCTTTTACGGTGGGAGGCATCATCGAGCGTGGTGGCGGCGTTTTGATGATTCCTGAGGCTTTCTCCTCTATCTACGCGGCGATGGCGTTCTTGGTGCTATTTTTGGTATTGATCGGCATGATCATGGACCCGTTTGGCGCATTGATTCTCGTAACGGGAACTATTGCGCCGGTCGCGTATGCGCAGGGAATTCATCCGATTCATTTTTGGATGACCTGTCTAATGGCTTTCGAGTTGGGTTATCTTAGCCCGCCGGTATCACTTAACCACCTGTTAACTCGGCAGGTGGTAGGGGATGAAGAAGTAGAGCTCGCGTTACAAGAAGGCGATACGTTCTATTACAGACATGAGCGTTTGTTATTACCTTTGATGGTGATGGCAACGACACTGCTATTGGTTGCTTTCGGCCCGTTTTTCTTTATGTGAGTCTTGGCTGCTTATTAGATATATAGCGATAAATCCGTGCTCGCGGCCATAAGGTGGGATGAGGTGTGATGAAAGATCGAAAAGACATATTTGCATACCTGGAAACATTAACTAAAAAGCCAGTACCAACGCGTCTGACGGCTTTAGATGATGAAGTGCTAGGTGATATTGAGGTGTTACTCTCGGATGTTCTTGAACGCGAGCGTGCTGGCCTCGATAGCTTGTTTAGTTCGATGACCCATACGATGAAGTATATCCCCAACTTGCTGCTTCAATCCCTCACTACTCGCTATATCGAACCGCCAATTGCTGCACGAATTTGTGAAGATTTGAGCGTTAAGCAGTCTGTTGGCGTGGCTAATGGTTTGGATAGCCTCTACGTAGCGCAAACGTGTGAATATATGTCGGCGCAATATGCTGCGGAGCTTGTGTCATTAATGAATAAGAAAAAAGCCAGCGCCGCGTTAGCATTGGTGCTAGCAAACTCGCCTCACGTTGCCGTTGCGGTATTTGAGAATCTATCTAGAAAAACCCTTGTCAGCTTGGTATCGAGCGCAGATATTAAGGCTGTTTCGGCGGCAGAGTTAGGCTCACGAAGGGATGAACTCTTAGCCCTATATTAGTTACTACCTAGGTCAATTAGAATGTATTGGCCTAATGTCTCAGAGTTGAATTTTACTCATAAAGACTGTCTGCTTAATTTACAGTCGCCGATATCATACCCTTCGTTATCTTTCATAGCCAATTGATATTAAAGTAATATATTGGTTGTGGAGCTATGTTTGCTGAAACCGCTAGTACAAATAAAAAATATTCGCGCGATAAGAGAGGTACGCATGATGTTAGGTTCAAAATTAAAGGTCGGTGTTGCAGCATTTATATTAAGTGCAGGAGTTGGCTCTGCCCACGCATATAGCCTCGACGATACATATAGCGGAGGCGATGATCACGGCTATGGCGATGTTATAGGACATAAGTCTAAGTTTGACGTTCATGGGCTTGATGTTTCTGTGTCTGGCTCCCTAGTAACGGTTGATATATCAACAAATTTTTGGAATGACATCGGCGTCTACTCTGGTTTGACGCATAACGGCAATGGTATTGGCGTTGGTGATTTGATGTTGTCCTCCTCATGGGATCCGTCTGGTTCGGCGAGTGATGGTTACAAAGCAGGGGATTCTGCGACTGGTACAGTTTGGTCATATGGTGTTGCTGTCGACAACGCCTATAGCACCAGCGGTGGTAACGCGACGTTCTATGCATTATCTGGAGCGGAGAACGCGGATAACCTGCTTAATAGTGAGGACTTTCTATCTCGTGGCACCTATCGAAATGGTCAGGCTGTCGCTGTGAATGAAAGCTCATCGTCGGTAACAGCGTTAAGCAATTCGGCGTCTTGGAGCGTTAGCGATGGTAAGATTTCATTTATGTTTGATGCGCAAGGTACAGACTTGCTGAGTGGTGATTTGGCTTTGCACTGGGCAATGCTTTGTGGGAATGACGTGATTGAAGGTCAGGTTGAAGTGAGTGAGCCAGGCACTTTTGCATTGCTTGGTATGGGTTTGCTAGGGCTGTTTTCTATTCGCCGGCGTCAAACTGCTTAATCTTTATTTCAAGCACAAAAAAAGCCCCAGAGGGGCTTTTTTTGTGCTTGAAGCTAGTACATTTAGCCAACCAACTTTTTGATGCTGCCGACAACATTGTCGCCTTTGAACGGCTTAACTATCCAGCCTTTCACACCTGCGGCCTTGCCACGCTCTTTCATTCGCGGGTCGCTTTCGGTCGTCAGCATAATGATGTTGACGCTGCTGTTGCCTAAATCGCTGCGAATTTTCTCCGCCATTGTTAGGCCGTCCATGTTAGGCATGTTGACGTCTGAGATCACAAGCTTAACCTGAGGATCTTTTTGAAGCTTATCAAGTCCATCTTTGCCGTCAACGGCGACTTCAACACTCAGGCCGTTATCTTTTAAGAAAGTGCTTACTTCGTTTCTAACTGTGGCTGAATCATCAACGACAAGTATTTGTGCCATGCTATGTTTCCTCTTAATCGCCTTGCTCAAGGCTTCATTACTTCGTATCTACGAATGGTGTTTATTCAAATTTAATGCTTTCTAGGCTTCACTAGAAAAACTCAAGCTCTCCGCCTTCTACTAAATCCTCTAAAGCTTTATCACTTTCTGCGAATTTGTCTGGGTCCCAGCTTAGGTTAAAAATTAGACGCTGGTAAATAGTGACTTCAGGATAATTTTCTAGGTCATTAAGCGTATATTTAAAGCATAGTTGAGGTTCGGTAGAGCCGAAAGAAATATGTTTCTGAGAGTGGTTAACAATGATCGGAACTTGAGTTCGATGCGCATCAGAAGGTGAGTCTCCTGATGAAAAATAGCGCGATTTAATGCCGCCCCAAATCATGTTCGTTATTTCATTTAGTATGCTATTACTATCTTTAGAGTCGGGTCGGTTTGATTTTATATGCGTACTACCACTGCGAATAAGGTCCATTATTTCGCTCTCCGTTGTCTGGAGCATCATGTAGCCTCGACACCAGTCGCTTTCAAGAGGAATAAGGCTAAACAATTCGCCGTAGATAATTTGATCTTTTACGAGGTAAGGGAGCTCACACTTAACTCGAGTACCACCGATGACATTGCCAAACGCTTCTTTAGAGATTTCTTCAACGCCCTGAGCAAGCTCTACTGGGTAGTACATGCTGCAAATATAGTCATTCACGAGCTGGGTCAGTAGTTCAGGTTCACTAGTTTGATAGCAGCCAGCAATTGCTTTAGCGGCGGAGGCTGGCAAGTCTTCACTATCGCTGCGCGTTTCTCTGCGCAGAAAAATAGGCAGCTCTGGTCGGCTGCGTCTGATCTTATCGCACAGCTCCAGCCCGCTCACTCCGTTGAGGTCCACTGACTCGGAAAGGAATACTGCGCCTAAGTCTACGTTGGACTTAAGAACGTCATCAAGTTCGTTGGACGCATCTTTTAATCCAACGCTATGATCGCCTGTACATACTTTGAGCCCGACTAAGTTGTTGTCGCTACAGATAGTTTTGAGTAGTTCCAATGCGGCTGGATCGCTTTCGTGCACGAGCACTTTGCTTACAATTTTGGTTGTCATTCGTTTACCTTGAACGTTATTTAGAAGAACTCGAGTTCACCTGAATCGGTATCTTCCTCGACTTCATTGCTAGTTTGAACAATATAATTGAGCTCGCTATCTGAACTGATATACGCGCTTGCTGAGAATAAAGACTGGCCTTGGTACTCCGCAGTAGCATGAAAGTCTTCGTCAATATTAAAAGACGATAAGTAGGGAAGGCAGTCTTTATCAAGTCTATTCGGCGTGGACATGCCTAAGTGAGGGACTGTTTTATTTAGGTGTCGCTTTATATAACCACAAAAAGCGTTACCCACCTCGCCGACATAATCATAGAAGTTTTCGTCCGTTATGCTGCTAGGGTTTATATTCAGTGCTTGCGCGGTAAAATTCAGGCACGTCTCGTCTTTCTTAAAATGGAGTACCACGAACAGCCTGAACAGCTGAGAGGATACGGTGAGCAGAAAAAACTCATCGCCTAGATCATCACTGGAATTGGATTGCTCTTTAACGAGCAACTCACTGCCATCATGGCCAGTCTCAAGCGACTCTCCAAAGCCTTTAATAAAAAGGCGACCAATCTCTCGTTTAAATTCTTCGTTGACCATCGTTTGTCAGCTTAAGGTTGTTCAATGTTTAGTCGTCTAAAGATACCTTTGACGACTTCGGTAGTAGAGGAGACGTCGGTGAGGATCATCTTTCCGCCGGCCTGGATATCTTGGAATGTTGTCGTTGTTAGGAAGTCATTCTTGTTAAGGTTTTGTTTATAGCTTTCGCTTAACTCTTGGCTTCGCATTGCAAGGTTTCTCACTTCATCGGCGACGACAGCAAAGCCTCTTCCGTACTCGCCTGCGCGAGCCGCTTCGATGGCTGCATTCAGCGCCAAGATAACGATTTGCTTTACGATGTTGAAGAACTCTTGGTTCTGATGATGCATCTCTGCATTGTGTTCCATTAACTGGGTAAGGCTTTCATGCCAGCGTTCAAATGTCACCAGCAGATCGGTTAAGGCTCGCAGGTCATCATGAACAACTTCAAGCTGCTCTTTAAGGAATGCGCTGTCATCTTTCCACTGAGACTCCAAGCTCGCAATGCGCGCTTCGTAGTCCTGAGTGAGAGAATACTTGTCTTCGTCTACCGCCGCCTGACTCTCTGTGAACCTCGCTTCAAGCTCGCTAAGTTGACCATGTAGCGATGCTTTTTCCTCTTCGAGGTTTGATAGCGCTGCGTTGTGCAAGTCTGGATCTATTCTGCGATCAGAGATTCTTTCGGCGTCAGATAGTGCCTTGCCATGCTCTTCTTTTAAAGCTTTTTGCTTTTTGGAAGAAATAATAAGACCAATGCTTAACCCTACCAAGAGTGCAACAACCGCTACGATAATGAGTTCGTTATTCATGAGAGTATTTAAGATATCAATAATAGTTTTAGAAAGAGTAGCAGCAAATTTCCAAGTTGCCGTTTTTTAGTTAGAAATTAATGCAGCCGCTTATTACGTATTTTTATGTCTAGAAACATAAATCACCTTGGTGCGAGCAGAGGTACTAGATAGCTGTAATTATTTTTGCGCGCCTACGCCATTAATAGGCTATTGTTTAGTGAGAGCATTTTTCTTTAACGACCTAAGAACAATATAAAATCATGATTCAATTAAGCTTTAATCAGAAAGTCGGCCTAGGTTTTGCCATTATTATTCTTCTCTTGGTGACCTCGGGTCTATCGTCACTTTGGAACCTTAATGATATTAGTGGTTCAACCTCACGTGTAAACGAATCAGCGGTCCCCGTTGTAAAGGAAAGCAACGGGGCACAGATCCAACTGCTGAAACTGGCCAAGTTGAGTTCATTGGCTTTTAACGCCAGAAACAAAGAGCGTATTCAAAGCTATCGTCAACGCTTTGAAGAGGGTGTCGCGCAGTTTAATGAGCAATATCGGTCAATAGAAGCGCTAGCGAAAAATGACCCGGATATGAGTGCACTGGTAATCGGCGTTAAGAGCAATTATGACCTTTATCGCTATGCGGTTGATGAAATGTTCGAAGCTAAGCTTGGGCTAATAGCAGAGCGCGAGCATGTTAGTGCCGAGGCAGATGAGTTAATCGAGTATGTCGACACAATTGGTGGTGCGCTGCTCGAGATTACTTATTTCTCGGCTCCCGAAGAATTTCTAGACGACATGGCAGTGGTTGGTGGTTATACAGAGCAAGCAGAGATTAACTCGCTTAGTATCATTAAAACTATCGACGAAATAAAAGCGAGTCAGGATATGGGGCGCTTAAGTGAAGGCGGAGCGGACTTACAGTTTGCACTGGATAACTCAAGACGCTACTACCAGAGTGGTTCGGCAATTTTTAAAGAGTTTGACGATCAAGGTTTAGTAGATGTCGTTGACGAGTCATATGCAGACCTTGAAGCACGAATTGCTCAAAAACCAAACATAGCGGATCGAAAAATCGCTGAACTCGAACAGACTAAAATTGCGTTAGACAAATTAACAGAGGCAGATTTAGCTGTCAGTCAATCTGTCGAAGGATTGGATGAACTGCTCGCGTCGGCGGATGGTCTATTCAATACTTTGCAAAATGAAGTGGTGAGTAGTCTCGACTTTGGCTTCAAAAGCTCGATCGTGATGTTGATCGTACTGGTGTTGCTCGCTGCTCAAAACTTTAATTCAATGCGTCAAGCGATTGCCAAGAAAATGATCGATTTGGCGAAACTTAACAAGATTGGTGGCACCTTAGCGGCGGCACAAAGTCAGAATTCTGCGCTAGAAGAAGTGCTTCAAGCCATGCACGAAAAAATTGGTGTTGCTCAAGGCTCCGTTTACTTGATGAACGAGCAGAATAAGCTTGAAGTCAAAGCTTACTTCCCACCTAAGGCTATTGACTCGAATGCTAAGCCTGCCCAGTTCAAAGTGGGTGAAGGGATAATCGGTAAAGCGGCAGAGACAAAGAAAGTTATTTTCGTACCGAACACCGCGCGGGACTCATCTTTCGTTACTCAAGATGGCGATAACCCTCGTGCATTAATTTGTGTTCCCTTGGTCGATAAAGACATGCTGGTAGGTGTTATCAACTTATCGGGCGACACTAAGTCTGTTGCATTTGCAGATAGTGATTATGAGTTTGTTTCGTCTGTGGCAAGATCTTTGGTGACGACAATCAAGAGCGTTAGAATGCGTGAGGTGATTGAAGAGCAAAACCGAAACCTCGAAGCGAAAGTGGAAGAGCGCACCGCTGCGTTGAGACAAAAGAACAAAGATATCGCGAGTATGATGGCAAACATGCACCAGGGCCTGTTTACGATTACACCAGGCGGTCTGATTCACAAAGAATATGCGGCCTATCTTGAGGCGATTTTCGAGACTGATCGCATCGCTGATCGTAATTTCTCAGACTTGTTGTTCGCTAATACGAAGGCAGGGTCTGATGCGGTTGATCAAAATATAACGGCGGTAGACGCAATCGTTGGCGAAGACGAAATGATGTTCGACTTTAATTCCCACTGTCTGCTTACCGAAATGACTGTATCGTTTCAAGACGGCCGTGAGAAGATCCTTGAAATGGATTGGGACCCAATAATCAATGACGCTGACGAAGTTGATAAGTTAATGGTGACCGTGCGAGACGTGACCGCGCTTAAAGCGTTGGAAGCGGAGGCAGAAGGCCAGAAGCAGGAACTTGAAATCATTGGTGAAATACTCGCCGTTGATGCGCGTAAATTTAGTGACTTCCTTGATACCTCTAAAACCTTTATCGGCGGTTGTCGTGAAATTATCGAGAAGACTGCGTCTAAAGATATGGATGTAGTCGCAGAACTATTCAGAAATATGCATACCGTTAAAGGTAACGCTAGAACGTATGGTTTGAACAACGTGACGAATATTGTTCACGAAGTAGAAAGTACGTATGACGCGTTGCGCAAAGAAGATGACAAAGCTTGGAACCGAGACGAGCTTTTGGCAGAGCTGGGTGAAGCTGAAGTTATTGTCGATCGCTATGCGTTTATGTTTAATGAGAAGCTTGGTCGTGGCGGTGATGCGGCCGCTGGACAAGGTGTGTCTTTGGATGCAGATGTCGTGAGTGGTTGGCTAGAGAAAATCAAGGCGATTGCAACAACGGCGATGGATGCAGAGGTTAAGGATGTCGTCGCTGAGGCGTATAGAATGATTGTAACGCTTGGTTCTAAGCCCTTGAGTAGTGTGCTGTCTGATGTCGTAGAGTCGGCCTCGTCTATTGCCGAGCAATTGGGCAAGCCTCGACCTGATGTCCAAATTGATGATGCTAATATTTTCATCGAAGAAAATGGACAAAGCATGTTGAACAATATTTTTATGCATGTCTTTAGAAATGCAATGGATCACGGCATAGAAGGTGCTGAAGAACGTCAAGCAAAAGGAAAGGCGGGCCAAGGCTCTATTACTCTGAAAACAGACGTGGGTAGCGAGTCTGCTGTGCTGTCGGTTCGCGATGATGGACGAGGTATTGCTGTTTCAAAAATTTATGAAATGGCCGTTGAAAAAGGAATTTACAGTGCTGATGACGCGCGACCAGAGGCGAAAGAGATTGCCAATTTAATATTCTCATCTGGCTTCTCAACAGCTGAAGAGGTGACCGACGTGTCGGGCCGTGGTGTTGGAATGGATGCCGTGAAAGGCTTTTTAGAAGACCAGGGCGGTAGTATTGAGATTGTTCTGGATGACGGTAGCGATACGGATGATTTTAGAATGTTCACGACTAAGATTGTGTTGCCCGCTAAGTTTTATACAGAAGCGTTAGACTTCGCTCAAAGCGCTTAACTTTTAGCGCGTTTACATTTGATTATTGAAGCACTGGTAAGCGAAAGTTTACTGGTGCTTTTTTATGGCTGCTAGGTAGCTTCTGTATGCGATTAAGCCGGCGGCACAATTTCCGACAAAGATACCAAGCATTAACCCATTCATCTCGCCAATATATGAACCAAGCGCAAGGCATGGCAAATAACAGACGAAAAGTCGGCTAAACGAAATACTCAGTGCCCGCCCTTGTTGGTTGATGGCGTTACTGATGGATATGGCTAGCATGCATATGCCGAGCGGTGCGTAACTAAGTGGGACGATGATAAGGAAGGTTTTTAGTATCGCTGAGACGTCCATATCTTTCGATAATGTTTCGCTTACCATGGTCGCACCAAGCGCTAGCAATGCCGCGAGTAATATTTGTCCGCCCAATACACAGCGCATGGCAAGATTTGAGGTAAGCTTTACATTGGCGATGTCATTGGCACCGAAGTAGCGCCCAACGAGAGGCGGGACTGACATGGTAAGTGCCAAAATCAGAATGATTGCGAAGTATTCAAGTCTAACTGCAACACCCCAAGCAGCAACGGCCACAGTACCGTGAGATGCGACTACCATTGTTGCAATCATGGCGGATACAGCAGGAAGTATCTGACTAACCATTGCCGGTGCTGCAATCGTACCTATTTGCCTTAGGTAAGTGGTCGCTTGTTCCCAGCCAAGTCCAACGAGTTGAACCCAATTTGCTTTAATAACTACCGGGACCACAAACAGTAAGCCCATGCTAAATGCGGCTAAACTTGCGTACGCTGCTCCGACCAGTCCGAGGTCAAATGTAAAGATGAAGAGAGGGTCAAATAGGCCGTTCAGAATGCTGGTGGCTACCATTCCTACGCCGGGAATGATCGTGTTGCCGTGGGCCCGGCTGATGCTGTAGCCAAAGTAAAGGAGTGCGCCTAAGGTCGAGCTAAGCAGGAATATTGGCCACAGCTGATCAGCCAATAGTTCTAGTTCAGGCGTCGCGCCCATTGCCTTAAGGATGATGCTTCTCATTGCCCAGATAAGACAACAGACCAAAGCTATCGTCAGTGTTCCAAAAGCGATAATCGTTGCGCCTAATCGACTCGCGTCATCGACGTTTTTTGCACCCAATCGTTGCGAAATAAGCGCGGTGGTAGCGATGCCGATTCCAACTTGAATACCGATGATGGCCTGATAGATAGGAATTGTGAATCCGATTACGGCTAGCGGCTCAACGCCCAGCTTAGCAATAAAATAGCTGTCTACGAGCTGAAAACTCATCAGCGCTAGAACACCTACTACCATGGGTAAGGTTGTCTTGGTGAGGTCTTTAAAGCTAATCGGGCTAACGCTTGATGTCATAAGTTTTGTTCTTGCGCATTGTTTCAGGTGGGTATCGGCTTGATTGATACCTAAGTCAGTCAGGCAAGATTGTTGCGCTTAACTACATGGCATGCCACCCGAATACTTGTTTGATTTATTCCGCCACTGGGACAGTTATTTAGTTCAAAGTGCGAGGTCAGGAGAGAATAGAGAGCTAATAGCCGCGGTTTACAGAAAGCTATTAGCGAGTAGGTCGGCATTTTTTGCTACTTTAGGGCATGTCCATCAGGTAGTTGTCGATGCAGCCACATCGCTAACTTGTGCTTCATTTTGTGCAGTTTTAAATCAGACTTAGCGAGTGGTTGGATTTGCTTATCATGCACGAGTAGTCGGTAAATATACTCTACCTTAGTGTCTTTTGAATCATTCGCTTCAAACTCGGCAACGCCGCGTTTCTCAGCGTATATAATACCGATGCGAATCGCTTCGTTAAGTAGCTCAGCTTCATTTTTATTTTGCTTATTGGCTTTTGACATCGTTATGAGTCCTTCTATGGCTAGATGTGTTACGAAGCCGGCGCACATGTCCCAAATTTTATTGGGGTGTCGTATGCGCGGCCCAGACTGCTAACTCTTTTTTCTACAAAAACGTATTAGGCATAGCGCGTTTGCAGGTAGTGAAATACCGCACGAAGGCCGAAGGCATCGCCACCGACCGGGCGTCCAGGTAGCTTTCTGTCATTCCATGCCATTACATCGAAATGAACCCAAGGTGTGCCGGGTGATACGAACTTCTGCAAGTATAGTGCGGCCGTAATAGCGCCGCCAAGGCCCGTCGGTGAGCTATTGAGCGTGTCCGCTATCTGACTTTTGAGCATATCTTCATAAGCGCCGTGCAGCGGCAGGCGCCAAATCGGATCGTTGCAGTTTCTTGCTTCGTTAAAGAGTTGTTCTGCCACTGACTCATCGTTGCAGAAATACCCAGGAAGCTCTGTCCCTAAAGCAACTCGGCATGCGCCCGTGAGGGTGGCAAAGTCAAGGATCAGGTCGGGAGACTCGCTGTCGGCCTCGGTTAAGGCGTCGCAGAGAACTAAGCGGCCTTCCGCGTCGGTATTGTCAATCTCGACGGTGATACCTTGTCGCGTTTTGATAACATCGCCAGGACGGAAGGCATTGGAAGACACGGCATTTTCCACGGCCGGCACTAGCACTCTAAGATTGATCGGTAAGTTTTCCGCCATGATAAGTCGCGCGAGGCCAATTACATGTGCAGCCCCACCCATGTCTTTCTTCATTAGGCGCATTGAGTTGCCGGGTTTTAGATTTAGTCCACCGCTATCAAAACAGACGCCTTTGCCCACTAAGGTTATTTTGGGCGCCTCGGCGTCTCCCCATTGCAGGTCTAGTAATCGAGGCGGGCTATCGCTAGCTCTGCCAACAGCATGAATGGTGGGGTAATTTTTCTCTAAGAGCTCATCACCAATATGCTGAGATAGCTTGGCCCCAAACTCTGTTGCTAGCTCGCTCATCGTCGCTGCTAGATCCTGCGGCATCATGTCTCCCGCAGGAGTGTTTATTAGGTTCCGAGTTAGGAAAATTGAGCTGACAAAATGATTTGCTTTGTTTATTTCATCTTGTGTTCGCAAGCCTAAGGTTGAGATCGACTCAGGAGTCGTTTTATAGCGCTCAAAACGATAGGTCGCGAGTGCCCAACTAATCGCAAATTGGACTCTCTGTTCCGAGTCGAGGCTAGGGTCGATGACGTAATGTCCCGCGGGTAGTTGAGACGGTAAATCTTCTGCGATAAAAAACGTATCTCGCTGGGGTAGGATCGCTATCACTTTTGCTAATTGGCCATCTTGGGATGGCAGTAGTGCAAAGTTTTTAGATTCTACGCCTGCGGTCTGTAACCAGTTTTTTTCAAATCCGTTGAGCTGTTCGATCCAAGCAGGTAGTTGTTCTCTCGTGATGATCTCGAGAGGTGTCCCATTGCTATTCAGATTAAAATGCATGCTCATTAAATTAAGGTCCTAATATCGTGGAGAAGAGGGTTAGCTAAGTGTTTTCCACACTTCGTAACCGCCGTCGAGGCTAAAGGTGCTAGCAAAGCCTTGTTGGTTAAAATAGTCTGCGGCGCCTTGGCTGCTGTTGCCGTGATAACAATACACTACAAGTGGACGAAGCTTGTCCGCTTGCCTCAAAAAATCAGAGACAGTGCTGTTGTCGACATGAACGGCGCCTTCAATGTGTGCTTGCTCAAATGAAGCGCGGTCTCGAATATCTATAAGGGTGGGGCGCTCTTGATTTCCTGAAAGCTGTTCTTGCAAATGTGCGCAGGAAAGGTGTTCAAATGCCATAGTGTTCGTTCTCGAAGCGTGTCAGTTTTGACTAACTAGTATAACGTTATGGGGTCTCGAAGGTAGCTTTAAAGGTATGGGAATAAAGTTATTCTAGTGGAGCTAAATAGAAAGCTTTTCTGTTCTATCTCCAGTGTGATTTACTAGCGTATTGTTCTAATACTGGCCACGCCATCTAACATGTTTTGATCGGGAGATAAAAATAATGAATTTGACCGTTTATGGGTTTCCGAACACGCGAACCTTACGAGTGACCTGGATGATGGAGGAGTTGGGGCTAGATTATGATTATGAACTCGTCGATATGACAAAGGGGCAATCCAAGTCGCCGGGCTATCTCGAAATGAATCCGGGTGGAAAGGTTCCTTCTTTGAAAGCGGACGGAGCAATCGTTACGGAGTCTTTGGCGATCGTAAACTTATTGGGCGCATTAAAGCCACAGCTTGGACTAGTCCCCGACGCCAGCCCTTTGAGACGAGCAATCTATGACCAGTGGTGCTGTTTTGCGATTGGCGAGCTTGAGCAGCCACTTTGGACGATCGGCAAAAACAAATTTGCACTGCCAAAAGAGCAGCGTTGCCCAGAAATTTTTGAGACGGCGGCATGGGAATTTCAGAATGCCCTTGAGGTTTTTAGTATGGGCTTGGGCGTTCAGGATTATATTCTAGGGGACCAATTTAGCGCTGCGGATATTTTACTCGCGCACACTTTATTTTGGGGTATGGCATTCAAACAGCCGATAGAGCAGGAAAATCTAAAGGCATACGTTGGAAGAACGGGTGTTCGACCAGCGCTGGCGGCGGCAAGAGCCAAAGAGCAAGCAAGTCGTAATTAGCTGGTGGGGTTGAAAGCGGGCATCAAGTGAATTTGTGATGCCCGCGTTCGTTATCGATTAAATATCAAACTCATTACGCAGCTTTTTCTCGACTAGCGTATTGTTCAGTTTTACGTATTTGGGCATGCCGTTGTCATCGTAGGGAGGGTAGTCTTCCCCTTGAATAAGTGGCGACAAATACTCTCGGCATTCCGCGGTGATAGAAAAGCCATCATCGCTGATGTAGTGAATCGGCATTTTCTTTTCTTGATTGGCAACCTGACTTAGTGGCGCCTCGCCAACACTCCAAACGTACGGGGATGCTTGATCTCTTACGATAATCGGCATAACTGCGTTTTTCCCGCTAACGGCGAACTCTACTGCCGCTTTACCCATCGCGTAAGCTTGCGCTACGTCCGTCGCGGAAGCGATATGTCGAGCCGAGCGCTGGAGGTAATCGGCTACCGCCCAGTGATATTTATAACCAAGCGCTTGTCTGACCATGTTAGCGAGCGTTGGCGCAACACCACCTAGTTGCGTGTGGCCAAACGCGTCTTTGGCGCCGGCATCAGCAACAAAACGACCATCTTCGTACTGCGCACCCTCTGATGCAACGATAACGCAGTAGCCGAACTCTTTAACACAGTGGTCAACGCGCGCTAAAAACTTCTCGCGATCGAATGGCACCTCTGGGAATAGAATAATATGCGGCGCTTCATTATGATCGGCACCGGCTAAACCACCTGCAGCGGCAATCCAGCCTGCGTGGCGGCCCATTACTTCAAGAATGAATACTTTGGTAGAGGACTCGCACATCGAAGCAATGTCGAGCGCGGCTTCTCTAGTAGAGATGGCTACATACTTTGCGACCGATCCAAACCCTGGACAGCAATCGGTAAATGGTAGGTCGTTGTCAACCGTTTTTGGCACGCCGATACAAGTAATCGGGTAGCCCATCTTCTCGCTAAGTTGGGAAACTTTATAGGCAGTATCTTGCGAGTCACCGCCGCCATTATAAAAAAAGTAGCCAATGTCGTGCGCTCGGAAAACCTCGATGAGTCGCTCATATTCGCGTTTGTTCTCTTCTAGGTTCTTTAACTTGTATCGGCACGAGCCGAAAGCGCCACTTGGCGTGTGCTTGAGGGCGGTAATGCTTTCAGCGTCTTCAAGACTTGTGTCGATTAGCTCTTCACGCAAGGCACCAATAATACCGTTACGACCGGCAAACACTTTACCAATCTTATCGCTGTGTTGTTTGGCTGTCTCGATAACACCACACGCTGACGCGTTGATGACTGACGTGACGCCGCCCGACTGGGCGTAGAAGGCATTTTTAACCGACATATTGCTGCTACCTTAATATTTGGGTTCAATAAAATTGGCGCATTATACCGATTTCTAAATAAGTTTCATGGCAAGGCTAGGGCCATTAACCAAATACTTGATATAAAACCGACACTCCAGATGCTGCTGCGCAACTTGTCCAGGTTAAGTAGGTAGCAAACCAGATAAAGCGTTCGAGCAATAATGAATGCGCCACATAGGTATTGAATGGTTTCAATGTCAGCTTGCGCCCAAAGTGCTAGGCAAACGCCAACTGCAAATAATGGGAAAGCTTCAATGCAATTTTGATGCGCGCCAAGTGCTCTTTTATCGGCACCTGTTAGGCTTTCCTGCTGAGCGCGTGGCGTGCTGTTGTCGTATCCGCCGGCTTGCTTTCCCATCGCTATGGCGAGTGGAACTTTGCTGATCATAATGAAAAGCGCAGATAATATGACGCTGCCGATGATTAGAGTCATTGTATTTCCTTTTTTGTATTGGTATTTGTATCGGTACTGGTACTGGTACTGGTACTGGTACTGGTACTGGTACTGGTACTGGTACTGGTATTGGGAAGAGTTGGCCTCCTGTGATTAAAACCGCAAGAGGCCGCAGGGATTAAAGCCTACTCGTATTATGCGACTTCAAATAAGCCAGCCGCGCCCATGCCACCGCCAACACACATTGAAACAACCACATACTTCACACCACGACGCTTGCCTTCGATTAGAGCGTGGCCAACTGTCCGTGCACCTGTCATTCCGTAGGGGTGACCTATAGATATGGAGCCACCATTAACGTTGTATTTGTCAGGATCAATTCCAAGGTGGTCGCGGCAATATAGACACTGAACAGCAAACGCTTCGTTGAGCTCCCATAAACCAATATCGTCGATCTTTAGGCCATGCAGCTTAAGAAGTTTAGGGATCGCGAATATTGGAGCAATACCCATTTCTTCAGGTGCATTGCCCGCAACAGACATACCACGATAAATACCTAGTGGTTCGAGTCCTTTCTTTTGTGCGAGAGATGATTCCATCACGATGCAAGCGGACGCACCATCTGAAAGCTGGCTAGCGTTGCCTGCGGTGATAACACCGCCATCAACAACTGGCTTTAACGATTGCAGGCTTTCCAGCGTGGTTGATGGGCGGTTACCCTCGTCCTTCGTGATCGTGATGTCTTCGTAGCTAACTTCTTTTGTTTCCTTATTAAAGTTAGCTTTGGTTGTGCTCATGGCAACGATTTCGTCGTCAAACTTTCCTGCTGCTTGGGCGGCTGCTGTGCGCTGCTGAGACATGAGTGAGTACTCGTCTTGTGCTTCACGCGAAATTTTGTACGTCTTAGCAACGTGCTCGGCAGTGAGCAGCATTGGCATATACGCATTAGGTGCGTTGGCGACAACGTTTTGATCAACTGATTTGCCGACCCATTCGAAATAGTTCTTTTGTATTTCTGAAATATTGTCCTGCCCACCTGCGACGACTGTATCCATGCCGTCCACGATGATTTGCTTGGCGGCAGTAGAGATTGCCATAAGGCCGGAGGAGCACTGGCGGTCAATGGTTTGTCCCGATACGGTTACCGGTAAGCCGGCGGCGAGAACACTATTACGAGCAATGTTCATCCCAGCACTTCCGCCGGCCAACACTGTTCCAATGATAGCGTCATCAATCTCTGCGCCGTCAATGCCTGCGCGACTAACAGCATGCTTTATTGCATGGCCCATTAAAGTAGGAGATTTCGTGTTATTGAAGGCGCCCTTAAAAGCGCGGCCGATGGGAGTTCTAGCAGTGGATACGATGACAGCTTCTTTCATTGAGTTTTCCTTATCGGTGAATGTATGTGAAAGGCAGGGGCGACAGTAAAGCATGTTTGTCATAACCGCTTCAATAGTGCGCCGAAGGAGCCTCAGATTGCTTGAATGTTACGCTGACGTGATCGACTTTTTTCGTTCCGGGTGCAATAAGTGCGGCACCGAATTAAAGCCTGCAACGTAGCGCGCTTTTTTGTTAAAGAATACTTCGCTGACGCCAGTATTTCGGGTTTGTAAGTTGAGGTCGATGATTTTTTCTGGTGAAAGGTCCATCACCAAACCTAGCGCGACAGAAATGGTTCCGCCTGAGCTGACGACGATAATTCTATTTGCGGAGTGTGCCATCGTTTCTTCTAATGCGCGTGCCACGCGCTCTCTAAATTGCAGCCAGGACTCGGGCAGTGCGTCAGATAGTTCATCACGGGACCATGCGCCTAGTGCATCTTTCAATAGTCGGAAAAACTCTTTTGGTTCATTTTTGCTAGGTTTTTCGTTTGGGTGTAGTGATAAGTAACTGGCGACTACCTGCTGAAAATCAAACTCATTCCAGTCTGGCATCGTCTTTTGATCTACGTTTGTTGACCAAGTGCTCAGCATATTGGCCTTGGTCTGCTGGTGGCGCTTTAAACTGCCTGAAACAATAAGGTCGGCGTCTAGCGATATTGAATCAAAGTGTTCGCCCAACCACGTCGCTTGTTGACCGCCTTGCACTGAGAGTTGGTCGTAGTCTGCTTTGCCAAAAGATGCTTGTCCATGTCGTACCAGAAGAAGTTGACTCATAGTTGCCGTTTTTTGAGTTGATGGTTTAGTAAGGAACTGTTCATATTTAAGCTGTAGCATAACGATTTATAGCTATTGATAAAGTTTATTTTGTCTATTCAGTAAAATAGATTCTATGAATTATTTTTAGGCGAGATTCTAGCTGAAGTTTCAAAACCCGCTACTAATTTCACATTCGTTATAAAAACATCGCGCAGGTAAAGTGTTGCACTGTGTAAGTGTAGTTAAAGTGAATTGTTATTAGTTAAGTCCAGCCTTAAGTATGCTATAGAAATATTCTAGAAGGTGATATAAATCTATATGTAACAGTATGTTATATGAGAATTTATAGTTTACTAGAACTAGTTTCTAAGAATAAAACCGTATAAAAAGCAGGAGATAAAAATCAATTACTGGCGAATACTTACTCTGAAAATACAGGGATTAGGAGGTGTTTACCGTGTTCTCAAGAATTTTTATCGCTACTACATTACTTATGTTATCTGCCTGCGCTTCATTATCGAATGACAATGAAGCAATCGACTTTAATATGATGCCGCCGACATCCGCAGGGGCTGTCGAACCGATTAATTTGAACACTTGGTCTGGCATTGGAGGTAGGGCTGTTCGTTCTCTTACGCGCCATAAAAACTATCCTGAAAGTCCGACTCAAACAGCGCCGGTGGATACGTTTGATTTTTCAACGACTGGTGGCGATAAATATGGACGCCGTATTGTTGGATTGCTGTCAGTTCAGGCATCGGGTGAGTATCAGTTTAGAGTGAGTGCTGATGATAGTGCAGAGGTTTGGTTATCGTCAGATACCAAACCAGTCAATAAACGCTTGATCGCCTTTACCAACAAACCGACGGGATACCTTGTTTGGGATAAGTACAAGACTCAAAAGTCAGCGTTGATTAATCTAGTCGCAGGAGAGCAATATTTCATTGAGGTGCTGCACAAAGAGTTTACCGGCGAAGACTATTTGAAAGTTGAAATGAAATTCGAAGGAAGTGAGTTCGCTGTTGTTGGTAACGAAAATGTCGTTGCATATGCGGAGCCTTTGAATGAAGGCACGCCCGTTGCTGTGGTAGACGAGGGTGCAGTATACGGAGACGGCTATCATACCGGTTATACGTCGGGAATGAATCTGGCAACGTACGATGCAAGTTACCCAATTCCGGATCAAGATGGCGACGGTGTGCCGGATTTTTATGAAAGAATTGTCGGCACCGATCCAAATGATCCGAGCGATGCTCTCGCGGATAGTGATGGCGATGAGCTGAGCAACTATGATGAATACTTACTGCTGTCGAGCCCGGTTAATGCAGACACTGATGGCGACTCAATTCCCGATGGCTTTGAATTAATTTATGGTTTGGCGCTACTCGACCCAAGTGATGCATTGCTTGATTTTGACGGCGATGGTGTTTCGAATATTGAAGAGTATCAGGCGGGAAGTTTGCCTAATGACTCGAATGACTTTCCTGCCGGTCCTGTCGAGCGTGTCGTGACGCTGAGCTGGGAGGTACCAACACAAAGAGAGGATGGCAGTGCTCTGGGAATAGAAGAGATTCAAAGCTATAAAATTTATTCTGGATCAAGTCCGAACGCGCTGAATGCGGTCGTCGATGTTGACGATCCGTCGCAAAAGGCTTTCTCTCAAACCCTGCTTGAAGGAACGTATTACTACGCCATAAGTACTGTCACAGAGGATGGTCTAGAAGGGCCGAAGTCTTCGACTATTACATTAGTGGTCAACTAACCTACCTCATATAAAAAAGCCTGCATCACAGTGTGACGCAGGCTTTTTATTGTCTTCGGATTTACGTTTCAACGACTAGCTAGTAAGTCCGACGGCCCACGCTAGCGGCCAGACCAATTTGGAGGTCGTTTCTCAAGAAATGCACGCAACCCTTCTTTTTTATCTGCGGTTTCACATAACGCCGCTTGAGCAAACTTTTCCAATGCAAGCCCAGAATGTTGACCGGCTTCAAGCCCGTAGTTGACCATTGCCTTCATGAACTTAGGAACGAGCGGCGCAAATGATGCGATATGTTCTGCCATGCTTTCTAGTGTTGGCATCAGCTGATCTTGCTCTAGCAAGCGAGTGATAAGACCGATCTGCAAGGCGCGATCTGCATCAATGGTTTCACCCATTATCAGCATCTCCATTCCCCAAGCCTTGCCGACGAGTCTCGGCAAGCGCTGAGTCGCACCACCGCCAGGAATGATTCCCAGCTTACCTTCCGGTGTTGCATATTTTGAGTTAGTTGTCCCAATTCGAATGTCACAGCCCAACGCGAGTTCTAGCCCGCCGCCCATGCAGTAACCGTTAATAGCTGCAATAGTTGGTTTGTCGCCGCGTTCGAAGCGTTCTGCGATACCTTGCACAATAGGCTCTAATGCTTTGCGAATGTCACGATGCTCTACTTCATTCAAGTCAGATCCAGAAGCAAATGCTTTGGTACCCGACCCGGTTAGGCCGATAACACGTACCTGTTCGTCGGCTTCCGCGTGGGTTAGCGCACTATGAATGTCGTCCAGCGTCGCTAAGGAAACCGCATTATGTTTTTCGGGTCTGTTCAAGGTGATTAAACCAAGTGGCCCTTTTACTTCATAAAGGATATTTTCGTATGCCATTGCCAACACTTCTCAATCAAGCGGTTCTCACTGGGGTAGATCTTGTGGACCTGCCAGTTTAGTTACATCAAATTTTTCGTTTCTAGCGCACCGGATGAGGGCTGTTAAGGCCCATAGCGCTCGACGCACGAATAAATTTAGGGGAGGGCGCACGTTACCGAAAGGTGACGCATCCGTCAATCAAATTTCATATGGCCGCGATCATCAAGGTTGCCGGCCTCGCTGGGTGCTCATTGGTTCCTAACGTGTTGTAGTATCCGGTCAGTAGAAAAGGTATCCATTGTTTATTGTATCTCCTCACGAGTCGTAGTTTTATTGGCTTTAAATTTGCCAGCAAGATGTCGGCTCTTTACAATACGCGCGCATTTATTATCCAGGATCATGTCATGACTCAAACATACAATATCGCCGTATTAGCCGGTGACGGAATCGGGCCAGAAATTACAGAGCAGGCTTTGCGCGTATTGCGTCTGCTGGAACAAAAGCGTGATGTAGTGTTTGACTGCAAAGCAGCCGAATTTGGTGCGAGCGCATATTTTTCTAGCGGTAAATCATTTCCCGAAGCGACCATTAAAATCTGTGATGAAGCGGATGCGATATTGAAAGGTCCTATCGGGCTTAGTCATGAAGAGTCTGAAAAAATTCCGGTTGAAGAGCGGCCTGAGCGTGGTGCATTGTTGCCCATGCGTCGCCGCTTAAATACCTATGCCAATTTTCGTCCGATTTCGCTGCCGAAAGGCATGGCGCACTTTTCGCCCTTAAAAGCTGAAGTTGTCGGCGAAGGTATCGACATCATGTTGATACGTGAGCTGATTGGCGGGCTTTACTTTGGTGAGAAAGAAAGTGGCAAGCGGGAGGACGGTACTCGTTATGTCAAAGAAACGCTGGATTATGATGAGAATCAGATTCGGCAGATACTGGTTGTTGCGTTTACGGAAGCAATGAAGCGCAAGAAAGTTCTGCATAATATTCACAAGAGCAATGTGTTGATCTCTTCGGTGTTGTGGAATGAAGTACTTGAAGAAGTGGCGAAAGACTTTCCCGAGGTGAAGGTGATCCACATGTTGGTTGATGCGGCGGCCACTCACCTATGTCTTAACCCAACACAATTTGATGTCCTAGTGATGGAAAATATGTTTGGGGATATTCTGAGTGACCAAGGCGGTGGTATTTTGGGGTCTTTGGGCTTAATGCCGTCCGCATGTATGGGACCGGATAAAGCATACTACGAACCTTCGCATGGCTCGGCACCAGATATCGCAGGAAAAAACCTAGCAAACCCATACTCAATGATCGGTTCCGTTGCACTAATGTTGGATATGAGTTTTGGTATGGAGTCTGAAGCAAAGGCTGTCTGGGAAGCGATGCAGAGTGTATTCGAGGCTGGATATTCAACTAGCGACCTTTCCAAAGCGGGTTCAGGTATTACCTTGTTAAGCACGACAGAGTTTGGCGACAAGGTGATCGCGGCATTGGAAAAACTGCTTTAGTTTCTCGTTTAACGGTTCAAGTCGCTTAGAACAGTCAAGTTTTTTAGCGAATTGAAAATTAAAAAAGACGCCAATTGGCGTCTTTTTTTGTTGGAAGAGAAAAGTGAGCTGATGTATTTTTTCTTGGCTATTGACGGCCGTAGTTGTCTTCAAATCTGACAATATCGTCTTCGCCCAGATAACTCCCGCTTTGTACCTCTATCATTTCAAGAGGCAGCACACCTGGATTCTCGAGGCGATGAGTGACGCCGATTGGAATATAAGTCGATTCATTTTCGGATAGCAAGGTCTCTTTCTCACCAATGGTGACTAGAGCGGTTCCGGATACCACTATCCAGTGCTCCGCGCGGTGGTGATGCATTTGCAGCGAGAGCTTAGCGCCCGGCTTGACCATGATGCGTTTGACTTGAAACCGCTCTCCCTTATCAATCGAGTCATAGCTTCCCCATGGACGAGCTACTTCACGGTGGAAAACGCCTTCCGAGCGATCACTGTGCTCAAGCTGTTTAACGATCGCTTTAACGTCTTGCACGCGATCTTTTGCGCTCACCATTACAGCGTCAGGCGTTTCAACAATCACTAAGTTATCGACGCCAACCGCGGCGACTAGCTTGTTTTGAGCAATGATTAGGTTGTTGTGAGTATCATAAGTGACGACATCGCCATGATGAACGTTGCCTTGATGATCTTGACCAGATTCCTCCCATAATGATGACCATGAGCCAACGTCACTCCAGCCTGCGTCGAGCGGAGTAACCACTGCTTGCTGCGTCTTTTCCATCACGGCATAGTCAATTGATTCGTCTGGGCATGCTTCAAAAAGAGCCTTATCGATGCGTGTAAAGTCCATGTCTTGGGATTTGTTTTGGTAGGCCTTTTCTACCGCCGACAATATATCTGGGCGGTGCTCGCCGAGTTCTTTCAAATAGGTAGACGCGCGGAACATGAACATTCCACTGTTCCAATAAAAGTTTCCATCGTCGATATAGGCTTGTGCCGTTTCAATATCTGGTTTTTCGACAAACTGAGCGACTTTGCCAACCTTATTATCAATTGCTTCGGCTTGAATGTAGCCGTAGCCGGTTTCTGGGCCGCGTGGAACAATACCGAAAGTCGCAAGTTTGCCGGTCTCGGCCGCATTGGCCGCAATAGCGATTGCGTCGTGAAATGCCTTTGGCTCACGAATAACGTGATCAGCTGCCAAAACAAGCAACAAAGGGTCTTCATCCTGCGCCAAAGAGTCTAGCGCCGCGAGTGCAACCGCCGGCGCCGTGTTTCGGCCAACAGGTTCTAGCAAGATAGAATGCGCTTGGTCTTTGGTTTTTCGAAGTTGTTCGGCAACGATAAAGCGGTGCTCTTCGTTACAGACCACAATAGGCCGCGCGATTGTCAGGTTATTGTTTTGATCTAGATTAGCGTTTAGGCGTCCAAGCGTCTCTTGAAACATGCTTAGCTCACTCATCAGCGGCAAGAATTGTTTCGGAAACATCTTTCGTGATAACGGCCAAAGTCGTGTTCCGCTTCCGCCAGCCATAACCACTGGAATAATTTTAGTCATTTTGTCCGCTTCGTTGTTCGTGTAGTGTGTATTGCCGATCAAAAAAATAGGATCGGTTCAGCGTCTTCGTTGTGTTGCAAAAAAGTGAACTCACTTCTGCCTGAAGTCATTTTGATGACTCAAAAACCAAGCATAAGCACTCTCAAGGCCTTTCTCTAATTTAATCGTCGCTTGCCAGCCAAGCTTGCTGAGCAGCGAGACGTCCATTAGTTTTCGGGGGGAGCCATCCGGCTTACTAGAATCAAATGTAATGCGTCCAGCGTAACCAGTCACTCGGGCAATGGTTTCAGCTAGCTCTTTGATGGTGACGTCCCTACCTGTGCCGACATTGACGTGCGACAGCATAGCGTTAGTGTTCGCTTGATAGGTTTCTTTATCTAAGGACATAACATGAATACAGGCGGCGGCCATGTCGTCTACATGCAAGAACTCTCGCATCGGTGTTCCGCTTCCCCAGATCGCTACCTCATTTGCTTCACTGAGCTTTGCTTCATGAAATCGGCGCAGTAGTGCTGGAATGACATGGCTGTTTTCTGGATGAAAGTTATCACCGGGTCCATATAGGTTGGTCGGCATGACTGAGCGAAAGTCAGTGTGATGTTGACGATTAAACGATTCGCAGAGTTTGATGCCCGCAATTTTCGCCAGCGCGTAAGGCTCGTTTGTCGGTTCTAACGTACCGGTCAGCAGTGCCGATTCTTTCATTGGCTGCTCAACAGCACGAGGGTAGATGCACGAGCTACCGAGAAACAGCAAACGTTTAACTTGGTGCTGATGAGCAGCTTTAACTATATTAGCCTCGATCATCAAATTGTCATAGATGAAGTCCGCTGGGTACTCATTGTTGGCGTGAATTCCCCCTACACGTGCGGCAGCCAAGTAGACGTGAGAGGGTTTATTTTCTTCAAAAAACGCGTCGACCTCGAACTGGTTTGTTAGGTCAAGTTCTGCACGTGTACGTGTGACGATATCCTTATAGCCAAGCTGTTCCAGCTGGCGAACGATAGCGCCACCAACCATACCAGCATGACCCGCGACATATACACGAGCCGAGGTATCCATTTGTGTATTGCGTTTACTCATACTTAATTCCAAAGAGCTTAAGCTGCCCAGGGACGTTTTCGAATCCTGGGCGTATGGCTATTCGTTGTGGGCGAAAGACTGGAAACCATGGGCTTCTACTAAGGCATCGCGTCTCGCAATGCTTAGGTCTGTATCAACCATTTCTGTGACCAGCTCGTCCAGCGTGATTTTTGGCGTCCAGCCTAACTCATCTTTGGCTTTTGAAGGATCGCCGAGCAAGGTTTCAACTTCAGCAGGGCGATAGTAACGAGAATCAACGGCGACGATGCGCTTACCGACTAGCTCGACGCCCTTACCACAGATATCCGCTGATTGTGCGGATACGTAGCCTTCTTCCTCAGCACCGGTACCCCGCCATTCGATTGTTAGACCGAGACGCGCGGCGGATTTGTCGACAAAGTCTCGTACGCTGTATTGCACACCCGTTGCGATAACGTAGTCGGTGGCTTGGTCTTGCTGGAGCATGAGCCATTGCATTTCGACATAATCCTTTGCATGACCCCAATCGCGGAGTGCATCCATATTACCAAGGTAAAGGCAGTCTTGAAGTCCTTGTGAAATACGTGACATAGCTCGTGTGATTTTGCGAGTCACGAAAGTTTCTCCACGTCGCGGTGACTCATGATTGAACAGAATGCCATTGCAGGCATACATGCCATACGCTTCACGATAGTTGACGGCAATCCAATAGGCATACATCTTTGCTACAGCATACGGTGAGCGTGGGTGAAAAGGGGTGGTTTCCTTCTGTGGGATTTCTTGAACTAGCCCGTAAAGTTCAGAGGTTGATGCTTGATAGAAGCGTGTTTTCTTTTCCAGTTTTAAAAAACGTATCGCTTCGAGCAGTCGCAGCGTGCCGATTGCATCGACATCGGCTGTGTACTCAGGCGATTCAAATGAAACAGCAACATGGCTTTGTGCGCCTAGGTTGTATACCTCATCCGGCTCAATCTCGCTCATCAATCGAACTAGATTTGAGGTGTCCGTTAGGTCTCCATAATGAAGAAAAAAGCGAGGGTTTTGCTCATGCGGGTCCTGATAAATATGATCGACTCGCTCAGTATTAAAAGAAGAGGACCGGCGCTTAATGCCGTGCACTTCATAGCCTTTCTCAAGAAGGAATTCAGCTAGATATGAACCGTCTTGGCCTGTAATGCCAGTGATGAGAGCTTTCTTAGTCATTATATTGATAAAACCTTGTTTAGATTACGCTTTTAATTTGAATTCATTTTCTGGGCTGTAGCTTAAAGTGTAGGGCAAAATAGTAAAGCTGTTCATCAAATATTAGTTGCTAAGGATGGTGTTTTTGTGACATCAATAGCGCCTTAACGAAACGGAGCCAAATTGTTTATGTCGGGTAGCGAGAAGATTGAAGAGCGCTTGCGTTCATTAGAGGAAAAACTAGCGTTTCAGGAAGATCTGATCGACCAGCTAAATGAAGTGGTGTCAGAGCAAAGTTTTGATTTAAGAAAACTTTGGGACGCGAACCGCTTCTTGCGCCAAAAGCTGGATGAGTCTAAAGGCTCTGACGCCGAAGGAAACGACGGGCCGCCGCCGCATTACTGAGAAAACCTTTCTGAATTAGTGTTACGCAGCTCGCGTTGCCTAGTGCCGATTCAGTCAAAAAAAATAGAACATGTACCGTTCTAAAAATCTGTTATTATTCCGCGCGCAACCCGATATCGTTTCGGTTGCTTTTGTTTGCCTCTTTCTACTTTGGGTGGTGTGCGTCTTGCTGGTGTGTAGCCGATAGTTTGTTTCGGCCCCTAGCGCGCGTCTCATATAACAGAGGTGTTTGTTTCTATTTTTTTGAGAGTATTAATAATGTCTTCGAATTTTCCAAAATCACTATTTATATCAGGCTTAGTCGCATTGCCTGTGCCACTTGTATTGCCTTATGTATTGGACGCAGCAGGTGCTGGTCAGGGTTGGACGCAAGTATTGTCACAGGATTCAGCGTCGGCTTACTACATCGCAACGTGGTTGCTCGTGACTATTGTTGCGCTAGTTTCTTCTTTGTTAGGCGCATCTCCGGCAGCCCCTGCGGCTAAGAAAAAGGCGGAGCGCTCGTCTAGCGAAGAAGCGCCGTCGGAGTCAGGGCCAGAAGGTAATGAGCAAGGTTCGGTTAAATGGTTTAACGTAAACAAGGGCTTTGGCTTTATTACGACTGAAGCGGGCGAAGACATCTTTGTACACTTTCGCTCAATTCGCGGTCGTGGGCGTCGTTCGTTGCGACAAGGTCAGAAAGTACGGTTCGATATCAGTACTGGCGAAAAAGGCTTACAAGCAGACAATGTCTCGGTGGTTGGTGAGTAGTTGAGCCAAACCACACAATAGAAAAAGGGGCTTTGTAGCCCCTTTTTTATTTTGATTTTTATTGTCGAGCTCTAATACTCGGCGTTGTGATAAACATTCTGAACGTCATCGCAGTCGTTCAGCATATCTAACATCTTTTCAAACATCTCGACATCTTCGCCGGTGATTGTTGTTGTGTTTTGTGGAACGAACTGAATTTCGTCAACTTCGAATTCTATTTCACCAAAGGCTTCGCCTAGGGCTTGTTTCGCTTTGAAATATTCGTCGTGCGGTGCGAATACTGAAATTTTACCACCTTCGTTTTCAATGTCGGCGACATCCACGTCAGCCATCATAAGTGCTTCGAGCACGGCTTCTTCATCGTCGTGAGCAAAGACAAAAATGGCGCTGTGATCAAACATGTGAGCGACACTGCCTTGCGCGCCAAGCTTAGACTTGGTTTTTGTAAAGCAGATGCGAACGTCGCCAAAGGTGCGATTGGGGTTGTCTGTCAGACAATCTACAATCACCATGCAGCTGCCTGGACCAAAACCTTCATACCGAGCTGTGGAGTAGTCTTCACCACCACCACCTTTAGCTTTGTCGATCGCTTTTTCGATAACATGGCTTGGTACTTGATCTTTTTTCGCACGATCAATCAAGCCACGCAAAGAAAGGTTGCCATCTGGGTCGAAACCGCCTGTTTTGGCGCATACATATATTTCACGGCCGTATTTACTGTACACCTTTGTTTTAGCGTCAGCGGTTTTTGCCATTGATTCTTTTCGGTTTTGGTAGGCTCTACCCATTTCTGAAAGTCCATTGCTGTGTGGCGAAACAATCACTGCACCTAATTTGTAAGTGCAACGAGAAAAAGTGAAGGTGAATCATAAATGCCTGAGGCGGTGTTCTCAAGCTGGAGCGCGCTTTATTGTGACAAACTTTAGGAGAGCAGTGCTAAAGCCGCGTATAGATCATTGCGCAGAGGCGATGAGTGACGATGTTCAACTTTTTCAAAGGAACGGTGTTATTTGAGCACTATCTTTCATTTTTTATCGCCCACTCAATGAATTCATTCTCCGGCATTGGCTTCGCGATTAGATATCCCTGGACTCCACGCACTTTGTGGTGTGTGAGGTGTTTTAGTTGGTTCTCGTTTTCTACCCCTTCAGCAATGATATTAAAGCCCAAGGTCTGGGACAGTGAAATAATGGTATCCACGATCGCTGTGCCATCGATATCAATTTGAGCGACAAAGCTTTTGTCAATTTTGAGTTCATCTATGGGGAAGTGTTGAAGATACGATAGCGACGAATAACCAGTACCGAAGTCATCGACCGAGAACCTGAAACCTTCTTGCTTTAAACGTAGCATTTGTTGAACGATTTTATCGACATCGTCCATTAACATGCTTTCCGTTATTTCCAGCTTTAATCGCTTAGGATCGACGTCTTGCTCGCTTGAGCTTGAACGCAATGCGTCCTCAATATCGCCACTAAATTGGCTCGCGCTGATGTTAATCGCAATCGACATCTTTCCTTTGAAGTTGGGATTTTGGTCAAAGCCTTTAATTAGATCGCAAGAGTGTTTCATCACCACATCTTGTAGTTTAAAAATGAGGCCTGATTGTTCAGCGACGGGAATAAAGTGGTCAGGAGAAATTATTCCTTTCTCTGGATGCTGCCAGCGTATAAGTGCTTCGGCGCCAATAATACGCTTGGTGACAGGATTGATTTGAGGCTGATAATAAACAATGAACTGATCTTGACTAATCGCTGCGCTTATTTCACGTTCGAGTTGCAGGCGCTGGTCGATAACGCTTTGCAGGATTGGGTTATAGAAAGCGTAACGATTTTTACCCGCTGACTTTGATTGGTACATGGCAGAATCTGCACGTCGAAGTGTTTCACCTGCGGAATGGTCTCCGTTTTCTATAATCGCAATGCCAATGCTAGTTGATATTTTGTACTCACCTTCATTCAGTCTAAAGCTGCGTGACATGGTTGCTATAATCTTGTCTGCCGTCGTTCGCGCCTCGGTATTAATTTTCTCGCTATCACCCGCAATAGGCGACAGGATAATGACAAACTCATCGCCACCCATTCGAGCAATAATTTCATCGGCTTTAAGAATCGGCTTTAAGCGTTTGGCCACTAAGCGCAGCAGCTCGTCGCCGATGGCATGGCCTAGTGAGTCATTTATGCGTTTGAAGTTATCTAGATCACAATAAAGTAATGCAGAAACATGGCGATGGTCTTTAGATTGGTCGATAACTTTTTGCAAATGTTGTTGCAGCAAACGCCGGTTGGGGAGTTCAGTCAGTGAGTCATAGAAGGCGAGCTTTTCGATTTTGTCTTCGTTTTGTTTGCGGCGAGTAATGTCTCGTCCCATCCAGACGATATGTTTTTTATCTGGCTCATCGGGAAGGTAATTTTCGACAACGGCCGAGCGTCCTTCAAAAATACAGATGCCTTTCTCGACATTCAAATGGTACTCACAAACTTGTACGTCTCCCGTTTCAATTGTTTTGGCGATGACGCTCATCACTTTTTCGGCTTCTTGATGTTCGAAAACATCGCGCACATTTTCACCGATAACCCGCTGTTGATTTTCGAAAAGTGAGCCCGACTTACCGTTTGTCCCGAATATATCGACATATGCTCCAAACTCATCAATAACCAAAGCAAGGTCCGGGATGACAGACAAAAATGCGTTGAGTTTGCTGTTCGCATTATTGAGCGCATCAATGAGCGTCTGTTGGCGTGCTGAGCTTTTGTGCTTTTCAATCGCGACACCCGAAAGGTGGGTGTAACTAGCGATGATATTCAGCGCTTCAATGTTAGGGGTTTTGACTGAGCGATGATAAATCGCGAATGTACCTAGTATTTCATTCGATGAAGAGAAAATGGGTGTTGACCAGCAAGCGAGTAAATTATGTTCGAGCGCAAGCGAGCTGAAGTCCTCCCACAGAGGGCTGCTCGCAATGTCTTCAACAATAACTTGTCGCTTAGAATAGGCTGCAGTGCCGCACGAACCAACGCTTTCGCCAATCGTCACGCCGTCAATGGCGGATGTGTACTCCGGTGGAAGTCGCGGGGAGGCGCCATGTCTTAGATGCTCACCCTCGAGAAGTAAAATGGAGCTATAGGCCTCAAGACCCATTTCTTGTTCGATTGCTTCGCAAATTTGAGTCAGGCATTCAGGAAGCTCGGAGCCTAGCGCAATGGTCTCGATTATTTCGTGATACGACAGTTTGTCGAGGTGCTTATCTGCTTGGATCATAGAGCATACAACTTTGCAGGCAAAGATTATTTAATAGCCAGAAGTATAGTGCTAAAAGGTCCGTATTCAATTCGACAGATGAATTTTTAGGCGTCATTCTTTCGCTTCAATAACGCTCTAACAGGATTGCTTAACGCAGAATATTGCTCCATCAAGAGGCTAACTATTTGTACGATGAGGAGTCTGTGTGTGTAAGTAGGTTGCGCCACGATCCTCGCCCTATGGTCAGGCTTGCAAAACCAGCCATAGGGATACCTGCGCACTTACATGTGCACAATTATGCTCGAGTCGTTTAGTTTTTTATTTCTCGATAGTACCGAAAAATCTCTTTAAGCGGACGCTTAGGTTTAAAGCCAAACTTTTCTTCGAACGCCTTGCCGTTTATTACGACGGGGTATTTGAAATAGTTAACCAGGTATGAGGGGAACATTTTCAAACTAATCAAACGGGTAATTAGCCTTGGCACTGAAGGTGGAATGGACGGTATGGGGACTGCCGTACAATCACAGTAATCGAGTGCTTCTTGGTATGATATCCAATCGCTTGGCGCTACATTGTAGACTCCGCGCTTGCTCTTCTTATGAGCCAGTTCAATTGCGTCAGCCATGTCATCAATATGAATAAACTGCATGATCGGTGAAAAACCCATTAGAGCGGGAGAGTAGTTGTGCGATAGCAGTCGGCTCATGGTGTTCTTTACACCAGGCCCGACAATGTTGCACGGTCTGAGAATGGTGATATTCAGGTCTGGATACCGCCATAGATAGATGTTCGCCAAATTTTCTAACTCGACAGAGTCCACCAAGTCCATCGTTAGCTCGGCCGCTTTTAGCGGCGCTGTTTCATCGATGAGGGCTGGGTTATAAGGGGATGCGCCGTACACGTGATAGGTCGACAAAACGATGACGTTACTGATGCCATATTTGTGGCTTAAATCCAGCAACTTTTGAGTGCCAATAACGTTGGCGTTGTAGCGGCGCAATCGGGTTTCTTCACTCGACGAAATCCGGCCTAAATGAATCACACTGTCGAAAGAATAGGTTTTAAAAAGGTCTTCAAAAACACGTTTCGTGAAGTCGATTTTATAGCTTGGAATATCATCGCTATGAAACGTAAGCTCTCTGAAATCTACGGCTACAATCTGGTATTTACCGCGTAGTCGGTTAATGACTTGCTGAGATAAGGCACCTGCGGCGCCCGTTATCAAAACCGTTTTCTTTGGTGAACGCTGTTTCTTTGGGCTCGGGGTAGGTGTAGCGGTCATTCAAAGACTCCTTGTCTTTCTTCTAAGCCTTTGGCGATGAGGCCGTTAATAGAGTTCTTCACCTTTTCAACGCGTCGCGTAATTTGCTCTTCAGTCAGCTCTTCATTTTCAAAATAGATAGGTTTACCAAAACTAAGAATCACTTTTGCAGGCAGCACAACAGGCAGGGCAATTGGCACATAAGGAACGCCCAAAAGTTTCGCCAAGGGTTTTACATTGGCGATTGCTGGGATGGTTTCTTCGCAACCTACCACGCCAACCGGAATAATCGGCGTATTGTGTTTCATCGCTAAATGGACGAAGCCACTGCCAAAGCGTTGCAGCTGATAGCGGTCTTTATACAA
Organism: uncultured Oleiphilus sp.; assembly: GCA_913020045.1. Classification (GTDB taxonomy): domain Bacteria; phylum Pseudomonadota; class Gammaproteobacteria; order Pseudomonadales; family Oleiphilaceae; genus PZPK01. The sequence goes on from CAJWBE010000004.1 coordinate 73,426, forward strand.
TTTTCCTGAACCGCGAACTCCTTCAGGGAAGACAATGACGGCTTCGTTGTTTTCGAGCATGCGAGCGCAATTGGTCGGGTCGCCAAGCACCGCGCCAAGCTGATTCAAAAAATTACCCAAGAAAGGAACAGTCGGGAAAAACCGTTCAATCATCGCGCGCGGGTAACGCGGAGACTTTTCTCTGTTGGCAACCGCGTACGCAATCAAGGTTCCATCGATAGGCAATTGCCCGCTATGATTTCCGACGATCAGAACAGGGCCCTTAGCAGGCACATTTTCTACGCCATTCGTTTTGACACGGAAGTACTTTTTATAGACCGAGTCGAACAAAGAAAAGACAATTTTGCTGGTGTCTTTGTTAAACCCCCATGGATCATATCCGAGGCTTCCGACCGGCTTTTCAATTCGGTCGAGCTGTTCGTCTAACTCTTTCGAGACAAGTGTATCTTTCAGAAATGATTTCAAGCCCATTTTTTATCCTTAATAAGCTGGGTACAACGCGGCACTATACAGGCACAGCTAGCAGTCGTTATTATTCCATAGTTTGACGGCTGATAATCAACTCTTTGGCTTGATATTCATCAACTGGACGCTTTTTTTATGGACAACGATATTTCGTGGCAGTGTAGTGCATTCGCCGAGCTTTCGAATGAGCAGTTATATGCATTGCTAAGGCTGCGCCAAGAGGTGTTTGTGTTAGAGCAGAACTGTCTGTATCAAGACCTCGATGGGAACGATCAATTAGCGTTGCATATTCAGGGTTATCGGTCAGGAAAGCTTGTCGCTTATAGTCGAATATTGTGTCCAAATACACGATTCAAAGAGCCATCCATTGGGCGTGTAATTGTTTCTTCCTGTGAGAGAGCCTCTGGCTTAGGTTACCAACTTATGCATGAATCGCTCGCCGCCTGTCGTGATCTATACCCTAGCCAGTCCATCCGCATTTCGGCGCAAGTTCATCTCAAGAGTTTTTACGCGAAGTTGGGGTTTGAGGTGTCGTCTGAGGTCTATGACGAAGACGGCATTGCGCATGCAGAGATGCTTGCGCGATAGCGAGTTATCGGCGAAAAGATGGAGAGATGGCAACTGGAACGGGTAGGAAGCGCCTAAAGCTCGTTTACCTATATCAAGCGTCTGACAATTAGACATTTAGCAGCGTGAAAACTGCTTTGATTGATGATCAAAAACCAAAACAGAAAGTCCACCAATAGCTTAGATTCGGCCGAGAAGAGAAGAAATTGAACTCCCTCGTCTGTTAGTATGCCGACGTGGCTAATTTAAGTGCAGCTTATGCTTAACAATAATCAAGAAGGTAGGTCTTCGATCGTTTTGTTCAATGGTGTTTTTTCAATGAGTTTTATTACGGTGTATATATGAAGGTATTAATTTTCGGGCTTATTCTTTCAGTCTTTGCGTCAAGCACCTTTTCGGCGACACTTTCGTCGAAAAAAGAAGCGAAAACGTTAGCAAGTGATGTTATGTCGCACATTGGAAAAGGAAATATGGAGGCAGGAGTACAATTAACACGGCCATATCTCATTATCCCAGAGCATGAGTTTCTTGGAATGTTAGATCAAATGAAAATGCAGGGTCCAGCAATTACGCAACGCTTTGGAAAAACTCTGAGTATAGAGCTGGCTGTAATAGAAGAAGTCGGCGACTCTCTTATGCTAGTGATGTATCTGCAAAAATTCGAGAAGCATGTTTTACGCTGGAAATTCTATTACTATAAACCAGACCAAGAGTGGGTTCTTAATACGTTTACCTTTGATGACCAAATCTTCGCAATGTTTCAAAACCAGTAAACATAACAAGGTATCGATGTAGAGTTCGCCACTTTCACCAATTTAGTGAATACTTTTTGATGGATTCATACTTTATCCGGTTAGAGCGCTTGGGCTCCTCTGCAAAACAAGCTACTTCTTAGAAGGTTTTGTCTTAGCCGGCTTCGGTGCCCACCAATTTTCGACGCCAAGCGTATATTTTGGCTGACTGCTTGGGTATTCAAACTTGTCCCATTGTGCCAGACGATGATGCCCCACGTGCCAGTTTGGGATGATGTAGTGGTGCCAAAGTAGCACGCGGTCTAGTGCTTTCATGGCGCTGCGCAACTCGTCTCTCGAAGTGGCCGCGAGGACACTTTCAAGTAATGTGTCCACAACTGGAAGGTTAACGCTGGCGTAATTTTGGCTGCCAATCTGGTTCGCGGTGGCGGAGTGGAAGTAGTCGCGTTGCTCGAAGCTAGGTGCTTTTCCTTGACTGAGTACGTAGGTCATCATGTCAAAGTCAAAATTGTCGATGCGGACTTTGTATTGCGTGGAATCTACAAGTCTTACTGTGGCTTTTATCCCTATCTTCTCTAGGTTTTTAGTGAACGGCAGAATGATCCGTTGAAGCCCTGCTTGTCGCAATAGAATCTCAAATTCGAATGGTTTGTTGGTGTCAGTATTAACTAAGCGTTGTTGCGACATGCTCCAACCCGCCTCATCGAGAAGGGCTAATGCGCGACGAATTTGTGGTCGTAAATTCCCATTTCCTTTTGTCGTCGATGCAACGAAAGGCCCATCAAACAAAGCCGCAGGCAGGTGCTTTCTATGCGGCTCCAATAGGGCCGACTCTGCTTCTGATATTGACGCGCCGGCGGAGAAGTCAGAGTTTGGGTAGTAAGTGTGATTTCGTTTGTAGGCATCGTTAAAGAGGTTCGCATTCGTCCATTCAAAGTCGAACATTAGGCTGATCGCCTCGCGCACTTTGGGGTCGTTAAATAGCGCGCGTCGGGTGTTAAAAAAGAATCCTTGTGTACCCGAGGGGATTTCATGCTCGATTGTTCGTTTTAGAACGCGTCCATCCCTAAGCGCGGGGAAGTCGTATCCTTTTGCCCAATTTTTAGCCGTGTAGTCATAATACAAATCAAACTCACCCGCTTTGAACGCCTCGAACGCAATGGTTTGGTCTCGATAGTATTGAATATCAACGTTGTCGAAGTTATATCGACCTTGATATAGGTTTAGTGATGCGCCCCAAAAGTTGGGCACTCTCTCTAGACGAATAGAATTCCCTATGTCGAACCTTTCGATGCGGTAAGGCCCACTTAATAGCGGGGGTATTTGTGAAGAACTAGCAAACTCTTTATCTTGCCAATAATGTTGCGGAAGTATTGGCATTTCCCCAAAACGAAGAATGCTAGCGCCTTGCCCTGCTTGTTTAAACGTTACGCGAACAGTTTTGGCAGAGGCGGCGACGACGGTGCTGACGTTAAGCAGAGACTGCTGAAATCGAGGATGGCCATCTTTTAACAGTGCGTTATACGAGTAAACCACATCATGCGCGTCAACGGGATGGTCATCATGAAACGCGGCGTCAGGACGAATGGAAAATTCAACCCAACGATAGTCTTTGGGATAGCGTAATGAGTGAGCCAATAAACCATATGCACTTTGCGGCTCATCACCCGAGGGTGAGTAGGAGCCTGTGCCAGCGAGTAAGGTTTCATTAAGTTCGGAAAACCCATACATGAATTGGCCGGGCGTGTTAAACGGACTGGTGCCTTTTAGCGTGTATGGGTTGAGTGAGTCGTAGGTGCCAAAGCCCATCAGCTTTAGCGTTCCGCCCTTTGGCGCCAAGGCGTTGACGAAATCGAAATGAGGAAAACCTTTCGGGTATTTCAAGTCTCCGTGCAGGGCAAAGCCATGAGACTCAACAAAGTCTTCAGCTTTAGCCACGGGCGTCGACCAAACGAGTAGGCCGAGCAACGCCCAGAGTACAGATAGAAAAAGCGCAGAATAACGTGCTTTCTTTGGTCTACCCGGGGCCTTTAAGTTAGTCGGAGCTAGATGCGTATGTGTTGGTTTTATTATGGCGATCATTGCGTGTATTCGGCTTCCCGTGAACGTTGTTGATGACCATATTAAATCATAGGATGGGCGAATGACCGACTCATAATGATTCAATAATGCTCGAGAAGTCTTTCTTCCCGTCACCTGCAGCTTGCTTGTTTTGGTACATTTTAAGGGCTGCTGAGCCAAGTGGTGTCGGGCTGTTGATCGCGTTCGCGTTGTCGATTGCCAAGTTAAGATCTTTGGTCATGAGGTCAACCATAAACCCAGGTTGGTAGTCGTTTGACGCGGGGCTTGTTGGCATCACGCCGGGATAAGGGTTGTAACGCTCAAGGCTCCAATTTTTACCTGAACTGGCTAGCATGATCTCAGATAGGACGCTTGCGTCTAAACCGTTTTGAGTACCAAGGCGCAGTGCCTCACTGGTGCCGATCATGTGAATCGCAAGCAGCATGTTGTTGCACATTTTCGCGACCTGGCCCGCGCCATCAGGGCCAGCATGAAAAATATTCTGTCCCATTGCCGCGAGAATCGGTTTTGCTTTCTCAAAGGTTGATGCACTGCCACCACACATAAACGACAACGTACCGGCCGCCGCAGCCGCGACACCTCCGGATACTGGAGCGTCGAGCATCTCTACGTTTTTTTCTACACAGGCTTGATGGACGGATCTAGCGGTTTCTGCGTCGATGGTTGATGAGTCAATCACCAGCGTACCGGCCTTAATGACGCTGAGCAGGCCGTCTGAGCCAGTGTATAACGATAAGACATGCTTTCCTGCGGGCAGCATTGAGATGATGACTTGTGCGCCATCGGCTGCGCTAGAGGCGCTTGGCGATGCCGTTGCGCCTTGTGATTCAAGTGTGCCCATCAGTTCTGGTACTAGGTCAAAAACGCGTACTTGATGGCCCGCTCGTACTAAGTTTTGAGCCATTGGTCCGCCCATATTTCCAAGGCCAATAAATGCTACTGTCGTCATGTCTTTCTCCTATGAGAGCGTTATTTTTGTTTGAGGGTCGCGTCGATGGCGTCTAACAAGTCAATTAAAGGGTTCTCTGGCCAGGGTGGGGTAAAGAATGATTCCAGCAGAACCGAAGGAACATCGCTAAAGTGCTCAAACGCCCATTTTGGCGCGTTGTCCTTGTCGATAAGCAATGCGCGTACGCCTTCCGAAAACTCAGGGTAGCGAACCACATTTGTAGCGAGAGATAGCTCTTGGGCGAAGACTTTTTCAAGCGATGCATAACGAAAGCGCTTCAGCTGTTCAAAAATGAGTAGTGCCGATAGTTGCGAGCCGTTCGTGAGTGTTTTGTTTGCTTTACTCAGCCATTTGGACTGGCCATCTATCTGACGAATTGCAGCGATGACTTCCCCTAATGAAGGTTGCTGACAAGCAATAGAAAGCTCTTTAAGGAACGGAGTGATTTCACTTTGCGGAAACTTATCTGTCGGTTTTTTACGGCAACTATGTTCATCTAGTAAGTTCTGGAGCGTTGCTTTATTTGATGTAGTATCGGCTTGCCAGTTTGCTTCAATAAGGCTTGATTCAAAGGCCTCTAACTGGGCTTTTTCGACCAAATAATTAGCCAGGTTGGTGTGCTGCGCGTCAACGGCGTTCAGATGAGCCCCCGTCAGTGCGAAAAAGATACCGAGGGCTTGAGGCATTTTATTCAAAAATGAGGTGCCTCCTACGTCAGGAAACAAGCCAATCGATATTTCCGGCATCGCAATGCGTGTTGTTTCTGTCGCGATGCGGTGACTAGCGCCGGCCATTAAACCTAACCCACCGCCCATGACGATGCCATTGCCGATACAAATAATTGGCTTTAAATAGCGGTGGATTAAATAGTTGAGCTGATACTCTTCAAGAAAAAACGTTTCAGCATACTTGCAGGGACCGCCGGGGGACGCGGTTGCTGACTTATATAGTTCTTGAACGTCGCCGCCAGCACAGAAGGCTTTATCGCCTTGGCCGCGCAGCAGTACCAGCGCGATATCATCATTGGCTGCCCATTCGTCTAAGGCGCTGCGAATGAGACGTACCATGTCGAGAGACAAACTATTGAGTGTCGTCGGGCTATTGAGGGTAATGCAGCCAATTTTCCCTTCTTTCGCATCGCGCACGTCGGCGATTACGGTTGCCGTTGTTGTTTCTGTATCACTCACGCAAGTTACCTTTATTAATGATCTAGAGATCAAGCGAATAGGATAGATTCTCTATAGGATGAAGACTATTTCCATTCAGCCGTTCGTTTTTCAAGAAACGCATTGGTGCCTTCTAATTGATTTTTTTCACCAATTAAACTGACAAACTCTGTATGCTCTTGAGATAAACCGTTCGCAATAGCGGCCTCACGTGGTGCGCTAAGCAGGCGTTTACAGGCTTTTACTGAGTCCGGACTTTGATTGCCGACTTTGTTCGCCAAGCTAAGTGCTGTTGATAGGCCTTCACCGGTGGGAACCACTTGTTGAATAAGCCCGATTTTCTCAGCTTGATCCGCTTTCAAGCGCTCGCCGCACAGTATCATGCGTGCAGCCCATGCTTCGCCAACTAGCCAAGGTAAGCGTTGAGTCCCGCCTGCGCAGGGGAGTAGTCCGACGGCAGCTTCGGGTAGCGCCATTTGTGCTTGTTCTTCTGCGATTCTGATATCGCAGGCTAGGGCGACTTCAAGCCCTCCGCCCATGGCATAGCCGTTAATGGCGGCAATCGAGACCCCTTCAAAGTTTGCGAGCGTTTCAAAAGCTTCACCAAACACAGTGGCAACTTCTGTCGACAAGCCTTTGTCGCCCGTTGAAAACTGCTTGAGGTCCGCGCCGGCAGAAAAGAACTTGTTACCTTCACCGTGAATAACGAGCGCGATGACGGCAGGGTCGGCGTTAAGCGCTTCTACCGCGCGTTTTAGCCCTGGCAGACTTTCTGTATCCCAAGTATTTGCAGGCGGGTTGTTGATGGTAATGCTAGCCACCGCGCCATCAATACTGACCAATATTTTGTTTGTACCGCTTAACTGATTAGTCGCCGCTTGGGTCTCGGACATAGTTAGGATTCCTGATGTGTGTTGGGTCATTCACTCAAGTAAAACAGTCAGTTAGTCTATGAGTGCTGAATTTACGTCTTCTAATAATTTTCGAGCGATAATGACGCGCATTATTTCATTCGTGCCTTCGAGTATTCGGTGTACCCGTGCGTCCCGAAAATAGCGTTCGATGGGATATTCTTTAATGTATCCGTAACCGCCATGCAACTGCAATGCTTGATCACAGATATCAAAACAAACATCGGTCGCAAAGCGCTTTGCCATCGCGCAGTGAATGGTTTTATCGTCGGCATTGCTATCTAGCTTGTACGCTGCAAGGCGAACCATCTGCCTTGATGCTGTTAAGTTCGTTAGCATGTCGGCCAAGGTGAACTGCGTATTTTGAAAGTCGGTAATTGCTTTACCGAATTGCTGGCGTTCTGTCGCATAGTGCTTTGTGTGTTTTAGGGCAGCTGACGCCGCACCAATAGAGCACGCGGCAATGTTAATTCTGCCGCCGTCCAAACCTTCCATCGCGAGCTTAAAGCCGTCGCCTTCTTTGGCGAGTAGGTTTGCAGCAGGCACACGAACATCTTCGAAACTAATCGTGCAAGTAGGCTGGCTGTTCCAGCCCAGTTTCTCTTCCTTCTTGCCAAAAGATATGCCGTCGCTATCGGCAGGGATTGCAATGCAAGAAATACCTTTTGCGCCGGCACCGCCAGTACGCACCATCACAACTAGTAAGTCTGTTTTGCCCGCGCCGGAGATGAAAGCCTTGGCACCGTTGACGATGTAATCGTCTCCGTCACGTTGAGCCTTCGTGGTAAGCGATGCTGCATCAGAACCTGCACCGGGCTCTGTCAGACAATAACTTGCCAGCTTCTTGCCTGACGCAAGGCCATCGCACCATTGTTCTAGCAGCGCTGGTTTTGCATACCTAGACAGCATGTTAAAGGCCATATTATGAATGCTGATATAGGCCGCACTGGAAGTACACCCTTTGGCAAGCTCCTCAATGATCAGGGCGCTGTCGAGGCGGCTTAGACCAATGCCGTGGTGCTGTTCTGAGATATACATCGCCATAAAGCCTAAGTTGCCAGCTTCTACGAATACATCTTTGTCGAACTCGGCGTTCTCGTCCCATTGCTTTGCGCTGGGAGCAAGATGTTGCTCAGCAAATTTTCTGGCCGTATCTTTAAATGCCGTTTGATCTTCATTTAAGTCATAGTTCATGGTGTTTTATCATCGTTTGTACCGTTCAGCCTGAGGCTATATTGCTTTGTTCGTGCGTTCGTTATTTCAGTGAGATACTCATGTTAGGTGCTTGCGCTGGCGCGTCTTTCCAGCTCGATGTTATTGTTTTGGTTTCGGTATAAAAGCGAACCGCTTGTTTACCATAAGCATGTAAGTCTCCCATGAACGAACCTTTCCAACCGGTAAACGAAAAGAACGGTAGGGGGACAGGAATGGGCAGGTTGATGCCTACTTGGCCGACAGTTACTTCATGCTGGTAGCGACGAGCGGATACGCCTGAACGCGTAAAGATTGATGTCCCGTTGCCATACGGGCTGCTGTTAACTAATGCTAGGGCGTCATCCAGAGAGTCGACGTTCATACAGCACACAACTGGCCCGAAAATCTCCTGCTGGTAGATTTCCATTTCCGTTGTTACGTCGGTAAACAAGGTGGGCCCCACCCAGTTTCCGTCCGGGTAGCCTTCGACCTCAATACCACGGCCATCCACCAAGCATGTCGCGCCCTGGTCAATACCCTGAGCGATCAAGCCTTCCACACGTTGCTTTGCGGCAGGGCTAATCAGAGGCCCAAAAGCGGCTTCTGGATCATCCCAGGCGCCGGGTCGGATCGCCTTTAGCTTATCGGCAAGTTCAGCGGCCCAGCTAATGGTTTCGCCAACAAATACAATGACACTGATTGCCATACAGCGTTGGCCCGCTGCGCCAACTGTGGCGCCTACAAGTGCATTCATCACAGTGTCTTTATCCGCGTCTGGCATCACCACCATATGATTTTTTGCACCAGCAAAGCATTGTGCGCGTTTGAGATTATGCGTCGCTGTTTGGTAAACATGCTTAGCGACAGGCACCGAGCCAACAAACGACGTCGCGAGAATATCAGGATGATTGAGGATGGTATTAACTTGATGTTTACCGCCCTGAATCATTTGAACGAGTCCGGCCGGTGCTCCTGCTTCCTGAAATAATTCAAGCAAGCGCACTGTCGCAAGCGGTACTTGCTCGGAGGGCTTCAATATCATTGCATTGCCACACGCGGTGGCAATCGGAAACATCCATAACGGAATCATGGCGGGGAAGTTGAATGGGGTAATTCCGAACGTAACGCCGAGAGGTTGCACGAGACTGATCGTATCGACCTGACTAGCAACGTTTTCGACGGTTTCGCCCATCAGCAGACTTGGTATATTGCAGGCATGTTCGACCACTTCGATTCCGCGCCAAACATCTCCCATCGCGTCTTCTAGGTTTTTGCCGGTGTCTTCAGCGAGAATTTCAGCAATTTCTTTTTGGTGTTCTTTGAGCAGGTGTTGATAGCGCAGCATTAGTCGCGCTCGTTCCGTAACTGGAACGTCCTTCCATTTTTGAAATGCGGCCTTGGCGCCTTCAATTGCGTTGGAAAGCTCGTCATCGGTCGCGAATGGAACGTGGGCTAGAACCTCTTGTGTAGCTGGGTTTAAGACCGGCATGGTCTCTGAGCTAGTGCTGGCGACAAACTCGCCGTTTAGGAGGAGCGGAACCTGTTTGTTCGTTGACGTTGATTGAGCCATCTGAATACATACCTTTTAGTGTCTTTGTTTTGTTCTACTTTAACCCCTTTTGCTTGCGAAACAATTGACTAAATTGCCATGGGGATGGACTATATTGCTTAACTATGTTGTTAGCCTAGGTAGATGATAGAGATGAGTGAAACATCGAATTGGCCATTATCGTCAGGAGCTATCAGAACTCTTGTGCCAGGTTCCATCCTTAGAGAGCTGGATAATGATGCGCTATGTGGAGATCTATATCCGACTGCCCTTGGTTACTATCCGAAAGCGCATCGGCATGCGATGCGCCGTTACCGACATGATGACAATTTGCTGTTGTATTGCCGCGATGGACAGGGGGGAGTGACCGTCGGTGATGAGACGATGCAGGTTCGTACTGGTGATATAGTCATACTGGAGCAGGGAACAAGGCACCACTATGCGGCTGATGCTGATGACCCTTGGTCGCTTTTTTGGTTTCACTTTACCGGCGATTCTGCACAACGGTGCTGCCAGTATTTGCTGAAAAATAACGCCGAGCCGATTATTCGCGGCCTCAATGATATTGCCTTGCAGTCGCACTTTCGTTCACTAATGAGCACGATCACTGCGGGACATGGGCTGCCTGTGTTCGTACACGCATCGAGCCAGATGAAGGTGATTTTTTCATGCATTAACTTGCTTAGACAGCATGGTTCAAAAACTCACTTCGATGACTCGATGGCAAGCGTGACTAAATTTCTTAGAGAGAATGTACACAAAAACTTTAGTTTGGAGGCGTTGGCGGAACTAAGAAATTTGTCGAAGTACCATTTTAATCGCCAATATAAACTCAAGAATGGGTATGCCCCTATGCAGCACTTTACACATATGAAGATAGAGCAGGCTTGCTTGTTGTTGGAGAGTAGTAATATGAGCGTAGCCGAAGTCGGTTTTCAGTTAGGGTATGAGGATCCTCTGTATTTTTCACGAGTGTTTCGTAAGGTGGTTGGAGCCTCACCTAGTGCTTATCGATCGCAGTCAAAATAGTTTGACCTAGCTAGGTCTGCGCTTCAAAATGCCTGCTCGTTTTGTCCGCCTTATTTTGATTCGCCCCTCGAGTATTCATGCTTTCTGAACAGCAAAAAGAATTAATTCAATCCAGCTATCGTAAATTTACCGCGCGAGAAGGTTTCTTACCTCGTTATGGGCAGCGCGTAATGATCGCTGAGATCGCGAAGTACCTTGGTGCGATTGAGGTGAATAGCGAAGGGTTTCGAACCAGCAAACCAAACGTCTGCGTGGTGGAAGCGGGCACGGGTACCGGTAAGACATTGGCCTACACCATTTCTGTGTTGCCACTTGCGATTGCGGAAGATCGAAAGGTCGTTGTGTCGACTGCAACCACCGCTTTGCAAGACCAAATATTGTCAAAGGATTTGCCTGAACTTTCAAAGCACTCTGGCCTTAACTTTTCGTATGCGCTTGCGAAAGGGCGGGGACGTTATGTTTGTTTAAGCAAGCTGGATCAGCACTTAGAAGCATTGAATGTAGACCAGAATACCTTGCCGATGTTTCTACTCGAGCAGGGTGATAGTGCGCTGGGTCAGGAAGATCTTGAGTTTTATTTGTCTCAGTATGCCTCTGGAAAGTGGGATGGCGATCGAGATAGTTGGCCAAAAAATATTGAACAAGAAGTTTGGCGCAGCCTGTCGACCGATAACCAGCAGTGCTCAAACCGTCGTTGCAGTTATTTCAGTACCTGTCCGTATTACGAAGCGCGTAAACAGTGGGAAGAGGCTGACGTGGTGGTGGCGAACCACGATTTAGTGTTGTCTGACCTGGCCTTGGGTGGCGGGGTTATTCTGCCGGATCTGGAATCATCAATTTATATTTTTGATGAGGCGCACCACTTAGCAGACAAAGCTTTAGGGCACTTTACCGTTAACGCAGGGCTTAAAGCGACGCAGCATTGGCTCAAATCGCTGACGAAGTCGTTGGCTGAGTTCTCCCCATACCTTGGGCCCAGTCATTATTTAAGTAAAAACATCGGCGAGATTTCAGGGCTAAGTACGCAGATCCACGAGGCATGCGATGTTCTTTATGAAGGGCTTTTATCTGGCTTAGATTGGCAAATAGAAGAAGGAAGTAGCGATCGCCGCTTTCGATTCAAGGAGGGCGTGTTGCCTCCTGATGTTTTAGTCAAAGCCGGTGAGATGAAGCTATTATTTGTTTCGTTGACTCGTTTACTTGATGACATACGAAAAGAAGTCACCAGTGCGGTGGATGAGAAGTCTGATTGTGGCTTGAGTAAAGACGAAGGAGAGCAGTGGTTCCCTGTGTTCGGCGGTCTGTGTAATCGCGCTGAAAGCTATTATGAGCTTTGGATGTTTTATGCCAAGGAGCAAAAAGAGGGAGCCTCTCCGAACGCGCGCTGGCTCGTCTATAAAGAATATGAAAATCAGGCAGATATTTTGTTGTTTGGCAGTCCCTTGAGCGCGGGAGAAGTACTTTATCACTCGCTTTGGAAAAATGTATACGGGTCAGTGTTAACGTCTGCAACGCTTACGGCGTTAGGCCGGTTTGACCGTTTGGCGCAGAAAGGCGGGTTGCCATCAGGAAGCGGTTATCACAAGGTTGTCAGCCCCTTCGACTTCCCAAATGTGGCATCACTATCTATTCCAAAGATGTCGTCTGAACCTAGCAATCCAGCGGCGCATACCGAAGAAATCTGTGCGCGTTTTGAAGAGTTGATCGGTGAGCACCAAGCGGTGCTGGTCTTGTTTAGCTCGCGTAAACAGATGAATGACGTGTTTTATGGAATAGCGCGCGATATTAGGGAAGATGTCATGACGCAAGATGATATGAGTAAGCTTGAGCTGATGAATGCTCACCGCGAAACGATTGACCAAGGAAAGCGAAGTATTTTATTTGGTTTGGCTTCCATGGCGGAAGGTATTGATTTGCCCGGCAACTATCTTACGCACGTTATGATCGCGAAGATTCCTTTTTCGGTCCCGAATGACCCCTTGGAAGAGAGTATTAGTGAGTGGTTGGAACTACAGGGCCGTAACCCCTTTATGGAGGTGTCTGTCCCAGATGCGAGCCTGAAACTGATTCAGGCATGTGGTCGGCTTATTCGTACCGAGTCAGATAAGGGGAAAGTCACGATACTTGATAGTCGACTGCTCACGCGACGCTACGGTGGCATGTTGATTAATGCACTGCCTCCTTACCGCAGGGAGTTCTGACTTAAGCGTTTGTCCTTGACCTACAGACTTTTGTAATAGGCAGATAGCGTAGTTGTTGGTCCAGCGGCGCGACGTTGAGTTTAGAGTATTTGCAAATACATTTTGCTAGAGGCGCTGGGTTGAATAGGGGGGCATTAGTCAAATTGAAGGCAAAAAAAAGCGGTGATCTGATGCCGAACATCTCAGAACACCGCATTCTCAAGTAGGGCTTTGTAGGGAGGCCCTGATCGGAAAGCTGGGTTAGGACGAGGAGGCCTGAGTTCCTCTCCCTAACGAAGTTTGTTTCGATGAGTTCATATTAAGGATTAAGGGGGCGTAAGCGGATCGTCCATAGGGCTTAGTCCTTTCGTTTTTTCGAATATATGTGTGACACGTGTCACAAAAAGAAAGGGTTTTTACCTTTGTTCGCAGTGATTTGCCTTATTGGGGGGCTTAGATAAGCCCCATTTGGCGTGCTTTCGATAGCGCTTCGGTACGACTCTTTGCAGAAATCTTTCCATATAGGTTTCGGATATGCGCTTTTACGGTGGCTGGTGCAAGCGTTAGTTTCTGAGCGATCTCTTTGTTAGCTAGGCCCTCATCTATCAAGCCCAAGACTTCCAGCTCTCTCTGGCTCAGCGGTTCAAGAAGCTGAATGTTATTCTCAAATGCAGCGGCACCAGGCAGTTGATCGTCCGATTTGTCTTGCTCCTGTTTCAAACCCATCTCACTCGAAAGCTTTTGTAGGTAGGTATCTGGCACGCTCGATTCGTTGCTCAGTGCGAGCAACTTGGTGATGTCTTTGTGTTCATTAGTATAAACAGCAACGAAGCCTTCCTTTGATGCCATCGATATCGATTCGTTAATTGCGGTTTGGGCTTTTTGCTTCTCGCCTTGCTTAAGCAGGCATAGACCTTTTAAGCAGAGAGCTTGTATCAAATGGAATGTATGCTGCTTTTCTCTCGTTTGCTCGATCAAGCGCTCTGTAATCTCGATCGCCAGGGCGTATTCGCCTTTCGAATAAAAAATTCGGACTTTAGTCAGGTTGATGTCTTCGAAGTTCAGCGGAATACTGTTGATTGTTTCGCTATCTAGCCCATTGAGAACGCGCTCTGCCTTTTCGAGTTGTCCCATCGCCATTAGACACCGCGCCTTCAGCGCGCTAAGGCTTGGTGGCTCGAAAACAATGGATTCCTTTTTGTGTTCATAAACAGACTGGGCGTCTTCGATTCTTTCTATTGCGTTTACATATTCGCCCTGCGCAAATAGAAACGACGCGTAGGTGTATTGAATCAGGATATGGAGCCCTGGTTCAGTACCCAGCGTTATGTGTTTTAGTAAAGGGTTTATGTAGGACTGTGCGATCGTATATTCAGCTCGCTGCATATAAATCATTGCTAAGCAGCTATTTTGCCAGCAAGAGATGACGCGAGGTTGGCTGGGGTCTTGATAACTGTCGATCCATTGTTGGCACTGGATGCCCGTTTCGAGTGCGATTTCGAGCTGCCCCTGATAATAATAGATCCAGCCCAACAGTCCGCTACTAGATAGTACCGTGGTGTATTTTTTCTCGCGTTTTCCGTGCTCAATGGCTGCACATAGCCCGGACTCCGCAGACTCTAAATCGCCAATAGTGAAACAGTCCAAGCCGATACCGTAATAGGTGACGGACTTAAGCGGCATATTGGTATTATCAAGCTCTTGTAAAACCTGCTGGGTTAACTCGTTGGCGCTTCTCAGGTCAGATTGTGAACGGGCGAGGTAAGACCGAATCAGCGAAATTTCGCTATGCAAGTCGATTAGTTCATGCGCGCTGGTTTGAATGTTTTCGATTCGTTGCTTGTCAATTAGTGCTTCAAGTTCGTCCAGAAATGGCGGAATGACTTCTATTTTATTGCCAAAAAATAACGCCCAGACCTTAAGCATAAGTAGACGCGGCGAGCTAGACACCGCCTGTTCAGGTAGGTGTTTCAGCCACTGTAATACCGGAAGGTGATGGCCTTCGTGGATAAGATTATTGCCATTTTTTTCAAGTAAGTCTGCCAGCAGGGTCCAGTCTTTGATCAAGACTGCTTGCTCGATAGCTTCGTGGGGTTGATTGTGGTCGATCAGCCAAGTAACTGCCTTTTGTTGCAATTCAAGCAGGCGTTTTGGAGAGCTGCTGCGGAGCTTTGAGAGCAAAGCATCACGGAATATCTCGTGATAGCGGAACCATTCATTGTGTTTATCCATAGGGATAATAAAAAGGTTTTTCGCGACTAGTTGCTTTAACAGCTCGTGACTATTATCGGTTTCCCTAATTGTGTCGCACAGGCTCGCATTTAGGCGCAATAGACACGCGCTTTCAAGCATAAACTCGCTCAACTCTGCAGGCTGGTGTTCGAGTATTTCTGAAATGACGTAGTCTGAGAAGTACTTGTCGTCCTCTAGAATTCTTGCCGTTGGCAAGAATCGTTGTTCATGGTTCGGCGTTCCGGATGCAGATAAAGCCGTGAGCTGCATAGCGGCAATCCAGCCTTCGGTTTTGGAGAATATCTCTTCTACTTGTTTCTCAGATAGCGCGAGCCCCATGTATTCATTGAAGAACAACTTGGACTCTTCGAAGCTAAAGGTTAGGTCAGACGCATATATCTTATCGACCCAGTTTTTTACACTCCAGCGCGAAATAGGCAGTGTGGGCTCGAAGCGGGTGGTAATAATGATTTCGACATTAGGCGGTAAAAAGTCAATAAAGTAGGCAAACGTTCGAAGGCACTCCTGGTCGTCGATGACGTGAAAGTCGTCTAGGACCAGTGTGAGCTGATTGCCTTGAAGTGACCATTGGCTTAGTTCGTTAATTAAGGCGGTGACAGCTCCTTCACTTGGATGCTGCTGATCGAGGATGGTAATCGCTTCATCGCCAAAATTGGCAATATGGGTTGCGATAGCCCCAACGACATAGCGCCAAAAGCGATTCGCATTGTTGTCAGTATCATCTAAGGATAACCAGCTGAAAGACTTGTCGTGAGAATGAAGCCATTGCAGAACCAATGTCGTTTTGCCAAAGCCCGCCGGTGCGGATATCAGAACAAGCTTACGCGCGCTACGTGGGTCTAAGCGGTTCAATAACCGTGAACGGTCGACACTCGAGGTATTGTAGGCAGGCGCCAGGAATTTGGTCTGCAACAACATTGCTGACGGTACTCACTAAGAAGATGTTTTGAAAGGCTATCTTATATTAATAATCAATAAGATAGGAGGCTTTGGTAAGTATTAACTGCACTTTTTGAGAGGCGAGTTAGAAAAACGCATATTTGACGCCAATGATTAGTAGCAAACCGGCCAAAATGGGCTGTAAGACCTTCGATGGAATGCGTTTGCTCAGTATCGATCCGAAATGTATCGCTGGCAAAGAGCCAACAAGCAGGCAGCCTAGCAAGACGAAGTCTACGTTTCCGAGTTGCATATGCCCTAGGCCTGCAATAAGCGTTAGAGGAACGGCGTGTGCGATATCGGTTCCTATAATGGTAACGGGGCTCAGTCTAGGGTAGAGAGTCATTAGTATCGCAGCGCCAAAAGCGCCGGCCCCAACAGAGGTTAGCGTGACTGCAATCCCCAAAAATATACCCATTAGAACAGTCAGTCCCGACTGGTGTTTTTTAAGCAGACCGAAGCTTTCGTTTGACAGAGACGTTGAGCGATTTAGCATTGGCTTAATGAGGATAACCATCGCGGTCAATATGAGCATGACGCCTAATGTTGTGAGCAGCAATTCTTGATAATTTTCGGCGCTGCCAAATACATTTTTTAGTAAATAAACAGTGATAAGCGACGCTGGAATGCTACCCATGCTGAGCCTAAGAACGATACCCCAGTTAATCGTAGCGAGCCTCGCGTGCGCGACAACACCGCTTGCTTTCGTTCCAGCTGCATAAATTAAGTCTGTTCCGATCGCGATATGAGGGGGGAAATTAAACATGATTAGCAGTGGCGTCATTAAAGAGCCGCCGCCAACACCTGTGAGGCCGACTAAAAACCCAACCGCTGCGCCTGCGGCGACGTACATAATAAAATCGATGAACGCGAGAAATTCCATGGGATAGGGTCTATATTGATTCATTATAAGAATAAGTACGGTGAAACTATAAATCAGCCAGGTTATTCTATATAAGAATATTTGATTATAGTTTTATAACCAAAAGAAAGGTTTAGGGAGAAGGCTATGAAGTTGCAACAGTTACGTTACATTTGGGAAGTGGCGCATCATGACTTAAACGTTTCGGCAACAGCGCAAAGTTTATTCACCTCTCAGCCTGGAATAAGTAAGCAAATACGACTTTTGGAAGACGAACTGGGTGTTGAGGTTTTCTCTCGAAGCGGAAAGCATTTGACGCGAGTGACTCCTGCTGGTGAGTCCATATTGCGAGTGGCTGGCGATATACTGAGCCAAGTTGAAAGCATCAAAAAAATTGCGCAAGAGTTTAATCATGAACAAAAAGGCGACTTGAGTATCGCCACCACGCACACACAAGCGCGCTATGTGCTGCCTTCCGTTATTGACCGTTTTATGAATAGATTTCCTGATGTCTCTTTGCATATGCATCAAGGCAATCCAGCTCAGATCGCTGAAATGGCGGCCGATGGCACGGTCGACTTTGCGATCGCGACAGAGGCTCTAGGGTCGCATTCTGATTTAATAATGATGCCATGCTACAAGTGGAATAGGATGATCGTGGTGCCGAAGGGCCATCCGCTTTTGAGTGAAGGGCATTTGACTCTCGAGCGTTTGGCGGAGTTTCCGATTGTCACTTACGTTAAGGGGTTTACCGGTCGCTCGAAATTGGATGAAGCTTTCGCTGAGGCCGGGCTAAAGCCCAATATCGTTTTCACCGCTTCAGATGCGGACGTCATTAAGACTTATGTGAAGCTTGGCTTAGGGGTGGGTATTGTAGCCTCTATGGCTTACGATTCGACAAAAGACGGTGATTTAGAGGCGCTAAGTGCTGATAATCTGTTTGCTCCCAGTGTCACGAATATAGGATTTAGGAAGGGGGCATTTATGCGTGGTTTTATGTATGAGTTCCTGCAACAGTTTGCGCCCCATCTTACTCAAGAAATTGTCGATGAGGCGTACCATATGCACATCCATAGAGAGGATGTGAGTGATTTATTTACGGGCATTGAGTTACCAAGCTTTTAGTTAAGTCTTGGAACGTTTCGCGACTTGCGAAGCGCTCTCGCCAGTAATCGGCGTCAATGGGTTTGTGTGATATGAAGTCCGCACTCTTTCTGCGTTTCTTCTTCCCACCACCAGCGTCCTTCTCGCTCGTGTTGATTTGGCAATACTGGGCGAGTACAGGGCTCGCAGCCTATGCTGATAAAACCTTGTTCGTGCAGTTCATTGTATGGAACTTCAGACATTCTCATATAATCCCACACTTCTTTAGACGTCCAGTTCGCTAGGGGGTTAAACTTTATCAGGCGGCGAGCGTCGTTAGAGTTTCCTTCATCAATCTCTATCACCGGTACACTTGAACGAGTACTTGGGCTCTGGTCTTTACGTTGTCCTGTTACCCACGCATCAAGCGTCGCAAGTTTACGTTTAAGCGGCTCCACCTTTCGAATACCGCAGCATTCTTTGTGGCCATCCTCGAAAAAGCTATACAGGCCTTTTTTCTTAACAAAGGCTTCAAGCTTCTCTTGGTTTGGTGTCATGACTTCAATATCAAGGTGGTAGTGCTGTCGAACTTTTTCAATGAATCGATAGGTCTGTGGGTGAAGCCTGCCAGTATCCAAAGAAAAAACATTCAAGGTGTCAGTGAGTCTATGGGCAAGCTCTATCAGTGTGACATCTTCAGCGCCGCTGAATGAAATGGCGATGTTATCAAAATGCTTTATCGCGAATTTCAAAATTTCTCGTGGGGATTTGCCGCTAAGCTCTTCGTTTAACTGCTGAATAGCTTCGGATGTTATTGTTTCGCGATCTGAGAAGTCGATGGTCATTGAGTATCAATCTTTGCGGAATGTGGACGGAATTCTAAAGAAGATTTATCAATATGCAAGATACCTTGAATTCGTTAGAATACGCGCGCCTTAAAAATTAGTGACTAGGAGAGTATTGTGGAATTGGTTTGTCTTGATCTTGAAGGGGTGTTGATCCCAGAAATATGGATAGCATTTGCAGAAAAAACCGGGATCGACGAGCTGAAAGCAACCACGCGTGATATTCCTGACTACGATGTCCTAATGAGGCAGCGCCTTGATATTCTGGCTAAGCATGGCTACGGCATTAAGGAAATACAAGAAGTCATTGATACATTGGACCCAATCCCCGGTGCAAAAGAGTTTGTGGAATGGCTGAATACGCGCTTTCAAGTCATCATTCTGTCAGACACCTTTTACGAATTCGGTATGCCTTTGATGGCAAAGTTAGGGCATCCAACCCTGTTCTGCCATAAGCTCGAAGTCAACGATAATGGCGATATTGTTAATTATCACTTGCGCCAGAAAGACCCGAAGCGTCAATCGGTTAGGGCATTTCAATTGTTGAACTACCGCGTTATTGCTGCCGGTGATTCATACAACGACACCACGATGCTAAAACAAGCGGAAGCCGGAATTTTGTTCAAATCGCCGCAAAACGTTATCGACGAGTTTCCGCAGTTTCCTGCTGTCCATACGTATGAAGAGCTTAAGCAAGAAATTTTGAAAGTTAGTGAAACTCAGAGTTCATAGTTTTACATCTCTATTAGTAAATAAGGCATAGACAATCGCATGAGTGAGAACGTCGATAAAGGTGAACGGTTACAAAAAGTATTGGCTCAGGCGGGTGTGGGGTCACGGCGCGAGGTAGAGCGCTGGATCTCAGAAGGTCGAATTGAAGTGAACGGTGAGAAAGCTACCCTTGGCGTGCGTGTTGTGCCGAAAGATCGGGTTTACTTAGATGGAAAAAAGGTCAGTGCCCTCGCTTCAGCGTCTGAGCAAGAGTACCGAGTGATCGTATACAGTAAACCGGAAGGTGTGATTTGTTCTCGCTCAGACCCGGGCGGCCGTCCTACTATTTTCGAGAACCTGCCGAAGCTGAAGAATCAACGTTGGATCTCGGTTGGCCGTTTAGATATCAATACCTCTGGTCTCCTCATTTTGACAACCGATGGCGAGTTAGCAAACAGGCTGATGCATCCTTCTTATGAAGTTGATAGGGAGTATGCGGTTAGAGTTCGTGGTGGCGTTGACGACGAAATGATGGAGCGCCTCAAAGAGGGCGTTCTACTCGAAGATGGTATGGCGAAGTTTACCGATCTTCAGCGCGCTGGTGGAGATTCGTCCAATGAGTGGTTTCATGCGGTCTTAATGGAAGGTAAGAATCGCGAGGTTCGACGTCTTTGGGAGTCGCAAGGGATACAAGTAAGTCGTCTTAAGCGTGTTAGGTATGGTTGTATTTTTCTATCAAGCCGTTTAAAAGTGGGTGCATGGGAAGAGCTAAATAACAAAGATGTTAATGAGCTTCGTTCGCTCGTTGGTATGGACCCTATCAGGGTTAAGCGTCGCGATGTTAAAAGTGTTGAAGATGACTCTCGGCGACATAAACGTGCGATGCACCGCAAAGGTTTTTCTGGAAAGCGCTCTCGATAAAGAGCGCTTTTTTTTGCCAGTTCAGTCAGAACTTAAGCTGTTTGGCTGACATCTCCTTGTTCACTATCAACTGGATCCAAGTTTTCAAAGCAGACAGATTGATTGCGGCCGCTGTCTTTGGCAACGTAGAGCGCTTTGTCTGCTCGGCCAATAAAGTCTTCTAATGATTCGCCTTCTTGCAGTGTTGCGCAGCCAAGGCTTGCTGTCACAGGGATCGGCTTTGCCCCGTAATAGAAGTTTTGTTGCGCAATCGAGAGTCTTAGGCGCTCACAAATTAGAGCGGCTTGGGCTGGGCTTGTCTCGTCTAGAATGACTAAAAATTCTTCGCCGCCATACCGAAAACAAAGATCGCTTTGACGGGCAGAGGCGCTCAATGTTTTTGCTAGATTCTGAAGTACTTGATCGCCCGCTAGGTGCCCATGCGTGTCGTTAATTGCTTTGAAATGATCCAAGTCTAGAATGACGACGGAGAGCGGCGTGTTTCTGCGAACAGAGCGTTCGGCTTCTCGATGCAAATCTGACTGAAGAGCGCGCTTGTTGCCTAGTCCTGTTAGTTCGTCAATCAGTGCTGACTGTAAAGCAGCGTAATACATTTTTGCGTTGTTTAAAGGAAAAACAAGCGTGCTTGCCAAGCGCTCAATAATCGCCATTTCTTCTTCTAAGAAACGTGTTTTTCGCGAGAGCTTAATTGTACCCAGTGCCTCATGGTCCAAGCTAAGGTTGAACTGGCAAGAGTGTACGCCAGCCTTATCGTTACTCTTGAACGAGATGTTATCAGCGCCTTGGTATGAGAACTGCTGAAACTTGATAACTTGAGAAAGCTCGTCCGAAAAAAGCTCAACGATTTTTCTTGTGTCGAGTGTCGTCTGCAGACGGCGAGTGAGCTTTGAGATTATATCGTTGTTGTCACCGTATTGACGACTGATGTCGTTGAACGTAGATACTAATTTCGCTTTGTTAAAATCTATCGTATCGGCGTTGTTATCGGATTTTCTCATGTCTGCACCTGTATTAAGCTATTTCATCGCTGATTGGATATAAGCTATTTGTGTGCCATGGTCTAAAAGGTGTTGTAAAACAACAGTATGTGAGCATAAAGTTTGCGCGGCATGTTGTTTTTGTCAAAAAAACGGCAATATTTGGCAGCTTTCATGAGTGGGTGACGTCAAAATAATGTAGTGAATTAAAGAGTGGAGATGATTGTCTTCGTTTAGTTTTATCATTGTGGAATCTGATCTAGAATCTGAGCTGAATATATTCTAAGGCCTGAGCTTGCATACGGCGGGCTAGTTTACGCTTACAAGTGAGCTATTAAAGAGGGACGGTTAGTTGAGGCAGGTCATTTAAATGCGTTTGAAGTCAATAAAACTGGCGGGTTTTAAGTCTTTCGTCGATGCGACTACGGTTTCATTCCCGCACAATATGACTGCGATCGTAGGTCCGAACGGCTGTGGCAAGTCAAATGTGATTGACGCTGTCCGTTGGGTGATGGGGGAGAGTTCGGCTAAGAACCTGCGCGGCGAATCAATGACAGACGTTATTTTTAATGGCTCGACTGGTAGGCAGCCCGTTGGTCAGGCGTCGATCGAGCTTTTGTTCGATAATACGGCGGGAAAATTGGTTGGTGAATATGCGGCGTTCAACGAGATTTCTATTCGCCGAAAGGTAACGCGAGAGGGTGTGTCTCAATACTATCTAAACGGTGCAAAGTGCCGGCGGCGCGACGTTACTGATATTTTCCTTGGTACAGGAATGGGTCCAAGAAGTTACGCGATCATAGAGCAAGGCATGATCTCTCGCTTGATAGAGTCTAAGCCGGAGGAGTTGCGCGTCTACTTAGAAGAAGCCGCGGGTATTTCGAAGTACAAAGAGCGCCGACGGGATACTGAAAACCGTATAGCGCGTACTCGCGAAAACCTTGACCGCTTGGCAGACCTGCGTGAAGAGCTGGGAAAGCAACTCGCGCATTTATCTCGGCAAGCAAAAGCTGCTGAAAAGTACAGCGAGTATAAAAAGGACGAGCGGCTTACTGCGGCGAAATTACACGCGCTGAATTGGCTGGCCCTTGGTCTTGAGGCAAGTAAATTTGCACGTTCAATTGGTGAAGAAGAGACGCTGGTTGAAAAGGCAGTTTTGGCGCGAACCGAGAATGAGTCTTTGATAGAGCGTTCGCGTTTGGAACATCACTCCAAGCAAGAAGCATTTGCGGCGATTCAAAGTAAGTTTTATGCACTCGGTGGTGAGGTTGCAAAGCTAGAGCAAGCTTTGAAGTATCGGCGAGAGCAGGCTGCGGCTAAGGCCGCTAGCGAGCAAAAATTGAAACGAGATGGCCAGGTCGTGAGCGCGCGCAAAACGGAGTTAGAGAGCGAGCTAGAAGAGTTGCAGGCTCTTATACTGGAGCTTGAGCCAGAACTAGAAGAAGTTCGTGAGCAGGTGCAGCAAACGCGATTGATGGCAGAAGATGGCGAAGCGGTTTCGCTAGAATGGGAAGAAAAATGGGATAGATTTGATCATAAGTTTAGAGATGCGCAACGTAGCAAAGACGCTCTCGCTTCTAGGCTTGAGCAGGCGCGTGCAGGTCGCGCAGAACAATATGCGCGCCAAACTCGTCTTGAAAAAGAGTGTGACGAGTTATCAAAGGAGTTAGATCAGAGCGGACTGGAGAGTTCGGCATTGAGCGTTGAGCAGGCGCAAGAACGTGTGGATTGTGCGCAAGCAGAGCTAGAGTCTCATCAAGAAGAATCTGCTGATCTTCGGACACAACTGTCAGGGCTGGAAAAGGAAAAAACTGTGGTGCTTTCGTCGGTGCGTGATAGTCATGCATTGCTTTCGTCGCTGACTGAATTGCAGGCGCAGGCGCAAAGGCGTGCCGCTGGTGACGACGTTATGGTATTGCGAGAGCAGGGTTTTGATGATGCATCGCGTTTGTATTCTCGGGTTCGTGTTGAGGCGGGCTGGGAATTGGCTGTCGAGCATGTTTTGGGCGAGCATATGCAGGCAGTCTTTTGTGATGCAAAAGCCGATTTGACGCGCCTTGTTGCTTCCTCTTCGCAGAATGCTTTAAGTGCCCGCTTGTCTGGTAGCCTCAGTATCGTGTCGTCGGAGTCGAGTGGTTGTGAAGCTGTGAATGGCTCCTTGGCTGCATGCGTTGACGGTGTGACGGCGTTTTACCCTTGGTTGAACAAAATCTGTTGTGTTTCCAGTGCTGAGCAGGCCCAGTTAGCTCTGTCTTCGTTAGAGGATGACCAGTCGATAATTATGCCGGATGGTACGTGGCTGGGAAGCAGTTGGGTGCGTTATTATAATCCGGCGCCTGAGCAGTCCGGAATGGTTGCACGTGAGTCGCAGATAAAAGTATTGGGCGCTCAGCACGAGGTTTTTTCTGAGCAATTGGCGGCGCTTGAAAATCAATATGAGTCCTTGAATCAAGAAGTGCTGGATTCCATTAAAGCGGATCAAGCACTGCGGTCGAATCTGAGAGCGTTTGAGCTTGAACTTTCTCAGCTGCGAGCGAAACAAAGTGCATTTCAGGCTCGGGCCGAACAGCAAGAGATTAGATTAGCGAGGGCTCAGGCCGAGCTAGGTATGCTTGTTCAGGGCTTGTCGGAACAAGATGAAGTGATTGCGCGGGACGAAGAGCGTCTGGTTGTTGCCTTGCATGCACAGGAATCTCTTGATGTGGAACGAGAAAGTTTTTCGCTTGAGCGAGACAGGGCACGGTCTCAAATCGAACGTAATTCAAGGGAATTGCAGCGCTTGCAGGCGCACGTTCACGGATTGGAGTTGCGTTACCAGAAGCATGTGAGCCAGAAGGGCTTGCTAGAACAAACGTTAAGTCAACTGCGCGATGATGAACTCCGGATACAAGAGGAGATGGAGGAGCTCGCAATCGCAACGGTTAGCGAAGAGAGTCTGGAGGACGACAATCTTCGCCTTGAAGGGTTATTGGATTCGCGTGCAGTCCTTGAGGATAAAATGGGAGATGCAAGACGAGAGCTTGATGAGGTCGCCGATGCGATTCGAAAGTCTGAGCATTTTCGGATGTCTTGTGAGTCAGAAATTCAAGCAAACAGGGAGCGTTTGGCGTCATTGAGAATGGAAAAACAGGCCCTTGATATCACTCAGGCCGGGCTTACCGAGAAAATAGAACAACAAGGCTTTGCTCTGGAAAGTGTGGAGGCTGAGCTGTCTGTTGACGACAGTATTGCTAATTGTGAGTCTTCGTTGGCATCGTTAGCGAATAAGATTCAGCGCTTGGGAGCGATCAATTTAGCCGCCGTTGATGAGTATGATGAAAAAGCTGAGCGTAAGCGCTATCTTGATAAGCAGAATGACGAGCTCCATTCGGCGCTTGAAATATTAGTGGATGCGATTAAGAAAATTGATCGAGAGACAAGAGCTAGGTTCAAAGAAACCTATGATCAGGTGAATGAAGGTCTGCAGGAATTGTTTCCCAAGATATTTGGTGGTGGTAGTGCGCATCTAGAGCTTACTGAAGCAGACTTGCTGGAAACCGGCGTTGCCATTATTGCGCGCCCACCCGGCAAGAAAAATTCAACGATTCACCTGTTATCAGGCGGTGAAAAAGCACTGACTGCAATTGCCTTAGTTTTTGCGATTTTTGAGCTTAATCCGGCACCATTTTGTATGTTGGATGAAGTAGATGCACCGCTGGATGACGCTAATGTGGGCCGTTTCGCGGCAATTGTTAAAGAGATGTCCGACAGAGTACAGTTTATCTATATTTCGCATAACAAAGTATCGATGGAGAAAGCTGACCAGTTAATGGGCGTCACAATGTCGGAACCGGGCGTGTCTCGTTTGGTCTCGGTCGATGTGGATGAAGCGGCAGCGTTAGCTCAAGCTTAACGAATTTTTAATCTGCATTTGTGCGACAAGTGTCTGAGGCGCTTGGCCTTGGCGTAGATTTACCGTTACTATATCGCTACAACGCTGGGGTTTTTATTTTGGAAAAAAATAGGTCTCAGTTGGATCTTTAATCTAGGAATATTGATCACCAAAATGAATTTTAGAGATTGGTTAATCGTCGTTGGTATTGTGATTATTCTAGGCATCTTGGTCGATGGTTATCGCCGGATGCGATTAGCGAAGCAAGATTCGTTGAAAATGTCCCGTAACATGGGCGGGGAAATTGAATCGACGCCTTTAGATGATGACTACAACCCCGAGCTTCCTGGCGGTGGTGCCCGTATTATTCCTTCAGAAGGGGACACCGTTGGCGCTCTCGCTGAAAAGCTTGAGGCTGAGAATGCAGCCGCTTTTAGTGCCAGCGATGAGGGCGGGTTTTCTTCGTCTGCGGATGTGCCAATTTCCGCAGATATTTCTGACCGTCCTACGGTACCTTTGAACACGTCTTCAGTGTCTGAAAGCTTTTCTGCTAACGTCGAAACAACAAAAAAACAAAGTAGTAAAACGAAAGCTAAACCTAAGGAAAATGCCAAAGGAAAAGTAGACAAAGACGGTCGTGATATTCAGGCATTGGTTGACCAAGAAGTGATTGTGATAAACGTTGATGCCAAAGCGAATCAGGTATTTAGCGGACAAGAAATTAAGAAGTTGCTAGAGGCATGCGGAATGGACCATGGAGATATGTCCATTTTTCACCGTCATGAAGAGGAGGACTTGCTTAGTCCTATTCAGTTTAGTGTCGCGAACGCAGTTGAGCCCGGTTATTTTGACCCAGCAGTGATGGATAGTTTGGAAACCCCTGGTGTTAGTTTCTTTTTAAGCTTGCCAGGCCCAAAAAACTACATGAAAGCATTTGATTACATGCTTGAAACAGCGCAGTGTTTTGCAACGAACCTGAAAGGCGAGCTTAGTGATGAGCGCCGAAGTGTTTTGACGAAGCAAACCATTGAACACTTTAGAACGCGTGTTAGAGACTTTGAGCGCAAGCAACTATCTCGCGCAAAAGTGTAAAAAGTGTTCCCCCTCCATCTTGATTTGTGACTGACAGTTAAAAATGACAGAGCTTTTAGAGCGCGTCACCGGATTGCGTGATGAGTTAAATAAACACAACCATCGTTATTATGTTTTAAATGAGCCATCTATTCCTGACGCCGAGTATGATCGGCTTTTTCAGTCTCTCCTTTCGTTAGAGAAAAAACATCCCGAGCTGGTTTCGTCGGACTCTCCGACGCAGCGGGTCGGTGCCGCGCCGCTAGAGGCGTTTAATCAGGTTACTCACAAAATTCCAATGTTGTCGCTCGACAACCTATTTAGCGCAGACGAGTTAAGCGCTTTTGTTACCAAAGTTGCAGATAAACTGAGTGAGAGTTCGGATCTGGCGTTTGTTGCGGAGCCGAAATTTGATGGTGTTGCTATTAGCTTGTTCTATCGCGATGGGAAGCTTGAGTATGCTGCCACAAGAGGCGATGGAGAGACCGGTGAAGACGTTACTCAAAACATACGCACAATCTATTCGATTCCTCTTTCCTTAAGCGGCTCGTCTTATCCTTCCGAACTTGAAGTGCGCGGTGAAGTATTAATGCCTAAAGCTGTTTTCCATCGTCTGAATGAGCAGGCTCAAGCTTTGGGAGAGAAGCCTTTTGTAAACCCACGCAATGCCGCGTCGGGGAGTTTGCGTCAGCTTGATTCCAAAACTACGGCTAATCGTCGCCTGCATATGTTTGCTTACGCTATTGGTTACTATGATGGAGGAAGGGTGCCGGATAACCATTACGATGCAATGGTCGCTCTTCGAGGTTGGGGTTTCGCTGTCAATGAGCATGTTGAAAAGCTTATTGGCACTGCTGAGTGCGAATCCTATCGCTTGATGCTGACAAAGCTAAGGCCCGATCTTGATTACGATATTGACGGGATCGTATACAAAGTAAATAGTTTTGCCCAACAAGATAAGCTGGGTTTTGTGTCGCGGGCGCCTAGATGGGCAATGGCTTACAAGTTTCCTGCGGAAGAGGCGGTGACTTCGCTTTTGGGGGTTGAATTCCAAGTAGGACGAACTGGAGCTCTAACGCCGGTTGCTCGCTTGGAACCCGTATTCGTAGGTGGTGTCACCGTTAGTAATGCCACGCTTCATAATGTCGATGAAATTAATCGCCTTGATATCAGGCTTGGCGATAGCGTGGTTGTCCATCGTGCTGGGGATGTTATTCCTAAAGTCGTCAGAGTTGTGGCAGAACGCAGGCCAAAGACTGCCACTACCATTGCGATACCGACGAAGTGTCCTATCTGTGGATCTGAGGTTGTCTCAGTTGACGAAGAGGCGGCGATAAGGTGTTCAGGTGCGTTGTTGTGTCCAGCTCAGCTAAAAGAGTCCATTAAGCATTTCGTTTCTCGCAAGGCCATGGATATAGACGGTTTTGGAGAGAAGTTAGTCGCACAGCTTGTTGATAAAAAGTTATTGAATTGCGTTACTGATATTTATGACCTTCGTGTCGCTGACCTTGTACTTCTAGATAGGATGGCTGAAAAGTCTGCAGAGAAGCTTGTTTCGGCTATCGAGTCTTCTAAGAAAACGACTTTGCCGCGGTTTCTTTTTTCGTTAGGTATAAGAGAGGTTGGTGAGGCGACGGCAAGGTCTTTATCGGCAGCGTATGGTGACATAGCGGTAATAAGTCAACTTGATGAGGAAGAGTTTTTGTTAGTTGAGGATGTAGGGCCTATCGTCGCTAAAAATATTCATCAATTTTTTTCGTCGACAAAGAATCAAGAGATGATTGAGGGTTTATTAGCTGCTGGTATCGTTTGGGACAAGCCAGCGGCAGTGGAGACGGCTGGTACTTTAGCTGGCAGAATAATGGTGATAACTGGAACATTTGGTTCTTACACCCGAGATGAGTTGAAGCAGCGCTTACTTGGGCTGGGTGCCAAGGTGTCAGGTAGCGTCTCAAAGAAAACAGACTACTTGATTGCTGGCGATAAGGCCGGTTCTAAATTGACTAAAGCTCAAGACCTGGGCATAAGGGTTGTTTTTGAGCCAGAGTTGGACCGTTTTTTCGATCAATAGTCGCTTTGCTAATCACGAAGTTCGTTGGGCTGTGATGACTTGTTCAAGATCATTTTGTAACTATTGAAAAATTTGTGTGACCGACAAGTCATTCCCCGTAAGATAAGCTGTTATCTCGCTTTTTCGTCTAATATCATCAAGACACTGTTTACTATAGCCCCTTTCAGAATCCACTATGCCGGCGTGTCATAAATTGAATAAAATATCGAATATTTTTTGGTTCTCAGTCTTTTCACTATTACTTTCAGCGTGTGAGACGGAGCAGTCATTCGACGCGCCTGAGGCATATGGTCCGCTTAGGCTCATTGGTACGCCAGTAAGCACTTTGTATTCTGGAACAAGATTTGATGTAGAGTTTGGTGTTAGTGGTGGACAGGCTCCCTATCGATACCGGTACCTAAAAGAGCAGCCAGAGGGGTTTGGGTTTGATACGCTTCAGGCAGAAAACGGTCTTGAATTTAATATCTTGGAAGGTGGTGGGGCAAAGTCTTCATTTAGGCTTCAAGGAGCAGTGCTGGCGGCGGATGATAGTGATTCATCTAGCACTACAAAGTCCGCGTATTATATTGAAGTGACCGATGGCATAAACACGATTGTAGAAGAGTTTGTCTATAATTTGCTCACACCCACCTTGGCTTACCCTCAGGCATCATCGCTTGGTGAAAGGGCCGATAACCTAGGAATCTTTGATTCTGCGCTGAATAACTTAGCAAACGGACGCGAGGCTTTTTACTGCAATAACATTAAAGAGTCGGCGTACCCCTTCGTATCAGAAATTGACGGCCGCCCTGTGAGAACAACCGCTATAGGCATTAATCTACAGCGTGGTCTGTTGGAGTCTTTTTCTATTTCTTATCGCATAACGTCCGACTATGAGGAGTCTGACTTAGAAACCGGTAGCGGAAACCTTGGGGTTGCACGACCTGATGTTGATTTCGTCGCAAGCGAAGGTAGGTTGATTTTCGAGCCGGGTGCTAGGTTTTGCATGATCACGGTTCAAGTTTTTGACGATACTGTGGTCGAAGGTGAGGAAGGGTTTAAAATTGAGTTGTTTGATGGGGTTGGTGCCGTGGTCGATATCTCGGCGATTGAGGAATCTTTTTTTGAAATTACAGATAACGAAGGCTCGATAGCGGTTGAGCCTGTCGTTGGCGTTATTAACGTCTCCGAAAGCGCGAATGTTCCGCTGAAGCTATCAATCAGCGGGGCTGAGACGTATCTAAATTTCGGTGTTGACGAGCGCCTAACGACGGCAGAGCCAAGCTCATTTGAGCTTGTGCCTCAAACTGGCATTGCCGTATTTCCGGAAGGGGAGAGAGACTCATCTATGGGGGTGCGGGTTGTGGCTCCTACTGCTGATAAGCTTGGACCAGATCCTGAGGTCGTTTTGTTTAGTGCAGCAGATTACATTGATGATGAAGACGCGTCTGTATTTACAGTTAATGAGTGGCCTTTTGGTGGTTTGCCTGAAAATGAACTCGTAACATTGGCAGATAATGAGGTGCGAGTCGTTGCAATCGCAGGTGATATAGATGGTCGTGTATATGTATTGAAGCATGCGGTCGACTCCCTAGGGTTTAGCTATGGCGTTGTATCTGCAATGTATCGTGATGGAAGCCGCTATCGTTTAACCGACGCTTCAAATGATATTCTTATTAGAAAGCCTGGCGTTAATATAAGCCCAAAGGACCTTATCTTTGCTGAGGCAGAAGACGCTGTTCTAACGGTAGTGAGTGAGGTTGATGCAGCGTTTAACGGCGATCATAAAGGGTTGGTTGATATTTTAGTGACGGGGTATTCCTTTGACGATGCGGGCCTTACTTCTTTGAAGTTCGATGCTCAATACGGCACTGAGTCCAACGACTTGGTGGATGGAGTTTCTCTAAATAACGTTACGCTTTATATTTATGGCAGTACGGAGGGTTTACAGTTCGATGGAGAAGGTGGATCGCAGATCAATCGTGGCGGCGGTGACGGGTTCGTATACAGCTTAAGAACAATCGATGGTGCGAAGCAGTGGGCGACTTTTGTTGGTAACGAAGAGCCTAATTCTGTTCTAGCGCTAGCGGCGGGAAGGTTAGAGATATACCCGCTTATATCAAATGATATTGACGGGCGCAGGGCATTTTTGAGGTTGTTAGATCAAGACGGAGATATTGATAGTGATGTGGAAGATTTTTCGTTGCTACCTATTTCACCACACTATTTTCGATCGTCTTTAGCAAACCCGGTGGGAGATACGTTTACGATTTTGAGCGACGGGTCGAGCAGTCCCTTCTCCGGCGAAGCCTCGGCGAGCCGGACCCGGGATGTTTTTGTCAGCCTTTCAGATGCAACGCTTGAGGGAAGATCAAGCTTGGTTATTTCTACTAATGGTACGGAAATCGCCGCATCTCAAAGTTATTTGGTTGATAAAGAGTTACTAGGCGTTTTTGGAACAACCACGGGTGAGTTTGACAACAATATTTCGGTGGGTGAAGAGGATGCCTTTTTAGCGGTCATATCGACTGAAGACGGCGTGAGGCTGCGTACGATTACACAGTTTGGTACGCCCGGTAATGATCAGGCTATAGACAGTATTTCAGTGGGGGAGAGTAAGTTCCTTGTTTTATGGCAGGAAGACTTTACCTCTGGAGACTCCTCTCCTCGTTATCGAATATCGGCGTTTGCTTTTGATGGGCGTAAGCTCAGTCCTGACTTCTAATCACCAAACTATATCTTATTTTGCACAAGGTTTTTTATTAAAAATCTAGCAGGGTGAAGCATTTTTGATAGCTCTGCGCTGATGGGCAGCGGTGCGTTGACTATTTCGCTTGTAATAATTTCTGCTGCCATGGGCGTTGTTACAACGCCTTTTGAACCGTGACCAATATTTATAAATAGATTTTTGTAATAGTCTCCTTTTATTCCCTTGCAGGCCATTGCGTCCTGTCTTAGTCGTGAGAATTTTTCTTGCATGGAGCGGAATTTTGGTACTGCTCCTACAATTGGGTTGTAGTCTCGGGTCGTGCAACGAAGGCCTGCTTTTGTAGAATAGTCGGATGCGTTCAGTAATTCAGATTTATCCCATTCAGGAAGCCAGCGCGCGAGCTTATGAATATTCGCTAGGTGGTCTTTTATTTCCGGTTTATCGCTCGAGTTGTTAAGGTCGTAAGTTGCGCCAATATGTGCCCCTTTGCTCGTAGCTGCAAGATACCCTTCGCCACATAATACGCAGCTAGGTGTTGATAAACCTTCGTGCTTAATTGTGCTGGTTTGACCACGAATAAGCCTCACAGGAAATTGATTAGTCTGTGGAAAAGTTTGAGCTTCGTAGGCGCATGCAACAACCAGATAACGACTGCGTAATAAGCCATGAGAGTTTGTCGTGACACTCCATGTCTCGGTTTCATCATCGAAACTAAAACTGTTGGCTTTACAGTTGAATATACTGTGGATGTTTGGGTGAGCCGTGCAGCGTTTTGCCAACGCTCCAGGGTAAACGATTCCATTCTTGGGGAACCATAAACCTCCTTTTTCAAGTTGGCTTCCGCTAATTAGGCAGGCTTCTTCTGTACTGATCTTTTCCATGAAATCGGAAGGAAGGTTGAGTTTTTCGCTTCGGCGGTTATTTTTCTCTAGCTCCTGCGGGTTCCAATCTAATTGAAGCACGCCCCTTTGATCCCATAGTTTGTCTTCTAGCGCTGCATTTTCAGATAGTCGGGAGAAGAACTGTTGGCTAAACTGCGTACATGCTAGAGCGAGTTTTGCTTCTTGATTCATAATCGTTGGAAGTTTCGAATACATTATGAGGCAAGTTTGACCTGACGCGCCCATGACGGGGGCCGCTTGGCTATCAATGATGGTTGTCGATAGCCCTTGCTCTGCTAGCGTCCAAGCGGTTGTTAACCCAGCGAGTCCTGCGCCAATAATAATGACATCCTTAACATCAATACCCTGTTTCGGACGCACTAGGCAGCTACTAGGGTGTATCCAGCTGGGCAGGGAGCTTGAGTAGTAACCTGCTTGTTGGCCGTTTTCTAGCGTTCTTTTGGCGGTTAGCAGTGCAAACTCTGTCTGCTTCTCATGGCTAACGGTGAAACCTAATTTTTCTAAATTTTCTTTCGTAGATGCCGTAAACGACTTTGATATGCAAGAAACATATGCGTTGTGGCGGGACCGTGTTTTCAACAACTGCAGAAGCCATCCGGCATTTATGTCATCGTCCAGTACGCTGATCAACCCACCTTCCATTAGCCATTTATCCGCAGTAAAAGTAAAGTCTGAGAGCTTGTTGGGTACGTCAATAATAATCTGCAGTGTAACCTGTCCGCCTAAAAGTTTAAGAGTGTGACTGCCTTCTATGAGGCTAGGGTAGCTGTTAAGAAGTAAGTCTCTTTCTTCCCTAAGGTCTGGTAGGGCAGCTAACGTTTTAGATAGGATGTTTTTCGATAAAGGGTTTTCAGCAATTGCAATATAGTGGAGAGGGGGCTTTGGGTTTCGTAGTTCTCGCCAAAGAGAAAGGGCGAGTAAAAAATTTACGCCATGACCAAAACTTCCATCGACGATAGTAAACGGGGATGCTGAGTCATGCGTGACAAGTGCGTCCCTGTAATGACTGCGCACAAAACAACTCTGCAGACGTTGGGCTGGGGTGATTTTATTCATTGGGGTATCGCCGGTCGCGAAGGGTAGAGTGTCTATATGTTTTTTGTTGGCGCTTACTAAGGACTAGCGACAGGCTTAGCTAGTGGGGGTGGTGTTGGTTTTGTTTCGACGATAACTTTTTCTATTGTGATTGGTTCAATCGGAACGTTTTGCATTCCTTGGCTTGGCCCGGTTGGTTTGTCAGCGATTTGGTATACGCTTGCCATTCCTGCGATGACTTTCCCGAACACGGCATAGCCAGGATTGGCGAGAGTTCGGTCTAGAAACTGATTGTCTGCAACATTAATAAAGAATTGAGATGTTGCAGAGTCTGGTGCTGAGGTCCGCGCCATAGCTAAAGTACCAATAAGGTTTCTGAGTTTGGGGCTGGCTTCATTTTTGATTGGTGCTTGTGTCGCCTTGCGGCGAAGTTGAGCATCGAATCCTCCGCCCTGCACCATAAAGCCCGGGATGACCCTGTGAAATATTGTGTTGTTGTAGAAGCCTGACTTTGCGTACTCAACAAAATTGGCGACGGTAATCGGTGCGGTGCTTTCGTAAAGCTCAACCGTAATAGTACCCAAATTGGTTGTAATGGTAGCTGTTTTTGTCGTTTCCTGTGTTTGAGACCAAGCCTGGCTCGAAGCGAGGGTTAGCAAAAGAGTGAGTGTTTTCGCAACTTTGCGAAAAAGCAGTGGCTGTCTGTTGCTCATGTGTCATCCGTCCGTTTGTCTCAAGTGTTGTGTTACCTAACAGTATATTCAATAAGCTATTAAATTATAAATGGTTTTTCTGTAGAGCTCCGTATTTTTGTTTCTTGTTCTGTCTCGCGGATCTGGTTCTTTAACAGTACTGGACAGTCGCTAACAATCCGTTACCACGAGAAATTAATTACCCACATACATTGTGCTCGTTAGGGTCCACTATTACTCACCATAACGGTTTGATCATCTTTCCGACGGGAGTAGAACAACGTGCGCCATCATGAGCAGATACAGAAGTCCAGAATCGGGCGTCTATTAGTTAATCGTGGTTATATTACTGAAAGTCAGTTAGCGGAGGCTTTGGTTGCTCAAGCAGACCGTGGCTGTTTACTAGGTGAAGTGCTACTAGAGCGTGAATGGATCCGTGAAAAGGATCTGAAGCGCGTTCTACGTCATCAGAAAAATTATCGTTTGGCGACCGCTGCAGTGACACTGGTCGTTGCTCCTTTACAGCCGATGTTTGCGCTTGCGGCATCACCATCAGCGTTGCCGTTAACCAACAACCATCGCGTTGAAGTAACTGATAAGCAGTTAGGAGGCCTCAAAGGGCTTCAAGCTTTAGATGATGAGGCTTTATCAGATGTTAGCGCACAAGGTTTCTTCCCTGGAATGGCTCCGGGAATTGGGATTGGACAAAATGCAGATGGCGTCGCGGCTGGAATGTTCCACAAGTATCAAGATGATGGCGACTTGGAAGAGCCTGAAGATGAACAGATTGCGGGCGAGTTAGCCGACACGGTTCTTACCGTTGCAGGCTTGGGACCAATATCTAGTTTGATTGAAGCGGATATAACTATCGAAGGCTTGGAGTATCATACGGACAAGCCCATGATGGAAATGCTTGAAGGCGGTAAAATGAAATTTTACATGCCGAAGTCAATTGATCGAATCAGTATGGAGAATATGAGAGTTAAGGGTAATACATCTGGCCCGACGTTGGGCAGTATCTATATGAGCGATATCACCTACGGACCGAACTCAAGTTACACGATTTCTCCTCGTTAGTTTTTTAGCCTACGGTAGGTAAACGGAAAAAACGCCGCCGTTTTGCCTGCCGCCATTGTCTAGCACTATTTTCCCAGAAATATCTTTTACTTGGTGAAGTGCGGCTACCTTTGCTGCGAAATAAAGACCAAGACTAGTGCTGCCAGTTCTAAAATTGATATTTTTATTGATATCTGCAGGGTCTGTTTCTAGCATGGCTTGAGGATATCCCTCGCCGTCGTCATGCACTTGAATAACTAATTGGTTATCCTCAACAAAGGCGCAAAGCTCTATGGTTTTGTTGGTATAACGCGAAGCGTTGTTCAAGGCATTGTTTACAACGCCAAGTATCAATTCACGATCGAAATACCATGTTAACGAGGGGTCGGTAGAGATGAGTAGCTCAATGTTACGACTGTCGAATACTTCTTGGTACTGGGCTTTGTGTTCGTCCAAAAGATCGGAAACGTAGTATTCGTCAATATGTAAGCTTAGTTTTTGGTTTTGAAGTCGGTAAAGTCCGAGTAGCTGAACCAAAAAACTGTTTACGCGCTCTGCCTCATACTTGATGGTTGAGGTGTTGAGCTCTGATTTTATGTCCTCGGGTATACCGTCGCACAGATTATCTACCGAGTGAATTAACATGCTTAGTGAGTTTTTCATATCATGAACTGCCGAGGCTATGATTAGTGAAAAGTCTGGATGTTCTTGCTCATTGCTCACTGTGATGCTCCTTCGTTTTGACTATTCGCTGCTAACGTCGCTGTCAATTTTGTAAAGTGCTCTAGGCGTTTGAATTGGTTATGTTGTTCTGGGATATGCTTTATGCGTTCAAGGGCTGTGTTAGCCTTGCTCAGTTGTGCAGGCTCTGGCATGTTCTTGTATAGCTTGATCAAGACTTGCACGAAATTAAGATTTAGCGCGGCGTGTTTCGGGGTTAACGTCAGTGCTGATTCAAACGAAGAAATCGCATCTTCGATTCGGCCTTCATCGACACATCTTATTGCCTGCTTGTTTAGCTCTTTTGCTTTGAGGCGAGTCTCTAGATCTTCGGGCTCATCCATCAATGCTTCAATTTTCGCGTGAATTTCCGCGTCATTGTGGAAGCGATTTGATAGCTCCACTAGAAGCGTTTCAGCTCTTTCTTCCTGGCCTAGGTCATAAAGCGTTTTTGCAAGCTCGATACCTACTTCCGCAGAAAGCTCAGACTCTTCAATTAAGCACTCTGCTTTATGAAGGGTGTCGGCCGCTTTCTCATCTTGACGCTGCCCTTTGAATACTCGGGATTCAATCAAGAGCGCGCTAACGCTAGCATCCTCATTGTCGCAATATTTTGTGCTCGCTTTTTCGAGCACGTTAATTGCCTCTTTTGCGAGAGCTTTAGCTTCTTCGGTATCTTTGTCTCTAGAAAGGTCGGATAGGCAGCGACCTAGGTCAAGATAGTGGTCAGGCTTTTCATGAACTGAATTTTCACCATAGCTTACAGCTTGCCTGAATGCTGACGTTGCGCTAGTTAGGTCGTTATTTTTTAAGCAAATATTACCTAATTTTTCTTGGCGGAGGACGAGTCGAGGCGAAAGTTTTACAGCCTCTTGAAGCACCGCTTGTGCCTCTTTGGGCTGTCTAAGTTTTAGGCAAGATTCGGACATGCCGTCATATGCTTCAATGAGGTTCGGGTTGTTAGCTATTACCTCTTTAAAGACAGTCTTTGCATCGTGAAACTGTTCTTCGGAATTAAGCACTTGTCCCATGCCTAGCTGAGCCCACGGCACATCTCTCACATTCAGTACATCCCGATATACTTTTTCGGCGCTACTGTTATCGCCAATGAGTGTATAAAGCCGGGCGAGTGTTTGAAGGCACCAGGATTTATAGCGTGAATTGTCTGCAATCATTTGCGTGCACAAAGATATAGCCTTTGAGTAGTTATCTAGATCAATCTCTTTGTTAATTGGCTTCAAGATTTTTTGTTGTGTTAGCAGTTGCCCAAGCCTTTGTTCTAAAACAGTGCGGGTAATCGGCTTTGCGATATATGCGTCAGGTTGATATTCGCGTGCGCCTAGAACGACATCTTTGGAGGTGTCGGCTGTAATCATAATGAACAGGTGTGTGTGTTTGATTCGTTTGGTAACTCTCAACTCTTCTAGAATTTGCTGACCGTTTTTTCCTGCGCCCAAATTAAAATCACATAGCACCACATCATAATAATCATACTTGCATTTGTGCATTGCATCGTCGGCCGTACTCGCCATTTCAACCTGGGTGGCGCCAAATGAGGACAGCATAAGCCTTAGTGATGAGCGAAAGCTTTCGAAGTCATCAACAATTAAGAATCTCAGCTTGGGGTATAGTTTATTGAGCTTTATTTCTTCCAGGGGAGCCTCTCAATTAGGAATCAGACTTCTGTTCAATTAAATCAATGATCTCATTGATCAGCTCGTTCATGATTTTTACTCGAGACTGCGTTTCGATATAGGCTTGCTCGATTTTTTGAGTAGTAAACCATGTAAACGTTGATCCAAATAGAGCAAGCGCTAAGAACGTAGACAAAATAACTTGAGGAAAAGATATGTGCTGGCTTTTATGTTTGAGTTCTTCTTGTTGTACTTTTGTTTGAGTGAGCTCTAGCCTTAGGGTTCTGTTTTCTTCATGTAGCTCTTCGTACGCAGTTTCTAGTGTGGAGATTCGAGCGAACAAAAGTCCATTATCAGAGTCATCGATCGATTGCGTAAGGTTCTTTTGAACTTCCTCGTAGACTGTAGGCACATCGCTATCTTTTTCATTTGAGGTCTCTTCAGTGCTCTGGCAAAGTCTATTTAACATTAAGTAGAGCTTGTCTCTATCTATCTGTTTAGAGATGACGCCAGCAGCGCCGAGCTTGTGAGCTTCTTCATAGTAGCGATGGGCGTGCTGTGATGTGTACATGATCACAGGAATATGTTTGGTTTCGGGGTTTTTCTTGAGTTCAGTTAATGTTTCAAAGCCATCCATTCCTGGCATTAAATGATCAAGGAATATGAAGTCTGGGTGATACCAGCTCAACTGAGAAATGGCGTCTTCGCCCGACGTAGCTTGTTCGCAATGTACCTCCATCTTCTTAAGGATTTTGGTCAAAAGCATTCTGGATGTTGATGAGTCATCAACAACGAGTGCACTAATCTGTGACACGATTGTCTTCTCTCGAGCTTGTTTGGTGGAATTGGTAGTAAATATGATTATTAAGAAGAGTGTAGCAACTGTCTAACAGATGGGTAGCAAATCACGCTGAAAGTTTGAGCTTGTTTTGAATCAAGGGCTTAATTTTTTGGGGATCATAAGGGAGTTTGATTATTGAGCGAGATATCAGGATAATACGGCTCCCAAATTTCAAGCGCAGATCAATGTCTGAGGTGCCAAGCGTGAATAAAGATGTACTAGAGAACTGTTTTTCTGATTGGACTGATCGAGAGACGATCGCTGAAGCGATGATTCCGATGATTGGTCGGTTGTACCGCAAGAATAATGTGGTCACATCCATTTATGGTCGGGCCATTATTAATCAGTCAGTCATTGGCTTACTGAAGTCGCATCGCTTTGTTCGTCAGGTGGAGAATAAAGAGTTGTCTGTGCACGATACATACGCCGTATTGAAAGTACTAGATGAGATGAATCTTGGTCGAGCGCGTATTGATATAGGAAAATTAGCAGTTCGATATTCGGAGCTGGGTGATGACACCTCGCTAGAGGATTTTTTGAAATCCGAGGTTTCCGAAGTTGCCGGCGGTTACGATGAGGAAACTGCTCGGGCACAGAAAGAGCACTCGAAAGACGTGGTCTTATATGGCTTCGGTAGGATAGGGCGTTTGTTAGCTCGAATTTTAATCGAAAAGGCTGGCGGGGGTAACAACTTGCGTTTGCGTGCGATCGTTGTTCGACACGGAAAAGCTGATAACGATCTGGAGAAAAGAGCGAGCCTGTTACGGCGTGACTCCGTGCATGGTCCTTTCGAGGGGACTATTAGTGTTGATTCCGAGAATAACCAGATTGTTGCAAACGGTAATCGAATACAGGTTATTTATTCAGACGGGCCTGATAAAGTCGATTACACCGAATATGGTATTGATAACGCGATCGTCGTTGATAATACAGGTATTTGGCGCGATGAAGATGGTTTAGGGCTTCACTTGAAGTCAAAGGGCGTGTCAAAGGTTTTGCTAACGGCGCCGGGTAAGGGCGATATCAAGAATATCGTTTATGGTATTAATCATTCCGACGCAACCGATGAGGATACTATTCTGTCGGCGGCTTCTTGTACGACGAATGCCATCACACCTGTCCTGAAGGCGATTGATGATGAGTTTGGCATTATTGATGGTCACGTTGAAACTGTGCACTCTTTCACCAATGATCAAAACCTCATTGATAACTATCATAAGGGTAGTCGACGCGGGCGAAGTGCTCCGCTGAATATGGTTATTACTGAAACTGGGGCAGCAAAGGCTGTGGCTAAAGCTCTCCCAGAGATGGCTGGAAAGCTAACAGGTAACGCTATTAGGGTTCCAACCCCTAACGTATCCATGGCAATCCTTAACTTGAATTTGAAAGACGGCACCTCGGTTGAGGACGTAAATAACTATTTGCGCGATGTCTCGCTCCATTCGGCCCTCGCCAAACAAATTGACTTTGTTAACTCTGAGGAAGTCGTTTCGACGGATTTTGTCGGCTCTAGGCGTGCGGGTGTCGTAGATGCGCGCGCGACAATAGCGAATGGGTCAAGACTTGTTCTGTATGTTTGGTACGACAATGAATTTGGCTATAGCGCCCAGGTGATTCGGATTGTTAACCAAATGGCGGGCGTGGTTTATCCATCGTTTCCTAAGTTGTCTTAGTTAGTCGGGCTAATTTTGCTGTTTTTGTAAACCCTTGGCTGAAAAGCCAAGGGTTTTTTTGTGAGTAAATAAAACAAGCAGAGTTGCTGCTTCTGTATTAAGCTTTTTGTTGAATAACAGTGATGGGTGAGGCTGCCCTCATTTGCTGAGCGTATTTTTGTTATACGGTGTGGCATATTCGTTGCGGCGTCATTATAATTGTCGCGATTTTTTAGCTCGTCTCTTCAAATAAGGCTTGATTTTGGGCTTTTTTGGTTAATTAGTGTCCAGTTTGGCGCTGACGG
This sequence comes from uncultured Oleiphilus sp., assembly GCA_913020045.1. Classification (GTDB taxonomy): domain Bacteria; phylum Pseudomonadota; class Gammaproteobacteria; order Pseudomonadales; family Oleiphilaceae; genus PZPK01. Next base: position 113,400 of record CAJWBE010000004.1, read on the forward strand.
AGGCGAAGTGGTTCAATATTTTCTGATGATTAGGCAGAATTGAATGATCAATATTAAGAAAGGCCTTGATCTTCCAATAACCGGATCTCCTGAACAGTCCATTTCTCAAGGTAATGCAGTTAGCCGAGTGGCAATTGTAGGCTTTGATTATGTTGGTATGAAGCCAACAATGGCGGTTCAAGTAGGCGACCAGGTTAAGAAAGGACAGCTTCTTTTCGAAGACAAGAAAACGCCCGGCGTAAAATACACAGCACCTGCGAGTGGCTCTATAAAAGAGATCAATCGCGGTGAGCGAAGAGTCTTTCAATCGATCGTGATTGAAGTTTCTGGCAACGATAGTGTTCAATTCGAGAGCTATGACGCTTCTGCTTTAACTAGCATTTCTAGGGAGCAAGTTGCAGGCAACTTGATTGAGTCAGGCGCTTGGACCGCGTTGCGAACTCGGCCATATAGTAAAGTGCCAGAGTCAGGTTCAGTTCCCAACTCGATCTTTATCACCGCTATGGATACACACCCACTTTCAGCAGATCCTGCGGTAATAATCGCAGAGCAGTCTGATGCATTTCAGAATGGGGCTGTTGTTCTATCAAAGCTTACTGATGGTAAGGTCTTTGTGTGCCAAGAGGCTGGCTTACAGCCGTTGGTCGCGCCTTCAGACCGTATCGAGGTGAAGGCTTTCTCTGGTAAGCATCCAGCTGGCAATGCCGGTACACACATCCATTTCATTGACCCAGTGCATGATAAAAAGACTGTTTGGTCAATTGGGTATCAGGACGTGATTGCAATTGGCAAGCTATTTGTGACCGGTGAGATATCATCAGATCGAGTGTTTTCTTTGGCTGGGCCAATGGTTAAGAAGCCTCGCTTGGTTCGATCTCGAGTTGGTGCAAATATTTCAGACTTGGTTGCTGGCGAACTTAAAGACGGCACTTCGCGAAAAATTTCGGGTTCTGTGCTCGGCGGCCGCACCGCTAAGAATTCTGCTGACTTTGTAGGGCGATATGCCAATCAGGTAAGTGTTATTGAAGAGCCAGGACAGCGCGAGTTCATGGGTTGGTTGTCTCCTGGGCCCAATAAATTTTCGGTACTAAATATATATATATCGAAATTATTTTCTGGCAAGCGATTCAATTTTACCACGACGACAAACGGTAGTGACCGAGCGATGGTGCCGATCGGTACTTACGAAGGCATTATGCCACTAGATATACTGCCAACGCAGCTGCTACGGTCTTTGATTGTAGGGGATACTGAGCAGGCTCAATTCTTGGGTTGCTTGGAGCTTGATGAAGAAGATTTAGCATTGTGCACATTTGTTTGTCCTGGGAAATATGAATACGGGCCAATTCTTCGTGATAATTTGACCCGTATAGAGAAAGAGGGCTAGGCATGGGACTTCGAGCATTTTTAGACAGTATCGAGCCAAACTTCCACAAAGGCGGTAAGCACGAGCGCTGGTATGCCTTATTCGAGGCAGTTGATACAATTTTTTACTCTCCGTCGAGCGTTACTCGCTCGAACGCGCATGTGAGAGATGGGATTGATCTCAAACGAATGATGATTACTGTTTGGTTTTGTACCTTTCCTGCTATGTTTTTTGGCATGTGGAACGTAGGGTTTCAGGCCAATACGGCAATTGCGGCAGGTATCGGTTCTATCCCGACTGACTGGCATAGTTTGTTCTTTGTTGGGCATGACGCAGGCAACTGGTTGCATAATCTAAGTTATGGGGCAGCCTATTTCTTACCTATATATGCAGTGACCTTCGTTGTTGGTGGCTTCTGGGAAGTTTTGTTCGCTACTGTTCGAGGGCATGAGGTTAACGAAGGGTTTTTCGTAACGTCTATTCTTTTTTCTCTTATTGTGCCGCCTGACATTCCGTTGTGGCAGGTCGCGCTAGGTATCTCGTTCGGTGTGGTTATCGGTAAAGAAATTTTCGGTGGCACAGGCAAAAACTTTCTAAACCCCGCGTTGACGGGAAGGGCGTTTTTGTTTTTTGCTTACCCTGCTGAAATTTCTGGCGATGCAGTGTGGACGGCCGTCGACGGTTTTAGCGGCGCTACCACGCTCAGTATTGTTGCGGCTAACGGTGTTGAGGGGCTTTCGGGGCAAATTACTTGGTTAGATGCTTTCTTTGGAACCGTACAAGGCTCTATTGGCGAAACATCAACGTTAGCGATTTTGCTTGGCGGCGCTGTATTGCTTGCAACAAAGATTGCTTCGTGGCGAATTGTACTTGGTGTGCTGGGTGGAATGATTGCCATGTCCTTGCTGTTCAACGCGATTGGTTCGGATACTAATCCGATGTTCGCGATGCCCGCTCACTGGCACTTAGTCTCTGGCGGCTTTGCGTTCGGGATGATATTTATGGCGACAGATCCAGTTTCTTCCTCAATGACGAACACAGGCAAGTTTGTGTTCGGTGCACTGATCGGCGTTATGGTGGTATTAATCCGGGTTGTTAATCCAGCTTTCCCAGAAGGCATGATGCTGGCTATTCTTTTTGCGAATTTATTCGCGCCGCTTATTGATCACGTAGTGGTTCAGGCGAATATCAAACGGAGGTTAGCGCGTGTCTAATAAAGAATCGACAACCAAGACAATAACCGTAGCATTTCTACTTTGTATCGTTTGTTCCATTGTGGTGGCAAGCTCTGTTGTTTTACTTAAGCCTATTCAGGAAAAGAACAAAGCGTTAAACCTCAAAGCAAATATCTTGGCGGCTGCAGGTCTGCTGCAAGCTAACGCTACTCCTGCGGAAATCGAAACAAAATTTTCGTCGATTAAGCCTAAGTTGGTTGACCTTGATACAGGCGAGTATGCTGACGTAAGCGCTGTGGGTAAAGAGCAGGCTCTTGACTACGATCAGCGAAAAGCCGCGAAGGATCCAAGCTTATCTGCGCCGATCGATGGTGATAAGGATATTGCTAGCATTAAACGGCGAGTTAAGTACGCAAAAGTTTACCTTGTAGAAAATGCAGGCAAGCTTGAAACGATCATATTGCCGGTAAGCGGTTATGGTCTTTGGTCTACGCTGCACGGTTTTCTTGCTCTGGAGGGAGACGCTAATACGGTCGTAGGGCTTGGCTTTTATGAGCATGCTGAAACACCTGGCCTTGGCGGTGAAGTAGATAACCCTCGCTGGAAAGCTATTTGGCCGGGTAAGGAAGTCTACGATTTAGCGTCGGGTACAACGCCGAAGCTTGAAGTGATCAAGGGGGCGGTAGACAAGACTCGTGATGAAGCAAAATATCAAGTAGACGGGTTGTCAGGTGCAACGCTAACGAGTCGGGGTATTACCAATCTCGTCCAGTACTGGACCGGACAGGAAGGCTTTCAGAAGTATTTAAACAAATTGCGGGAGGGTGTATAGCATGAGTGGGTCAACTGCAAAAAAAGTGCTATTCGAACCGGTTTTTACGAATAACCCGATAGCGCTTCAAATTCTTGGTATTTGTTCAGCGTTGGCTGTTACAACAAGTATGAAGCTTTCGTTGGTAATGGGCTTGGCGGTTTGTACGGTTACCGGTCTTTCAAACTTATTTATTGCATTAATCAGAAGCCAGATTCCTTCGAACATTCGAATTATTGTTCAGATGACCATTATTGCGTCATTGGTAATCGTCGTGGATCAAATATTGAGAGCATACGCCTACGAAATTAGTAAGCAGCTATCGGTATTTGTCGGTCTCATTATCACAAATTGTATTGTCATGGGGCGTGCAGAAGCCTTTGCGATGCAAAACTCTCCCGGAGTGAGTTTTCTTGATGGCGTTGGCAACGGTCTTGGTTATGCGGTAATTCTAATTGCCGTCGCGTTTTTCAGAGAGCTGCTAGGGGCTGGAAAACTGTTTGGCGTAGAGATTTTGGCAACCGTTAACGATGGTGGTTGGTATGTCCCTAACGGATTGTTGCTCCTGCCGCCAAGTGCATTTTTTATAATAGGCTTGTTGATTTGGGCGCTAAGAGGTTGGAAGAAGGATCAGGTCGAAGCAGAGGATTTCAAAATGTCTGCTCATAACGTTAAGGAGGCCTTCTAATGCTGGAGCACTATCTTAGTCTCTTCGTGAAAGCCGTATTTGTTGAAAATATGGCATTGGCGTTTTTCTTGGGAATGTGTACGTTCTTGGCGATTTCTAAGAAGATTCAAGCTGCATTTGGTTTGGGTATAGCGGTGGTCGTCGTACTGGCGGTCACGGTCCCTGTTAACAATTTGATTTATACCTATGTCCTGAAAGAAGGAGCGCTAGCTTGGGCCGGTTTCCCAGAAGTTGATCTTAGCTTTTTGGGATTATTGACTTATATAGGCGTCATTGCAGCATTAGTTCAAATACTTGAAATGGTATTAGATAAGTATTTTCCGGATCTATATAACGCGTTAGGTGTGTTTTTGCCCCTTATTACCGTTAACTGCGCAATACTAGGTGCATCACTATTTATGGTCGAGCGTGATTATAACTTCGGTGAAAGCTTGGTTTATGGTGTCGGTGCAGGTGTTGGCTGGGCGTTAGCAATTGTTGCGCTTGCAGGAATCAGGGAGAAGCTGAAGTACAGTGACGTTCCAGAAGGTCTCAGGGGGCTTGGAATTACGTTCATTACCGTTGGGCTTATGTCGTTGGGCTTCATGTCTTTCTCAGGCATTTCGCTTTAATTAGTCACTGAATCAGGTTCAAGTAAGGTGTTTTTATGAATGCAGAAATCATACTCGGTGTCGTAATGTTTACGGTCATCGTGCTGTCGCTAGTAGCGGTTATTCTCGCAGCGCGAGGGCAGCTAGTAAGTTCAGGTGATGTGTCTATCGAAGTTAACGGTGACGCTAGTGCCGCGATAACAACGCCGGCTGGCGGAAAACTGCTACAGACCTTAGCATCAGAAGGTTTGTTCTTATCGTCCGCTTGTGGCGGCGGTGGAACATGTGCGCAGTGTAAATGTAAAGTTCTTGAAGGTGGGGGCTCTATGCTTCCTACTGAGAAAGCGTATTTTACCAAGCGTGACGAAGCAGAAGGCTGGCGTTTGTCGTGCCAAGTCCCCGTTAAGCAAGACATGAAGGTAGAAGTGCCTGAAGAAGTGTTTGGCGTAAAGAAGTGGGAGTGCACGGTCGAGTCAAATCCAAATGTTGCAACGTTTATCAAGGAGCTCACGCTGCGCTTACCGGAAGGTGAGAATGTTGATTTTCGTGCTGGAGGCTATGTCCAGTTGGAATGTCCTCCTCATGTAGCTGACTATAAAGACTTTGATATTGAGGATGAGTATCGAGGCGATTGGGACAAGTTTAATCTTTGGCAGTACAAGTCAGAGGTTAAAGAGACGGTTATTCGTGCCTATTCGATGGCTAACTACCCTGAAGAAAAAGGGATCGTTAAGTTCAATATTCGGGTTGCCTCGCCCCCTCCAGGGACCACGCTTCCACCTGGTCAGATGTCTTCTTGGACGTTCAATTTGAAGCCGGGTGATAAAGTAACGGTATACGGTCCATTTGGTGAGTTTTTCGCAAAAGATACTGATGCTGAAATGGTATTTATCGGCGGCGGTGCAGGAATGGCCCCAATGCGGTCACATATTTTTGATCAGCTTAAACGATTGAACTCTACCCGAAAAATTTCATTTTGGTATGGCGCGCGAAGCTTGCGCGAAATGTTCTATCAGGAAGAGTATGACTCGCTTGCTAATGAAAACAGCAACTTTGTGTGGCACGCCGCGTTGTCGGACCCGCAGCCTGAAGATAATTGGGAAGGTTATACTGGTTTTATACACAACGTATTGTTTGAACAATACTTGAAAGACCATCCCGCGCCCGAAGATTGTGAATATTATATGTGTGGGCCTCCAATGATGAACGCCGCTGTGATCGAGATGCTTAAAGGATTAGGTGTCGAGGAAGAAAATATATTGTTGGATGATTTTGGCGGTTAGTCCTTTAAAAAAACCAGATAGGTATTCATTACCTATCTGGTCATTCTCCTGTTCCGCGAACAAAAGCGTTTTAGTTTTTCTTGTAGTCGCTCCTCTCTTACTGGTGGGATGTGGTCTTAGCGGTCCGCAAACCTATGTCATAAACGGTTCCACGATGGGAACTTATTACACTGTTAAGTTAGTCTCTCGCGAATCTATTAAAGACAGTGAGCTAGATGATTTAGAACACGATATTGCTAAATCCTTAGGCGAAATCAATAGTTTAATGTCTAGCTATGATGACGATTCTGAGATCAGTCGTTTTAACCGAGCGCCTATCGCTACTCGCTTTGGCCTTTCTACTCCGACTTTTGAGGTGTTGTCACAATCGGTCGATATATATAATCTGACCGATGGAGCGTTCGATATTAGTGTCTCCCCACTGATTGAATTATGGGGGTTTGGCGCGTCGGATTCGCCACTAGAGACTCCGACGCGAAAAGCTGTTGATTTGGCAAAAGCCAACGTTGGCTTGAATCAGTTGACGTTAGACCTTTCTGATTCGACTGCAACCAAACTGAGGCCAGTTCAGATTAATGTGTCGGCTATCGCAAAAGGATATGCAGTCGATCGAGTTGCTAATTTTTTGAACCAGTTTGAACCCCTTGGGTTCTTGGTCGAGGTCGGCGGAGAAATCCGTGCATCGGGATATAAGGCATCGGGAGATCCGTGGCGCGTTGGTATTGAAGTTCCGACTCAGTCTTCTCGGAGTTCTCATACCACATTGGCGCTTAAAAATAGATCAATAGCGACGTCTGGCGATTATAGAAACTATATCGATTTAGAGGGCGTTCGCTATTCTCATACGCTTGATCCGCGCACGGGCTATCCAGTTGAACATAAAGTTACTTCGGTAAGTGTATTAGCGGATACTTGCGCGCAAGCAGATGCGCTAGCGACAGCGCTAATGGTGATGGGTGAAACAGAAGGCTTAGCGTTTGCTGCGCAAAACAACCTAGATACACTGTTTATCGTGAAAGCAGGTGATGGCTTCGTGAATAAAGCAACTGGCGGCCTAAAGGCGTTGGTAAATTGACGGGAGTAGAGTGATGGAACTTTTCTTTTTAGTATTTATTTTTATGATTACGCTTGTCGGCGCAATGTCTGTCGGTGTTTTATTCGGTAGTAAGCCAATTTCGGGATCATGTGGTGGTATGAGTGCGCTTGGAATGGAGGTCGCTTGTGATATCTGTAAGGGCGATAAAGCTCGATGTGATAAAGAGAACGAAGCCCAACCGGGGTCAACGTTAGCTGATCTAAGTTACGATGCTTCCGAGCCGAATGATCAAAAGTAAGACAAGAAAGTATTAACCTTGTTATAGAAGGAGTTAAGGATTGTATGGCTGAATATCAATATGATGTGGTTGTTATTGGCGCGGGCCCGGCGGGAGAGGGAGCTGCGATGAACGCGGCGAAAGGCGGCAAGCGGGTTGCTGTGATTGAGGAAAAGGCGATTGTAGGCGGTAACTGCATCCATGTTGGTACAATCCCGTCTAAGTCGCTTCGTCATTCCGTTAAGCAAATAATTACATTTAATACGAATACGATGTTTAGGGACATTGGCGAACCGCGTTGGTTTTCTTTTCCTCGCGTGCTTCAAAGTGCGGAGAAGGTAATATCTAAGCAGGTTAAGTTGAGAACGCAGTTCTATGCGCGGAATCGCGTCGACCTATACACAGGTAAAGCATTTTTCCTCGATGCTAATCGAGTCGAGCTTCATGATGCGCAGTCAACGGACGTCTTGCATGCAGCAGAGTTTGTTATCGCGACGGGCTCCAGACCTTATAAACCGTCCAATGTCGACTTTACCCATGACCGTATTTATTGCAGTGATTCTATTTTACAGTTGAGCCATACCCCTCGAACGATGGTGATTTATGGTGCCGGCGTAATTGGTTGCGAATATGCGTCTATTTTTGCTGGGCTGGGTGTGAAGGTCGATTTGGTTAATCCAGGTGACAAGTTACTGTCGTTTCTTGACGATGAGATTTCCGACGCGCTTAGTTATCACCTTAGGAATAACGGTGTTTTGGTACGCCATAATGAAACCTATGAAACAGTCGTGGGCACTGAGTCAGGTATAGAAGTCACATTTGATTCTGGTAAGCGGATTCGAGCGGACTCTTTCCTTTGGTGCAATGGTCGGACAGGGAATACTGACTTCATGGGCCTAGAGAATATTGGCTTGGAGCCAAATGGTCGGGGGCAATTAGCAATCGATGATCATTATAGAACGAGCGTTCCAGGGGTTTATGCAGTCGGGGATGTGATCGGTTGGCCTGCCTTGGCGAGTGCTGCCTATGATCAGGGCCGCTCATCTGCCTCAGCGATGTTAAATGATAGCTACTTTCGCTTTATTGATGATGTTCCTACCGGTATTTATACCATTCCGGAGATTAGTTCCGTGGGTAAAAACGAGCGCGAACTGACGGAGGAAAAAATTCCATATGAAGTTGGTCAGGCTTTTTTCAAGGATTTGGCTCGTGCTCAGATAACTGGAGAAGCGGTGGGCATGTTAAAAATACTGTTTCATCGCGAGACCAAAAAGCTACTCGGGATTCATTGCTTTGGTGACCAAGCTGCTGAAATTATCCACATAGGGCAAGCCATTATGAGTCAAGATGGTGATGCAAATACCTTAGATTATTTCTTGAATACGACCTTCAATTATCCAACGATGGCTGAGGCATATCGTGTCGCTGCGCTCAATGGCTTAAACCGGATTTTTTAGAATAAGGCTAGTGATTGGTGGGCGGACCTTCCGCCCCTAGTTCTTTTCGTCTAACAGTTCACGCTTCAGTACGGCTTAGTTTGTAAGCTTTTTTTCTTTTTCGTAAATTAGAGCGATGCCCTTTTTTTGGTTATAAGCCATGCTGGCTTTCCTTTCTAGCGCTTTAACGGAAGCTCTATTATTTATGGTTACTCGTTTTTCTCGACTCGCTTCGTTTATCGGTTTTTTTTGCTTTGCACTTATACTCTCTGGCTGTGGTGAGGGTGACCGTGGATTCGTCCCTGCGGATGTTGATGCGGCCATTGTTGAAGATTCTCTGGTCGTAAACGTATCAGCGGTAAAAGGACCCTTGGCAAACACTGAGCTGTTTTTTTATGAGGTTAAGCTCGACGAAGGTTTGATCAAACAGCAAAGCGACGCGGTAACTGCGTTATTTAGTTTGCTTACGGATCTCGGTATTGATTATGCCGATGGTAATATCAGCTATACGGGTGACGCAGGCGCACTGTTGAATGCATTTCGCCTACGTATTGAAGAGTACGGTTTCGTAACACAGTTACCTGCGTTGCAGGCTGAAGCGTTCGATAGTACTGCTCTTGCCAGCCTTCTCAACACAATTAGTGCCCGCATAAGCGATGAAAGCAACAGTTTGGTTCGTGAGGAACTTGAGAAGATTAGTTCGTCTTATGCCACTTTCGCGAGCTTGAAACGCGATGTTATCGAATTACAGTCTTTAGATTATGATATCGCTAAAGCTACCTCTTTTAGGGGGTTAAAAAGCACACTTGAAAAGTACTCAGATGCAGAAACGGATGCTATTAAGCTGCAAGGTTGGGAGCGCTTTAATTCGGACATAGCTGACATTGAAACCAATGCGATATCGTTGGGTCAAATTCGCGCAAGAGTTCGTGAATTTAGGGACCTAGAGAGCGAAGGTTCTGTTGCTCCCTCTGATTCTGTTGCATTTGAACGGCTCGAAGTGTTGGATTCAGATCTTTCGTCAGCGAGCAGTGTATCTCGGGCAGATGAGCTGCTTTCACAAGCTTTGCGGGAGGAAGGTAGCTCTTCTTATCGGGAAGTATACGCAAGTGTCCTCGAGGATATTAAGACTGTCGATGACGCGGTCTTTCTTTTTCAACAGTACCGATCTCTTTATCAGCTTCCAGGTTTAGTGCAACTACTGGAGGAAAGCTTGACGCTGAGCGAGATGATAGCCTCGGTGATTGGTTTGCTTGACGTTCAATTTGAAAGGGCTTACCAAGATGCGCTAGTGAATGAACGTTTGAATGCTGATGGGAGGCCTGACAACATTGTTGGTGCGCTTCAAATCGATTCAACAGCAATATTTAATGGCGTTACTCTAGGCCCCATTGACGGGCTTGTCTATTTTGAAACCGAGGCAGGGCTGAACACCATTGACCTAAATTCTGGAAACGCTCCAGCGTTAGATCGAATCAACGGTATCTTTCATACAGACAGCATTAAAGGGTACGGTAACAATTCCATTGAAAACCGAAGTGTCGTCTTTAGAAGTGGTGCGCAAGAACAAAGAGATGAGAAAGGTGACCTGATAACGCTGTTTAGTGAGCTTGGAGACAACGCGGGAGGTTACGACACTGTTTATCCAGATCGATTTGCATCTCCTCTAACAACGCTTGGTGTTAAGTTGGTCGGTGAGAGCCTAAAGTCACTTACTTATATGAACGTAGATGTTGACGAAGACCTGATCCCTAACGTGAGCCTGAGTTCTTCGGTGTTTCGCTCAACAATGAGTCAAGTTTCTGAACTCTTGTCAGATAGCTTTAGTGTTAGTGGCGATGGTATAGATAGTATTTTTGACGCGCCGGCGGTCATTACCGAAGGAATGAAGTTTGATCCGGTCAAGCAGCAGCAAGTCATTAACTACAGAGCTGCGGTGGAGAGCTACTCTGCGTTGCTTCTCGAGATAGCAAACGCGGCGAACTTGGCCCCTGAGTCTGTTGAAGACTTAATGGTCGATGATTTGGCGGACGGGGTTGTAGATGGACGTTTAGATGGCTCCATTTTGCCGGGCTTAGCGTCTGTACCATATATAGACTATTTGGCTAAGGTTGATCCAGCAGAGCGCTTTGTTCCAGGCACGAACTATACAGTAGACCAAACTGGAATTATGGTTAGAGACCAACTAGCTTTGATTCAGCCTACACTTAATTTATCAGACTTTCTGGTAGATTTTTCTCAACAGAGTTTCTCCGCGGCAATTGGCGGAGCGGATCTAGATAATGACGGGGTACTTGATCAAGAGCAGATATCAGATATTCCGGCAGGCTATCCTGGTTTGTGGTCGGTTCAGGCGGATATTGGTAACAAGCATTACGCTAATCTTGACGGAGAGTTCAGTCTTGAGTTTACCGCAGAGCAAAGAGAAGGGCCCTGCTTAGCGGCTCCTTGTGTTAGTTTGGGCGATTTGTCTTCCTTGGTCGTTGATGAGTGGAGTGTTGTGAAATCGCCTAACCAAGGTGATATGCAGTTGTCGGAGCCGGACGACAGTAATGTGGTTGGCTTTGATGTCTCAGTTACTGTACCTGGTGAATACCTGATCAACGGGGTACTGAGGTCTTTAGCGGAGCCGGTTCAAACGCACCGGGTGACGTTGAGTGTATCGCTTATTGATCCTAGGATGCTGACCTTTCGAATGAATCCACTAAACCCGGTTCTTGGCGAAGTGCCGGCCGTCGAAGTGAAATTAACTGAGTCGCTATGTAAAAGCTTACCTGCCGATAATGCTGAATGTTTGGCCGCAGATTTGACTGACAACTTGGATGATTTTGTTAACCTTTCATCGATAGGCAATAACTTTCGTGTCGGGTGGAGCGCATCACGTGATGACGATGCGCCATACCAAACAAATTCTACGGTCAGCGGTGGTGTGTCAAGCGCAGAAGTTTCCCAAACTTCTTATGATTCTTTAGTAACTGCTACGGTTCTGTTTCAGTCGGGGTTCACTGATTATGAAATAGGTTCCCTTTCCAAGGACGTTGTGTTGGTAAACGGATTAGACTCAGCAGGAGCCTCAATTGGAGATGCAGATCAAGATGGAGTCTCAGACGCTGATGACTTGTTCCCATTTGACCCTGCTTGTCATACCGCGATCGATGGTGTTCTCGATACTGATGGCAATGGTGTTATTGATGCAAATGATAATCCTGTATGTCGCGCCACTATTGAGCCTATTGGTGGAGAGCAGGTTTTCGACATTGCTTTTGAAGATGAGCAGTGGCTAGTTTACGAGGGGGCGGATTTCATATTCCGTCGGGGCTTGGCAGATAATGCCGAGCTACGTCAGCCAATCTCCTTAGCATTACTCGAAAGCCCTATTACGACATTGGCTGAATACCCTTTAGCAAGGCAAGTTGTTGTTGGCTTAGAGAATGGGGACATATGGCGGTATGGTTATCAAGATAATGTGTTTACCCGTATTTTCGAAGGGGCGTCGCTTGGGGATCCGCAACCGAGTGTAACGTTGCTGACTACCGTTGATAGAGCCTTGCTGGTCGACTTCTCTGACGGGCAGCCACGCCTCATCAATATTGATGGATCGTTTGTTTCTATCGCATCTCAGCAAGCTTTTCCTCGTGCGGGCGCGAGTATTTCCTTGGTAAGCGACGACGTTAATGTCTCTGAACTATTTAGAGCGTTCGATGTTACATGGTCTTTGGAGCGTTTTGATTCCGGTAGTGCCATGTATGAAACGTTGAATAACTTCGCCTTGTCCACCGATAGAACCGAGCTCCTTGCAGGACAAACCTTAACTGGCGAAGTGGTTTTTGTGCGTATAGAGCGTTCTGGAGAGCTCGTCCTTGAACTAGAAATACCCGTATTAGATTTAGACCGTATAGCTTTTAGTGAGGATTCCTATACTTCAGATGACGACATGCGAGTGGTTGGCTTTGGTAAGTCTCTGGAGTTGATTGCTTCCAAGTCAATCTTGCAAGATGGCTATGTTTTTTATGTTGAATGGTTAGTTAATGGGGTCGCAGAAAGTTATGGGAAAAGAGTTCTCAAATCGTCTGAATACCCGTTTGTTTTACCAGCGCTAAATCATGAAAATGGGGATATCGTGGAAGCGATGGTTCGTTTGGGCCGAAACGGGCGTACTCATGATATCCGCGAGCTAATAGCCGTTAGTATTGGTGATTATAGAGACCTATCGGTTGATATTGCGGTGTCTGGGGTCAGTCCATCTAAAACGGTTCAAGTTTCTGCAAATACACCTAATGACGAATTCCTATCGCGCTTCTTTGAGCCACGCTGGTATATAGATGAAGAGCTTCAAGAGGATCAAACCTCCTTTCGCTATCCCAAGCCAGGCACTCCGAACAAGCTTTTATTTGGAAGTGCTCTCTCAGTAGCTTTTTTCTACAGTATTGGAGATCAAGAAAATGAAACAAACGAAACTATTGCGGCTGTAATCGATGTTGAAGAGAGCCTTGCCGAGGAGTTTCGTTTGGTTCCGCGTTATCCGTTAGCGGGAGATTCTGTGGCGGCCGAATTTGATAATGTAAATGTAAATAGCGTCGGCGACTTTGATGCCACCTGGTACGTGAATGGTCAAGAAGTTGCTGGGGCAATAGAGTATGAATTTTCTATCTCTAGTCTCAATCGCGGTGACGTTTTACAGTTAGATATATTGCAAGGTGACGAGCCTGCTGATGAATTTTTGGCGGGAGGTGATGCGAGAGTTGTCATTGGTTATGACCTCTCAGCAGGTGGAGAGGATAGCCCCGATGATGATGGCGACGGGGTGCGCAATAGTCTTGATTACGCCCGTAATGACAAAGCTTGCTCTCTTGAGAGCGATGCTACATCTGATGATAGTGATCTGGATGGGCTGAGTGATCTTTTTGAACTAAATTGGGGGGCAGGACAGCAACGAATCTATATGAATGTTGCTGACTCAGATGGTGATGGGTTCAGTGATGGAGAAGAAATTGAGAGAGGGTTTGACCCTTCCGACCCGACTGATCCTCCTCGACTAGCAAATGATTCTGACGGTGATGGTATTAGTGATTTGGATGAAGCTGCTGGCGTCGCTGACTTGGATAGTCCTTTTGTCCCCGGTGAAGACGGATATATATATACTCAGGTGTTAGTTGCTGATACCGATGGAGATGGCCTGAGCGACAAGTTTGAACTTGATTTAGAAGGGTATTCTCCTACTAATCCGGATACTGATGGGAACGGAATTAATGACGGTCTTCAGTATAATGCGGACCAGCGTTACGCAAGTTCAAATGTGCCTCAGGGCGTCTGTTATGCGACATGGATTGCGAATCGGCCAGAATCGACGCAAACCGTCTCTGATGTTCCTCAGATTGACGTAATTGGTGATCAAAAACTCGCCATTTCAGGCGTCAATTGGAACGAGGTTTTCTTGTTTGATTTAGTTGACGAAGCATTCAAGCCTTCAATTAGAGCTAATGCCTTGGGCTTGCTGTCAGAGGTTGAAGCTCTTGGATTCCACGCATCTGACTCTAGTTTACTTTATGTTGGGCAAGCAGGCGGGCGTATTTTGTTGATGGATACGTCCCGTTACGATGTACCGTTTGATGAAACGTCGGAAAGTTTTTTTACGACAGGTGGAACAGGTGAGATCACTAAGATTATTGATCAAGGTGACCTGTTGATAGTGGAACAACAAACTGCGGAAGACTCTTTTTCGCAGTATTTATTTACCTTGCCTGCGTCGATAGGGGCGAATGTTCCTGCCTATTCAATAGCCAGTCCAGTCAGTATTGTCAGCTCGACTTGGACAGATAGCTCTAAATTGGAGCTATGGTTCTTCAGTAATGAGCAAGCCAATAGTCGTCTATTTAGAGCAGTTTATGACTCGGGGGTCCCTTCTAATAGTGTCAGGCAAGAGATTCTTGTCCCGGCTGGCTATGAGTTAGACGGACCTATTTTTAAACGTAACCTAACCGATGAACTCTTGGCTTTTGGTTCTGGAGCGCTTTACAACACAGACTTAGACACTTGGCAGCAAGCAGCGACAGGTTTTCGTCAAGGTATAGAGCACGCTAGTCATCGCATTGTTCTCCCTGTTACTGACGAAAGGTTGAAGCTAATTCAGTTTTCGGGCCCCAGTGAAGGGGATTATCAGGCTCTTGATACAGAGGTAGATTTTTTACCTCGTTATATTGCGCCATTAGGTGTTGATGTCGCGATTATCGGTGAAGAAAAAGTAGGCAACGCAAATGTTTTAGCAACTCATCGCGTCCCTGTTGGCGACTCCGATGGTGATGGCTTGCCGGGCTGGTGGGAGTATTTCTATGGTGGAGGGCTTAATGAAAGCTTGGTGGCTACGGATTTATACGACGGTATATCGACGTACCTTCAAGCTTATCAAAACGGTTCTGATATTACGGCTTATGTTCGAGATAGCGATGCTGACGGTCTTTCGGATGCTGCCGAAACGTGTGCCGATAGGCGCTGCATCGTTAACTCTGATCAAGATCACGATTTCTTAAACGATGGTTTGGAGGTATCTCTAGGTTACGATTTGAATGATGCTGACTCAGATGATAACGGGATACTCGATGGCAACGAAGATTTTGATGGGGATACGCTTTCGAACCGAGCCGAAATAAATACCTACAATACTGACCCGGCCCAGCAAGATACAGATGGTGATGGTATCGACGATAATGACGAAGTTTTCATTTTGTTGACCAATCCATCCACCATCGACAGTAATCAGAATGGCGTTGACGATGGCTTAGAAGATTTTGATGAGGATGGCTTAAGCAATGCGCAAGAAATCGCATTTGGTACTGACCCATATTTAAGTGATACGGACGGCGACCAGTTGTCGGATCTGTTTGAAGTTTCTTTTGATGGTGACTCGAATAATTACAGCGTTACGGACCTAAATCCTTTGGATTCAGACTCAGACGGCGACGGCCTTGATGATAACGTTGAGGTAGAAATCGCAGGGCTAGATCCATTGCTCTCAAGCGATGCGGCAATTGATAGCGATTTAGATGGACTAACGAATGCGGAGGAAGCGTTATTTGGCTCTTCGCTGTCTTCGGCAGATACAGAAGCCGATGGGGTCTCCGATTTAATAGAGTATCAGCGTGGAACGCACCCGGACTCTGAAGATACAGACGGAGATGGGCAATCTGATGCGCAAGAAATAAATGGATTCTTAAATTCCGATGGGATAGTCGTTTTTACCAATCCCTTGTTGGCAGACACGGATAGTGACGGCTTGTCAGATGGCATAGAGCTTGGTGCGTTTAATAGTGACCCATTCTTGCAAGATACGGACGGTGACGGCCTTGGCGATGAGTTTGAGTATTCGTATCGGTTTAGTTACGGAGAACTCCCTGAACGATTCGAATTTCCTCCTGGACGCCCCCTTATCGAAGCCAACCCTAGATCGAACGATACGGATGGCGATACACTGTCAGATAGCGAAGAGCTAGCTCTTGGGACAAATTTAGCGGAGGCGGATTCAGATAACGATCAATTGAGCGATAGTCTAGAATTGCAACTCAATACAAACCCATTTAATCGAGACAGTGACTCTGACGGAATTATAGATGGAATAGAAGTTAACTTGTTAGGTACGAACCCCTTGGATGTTGACTCTGATGACAACGGTATTAGTGACGCGTTAGAAGACTATGATAACGATGGTATTACAACGATTGATGAGTTAAACAAGCTTTTTACTGACCCAGTTTCGGAAGATGGTCAAGGTTCCTTGGTCTATGTGGGGTCGTTAGTCCCTAGCAGTGCAAATCTAGAGAGGTTGTCTGGTTTTGTAGTCATTCCTGATATTTTGCCTTTGATAAACGGCGCTGATAGTTTGAATGGCTCTGGCGATGTTGTCGACAGTTTGGGTTCAGTCATTCTCGCGAATGGAGCGTATATTATTGTGGGTTCTGATGGAACTTTTGACGGAGACGAAGACCCAGATCTCGATGGGCTTTCGAACAGCGAAGAACTCGCAATCAATACAGACCCCTATAACAAAGATACCGATGGTGATGGCCTCACCGATAAGGAGGAGGTGGACGATGGTATCGACCCAACCGCCATAGACACAGATGGCGACGGCCTATCTGATGCTGATGAACTTACGTTTGGGTCTGATCCGTTGTTGCAAGACTCGGATAGTGATGGGTTGGATGATTTGACGGAGTTTACGTTCAATCTAAACCCAAGAAATATAGATACTGATGGCGACTTGATTATTGACGGAGACGAGACGACAGAAACTGAAGCTCGCGTTTTTGATGTTGACAATGACGGAATTGCAGACGGAATAGAGCGTTTTTACTTGGGTACGAGCAACGTTGCTGGACTCGGCAACGGAACTGATAGTGACGATGATGGTCTGACCGACTCGCAAGAAGTTTGGGTGTATATTTTTGGCCCCGGTGTGTTACCTACCGATCCACCAATACTGAATAACACGTTTAACTCTCGCAGTGCGACTCCAGGATGGGTGCCCGTTGCCTTTGACGAGGTGCTAGCAGATGCGAACCCTTTAACGCATGTTATTGTCCCGGATATTGTTGACGCTAGCGGAGCACCAATAGGGACTTTGTATATACGGCGAATATCGGATCCTCTTGAATTCGACTCGGATGCGGACGGCCTGCCAGACTTTGTAGAACTTAACGTTATAGAGGCGAATCGAACGGCGATTGCGATCCCATCTGATTCTGAATTTGCCCTTGATTTCAATTCAGATTTAACATCCGGTACCATTTACGCCGCAACGGATCTAAACGCAAATCTGTTTGAATTCGCAGACCCGCTTAATTTGAATACCAATCTTCAGACCGACATTGATACAGGTGCTGTTGTTAATGATGGAATGGAAGACCTTGATGAAGATCGATTGGTAAATCAACTAGATCTTTTTGAAGAAGGAAACGAAAGAACGATTCTTGAAAGCGACTCTGATCGTTTTGGTCTCGCGCCGACACCGGATGGTATTCCCGATGGTTTAGAGGTTTTATTATTGGGGACGGATCCAACTTCTGATGATACAGATGACGATGGAATTTTGGATGATGACGAGCTGGCGCCACCAGGTATTATTGAGAGGTCAGTATCATCTGATGAGTTATGTAATGCGGATGAAGTACGGTTATCGGCGATAGCAGGTAACGATTACTGCTACGCTTTCAGTTACCTCTCTTTTCCGACTGTCGCAGACAGTGACAGGGACGGTGCGGATGATTTAGTCGACAACTTCCCATTGGATAGAAACTGTAGCGAAGCGAGAGATGGTTTCGGGGTAGGCGTAGATAAGGCCTGTTTTTCAAGTTGGTTAGCTGCGCAAGACAGCATTGAACAAATTCGTTTTACTAATCAGCCAGCCCTTAAGCAGGCCGCTTTGTTTGATCCATCATGGGACATGATCGTTAGATATGATTATGCTGAGGGAGTCGATGCCTACCTGGATCAAGTTGATGGGTTATCCGACATCATTTCAGTTGCCTACTCCCAAGCACCTAGCCGTTTGTATCTCTTAGGTTCCAGTGGCGCGATCAGATACGTTGATCCTGTCGGTTTTAGTAGTGGGTCTAGCCCAATATCGCTAGGCAATGCCTTACCTTCAGGAACCCCGGTGAGTATTATTGCTGTAGGCTCCGACGTCGTGGTTCAAGTAGAAAGGTCTGGCGAAACGGACCTTTATGTTTACGACAGCGCCGGCAATGCTGGCACTACCTTGGTAAATCAGTCGTTCGATATTCAAAATGGTCTGTGGGTACCCTCGAATTCACGTCTATACGGCGTCGAAGCGTCGCCAGGTTTACCGGCAACCGATATCGGCTATGTTGCGATCTCAGGTGGTGAGTTTTCTGGAGGCGTCATATTTTCTGGTGCTGATTTCGGTGCAAGAGACTTAAGGGGTGAGCTGTCGCTTAGTAAAAGTGCTGACCCTCTCGTTGCTGACTCTCTCGTTATGGCTGCAGGGTTAGTTATCGATTTGGATTTTACTCTGATCCAAACGCTTACGTTTGATACGGCTCAGGAAACACTGATGACGTTTTCGTCAGCGAGAGAATTAAATGAGCACGTCATTCTGTCTGTGCCTCTTGATGTAGATTCTGGACGATATGATCCGCTAATCCGGCCTAATACTTTGTTAGCGTTTCAGACGGCTGGCAAAAATGACTATCAGTTTGATACTGAGACTGCCGATGAATCCTTGCTAGCACTAATTCCTAGGGATGACGAGCTAGTCTATGTCCGCAGTGATAGCCAGGCTTTAACCTTTGAAGTGCTAGGCTTGGGTGACCAGGATGCTGACGGAATCAATGGCTTGTACGAACAGTTTTACGGTCTGGATGATACTGATGATGCCGGCGAGAATGGCCGATTTGGTGACCCAGATGGTGACTTCTTGACGAATATTGGTGAGTTTGAGAACGGGACTAACCCTCGTCTAAAAGATACCGATGGTGATTCTTGGGAGGATGGATACGAGGTATTTAATGGCTATGATCCGCTGGATGCGAGGTCATTTTAAAGTTATTTAGAAATGGATGAAGTGGTCTCTACTTAGCAAGAGACAGCTTCATCCTTGTTAACCCCAACTCACCAGTTCTTTAGTATCACGGGTTAGTTTCCACCATTTTTCACTATATTCTGCTTCGGATTCTTGCCAGCTTTCTGCCGAGCAGCGTACTTCTGTATCGAATTGCTGCAAAAAATTGTTCGCACACAAAAGGTCAGAAGACCATGGTGTTTTGTCGCTTTTAAACCAAATGCTGGTATAAGCCTTACCGGCGGCCTTCGGCGTGATCATGACTTCAACGACGTTCCCTAGATAGTTCAAATCGATAGATTGAATCTTTTCCTGAAAATTGCAAATCACTTGGAACTCAAAGTGCTGGCCAAGCCATGCTGCGATGTCCGAAATGGAAGTGTCCTTTACATATATCTCTATATCGAGCTGCTCCGTATTCATTTTTATCCTATCTTTTAAAAAAGTGATTAAACCGAGTTAGCATCAGTTTTATATAACAATACAGTGCAAAGCTTCCAGAGGGTACGGCTAGTGCTAGAGAGATAAGAGCCGCAGCTTCTTGTATTTCGGATGGAGTTACTAACAAGTTCAAATAAACGATACTGGACATACAGGCTACAAAACTAATTGCGCTGATCAAAAATCTTTTGAACGTTTGTGCTTCGGTGCTTAGAGGCTGTCGTTTGGATTTCGGCATTTTGCAGTTTCCAGACTCTCGTTCTTCTTGAATACGGTAAAGTTAATGTCAATCGTAACACTCAATTGGTTTTGTTGGCTTAGCTGTTTTTGGGCAGATGGAGAGCATCGCCAGTAGTGAGGGGTCATCAGCAACAAGTTACTAATCATCGATTGATCTTCTATTGTTGCCGGGGCAGTAATACGTACTTCTTTTACTTTTGTTAAACCCGCTACTTCAGTCAAGTCTTCGGTCGTCGTGTCCGGTTTTAAGGAATCATAGATTTTTTCACGAAGCTCAATCAGGTGTTTGACTCCCGTGGTGGCGACAATAAATAACCCACCGGGCTTTAGTACTCGGTTCGCTTCGGTGTAATCGACGCGGCAGAATAAACAGCTAGCAAGGTCCAATGACAGAGCGGGAAAGGGGAGTTGATAAGCAGAGCCAACTAACCAAGTGATTTCTTTATGGCGTCTGGTGGCCGCTTTAATCGCGGGCGTACTGATGTCGATTCCGTATGACCTTAGTTTTGGGGACGCCATTGGAAAGCTGTTACAGAGCGCGCTGTGTATCCCTGCTGTGTAGTAACCCTCGCCACATGCAATGTCGAGATAAGATAGAATGCCAGGTTGAGACGTGTCGTATGGTTGATTCTGTAAGGCAATATCAATAAAGGAATTAAGGATGGGCTGATAGTAACCTTGGTTCAAAAACGCAGTCCGCGCATTAACCATTTCTACTGTATCGCCGGGATGTTTACTTTTCTTTTGATGGCTTAATAGTAGGTTTACATAGCCTTGCTTTGCCTTATCAAACATGTGCTTATTCGCACACTCAAAGCTTTTTTTGTTTGAGGTCTGAGTTAGCTCTTCTTGGCAAACAGGGCAGCACAGCAATGTCATTACACTGCCAGCAATTCTTCAAGCATGCGTTGATAGATGCTTGAAAGCGTATCAAGGTCCGCAACGTTTACGTTTTCATTTATTTGGTGGATGCTAGCATTTAATGGGCCGAGCTCTAATACTTGTGCGCCAGTCGGAGCGATAAATCGGCCGTCAGAGGTGCCGCCGCTAGTCGATAGCGTTGTTGCTTCACCAGTAATACCTAGTATCGCATTTTTTGCCGCCTCCACTAGCTCCCCTTCGGCAGTTAGAAAGGGTTGGCCGCTCAAAGTCCACGTAATTTCGTAAGTTAAGTGATGCTTCTCTAAGAGCGCAATCACGATCGCTTTAAGCTCGTCATGCGTTACTTCTGTTGAGTAACGAAAATTGAAAAGTACGTCTACGTGGCCAGGAATAACATTCGTTGCTCCTGTTCCAGAATGATAGTTAGTAATTTGAAAAGTGGTCGCAGGAAAGTGTTCGTTGCCTTTGTCCCATTCGATATTCGACAGCTCAGATAACGCGAGGTTAGCGAGATGTATCGGGTTTTCTGCTAGGTGTGGGTAGGCAACATGTCCTTGTTTTCCCTTAATTGTCAGCTTTGCGTTAAGCGAACCTCTTCGGCCGTTTTTAATAATATCGCCGACTCGAACGGTGCTTGACGGTTCGCCGACAAGACACCAGTCCATCTTTTCTTGGCGAGCTTCAAGTACCTCAATTACCTTGACGGTCCCGTTTATGGATGGGCCCTCTTCGTCGCTAGTGATTAAGTATGCAATCGAGCCTTTGTGATTAGGATGCCGTGCTATGAATCGTTCACAAGCGGTCACGAAGGCCGCAATGCTGCCTTTCATGTCGGCGGTTCCTCTGCCATACATGACTCCATCGATAATGGTTGGTTCGAATGGAGGAGTGTTCCATTGGTCAATAGGACCGGTTGGAACCACGTCCGTATGTCCAGCAAAAGCAAGCAGCGGCGGTTCAGAGCCACGTCTTGCCCAAAGGTTAGTCACATCCTCGAAATTCATTCTTTCTGAAGAAAACCCAATTGCTCCCAAACGCTCTGTTAGTAAATCTTGGCAGCCACAATCATCAGGTGTAACGGATGCTCTACGGATTAGTGCGTCCGTTAACTGCGTGGTTTCAGAGTATGAATTCGACATTAAAATAGCCTATAAATCTAGTTATTAGCGTGAAGCGCTTCATTAAGTTCAATGGCTGTTTTATTGGTCAGGCACTCAACTCTTCCATTTTCAGAGTTACGGCGGAACAGTAAATCAGGCTTACCCGCAAGGTCCCGAGCCTTAATTGACTCAACGACTTGATTGTTAGTATCAAGCAAGGTGACCTTCGTACCGGCTGTAATATATAGCCCTGACTCGACGGTGCAACGATCTCCCAGAGGAATGCCAATACCCGCGTTTGCACCGATAAGACTGTTATCACCAACAGCAATTATAATGTTCCCACCGCCTGAAAGTGTGCCCATCGTTGAACAACCGCCACCAAGGTCGGAGCCTGATCCGATCATAACACCTGCGGATATGCGACCTTCGATCATTGAGGTGCCTTCGGTGCCTGCGTTAAAGTTGACAAAACCTTCATGCATAATCGTAGTTCCGCTACCGATATATGCCCCCAAACGAACACGCGCAGTATCGGCAATGCGAACGCCAGACGGAACAACATAGTCAGTCATTTGCGGAAACTTATCGACGGACTTAACTTCAACAATCTCTCCATCTAGGCGCGCGGCAAGTTGCCTTTCGGCTAACTCATCGAGATCGATTGGCCCTTTATTTGTCCATGCTAGATTCGGTAAAAGACCAAAAATTCCATCAAGGTTAATGCCGTGAGGTTTAACCAAGCGATGGGAAAGCAAGTGAAGCTTTAGGTAAACCTCTGGCGTACTCGTTGCAGTTAGATCTTCTTCTATGACCACCAGAACGGCTAGTTGCTGAGAGTCAACAAAGCGAGCGGCCAAGTCGCGAAAAGATTGGTCGACTGCGTCTGACTCTGAGATAGTTTGAAGGTGCTCGACAGAGAGTTCAGTCGTTGTATTTCCCGCTGCAATTGATAAGACTTGCTGCAAGCCTTTGGTGGCTTCATCCGACGGCTGAAAAACAGGCGCTGGAAAAAAAGTTTCCAACCATTCGCCTTTTGAGTTTTGAGTGCCGATACCGAGGCCTAGTGCGATAGTCATATTGATCTTGTCCTAATCTAGAGTGTTCATTGTGCCGCCTATAAACAGGTCTTAAAGTAGAGCTTCAGCCCGTTTATGAGAGTGCGAAATTGGGTGTTATTGGTTAAAAATAGTACCGTATTGATCTGCTTTAAAACCAAGATGGAACTGTCCGTCTACTTCAAGTAAAGGGCGTTTCACGATGCTAGCGTTTGTTTGTATCAATGATACCGCAACTTTGTCATCTAGGCTCTGCTTGGTTTCGTCGTCAAGCTTACGCCATGTAGTACCGCGCTTGTTGATGAGAGAGTCGAGTGGCAGGTGCTCTATCCAGTTCTGGATCGTCGGCGCATCAGGCGTTTCCTTTTTGAAGTCATGAAACACATATGCAATGTCGTTGTCGTCGAGCCATGTAAAGGCTTTCTTCATCGTGTCACAGCTTTTGATACCATAAATTTTGACTTGCTTTGGGGTGGTCATTTTTCGAGTGTGCTCAAGTAGGTTTTGATTCGGTTTGCCGCTTCAATGCACTCTTCGATTGGTGCGACGAGCGCCATTCGGACTCGGTTTTCTCCGGGATTGTGGCCATCGACGGTGCGCGAAAGATAACTGCCGGGAACTACTGTAACAGCCTGTTGGCGATATAATTCTTTCGCGAATACTTGATCACAGATCGGCGTTTTTGGCCATAGATAGAAGCTAGCGTCAGTTTGCATCACATCCATAACGGGGCTGAGTATGCTTAATACAGCACTGAACTTTTCTCGGTAAGCGGTTCGGTTCTCAATGACATGAGGCTCATCGTTCCATGCAGCTATACTGGCAAGTTGATGTTGAATCGGCATAGCGCAGCCGTGGTAGGTGCGATAACGGAGGAATTCACTCATGATAGAGGCATCGCCAGCGACAAACCCGGACCGAAGGCCCGGAAGATTTGACCGCTTCGACAAACTGTGGAATACGACAACCCGTTCATAATTATTGCGACCGAGTTCAGCGCAAACCTGCAATAACCCAACAGGCGGGGTAGCCTCGTCACAGTAGATCTCTGAATAGCACTCATCGGACGCAATGACGAAGTCGTATTTGTCGGCTAGCGCAATCAGTTCACGCAGCGTGTCAGCGGGTATAACAGCACCGGTCGGGTTGCCGGGGGAGCATAAAAATAGAATTTGGCATCGCTCCCAGTCGCTTTGTTTTACTGCACTGAAGTCGGGGCAAAAGTTATTAGCAGCGGTGCAGGGTAGTAACCTAAGCTCAGCGCCAGCCAAAAATGTAGCGCCCTCATAAATTTGATAGAACGGATTTGGACTAATCACAAGCGGGATGCTTGCGCGGTCAACTACGGCCTGTGTAAATGAAAAAATTGCTTCTCGAGTCCCGTTAACGGGGAGTATGTTTTTTTCAGGGCAAAGAGAGTTCTGTTTCAAGTTAAAGCGTTGTGTAGCCCAAGTAGAGATAGACTCTCTGAGTGCAGGGACTCCTTTGGTCGTCGGATAAACGCCAAGTTTTTCGATATTACTAACTAATTCATCGATTACAAACTGGGGAGATTGATGTTTCGGTTCACCAATTGATAGCGCGATTGGTGGTTTATCCGCAATGTCTACCTGCGCTAGCAACGCGGTTAGTTTTTCGAAGGGGTAAGGTTGTAGCTTATCCAAATCACTATTCATATCGTTTCTTCTGACCAGGTTAAGTTAATCAGCGGTTTCTGATGATTCGTCGAGTTGTACACGAATTTCGTTGCACAGTGCTTCGCATACTTCCGGGTCGCTGACGGGGTCTCCATTTTTTTGCGTAAGAAAGAAAACGTCCTCCACGCGCTCACCAAGCGTGGTGATCTGTGCATTACTCAGAATCAGGTCGTAAGACAAAAGGATACTGCCGATACGAGCAAGCAGTCCTGGTCTATCGGGCGTCACCACCTCCATGATTGTACGTTGATTCAGCATGTCATTACTTAGCGTGACTTCCGTAGGGAATAGAAAGTGCTTGAGCTGGCGTGGCGTTCGACGCTGTATGATTTCTGGATAATCGGCCGGGTCATCGAGCTCTTCCATCAATTTTTGATGGACCTTTAATCTACGTTCTGGGTCTTCAGCTAAGGCTTGGTTTTGCGCGTTGGTCACGACGAAATTACTTAAACTGAAAGCGCCTCCCGTCGCACTGATTCGAGCGTTAAGAACGTTTAGGTTTAATTGCTCCAGTACGGCCGTTGTGGCAGCAAAAAGATCTTGTTCAGATTTAAGATAGATCATCAATTGGCTAAAGCCGTCTTTTGCGTCGGTTTCAATATCTTGAATGATAATGAGTGGTTCCGGTGACTCACCATGCTTGAGGATCGCGGATGTTTGCCAGACTAATTCGTTCGTTGAGTCTTGCAGAAAATAGTCGTCATCAAGGTTATTGAGCAAGTGGTCTACGTTGTTTGTAACGAAACCTTCGGACAAAAGCTTGTCACGCAGCTCTTGCCTTGTTGCGTCGACCCAAACGTCGCGATCCATAGGTTGCTCTATACCTCGCTGCAGAGCACGGCGTGTTTCGATGTAGAGCTGTTGTAGTAGCGAAGCTCGCCAACTATTCCACAAACTCGGGTTTGTCGCAGCGATGTCGCAAACGGTTAGAACGTAGAGATACTCAAGGTGAGACGTGCTGGGTACTTTTTGGCCGAACTCCTGAATCACACTAGGGTCAGTAATGTCTTTTCGTTGCGAGGTCATCGACATGAGTAGGTGGTTCTCAACTAACCAGCAAACCAATTTGGCGTCACGGTCACTAAAATGGTGCCGTTCGCAAAACTTGGCCGCATCCACGGCACCTAACTCTGAATGGTCGCCGCCACGACCCTTGGCGATATCATGATAAATAGCGGCTACATATAAGATTTCGCGCTTGGGAACGGTATTGATTAGTCTGCGAGGCAGTGCAAGCTCATCATCGGCTTCTTCTTCATCCAACAATACCAAGCGCTTGATAAGATTTATCGTGTGAGCATCAACGGTATAGATATGAAATAGGTCATGTTGCATTTGCCCAGTGATTTTTCCCACTTCTGGCAGGTACTGACCGAGTACATTGTACTTAAGCATATCGTTGAGGGTTTTATCCAAACGATGGGGCGTGCGAATCAGCTCCATAAATAACGTGGTATTCGCTAGATCATTGCGATATTTTTCGTCAATAAGAAACTTATATTCTCGCATCAAGCGAATAGTCGTTGCTCTAATTCCCTTTATCGAAGGGTCGAGCGCTTTAAGCAGGAAAATTTCTATCAGAGCATAGGGAGACCGGTCAAAGATGGTATCATTTGTCGTCTCGATATAATTGTTGTTGATCTGAAATCGTTTGTTTATGGGTCTAATTGATTGGGTTTTCTCAGGGTTCAGATAGTAATCATCAAAATATTGCAGGATGACGTCGGTCAGCTCTGCCAGTCCAAGGACGGTGCGGTAGTAACTTTGCATCATTTGCTCAACGCCAAGTTTCTCGTCGTTGTCTTGATACCCAAGGATACTTGCTAGCTTGGTCTGGTGATCGAATAACAACCTGTTTTCATTCCGGTCGGCTATCATTTGCAAGCCGTACCTAAGTCTCCATAGAAAGGTTTCGCCAGAAACCAGCATTGTGAACTCATCATCTGTCAGAAAGTGATATCGGCTGCGCGTGTTAGTCGCGGTTGGGCCGAAATGGCGCTTGGTTATCCATGCTAAGGTTTGAATATCTCTAAGTGTGCCAGGCGACGCTTTTAGGTTGGGCTCGAGGTTGTATTCCGTCCCCCCGTACTTCTTATGCCGCGAATTTTGCTCGTCTTGTTTCGCAAGAAAGTAGGCTTCAGACGTATAAACTTCGTCGGAATATAGCTGCTCAGAAACTTGAACCCTAAGCATATCTGCTCCGGCAATGGTTCGTGTTTCTAGCAGGTTAGTTGCAATCGTCACGTCGTCCTTTGCAGACGCAATACACTCCGATATCGAACGGACACTGTGGCCAATGTCTAAACGTAAGTCCCAAAGCAGGGTAATAAACATTGAAATTCGTTCGCCTAGCTTACTGTCTAGTTCATGTGGCGTCAGAATCAGTAGGTCAATGTCTGAATGAGGATGTAGCTCTGCTCGGCCATAGCCACCCACGGCTATAAGGCTAGCAAGAGTGTCAAAATTAAACTTTTCCCAGAGGCTAGCGAGGATCCAGTCCATGTGCAAAGATCTTAGGTAGACCAGTTCTCGAATATTAGCGCCCGCTAAGTATTGTTCGTCGAGATGCTCTTTGATTTCTGCCAGAAAGCGGCGAGCTTCTATTGCCGGCGCTGCATGGCTTTGTATTGCTGCGCTTATTTCGTCGCGATGAACGCCGAACGAGGCAAGTTTTTGGATTGCGTTTTGTGTGTCGATATCAATAGTTTTTAGCATATCTTAGGAAAATCGAGCTCGCTCTTCGTCTCGTATTGTCAAGATTTCAAAGCCATCTTTTGTGACCAAAATAGTATGCTCCCATTGCGCCGAAAGCTTATGGTCCTTAGTGACGACTGTCCATTCATCGGGCAGTAATTTGCAGTGACGTTTGCCTTGGTTAATCATGGGTTCAATCGTAAAGGTCATGCCTTCCTCAATGACCATGCCGGTACCTTTTTTTCCATAGTGCATGACTTGTGGTTCTTCGTGAAACACAGCACCAATACCATGGCCGCAGTACTCGCGCACGACTGAAAAGTAATTACTTTCAGCATGTTTTTGTATTGCCGCGCCAATGTCGCCCAATCTAACTCCCGGCTTCACCATTTCAATGCCTATGTACGTACATTCTTGCGTTACATTAACCAGTCTCTTGGCGATGATGCTGGGTTCGCCGACGTAAAACATTTTGCTAGTGTCGCCATGATAGCCATCTTTTATCACAGTGATATCAATGTTAATGATGTCGCCATTTTTTAATGCTTTTTTATCGTTTGGGATGCCATGGCAAATGACGTGATTGACAGACGTGCAAATCGATTTTGGGAAACCTTTATAATTGAGAGGCGCTGGAATGGCATTCTGTTCGTTAACGATATAGTTATGGCAGATTGTGTTGAGCTGTTCTGTCGTTACGCCAGCAACCACATGCTCACCTATCATTTGGAGCACTTCCGCGGCCAGCCTGCCGGCAACGCGCATTTTATCGATTTCATCTGCAGTTTTGATCGTGACATTCATAAATGCGTAGTGGCTCCATTCAAGGCTTCGATAACCCAGATTATAAAAAGTAGTGCATGCCCAAGCGCGGCATTCTAACCCGAAAGAGCGCGAATAAAAATATCGTTTTAAGGTCGCTACTACGCTATTCGGTATATTTTTCCATCTTTAATTTCAAGATTGTCATGCGCAGAAGGATTATGGGCATAAAAAAACTTTAGTCTGTTGGGTAGATATGGTATAAAGCGCTCGCTAAATTTCGAGGCGAGCAGTGTTCGGTTCGAAATTATTTAAATCCGCACACGTTTCGACACATTGTCCTGGGTGCTGGCTCTCGCGAGTTGGTTGGATGGTGGGAGGCGTGGAGGTCTAACCCAAGTCTTTTTAAAGGAAAGAATGATGACTGCAGTTTCTATGCGAGACCTGCTTAAAGCAGGCGTACACTTTGGACACCAGACGCGTTACTGGAATCCAAAAATGGGCAAATACATATTTGGTGCCCGTAACAAGATTCATATCATCAACTTGGAGCAAACTGTTCCAGCGTTGAATGAAGCCCTAGCAATGGTTAAAAAGCTTTCAAGCAACAAAAATAAAGTGTTGTTTGTTGGTACTAAGCGAGCAGCGGGCAAGATTGTTAAAGAAGAAGCGTTGCGTGCAGGTATGCCGTACGTTAATCACCGTTGGTTAGGTGGTATGTTGACGAACTACAAAACGATTCGTCAAAGCATTCGTCGCTACCGTGACCTAGATGGTCAGAGTAAAGACGGAACATTTGAAAAGATTACTAAGAAAGAAGCCTTGATGCGCGTTCGTGAAATGAACAAGTTAGAGCGCAGTATTGGTGGTATTAAGGATATGGGCGGTTTACCTGACGCATTATTTGTTATCGATGTTGATCACGAGCGTATCGCGATTAAAGAAGCTAACAAGCTTGGTATTCCAGTCATCGGTATCGTCGATACTAACAGCAACCCGGATGGCGTCGATTTCGTTATTCCAGGGAATGACGATGCAATTCGCGCTATCCAGATCTATGCGAAAGCCTTTGCTGATGCGGTGCTTGCTGGTTCATCGACTAATGGTGAATACGTAGAAGTTGCTGAAGAAACAGCGCCTGCGGCGGCTGAGCCTGAAGTTAAAGCAGACGCGGAAGCGAAAGCTGAAAAGTAGTTTAAAGGGCCGGTCTACCGGCCTTTTTAATGGCTAGATTTTATAATCAATCCCTGACCGGGGATTGATTTTTTTATTAAATGGCAGGGCTAAGCTTTGCTTGAGTGTAAGAATTTGTGAGGGTTTGAAATGGCTGCTATTAGTGCCTCAATGGTTAAGGAACTACGTGATCGTACCGGTCTCGGTATGTTGGAATGTAAGAAAGCGCTTGCTGAGTCTGGCGGAGATATTGAGAAAGCGATCGAAGAAATGCGCAAGAAAAGTGGTATGAAAGCTGCGAAGAAAGCTGGTCGTACCGCTGCTGATGGCGTTGTTGCGACGAAAGTTGAAGGCGGCTTCGGTATTTTGGTCGAAGTTAATAGCGAAACTGATTTCGCTGCGCGTGATGACGGCTTCTTGGGTTTTGTTGGTCAAGTGACTGACAAGGCGTTCGCGTCTAAAGAGTTGGATGTGGCGAAGTTGATGGAAGGTGAGCTTGAGGATTCACGCGGCGCATTGGTCCAAAAGATCGGTGAGAACATTAGTGTTCGCCGTGTTGTTCAAACCGAAAGCGAAGTGGTTGGTCAGTACGTTCATGGCAACAATCGCATCGGCGTATTGATTGGCCTGAGTGGCGGCACCGAAGAGCTTGCGCGCGATATTGCGATGCATGTTGCGGCGGTTAACCCTTTGTACATTACGCGTGATTCTGTTCCTGCAGAAGTAGTAGAGAAAGAAAAAGAAATTTTCACTGCTCAGGCGCAAGAAAGCGGAAAGCCTGCTGAAATTATTGAGAAAATGATCGGTGGTCGTATTAATAAATACCTTGCTGAAATTAGCTTGGTTGATCAGCCTTTCGTTAAAGACCCAGATGTTAAAGTTGGTGCTCTAGCAAAGAATGCTGGTGCTGAGATTGTCTCAATGGTTCGCTTTGAAGTGGGCGAAGGGATTGAGAAAGAAGAAGTCGACTTCGCAGATGAAGTAGCTGCTCAGCTTAAAGGCTAAGTACTGTTTTGCTGTTGTCTGGTCTAGAAATGACCTGACGCAGGTTTATTTTGTCACGTGGTGGCAATAATAAGCGTGGAAGCGAAGCGTGGTTTGTTGTTAAAATCGCGCCCTAAATGCCGCATAGCCTATCGTAAAATATTCGATAGTTTGCGGCATTAGTGTATGTGGCAACATATTTTACTGATGCAGGGTCCTAAGAGAGGTTTTATGCCGTCAAATCAGCAAACCAAATACAAACGTGTTCTGTTAAAACTTAGCGGTGAAGCCTTAATGGGCGATGGTGATTTTGGGATCGATCCCAAAGTGCTTAATCGCATGGCGCTTGAGGTTGGGCAGCTGATCGGTATTGGTGTTCAGGTTGGTATGGTCATTGGTGGTGGGAATCTATTTCGGGGAGCTGCGCTCAGTGAGGCCGGAATGGATCGCGTGACTGGTGATCATATGGGTATGCTTGCAACCGTTATGAATGCTTTGGCCATGCGTGATGCTTTAGAGCGGTCTAATATTGCAACACGAGTTATGTCAGCGATTCCGATGAGCGGAGTGGTTGAGCACTATGACCGCCGTCGTGCGATTCGTGGTTTGAAGGATGGTGATGTTGTTATCTTTAGTGCAGGTACGGGAAATCCATTTTTTACTACGGATTCCGCGGCATGTTTGCGCGGCATCGAAGTCGATGCTGATGTTGTGTTAAAGGCAACAAAAGTTGATGGTATCTATAGCGCTGACCCAATGAAGGATCCTACGGCAGAAAAGTATGATCAGTTGAGTTATGACGAGGTGCTGGATAAGAAGCTTGGCGTGATGGACCTGACAGCGATCTGCTTGTGTAGAGACCACAATATGCCGCTTCGAGTTTTTGATATGAATAAGGCCGGAGCCTTAAAGAATATTATGGTAGGCGAGCCTGAAGGGACTTTGGTTTATCAAGGCGAGTAACGTCAATGGCTCACCCAGGCCAGTAACTGCAATAGTTAAGTAGAGGATATTTGAGTGATCGACGAAATAAAAAGTGATGCAGAAGCCCGCATGAGCAAAAGTATTGACGCCCTAGGTGTAGCGTTTGCGAAAATCCGTACAGGGCGAGCGCACCCTAGCATTCTGGATGGTGTTATGGTGTCTTACTATGGTGTTGATACGCCTCTG
Source organism: uncultured Oleiphilus sp. (assembly GCA_913020045.1). Taxonomy (GTDB): domain Bacteria; phylum Pseudomonadota; class Gammaproteobacteria; order Pseudomonadales; family Oleiphilaceae; genus PZPK01. Next base: position 144,836 of record CAJWBE010000004.1, read on the forward strand.
AAGCAAGTAGCGAACGTGAGTGTTGAGGATGGGCGTACCCTAGCGATCTCTGCTTGGGAAAAACCGTTGGTGCCAGTGATCGAGAAAGCAATTATGCAGGCAAATCTTGGGTTGAACCCTTCTTCGACAGGCGATCTGATTCGAGTTCCAATGCCAGCCTTAACTGAAGAAACCCGTCGCGATATGGTTAAGCTCGCGAAAGCGGATGCAGAAAGCGCGCGAGTTTCGGTACGCAGTGCGCGTCGAGATGCAAACTCTCTTCTGAAAGAGCTTCTTAAAGAAAAAGAAATTTCAGAAGATGACGATAAGCGTGGCCAGGATCAGATTCAGAAGCTGACTGATAGCTACGTGGCAAAGGTTGAACAGCTATTGCAGCAAAAAGAAACGGATTTGATGGAAGTATAGCGTTGACCCTAAATGCTTGCATACTCTTAAGCGCGGCGTCGCGATATATAGGTGGCAGACATGAGTGCTGATATTCCAATTTCAGCCTCTTCGGCGCCTAGGCATGTCGCGATTATCATGGATGGCAATAATCGCTGGGCCAAGCAACGAAAACTGTTGGGAGTCGCCGGCCACAAAGCGGGTGTTGACTCTGTTCGTGAAGTTGTAAAAACTTGCGCTGAGCAGGGCGTTGAAGTTCTCACCCTGTTCGCGTTCAGTAGCGAAAATTGGCGTCGTCCTGCGGATGAAGTAAGTGCCTTGATGGGGCTTTTTCTGATCGCCTTGCAGCGAGAAGTTAAAAAACTACATAAGAATAATATTTGTTTGAAAATAATTGGTGACCGGAGCAAGTTTAGTCAACAGCTTCGTGATCACATGGCTAAGGCGGAAGCGTTAACCGCGAACAATACTGCTATGACGCTCGTCATTGCCGCCAATTATGGTGGGCAGTGGGATATTACGCAGGCGGCTCGCCGCCTTGCAGAGAAGGTTGCAGCAGGAGAGCTTCGCGCTGAACAGATTGACGAGGAGCTTCTTCAAAGCCAAATGTGCTTAGGTGACTTGCCGATGCCGGACCTGATGGTGAGAACGGCTGGAGAGCAGCGCGTGAGTAACTTTATGCTTTGGCAGCTTGCGTACGCTGAATTTGTTTTTTCTGATTTGTATTGGCCCGACTTTAAAAGCGCGCAGATGCTGGAAGCAATTACGGCTTATGGCCAGCGTAAAAGACGGTTTGGCCAGACGGATGATCAGATCAATAATAAATAGAGTCGAAACTATTCGTAGACTCTTCTGTTTAAAGTCAGCCTAGCGCTGTTATCGAGAGAATCAACTTGCTTATTCAACGAATTATTACTGCGCTTATTCTGCTACCAATCGTGCTGGCAGGCTTGTTTTTTCTAGAGCCTGATGGCTTTGCTTTGTTCGTTGCTGCTGTTGTTGCGCTGGCAGCATGGGAGTGGGGGCGTTTGGCGGGATTTCATCGCCAGGTGTCTCGTATCATTTATGCGCTTCTAGTGCTCTCGATTATCGCCTGTGTTAGTCAGGTAGACAGTTCCTTAATACTTTACGCTGCGCTAGCGTGGTGGGTAGTGGCGCTTTTTCTTGTTATTTCGTTTCCGCGCTCTAGTGAGTTTTGGGCTTCGTCGGGGGTTCGTTTAGTAATAGGCGTTTATGTGTTGGTGCCATTTTGGGTCGCGATTGTCACGATGCGTGGTGCGGACATTGTTGTTTATCCTGGTCTCTCTCCGCTCTGGCTAATTTTTTATACTCTGTTCGTCGTGTTTGCCGCAGATACAGGTGCTTATTTTTCTGGCAAGGCTTGGGGCAAATCTAAGTTGGCACCAAAAGTGTCGCCGGGTAAGTCTTGGGCGGGATTTTGGGGTGGGCTTTGTTTAGCTTGTGTTCTAGCCGTGTTGGCAAGTATACAGTTGGATGCGCCAGCAGGGTTCTATCTTCAGTTGGTCATTCTAACGGCTATTACATCCATTTTTTCTGTTGTAGGCGATTTGACGGAGAGCATGTTTAAGCGGGAGGCGGGAGTTAAAGATAGTAGCCAGCTGCTACCCGGGCATGGTGGCGTGATGGACCGTATCGATAGCCTTGTAGCGGCATTTCCTGTGATGACTGCGTTATTACTAATCTTTGGCTGGATAGAATAGCGCGTGGCGATTCAGAACGTTTGTATCCTCGGCGCGACCGGTTCAATTGGCAAAAATACCTTAAGTGTCATTTCTCAGCACCCAGACCGATACCGTGCCTTTGCGTTGACAGCAAATACCAATGTGAGTGAAATGTTGGGTTTGTGTCGTGAGCATCATCCTGCATTTGCTGTGATGGTCGATGAGGCTTCCGCTATCGCTTTAAGGTCGCAGATTAAGGGGGTGGGTTTAAAGACGGAAGTGCTGGCGGGAGAGGGGCCTTTGGTTGAGTTGGCAGCGCATACTGACGTGCCGATTGTGATGGCGGCAATTGTCGGTGCTGCTGGGTTGCTTCCTACGTTAGCCGCTGCTCGTGCAGGAAAAAGAGTGCTGCTTGCGAACAAAGAAGCATTAGTGATGTCGGGGGCGCTTTTTATGTCGGCCGCAGAAAAATCCGGTGCGCTTTTGTTGCCGATTGATAGTGAGCACAATGCTATATATCAATGCTTGCCAAGTGATTATCGTTGTGGGGAGACGGTGCCTTCATCGGTGAAGCGTATTTTGCTGACTGCTTCGGGTGGGCCTTTTCGCACACATTCATATGAGTCTTTAAAAAGTGTTAACGCTGAGCAAGCGTGTAAGCATCCTAACTGGAGCATGGGCCAAAAGATCTCAGTAGATTCGGCCACATTAATGAATAAAGGGCTTGAGCTAATAGAGGCGTGTTGGTTGTTTGATGTGTCTCCTAGTGCTGTTGATGTGCATATACACCCTCAAAGTGTTGTGCATTCAATGGTTGAATACAATGATGGCTCTGTGCTCGCTCAGCTAGGCAACCCGGATATGCGCACGCCGATTGCCTATGGCTTGGCGTGGCCCGAACGTATTGATGCGGGGGTGAGTGCGTTGGATTTGTTCGCGACGAAAGAGCTAACGTTTGAACGTCCCGACGCGCAGCGATTCCCTTGTCTTAGTCTGGCGAGTCAGGCATTTGAGCAAGGCGGTACAGCCTGCGCAATGTTGAATGCCGCAAACGAAGTTGCAGTCGCGGCCTTTCTAAAAGGTAATATCGGCTTTACTGCAATCCCTGATATTATTAGCCGCGTTTTGGATACGCTAAGTAGCAACGAGGCTGACTCAATCGAGAGCATTTTGCTAGCGGATCAGGAAGCGCGTGTGCAGGCGAGTCGTTTAGTCTGATGTCACCACTTAATATGAGTTCTCTTTCATGGAAGCCATAGAGTCAGTGTTAGCTCTGATTGTCACCTTAGGTATTTTGGTGACGATTCATGAGTTTGGCCATTATTGGGTTGCAAAGCGTTGCGGCGTTAAAGTCTTAAAGTTTTCAGTAGGCTTCGGTAAGTCTTTTTTTAGCTGGAAAAACGATGCAGGAACAGAATTCTGTATTGCAGCCATTCCGCTCGGCGGCTATGTCAAAATGCTTGATGAGCGTGAAGCGACGGTCGCAGAGAATGAACGTAGCTTAGCCTTCAACAATAAATCTGTCTCACAACGTATCGCCATCGCGGCTGCTGGGCCCATTGCTAATTTTATCTTCGCTATTTTCGCCTACTGGGCGATGTTCTCACTCGGGTACAGTGTCGTTAAGCCTGTCATCGGTGACGTTACTCAGGGCTCAATTGCGGCCGAAGCCGGCTTAAAGCAGGGGATGGAGATTACAGCAGTAGCCGATAGGTCTACCGCTGGTTGGCGTGATGTAAATATCTCTTTGGTGAATTTTGTGGGAGAGACTGCTGACGTAGTGGTTCGTGCTCAGTCGTCAGATCAGGGTTCTAATGAACAAGAATATACGCTTAGGTTAGATCAGTGGTTGCGCGGTAGTGACCAAAAGAACCTGATTTCCAGCTTGGGTTTGGATATCTATCGTCCCTCTGTTCCAGCGCTGCTTGACGTAATTGTTGAAGGCAGCCCAGCTCACGCTGCTGGTTTTATTTCCGGAGATCTTGTCCTGTCAGTCGATGAGCAGCCTGTTGGTGATTGGTTTGATCTAGTGGCGATGATAGAGAGCTCTCCGGGACAGGTACTCGAAGTTGTCGTAGAGAGAGAAGTTCAGAATGGCGGCGTCGACTTAGTCACGTTAAGGCCCGTACCGGCATTGCATGTCGTTGAAGAAGGGGCAGATAAGGGTCAAAAGAAAGGTCGGCTTGGAGTCGGCCCTGCTGCATTCAGTTATCCAGATGAAATGATTCGCGTAGTGCAGTTTGGTCCGTATGATGCGTTGAAAAATGCGGCTGATCAGACATGGGCCGACACCACTATGACACTTGGTGCGATCCGTAAGATGGTGGTTGGTTTGTTGTCACTAGACAATCTTAGTGGCCCGATTACGATAGCGCAGGTCGCTAGCCAGTCGATAAGTTCTGGATTAGAGAGTTTTCTAAGCTTTTTGGCCTTGCTGAGTGTTAGTCTTGGCGTTTTAAATTTATTGCCGATACCGGTTTTGGATGGTGGCCATATTCTCTTCTGTCTGATGGAGGCGGTGAGAGGAAAACCTGTGCCTGAATCCTGGCAAGTAATAGGTTTGAAAATTGGTGTTTCGTTTGTTTTTGCTTTAATGGCGATCGCTTTTTATAACGATATCATGCGTTTGTGATCCAACAGTTTGACTGTTTAATGTCTTCGGAAATTATTGACTGAATGAGTATTTTATTTAAAAAGGTTTTGGGCGTTTCTTTCTTTGTATGCCTACTGGCCTTTGTCAGTGCTGCTGCTTATGCGATGGATGAGTTCGTTGTTTCTGATATTCGTATCGACGGCCTGAAGCGTGTGTCTGCTGGAACGGTTTTTAGTGATTTCCCGATTAGTGTTGGCGACAAAGTTGACCCTCAACGAATTGTGTCGGCAACAAAAAGTCTGTTCAAAACGGGCTTGTTTACTGATTTAAAGATAAAAAGAGAAGGGCGCGACCTTATTGTCGAAGTGTTCGAACGTCCTGCCATTAGTAAAATAGAGATAAAGGGCAATAAAAATATATCGGAAGACGAGCTACGCGAAGGACTAAGTTCCGCGGGCATGTCTGAAGGAAAAGTGTTCAAACGCGTTACCCTAGAGCGCCTGGAGTTAGAAATATTACGCTCGTATGTCGCTCAAGGTCGCTATAGCGCATCTATAGATGCCGAGTTGATTGAGCTGCCACGTAATCGGGTACAGATCTCACTAAATATCAACGAGGGCGAGGTAGCCTCCATTTTGCATATCAATATCGTCGGTAATGAATCTTACACAGACGAAGAGTTGATTGATCTAATGGAGTTAAAGACCGGTGGGTTTTGGTCCTTTGTCACCAGTGACGATAAATATGCAAAGGAAAAGCTTAGCGGTGATTTAGAGCGTATTCGTTCATTCTATCTAGACAATGGCTTCATTAAATTTCTGATTGAATCCACTCAGGTTTCGATATCTCCTTATAAAGAAAATGTCTTTATCACGCTCAACGTAACCGAAGGCCCGCAATATACCATTCGAGAATTTGACCTCAAAGGCGACTTAATTTTAGAGAAAGAAGAGCTAGAAGAATTGGTACTAATTGAAGAGGGGGAAACTTTTTCAAGGCGTAAGCTAACAGCCTCGGCCGAGTTGATATCTCGGGTTTTGGGAGGTGAAGGCTATACCTATGCAAATGTGAACCCGATTCCAGAGCCTCATGATGACAACACTGCTTCGATTATTTTTTATGTCGATCCTGGCAAACGAAACTATGTTAGGCGTATAAATTTTAGAGGTAATACCAACACAAAAGATGAAGTGTTGCGACAAGAAATGCGTCAAATGGAAGGGGCTTCTGCGTCGACTGATTTAATTGAGTTATCTAAGACTCGTTTACAGCGTCTTGGTTTTTTTGGGAACGTGACGGTCGATACACCTTCCGTGCCAGGTAAAAATGATCAGATTGACGTTAACTATCAAGTCGAAGAGCAATCGTCAGGTAACTTGTCTGCAAGCCTTGGTTTTTCGCAGGGAAGTGGCTTAACGCTTGGTTTGAGTGTGTCCGAAAGCAATTTCTTCGGTAGCGGCAAGAGGGTTTCGTTTGGGATTAATACGAGTGACTCGGTTAAGTCGGCAAACTTTTCGTATTTGAATCCGTATTATACGGTTGATGGCGTAAGTCGAGGTTTCAGTGTGTTTGCTCGCAAGACTGACTTCGAAGAGGATAACCGGTCTGATTACGTTATCGACTCCACGGGAGGTTCGGTCACATTTGGATACCCGATCGATAATGTGTCGAGGTTGAGTTTTGGACTTGGGTTTACCAATACAAGTTTGACGGCGGGTGATTTTTTACCCTTGCAAATTGATCGTTTTGTTGAGAAATATGGCACAACATATAACACGTACGAAATTACCGGTGGCTGGTCACGAAGCACGTTAAACCGGGGGATGTTTGCAACCAACGGTTGGAGGCAAGGTATTGCGTTAGATGTTATGGCGCCGTTCAGTGACCTAACCTTTTATAAGGCAACCTACCGTTCGAACGTGTACTTCCCAATCGATAAATCACATGAATACTTATTCCGTATTCGTAATGAACTTGCGTGGGGTGATTCGTATGGAGATACGGATCAGCTACCTTTCTTTGAGCACTATTTCGCCGGCGGTATTAACTCCGTTCGCGGCTACGAAAATAACACGCTTGGTTTAAGAACAACCCCGAACCCGAGTGCAGTGGGTGGTGACGATCCATACGGCGGTAATTTATTGTACGAAAATAGCTTTGAGTTCATATTTCCACTGCCGTTTGTTAAGGACCAGCAATCGATGCGGTTGTCTTATTTCGTAGATGGCGGACATGTTTTTGATACGAATAGGGATTATAACTTTGACGTTTCGGAGCTGCGTTGGTCAACGGGTTTGAGTTTGCAGTGGAATACATTTATCGGGCCTCTAGGTTTTAGCTTTGGCAAAGCACTTAACGCGATTGAGACGGATGAGAAACAATTCTTCCAGTTTTCACTCGGACAACCTTTTTAGATAAGACTCATTAAGGGTCTACGGAGAATAATCCAAATGAACTTTAAAACTATTTCTATCGGACTGATTGTTTTGTTATCCGCTTTTTCGGCGAGCGCAGAGATGAAAATAGGGCTGCTTGACGTGAGAACGGCGTTGTTCGCATCTGAGTCAGCAAAGGCGTTTACTGAGGAAACGGTTGGGCAATTCAAACAGCAAGACTTGGAAGTGCGTGCCGTGGGCGAAGAAGGTCAAAAGCTTGAAATGCGTCTCAAGAATGATGCGGCAATTATGAGCGACAGCGAAAGACAGAAACTTGCTTCTGACCTAGAAGCGAAGATTCAAGAATATAAGTATCTCAAGAGCAAATTAGATAATGCGCTTGCTGAGAAACGACAAGAGTTTCTGAGTGTATCTAAGCCAAGACTTGATAAAGCGATCAATGATTTAGTTGAGCAAGAAGGCCTAAACTTATTGATGCCTAGAGAAGCAGCGCTTTACGCCGATGAGGCATTGGACTACACAGAGAAAGTGGTAGACAAACTTAACGCGCTAAAATAGCAAAATAAGCTTGGCCGAGTTTCTATTAACGCTCGGCCATATTGTAAATAGAATGAGAATATCGCGATGAGTAATGCGTCTTTCACGCTTTCAGAGCTAGGACAAAGAATCGATGCAAAAGTTGTCGGCGACCCCGCTATGGTTATATCTGGTCTGGCGACACTGCAAACCGCTAGCGAAGGGCATTTAGCTTTTCTGGCGAACCCTGCTTACAGTCGGTTTCTAGCGTCGACGAAAGCGGCGGCGGTGATTCTGACTGAGGCGGATAGTAAGACATTTCTTGGTGCGTGCCTCGTACACTCAAACCCATACTTAGCTTACGCAGAACTTAGTATGCTTTGGTCTCCATTTAATAAGCCGAGCAACGCTGTCGCCGCGACTTATATTGATCCGGCGGCGTCTATTCACGACACTGCTGTGATTGGCGCGGGAGCGCATATTTCAGCCGGTGTCGTTGTAGAGTCGGGAGTTGCGATTGCGGACGGCGTTCGAATTGGCCCTAACTGTTGTTTGGGGCGTGACTCTGTCGTTGGCGCAAATACGCATTTGTACGCGGGCGTGACGCTGTATCATGGTGTTAGTATCGGCGCGGACTGCATACTCCATAGTGGTGTGGTAGTTGGCTCGGACGGTTTTGGCTTTGCACCAAGTGCAGAAGGCTGGGTCAAGATTGCTCAGCTAGGCGGTGTCATTATTGAAGACAATGTAGAGATCGGTGCAAACACAACCATCGATCGGGGCGCGCTGGATAACACAGTTATTCGCAAAGGTGTTATTTTAGATAACCAAATTCAGGTGGCTCACAATGTGGTGATTGGAGAGAACACCGCAATCGCGGCGTGTTCAGCAATCGCGGGCAGCACCACCATTGGTAAGAACTGCATTGTGGGCGGTGCTAGTGGCATTGCCGGACACCTCAATATTGTTGATGGTGTGCACATAACGGCGATGACGATGGTGATCAAAAGTCTTAATGAGCCCGGTGTATATTCATCTGGCACTGGGGTTCAGCCCAACGCAAAGTGGAAGAAAAGTATCGCAAGGCTCAGGCAGCTAGATAAAATGGCGGCGCGCCTCAAAACGCTTGAGCAGCGTGTCGAACACAATACCTCGGGGATTCAACAGGATAAGCAGTCATGATGGACATCAATGAAATCAAAACGTTTTTGCCGCACCGGTATCCTTTTCTGTTTGTTGATCGCGTCACTGACGTAGAGTCTGGGAAGAGCATTCGTGGCTATAAGAACATTAGTTTTAACGAAAGCTTTTTTGAGGGACACTTTCCTGATGCGCCGATCATGCCCGGTGTACTTATACTTGAGGCATTAGCACAGATTTCCGGTATTTTGGGTTTTGTAACAACAGACAAAAAGCCTAGTGATAGTTTAATTCATTATTTTGCTGGCTCCGATAAGGTGCGGTTTAAGCGTCCGGTTGTACCAGGGGATCAGCTTACTTTAGAAGCGGATTTAATTAGCGCAAAGCATAGTATCTGGAAGTTTGATTGCCGGGCGTTGGTAGGCGATGAGATTGCATGTGTTGCCGAGATCATGACCGCAGAGAGGTCTCGCTAATGACAGTTCACCCGCAGGCTATAGTTGACCCTAAAGCGTCGCTTGGAAAAGACGTAGAAGTCGGTCCGTTTTCAGTGATTGGGCCGGATGTCGAAATTGGTGACGGCACACGAATTATGTCAAACGTTGTTGTCAAAGGTCCGACGACGATAGGAAAAAACAACACGATCTATCAGTTTTCTAGCGTCGGTGAAGATTGCCAAGATAAAAAATACGCTGGCGAACCAACGCGATTACTTGTTGGTGATGACAACATTATCCGAGAGAGCTGTACCTTGCACCGCGGAACGATTCAAGACCAAGGTCTTACCTCGATAGGTAGCCGAAATTTATTGATGGCTTATGTCCATGTTGCGCATGATTGCGTAGTTGGGGACGATTGTATTTTGGCCAATGGCGCAACGCTAGCGGGTCATGTGCATGTTGATGACTCAGTTATTCTAGGCGGCGGAACGATGGTCCACCAGTTTAGTAAAATCGGTACTCAGTCTATGAGTGCGGGTGGCAGTATCGTACTTCGAGATATTCCCGCGTTTGTGATGGCAAGTGGGCAGTCCGCTTCAGCGCACGGTTTGAACACTGAAGGCCTTAAGCGCAAAGGCGTCGATGCAGACTCCATTCTTGAACTTAAGCGCGCCTACAAAACGCTTTATCGGCAAGGTTTACGTTTAGCTGAAGCGTTAGAGCAGTTAGAAAGCGTAGCCCAAGACAATCCTTACGTCCGTATTTTTGTCGACAGTATCAAGCGTTCTGATCGCGGTATCATTCGGTAATGACTGGCGAGTTGGCTGAGCCGTCTAAGGTCGTTTCGAGTGAAAAAGTACTGATAGGTATGGTGGCAGGGGAGGCGTCAGGAGACATCCTTGGCGCCAACTTGATTAAGTCGCTAAAGGCCCGTTACCCAAATGCCGAATTTGAGGGAATTGGTGGGCCTTTGATGCTAGATGAAGGGTTCAAGTCTCAGGTGCCGATGGAGCGTCTGTCGGTGATGGGCTTAGTTGAAGTGTTGGGGCGCATATTCGAACTCATTGGCATTCGCCGTCGCATCAAAAATTATTTTTTATCAAAAAGACCCGCCATTTTTATCGGCATAGATGCACCTGATTTTAATTTGGGGCTAGAAGAAAAGCTTCGTAAGGCACAGATCAAAACGAGTCATTACGTAAGTCCATCGGTTTGGGCGTGGCGTCAGAAAAGAGTTTATAAAATAGCGCGTGCCGTTGATCTGATGCTAACCCTTTTGCCGTTTGAAGCTGGTTTTTACCGTGATCACAATGTGCGGGTTAAGTTCGTCGGTCACCCTCTCGCAGATATTATTCCGTTGGCCAACGATAAGCTTGGGGCGAGGGGAAAGCTTGGTATTGCGGAATCGGAAACGTTAGTCGCGATATTGCCAGGCAGCCGGGCCGGCGAAGTCAAGTACATTGCGGAGTCGTTTATAGAAGCTGCGCGCTATATTCGAGACGCTCGGAGTGATGTTCAGTTTGTGATTCCGTGTGTCAATAAGGATCGTCGTGATCAAATTCAAGCATTGGTTAACGAGCATGGCGCAGATTTACCGATCCGTCTCATTGATGGACAATCAAGAGAGTTAATGGCGGCGAGTGACTTTGTTTTGTTGGCGTCGGGTACTGCAGCTCTTGAAGCCATGCTCTTAAAAAAACCAATGGTTGTTTCTTATCGAGTCGCGTGGCTGACACATGTGATCATGAAACGACTGCTGAAGGTTCCGTTTGTGTCATTACCGAATTTGCTCGCTGGTAAGGAGTTAGTGCCTGAGTTGTTGCAGGACGCAGCAGAGCCTAAGCGAATTGCAGAAGCAGCGCTTAAACTGATGAGCCCTGAAGTTAGTGCGCCTATTGTTAGTTCATTCGATGCGCTTCACCAAAGTTTGAGACTTAACGCTAGCGAAGAAGCGGCAGATGCCATTGTTGAAGTGATCGAAGGAAAACAAAAAACTTGAGTGCTGACGATAAGTTCGATTTTGTATGTGGCTATGAGGGTGCTCTGTTGGCCGGCGTTGATGAGGTTGGAAGAGGCCCTTTAGCCGGCCCCGTAGTCGCGGCAGCCGTTATTCTCGATCCAAATCAGCCAATCTTGGGCTTGGCGGATTCAAAGAAGCTTAGCGAAAAAAAGCGTGAAAGCTTGTATGCGGAAATTGTTGAAAAGTCGATCGCTTGGTCTATTACGAGGGCGTCAGTAGAAGAGATAGACGCTTTGAATATTCTTCACGCTTCGATGCTGGCAATGAAGCGAGCGGTTGAATTGCTATCCCCAAACCCTGAATATGTTTTAGTTGATGGTAACCGATGCCCAGAGCTGGCAATTCCCAGTGAGCCGGTGGTAAAGGGAGACTCGCGAGTGCAAGCGATTGCTGCCGCCTCTATTCTCGCGAAGGTTTCGCGTGATCGTGAAATGATTGAACTCGATATCAAATACCCGGGCTATGGGCTTGCGGAACATAAAGGTTATCCGACGAAGGCGCATATTGAGGCGCTTGAACGATTGGGCGTCAACGACTTATATCGTAAAACGTTTGGGCCAGTAACGCGCATCCTAAGTCGTAGTTAATGGTCTAATCTCGCCGCGTTGATAACCGAATATAGCTAAGTAGTAATGCTATTTTAGAGATAGAGGTGGATACAGAGATACCCAAAGCATAGCGATCTATTTTATGTTGAGGTACGGTTTTGGTCTAGCCGATATCCCCGTTCAGCTTATATTAATCGCTTAGGGTAATAGATCGCTTTTTTTAGTATTAACCTTAAGACCTAAGTTTTTCCCTCCTTCGTTTTCATATATTCGTGAGTTTCTCTAGGTAGCGCATTTACACGCTATAAGCCCTGGTTTTGTTCAAGCCAAAATACACGCCTTTAAATCTAGGCACGCTTTACGTCTCACTACCTGTGTGAGCCTTGTCTCACACATAATTTTGCAGAATTCACACAATTACACATAAGTCAAAAACATGACGCATAAAGACCTTCAAATGTGTGTTAAATCCGTCCATTTAATCATTTAGTCTACTAATCTAGATTCCGTTACTAGGATATTCCCGAGAGGCATTATGCAAAACCCAAGCATCAGATTTACTCGCAAGCCAGCATCTTTAATCATGGCGGTTGCAACTGCGTCACTGTTGTTAGCTGGTTGCAGTGGTGGTGGCACAGAGGGGCAGAGTAGTTTGCCAACAAGCCCGCGTGCAGAGTCGACGCTGTCAGGTAGTGCCATTAAGGGTGTTATTCGCAACGGGCTTGTAGCCGCGTACCCAGTTGAGAACGTAAATGGTGTTCTTGAACGGTCTGCAACAGCGTTATCGTCTTCGGTTAGAACAAACGCTAGCGGCGCTTACTCATTAACAGTCGATGGCGAGCTCAACAATCAAACGCTGATTGTTGAGGTAACTGCAGATTCTCAAACTCAGATGATGTGTGACGCAACGGATGGATGTGGAGATGACTCGGACAGCAACCCAATATTATTTGGGCAGTGGTTTGACCTAAACGAAGATTTTTCTTTAACGGGTTTGGTGACAGGTGTCGACACTGGTGAGAGCGTCAATGCGCACCTTAGCCCTCTGACCCACATGGTTGTAGCGCGAGCAAGTGCTGCATTGGAAGGACTGTCTACCGAAAATATAAGTGCTGCGATGCAATATGTTGAATCTCAGTTTGACCTTGATGCTGGCTCGATTACTTTGGCGCCGGCTGATATTACTTCTCTACAATCGATGGCGGGCCTCACTAAAGCACAACTGGAGTCGGGTATCGTGTCGGCTGCGATCTTAAGCTTAGTGAATACTGCAGATTGGGACTCTATTGATGAAGTTCTCGATCACTTAGCTTCAAAGCTAGCGTCCGGTGGTGAAATTGCATCTGTGAACCTAGGAGCTCTTCCGGAGGTCGCGTTAGATGATGTGTTTTATAATGCTAACGAGATTGCTCAAGACATTATCGCGCAGGATCCAGAGAGTGAATATACGAGCTCTTTAGCCTCGGTAGCTGACGAAACTCAAAGTTCTTACGACCAAGTTGCACAGGCGCCAGAAGAAGTCGCGCCGGTTGAAATCGTGTCTCAGCCTTCTGCTGTTGAAGTTGATGAGGGTGCTCAAGCCCAGTTGAGTGTTGTTGCTCAGGGTGGTGGCTCACTTGTTTATCAATGGCGTAAAAATGAGGTTAATATCTCTGGCGCTAACGCTTCGACTCTAACCATTGGATCTGCTGAGCTAGCAGATGCAGGTGTTTACGACGTTATCGTCAGCAACAGTGTGGGTTCAGATGTTTCACTAGACGCTTTGCTTCAAGTTAATGAGGTGGTGATTGATGTGCCGGTTGTCGCTACCGTTGCCTTAACCTGGGATACACCGACCGAACGTGAAGATGGGTCAGCACTTGAGTTATACGAGATTAACGGTTATGTCATTGCGTATGGCACCGACTCAAACAACTTAAGTGAAACGGTTACTGTAACAGGAGGCGGGGAGCTAGATGCGTCGATCGAAGATCTCAGCGCGGGCACTTATTACTTTGCGATTGCTACGGTAGATAGCGATGGCGTAAGAGGTGAGTTTTCTGAGCAGATTACGCAAACCGTGATGTAGCATAGTAAGGAAAGTGAAAGCCCAGTGCACAGTGAGTGCGCTGGGCTTTTTTATTCTACAAGACTTTTGATAGCCGTTTGATCGCAGACTCTAGGGTACTCATGCTGGTTGCGAAGCTTAGTCTCATGCAGCCCGGAGCGCCAAATGCTGAACCCGGAACCAGTGCGACGCCCGCTTCGCTTAGTAGGTTTTCTGCAAACAATACGTCATCATTAAACCGACTGTTCTTGATAGCCTCGGCAAAGTTTGGAAATACATAAAACGTCCCATCTCCTTTTTCACACTCAACACCAGGAAGTTCATTAAGTGCGGTGACCAGATAGTCGTGTCGCTTCTTGAACTCAACCACCATCTCTTTGACGCATGCTTGGGAGCCATTTAGCGCTTCTGCTGCGGCAGCCTGAGATATCGAAGCTGGATTGGACGTGCTTTGGGACTGGATTTTCTTCATGGCGGCAATAGCTTTGGTCGGGCCCGCCGCATAACCTATGCGCCAGCCGGTCATTGAATACGCTTTTGAGACGCCATTGAGAACAAAAGTTCTGGCATATAAATCGGGGCAGGCATTCAGAATGTTGCAAAAAGAATCTTCTTCCCAAAGGATATGTTCATACATGTCATCTGAAACGATCATTACTTCTGGGTAGCGGCGCAGCACTTCGCCCAGGGCTTTAAGTTCGTCGAGAGAGTAGGCCATTCCAGTTGGGTTGGACGGACTATTCAGGACGAATATGCGCGTTTTATTCGTAATGTTCTGCTCTAGCTGCTCGGGAGAAATTTTAAAGCGTTGAGCGGGCGTGGTTTCAATAATGATCGGGCAAGCTTCGGCTATCTTCACCATATCAGGATAAGAGACCCAATAAGGAGCCGGAATAATAACTTCGTCTCCCGGGTTCAGTAGGGCAAGAGATAAATTAAAAAAGCTCTGTTTTCCACCCGATGAAACGAGAATTTGGTTCGCTTCGTAATCAAGCCCATTGTCTTGCTTAAACTTGCGAATAATCGCGCTTTTAAGTGCTGGCGTGCCATCGACAGCCGTATATTTTGTTTGACCTTCATTGATCGCTTTAATCGCAGCCTCTTTGATATGCTGCGGCGTATCAAAGTCAGGCTCGCCGGCGCCAAGCCCAATGATATCTTGGCCCGCAGCGCGCAATTCATTCGCCTTATTGGTAACAGCAAGTGTTGGAGACGGTTTTATCAGTTGAACTCTTTTTGACAATGGCAGGTCCAAGGTGCTTTCCTCGATCGAATCTCTCTGTCCCAGTGACAGCGGTGAATTTGTTTGATTATGTCTGTAACTAATTTGACTATGTTGCGGTAGTATAAAAGCTAAGCTTTGGCGCAAACATACGAGCTCTCCCGATAAGTTTCTTTAGTCGGGCCGAGAGGCGCAGCGCAATTCTACCATTGAATAATTTAATTCGGAATCTTGATGACAAAGGAATTTACGATAGAGTCCCGCTTTGACCCAGCGGGCGATCAACCAGTTGCGATAAAAGAGCTAGTTGAGGGTATAAATGATGGACTGCTTCATCAAACCTTATTAGGCGTAACGGGTTCAGGAAAGACGTTCACGATCGCCAACGTTATAGAGCAAGTTCAGCGTCCTACGATCATTATGGCGCATAACAAAACGTTAGCCGCTCAGCTTTATGGCGAGTTCAAGAGCTTTTTTCCAAACAATTCGGTCGAGTATTTCGTTTCTTACTATGACTACTACCAGCCAGAGGCTTATGTACCTTCTTCAAATACCTTTATAGAGAAGGATGCGTCGGTCAATGAACATATCGAGCAGATGCGTCTGTCGGCAACTAAGGCTCTATTGGAAAGGCCTGACGCTATTATTGTTGCGACCGTTTCAGCTATCTACGGCTTGGGCGATCCTGAGTCTTATCTGAAAATGATGCTCCACTTAGATCGCGGAGATCGTATCGGCCAGCGAACCATTTTAAAGCGTTTGGCTGAACTGCAATACACTCGCAACGATGTTGAGCTGCAAAGAGCGACGTACCGTGTACGAGGCGATGTTATTGATATTTTTCCCGCTGAATCGGAGCAGGAGGCTGTTCGTATCGAGTTATTCGACGATGAGGTAGAGAATTTAAGTTACTTTGACCCTTTGACAGGTGAAGTCCGGCGTCGTGTTCCGCGAGTGACTATTTATCCTAAGTCCCATTATGTGACGCCGCGGCAAAAAATTATTGATGCCGTGGATAGTATCCGCGCGGAGCTTGAGATACGACTCAAGCAGTTAAAAGACAATGACAAGTTGGTCGAGGCTCAGCGCCTTGAAGAGCGTACGCGCTATGACACAGAGATGATGCTCGAACTTGGGTATTGTAATGGGATAGAAAACTATTCCCGTTATTTATCCGGGCGTGGCGTTGGCGCGGCTCCTCCGACTCTATTTGACTATCTTCCGGGCAATGCTCTGTTAGTTGTGGACGAGTCTCATGTAACGATCCCTCAGATCGGCGCAATGTATAAAGGTGACCGATCTCGAAAGGAGACCTTAGTTGAATATGGTTTCAGGTTGCCGTCAGCGCTTGATAATCGGCCAATGAGATTCGATGAGTGGGAGCGTATAGCGCCTCAAATGATATTTGTCTCGGCGACACCATCTGTTTATGAAGCCGAGAACGCGGGTAAGATCGTCGAGCAGGTAGTTAGGCCAACAGGCTTGCTTGATCCGGTCATCGAAGTTCGGCCCGCAACGACTCAGGTCGATGACTTATTGGCTGAAATTAAGCTGGTGGTCGCGCGCGATGAGCGAGTTTTGGTGACTACGCTTACCAAGCGAATGTCGGAAGACCTGACAGACTTCTTGATGGAGCATGGAACGAGAGTGCGCTACTTGCATTCGGACATCGATACAGTGGAACGTGTGGAGATAATCAAAGACTTACGATCTGGTGTGTTCGATGTACTGGTAGGTATCAACTTATTGCGTGAAGGCCTTGATATGCCGGAAGTGTCTTTAGTGACGATACTTGATGCGGATAAAGAGGGTTTTCTTCGCTCAGAAAGAGCATTGATTCAAACAATTGGCCGCGCAGCTCGAAACATTAACGGGCGAGCGATTCTTTACGCCGATAGAATTACCGGGTCGATGAAAAAAGCGATGACAGAGACGGAAAGACGAAGAGAAAAGCAAGAAGCTTTCAATCTCGAAAATAACATTACCCCGACCGGTTTGAACAACAAAGTTGTCGATATAATGGAAGGGGCACGTTTGGTCACGAACTCGAGTGGTAAGACCAAACAAGTCGCCGAATCAACTGCTGATTACGTGGCGACGTTAAAATCACGCACCCCAAGTGAGTTGGCGAAAGAAATATCAGCGTTAGAGGATCGAATGTATGAGGCGTCTAAAGCCTTGGATTTCGAGGCCGCAGCGTTGATTCG
The DNA here is from genome assembly GCA_913020045.1 of uncultured Oleiphilus sp. Taxonomy (GTDB): domain Bacteria; phylum Pseudomonadota; class Gammaproteobacteria; order Pseudomonadales; family Oleiphilaceae; genus PZPK01. The sequence goes on from CAJWBE010000004.1 coordinate 162,031, forward strand.
CGATCAAATTCACGAGGTAAGAAACCGATTAATGGGTGGCTAAATCAGTCATTTTATTGTCGTGATGACAATTATTTGACAGCTTTGTGCACAGATTGCGATTGTCAGGATGGGCGCTGGAATTTTGTATAAATTTTACTTAAAAACCTGTTGATAAACGTAAGTATATGATATTTAAGGTAATTTTACCTGATCAAAAAATGATCAATTTGACCTATTTTCATAGCTAACAAGGGATTTGAGGAACTGCTGGGAGGTTATCAACAAAGATATCCACAAAATCTGTTGATAACATTCTGCAAAAGACTGATCTCTAAAATTTGGTCGCTGTCAACGGCTATTCATATAAAATCATTTTCGATATTTGGATTGATTTGAGTCTATAATTACGCCGCCAATTTTTTCGACAGGTATTTTGAATTTATGTCCTATTCCTTGCTACGTTCCATGCTTTTTCAGCTATCTCCAGAGCGCTCTCATGATCTGTCTCTAGAGTGGATGAGTGCTGCGAATCGTTTGGGTTTGTTGAAGCCTTTTGTGTCTCCGATTGCAGACGACCCGCAAGAAGTGATGGGTATACAATTTGCGAACCCAGTAGGATTAGCTGCAGGACTTGATAAAAATGCTGATAACATTGATGCCCTTAGTCGTTTTGGTTTTGGGTTCATTGAAGTGGGAACGGTGACGCCAAGGCCACAGCCGGGTAATCCTAAACCTCGTCTATTTCGCCTGAAAGACGACCGGGCGATTATTAACCGAATGGGCTTCAATAATCATGGTGTCGCGCGTTTAGTCCAAAAAGTTAAGCAGTGTCAGTATCGCGGTGTACTTGGTATTAATATCGGAAAGAATTTTGACACGCCTGTTGAGGAAGCGAATTCGGATTACTTAGCTGGCTTGAGAGCGGTCTATGCTCACGCCTCTTATGTGGCGGTTAATGTCTCATCGCCAAATACCCCAGGCTTGAGGACGTTGCAGTTCGGTGATTCGCTCAACGAATTGCTGTCGGCAGTTAAAGAGGAGCAGTCAGTGCTTGCTAAAGAGCATGGGCGCTATGTTCCTATCGCAATTAAAGTAGCTCCTGATATGTCTGAAGACGAAGTGAAGACCGTTTCGGCGTCGCTTAAGTCTCACGGGATTGACGGTCTGATTGCGACAAATACTACCCTGGATCGGGATAAAGTCGATGGCTCTGAGTTCGCCCATGAATCGGGTGGATTAAGTGGTGCGCCATTGACCATGAAGTCGACGGATATTATTAGGTGTTTTAAGGCTGAGCTGGGCGATACGATTCCGATTATAGGCGTCGGCGGAATTATGAGTGGAGATGATGCGCTTGAGAAAATTGAGGCAGGAGCAAAGTTGGTTCAGGTGTATAGTGGCTTTATCTATCAAGGACCATCATTGGTTAGAGAGTGTGTCGAGGCGATTCGTTTTAAGAGATAGAAATTATATAAAAAAGCCCTGTCGTGCAGGGCTTTTGGGTTTGGGTTTGTATGCTTAGGTCGTTATACCCGGTAATTTGTGAATGCCAGAGACGCCTCTAAATCCGTCCCAGTTATCCTCTCGTCCTTCACGCCAGCCGTTAAGCCAGCTTTGTTTTTGTTCTTCTGTTGTGTTGGGGCAGAGGGATTTTGACTTTCCACTCACGCCGGCTTGGTAGCCTTTATTAAAGGTACGCTGGATAATATCTCTTTTTTGTCTTCTCATTCTTATCGAACCTCTCGAAATTTCTTTCAATGTCAATTGCATGAATTAAGCGCTGACGGAAGTCAACGAGACAAAAATGGTTTCTCCTATGAGTTGTTTTGTAATGATCAAACTATCATTATTTAGAAGTTTGATGGGCGCCGCATTATTGGCAGTGCCTACGGAAAGTTAATCTCATGTTTCGCTGAATGTACATGAATATATTGCTCTATAAGGTAACTTCTTTAGCGGTAAGAGCTATAAGGAATATAGCTAACTGATTTAAAAGACTAAAATCACCCGCTTATTTGTTTTTAAATTTGTATTGAATTGGTAACACATGACTAAAAATACTGACTTCGAATTGTTCGTGACCTGTCCAAAGGGCTTGCAATACGCCCTTGAAAAAGAATTGATTGGTCTCGGGGCTACTAAAACTAAAGCGATTCCTTCGGGGGTTCATTGCTCTGCTTCGCAAGCGGTGTGCTATAGGTCCTTGCTTTGGTCTCGTATAGCGAATCGAATCATACTGATTCTTAGCGATACTAAGGTTGATTCCGTTGACGAGGTTTATGAAGCAGCATTGTGCTTACCTTGGTACGAGCATTTCGAGCTTTCCCGATCCTTCTCAGTAAATTTTTCTGGCACGAACGCTTTTATTAATAACAGTGCATTTGGCGCGTTAAAAATTAAAGATGCGATTGTTGATGGATTTCGTGAGCAGTTTGGAGAGAGGCCTAATGTTGATCGGGGTGATGCCGACATTTATATTTCTGCACGTTTGTCAAAGGGCAGGCTTACCCTTGGCTTGGATTTGTCGGGTTATAGTCTTCATAAGCGGCACTATCGAGAGGAAACCGGTCAGGCTCCCTTAAAGGAAAATCTAGCGGCTGGGATTCTAATGCTTAGTGGCTGGCCGGAGCAGTTTGGTGTCGAAGGTTGTCTAATCGACCCTATGTGCGGCTCGGGAACATTTCTCATTGAGGCAGTGCAGCTAGCGACTGATTATGCGCCCGGAACGAGACGCGAAAAATGGGGGTTCTCGCACTGGCTGCAGCATAATGATTCGCTTTGGCAGGATGTGGTTGAGCAAGCGGCGACTGCGCATGAAGAAGGAAAAAGTCGCTTTAGGGGGCGCGTAGTTGGTTTCGATCAAGACTCGCGTGTCGTAAAAAAGGCTTGGGATAACGTTCGACGCGCAGGTTTCGAGGAGTTTATTCATGTCGAGAAAAGAGCGCTAGGTGAGTTTACCCTTTTCGAATCAATGAAGACGGGCTTGCTGGTCGTTAATCCGCCTTATGGAGAGCGGCTGGGTGAGGTCGAAAAATTAGGCGACTTATATAGAGATCTTGGCCAAACATTTCTATCGTTCCTTTTAGGCTGGAAAGCTGCAGTTTTTACGGGGAACTTAGAGTTAGGGCGTGAGCTAGGATGGCGTAGTCACAAACAATACCAGTTGTATAACGGTGCGATAGAGAGTCAGCTTATCCTGGCCGACTTGCTTGAAAGCAATCGTTTTAAGTCGGCTTGGGTGTCGCCAGAAAAGCAATTAAAGAATCCAGCTCTTTGGAAAATTAGTCATGAATCTCGCGCAACGATGTTCAAGAACAGAATCGTTAAGAATCAAAAGCTGGTAGGCAAGTGGGCTGCTAAAAATAATATTAGTTGTTTTCGTTTATATGATGCAGATATGCCCGAATTCGCTCTGGCGGTTGATAGCTACTCAAGTGTCGATGGTCAGCGCTGGCTGCACGTTCAAGAGTATGCGGCGCCATCAACGGTTGATCCTGACGCCGCAATACAGCGTTTATCCGAAGGTTTAGCGGTATTGCGGGATACGCTAGATGTTAAGCCTAGCAATATTGCGCTCAAAAGCAGAAGCGTTAAGAAAGGTAAGTCTCAATATGAGAAACAGTCAGAAACGAGCGACTTTGTGCTGGTTAACGAAGGAAATGCCCAATTGTGGGTTAACTTCAACGACTATCTTGATACGGGCGTATTTCTTGATCACAGGGCTATCCGGCGCTGGATGAATGAGAACTGTGAAGGAAAACGTGTATTGAACTTATTTTGCTATACCTCGGTTGTGTCTGTTCAAGCGGCGCTCGGTGGTGCCAGCTCAAGTCTAAGTCTAGATATGTCAAAAACATATCTAGCTTGGGCCGAGAGAAACTACGAAAAAAATAGCATAGATTCTAGGCGGCATATACTAAAAAGGGCTGATTGCCTCGAATGGCTAGAGTCGGATGAGGGGGCCGGAGAGTATGACGTCGTATTTTTAGATCCCCCGAGCTTTTCTAACTCGAAAAATATGGAAGGGATATTAGATGTTCAGAGGGATCATGAACAAATGATTCGTCGAGCTATGAAGCGCTTATCGGCCGATGGCGTACTAATCTTTTCAAACAACTTGAGAAAGTTTAAATTAGCGGAAAATATATCAGAATATTATTGCGTAGAAGACTGGAAAACAAAGTCGCTAGATAAAGACTTTGAGAGAAATCAGTCAATTCATCACTGTTGGAAAATTACACGTAAAGACGCTTAGATAGTTGTCCGCTAAGCTAAAACTCATAGCGAATGTGGGTGCCAGCTTGGCGGACTTTTATGTTCGTACCGGAGTCTTTTAAAAGGCGGCCATATTCAAACACCAAAAAGAAATCGTCAAAAATATCGAACTCCAATCCTAACGTCCACGACGGGCTAAAATGTTTGTCAAAAAGCCCATCTTCCATAAATTCTGGAGATGGTTCGACTAGCACTCTGTCAGTTCTTTGTTGCCCGAAATCGTTTGTCGTGGTGACGTTGATCTCAACTTGACGCCGCGAGGTGTCGGCTTCGAAAAAAGAAACCCCATACATAAAGTACCCGCTCATATAATCTGTAATGGGGTGCTGGAAGCCCAAATACCCGCTAAACCAATAACTCAGATTAATGTCATACGCTTCTTTGAGTGTGTCATCTCTAAGGTTGCCTCCGAGACGAAATTCTGCTTTGAAATAGTCGTTTATATAACTTCCATAGGAAAACTGGTAACCATAGGTTTGAGCCGTTAGTGGAAAATCGTTCTGAACGTTGGCCCCTAGATACTCGCCTTCATTGTCATAAGCTGCTCCTGTATCAAGTGCTAGCAATACTGATCGAAATTCATTTAAAACGATCCCAGCCGAGACGTAATCTTTGCCCGACTTGCCTGTTCCTTGGTCACCTTTTTGAGCGATTGCGTTACTGCTGAATATCAAAAAGGAAATGATGGTCAATAAACATGTGCGCAAACTAAGTGCGGAGGTAAGGCTGAAGCAGGGAAGCTTAAACATGCTGGAGGGTAGTCCTAACGGTACGAATTCTTTAAGTTGGATGCGGGCGATGTTGACATGAATTTAAGATAGGTTCGAAGATAGCCGTCACAATTCCTTCTTTGATCGTTCGCTTGCAACAAAAATTAGGCTTTTTACCGTATCTGCGCACTGGTGTAAGTCTAAGCCTCGCGTTGCGGCCACTTCATTTCGGAGGCGCAAAATTGTCTCAAGTTTGTCATCTAGAAAAAGTTCGGTGACTGGAGCGAGTTCAAAATCTGGCTCTTGATTACAGCTTTCAAAAAGCAGTTCAAGTAGTTTTGTATCATCATCTAACCCGTCAATAAAAACGGTATGTCCACTTAGGTCATCATTGAGTTCGCTAACGATGTCTGCAGGGGTCTCACCATGATCGAATAAATGTTGGACATCCGTCTCATAGCTAGCGTTGTCCCATGGCTCCCAATCATCGTCAGGGAGTATTAATACCGACTTAAGCTGACCATCTTCCAGCGACCAAGCAATTTCGGTTGGGTACATTCCATCATCAGGAGAGCTAGGGATGATATCTAGAAATAGAGCCGTTGGCATAATAGTGGGACCGGTTTGGATCGATATGGATTTTTTGACGATTGTAGGTATTTTTAGAAAAAACTAAAGCGGAAAATCACGAATGTCTGGATTTGAGGGAGAATTTGCCAAAATTGTAGCTACAATTATATAAAAAAGGATGATCAATAGACCTCGTATGACAGAACTTCAAAGACAACTTCAGCTAGCAAAGTTTTATCGCAAACTAAAAATATTAGTCGTGGATGACTTCGAGAATTTTCGCCTGTCCATTAAGCAAATGATTCGCTCCTTTGGTGTTGAAAGGATAGAGGTCGCTAGTAACGGTGAAGACGCTGTTGCACGCTGTGAGCGCGAAAGCTTTGACGTCATTATTTGCGACTACAATTTGGGCGCAGGGAAAAATGGTCAACAGGCGTTAGAGGAACTCCGTTATAACAAAGTGCTCAAGCATACCAGCCTGTTTGTGATGGTGACGGCAGAAACCTCTAAAGACATGGTGATGGGTGCGCTAGAGTATTTGCCCGATGGCTATATTACTAAACCCATTACTAAAGCCGTACTCCAGAAGAGGCTTGATAATTTAGTTGAGCAGCGCGAAACGCTAAAACCTATTAATGCGGCTGTCGACAAAGAAGATCTCGACTTGGCGGTTGAGTTACTGGACAAAGAGATCAAAAGTAATACGAAATATGTGACATGGTGTTTACGTACCTTAGCGAACATTTATTACCAAAAAGAAGAGTTTGCGCTCGCTAAGAAAATCTATGAAAACGTCTTATCAAAACGAGATATTGGATGGGCTCGTCTCGGAATGGGTAAAGTGCGTATCGCGTTGGGAGAAAACGAAGAAGCTGTCGCAGATTTGACAGGATTACTCCAAAGCAACGGCAACCTTATTGAAGCCTATGATGCTTTAGCCGATGCTTACTTAAATCTCGGTAAAGCGAAGCAAGCACAGCAAACGCTAGAGGAGGCGGTTGCGATTTCGCCGCATGCGATTATGCGTCAAAAGAAATTGGCAAAAGTTGCTGATGATAACCGCGACTATGAGTCGGCCAGTGATGCGCACCGAAAAACGATGAAGCTTGGCTTTAATTCGGTGCATGAGTCGGCAGAAAACTATTTGAACCTTGGGCGTTGCTTATCTGATTTAGCTGAAGGTGATCCAACCGAAGAAGGCAAAAAAAGAGCAAAAGAGGCGGTCCATACAATGGAGCGCGTCGCGAAAAAATTCAAAGATGATAGTAATGTCAGAATGAGTGCTGCGCTAATTGAGGCGCGGGTTCACAAGGGTCAAGGCGACGAACGTAAATCAAATGAAGCAATGGCCAAAGCGGAAAAGGTAATGAATGTTGCCGATGCTGACCCACAGACGGCGTTGGAATTCGCAAAGACGCTGTATCAAATGGGGCGCGCAAGCGAAGCCGAGTCGTTGTTAAGCGATCTTGCAGCCAAGCACGCTTCAAATAGCGCAATCATTTCTCAAATAGAAGAATTGCTTGATGAGCCTGTTAGTCTGAAACAAAAAGCGAAAGCGCGTGCGCTAAACAAAGAAGGTATTGGTGCGTTTGAGAAAGGTGATCTGGCAGGGGCTATCAAAGTCTTTGAAGAGGCGATGGTGGTCACGCCTAAGCATCCTGCGTTGAACCTGAATATGATTCAAGTCATGCTTAAACAAATTGAACTTCAGGGCGGCAACCCAGAATTGAAGCGCAAGTGCCAGACTTGCCTTGAGAACGTCAAGCATATTCCAGAACAACACCGTCAATTTAAACGCCTGCAGTTTTTGATCAAAAAGGTCGCCGCGCTTTAGTCTTCAGTCTTTCGCACTGTTGCGACTGTGGGCTCAATTCCTGGCAGTGTTAGAGCTTAAAAGATCCTTTCCCGTTCTCGATAAGTTCGGTTTTTAACTTGTGTTGGCTTCTTGTGAGGCTGAAGCAAACATCGTTTCAGTGTCGTCGCTAGAAACGATTGCTTACTTGGCTGTCGATTCGGGTGTTCTGGAGTGTTTCGAGGACTTCGAGCCGAATACGATGACTATCGAACACCCCCCCAGGTATTGCGGCGTGAGTGGGTCGCTTGTTGTATTGCTGGTCGACGAAGATACATCAAATGATGCGTAGCGGAGACACATTGTTGAAAGCGTCAGCCCGTTGATCGTGTCATCGCCGTTTTCGGCCTCGATACCGCAACCATAGGAATGTACGTTGGCGTGGGTAATCGATTCGTTCTTCGATATACTTGGCTGCTTTGTTCTAAGTAAAAGTGACTAATTATAAAATGCAGCGACAAAATCCATTAAAAATTGCTCATGAACTGCTTGCTAAAGGGCAGTTAGAGCAGGCGAGCGCACTATTAAAACAAGTGCTTGCAGCGCAACCCAATAATGCAGAAGCATTGTGGTTGTTCGGTAAGGCTTTAATTGGCTCTGGGAAATTTCAGCTTGCGAGTAAGCAGATCTTAAAAGCCCTTACGTTCGCTCCCAATAACCCAAATGTTCATTTTGAACTTGCTGTATGCCAGATGTACCTGCATCAGTATGAAGACGCGATGCGCAGCATGAGGGAGACATTAAAAATTCTGCCTGAGCATATGCTCGCGACTAGAGAGCTCGGAAATGTTTTACTCCATCACGGTCGTTTAAGTGAGGCTGCTGAGGTCCTAGCACTAGGAACGCACCACCATCCGAAGGAAATTAATCTTTGGTTATTGCTTGGCAATACTTTAGGGGACTTGGGCCGATTTGATGAATCAATAGAATGCTTTAAGGTGGCTTTGAACCTAAATAAAGGGGTTGAGTCTGCTAGGTCAAGTATCTTGATGAGAATGAACTACATTCCAACTATTCCCCCTTCTGAAATATACGAATTGTCTAAAAAGTATGGGGAGATGTTCGAGCGTGGTAGCCCAAAAATCAATCCGCCTGACGCGGCTGCAAAGACAATTAGGATTGGATATGTTTCAAGTAATTTAAACTCTCACTCGGTCGCATATTTTCTAAAGCCATTGCTTTCAAATCATGATTGTTCAAAGGTGGAAGTCTATATTTACGATAATACAAATCATTGTGATGAAATGACCGAGGCCTTCAAAGGTCTAGGGCATCATTGGCGTCCTATTCGCGGGCTTTCTGACGACCGCGTAGTCCAGGTGATAGTTCAAGATAAAATTCAGGTACTCATTGATGTTATCTCCCACACTGGAGGGTCTAGGCTTGGTGTTTTTGCGCAAGCTCCCGCACCGATCCAAGTTACTTGGTTGGCATACCCGAATACCACTGGCGTTAAAGAAATTCAGTATCGATTTACGGATGAAATTACCGATCCGCAAGGGTTGACTGAGAGCTATTACACAGAAGAGCTTGTGCGATTGCCGAAAGGGTTTCTATGCTACGAGTTTCCCAGTGACCTGCCTTGTCGAAGAGAGCCTCCGTATACAGAAAATGGCTACGTAACGTTCGGCTCTTTTAATAATTTGAATAAAATTACGGCTTCAACAATTTCTGCTTGGTCAGAAATATTAAAAGGAGTTCCAGGGTCAAAAATACTAGTTAAGTCAAGGCAGTTAGTTGATCCGGCGGTACGCGATAATTACTCAAAACTATTCGCGGAGTGTGGTATTGGAACAGAACGAATTGAGTTTCGTGGCGCAGTAAGTGGTAAGGATAGCCATCTAAAAATGTACGATGAAATTGATCTTGCGCTAGATTCGTTTCCATATAATGGAACAACAACAACGTGTGAAGCTCTTTGGATGGGGGTCCCTACGATAACGTATACAGGTCAGGTGCACGCGTCTCGCGTTAGCGCATCAATAATGCATCATGCCGGGCTTAATCAGTTTGTTGCAGACTCTCTAGAGCAGTATATCGAGCTCGCCGTAAAACTAGGAAATCAACCATTGTCCTTCTCCGATTTACGCCCAGTATTGAGAGAGCGACTAAGCAAGAGCGCGCTTGCAGATGGTGCAGGTTTTGCTAATCAGGTGGAATCGGCCTATCTCAATTTGATTGAGCGGCATTATACATAAACTGCTCTTGGACCTGACCTGCGAAACGGATCTCAAGTGACAGAGGTAACGGTTTAGTTGCTTTAACAACATCGGCCTTTAGAAATGTTTGTGCGGAGTTGATCGGAACAAGTCGCTCGCCTAAAAAATGCTATATAGGCTAACAAGTGCAAAGTCACCATTGCTGCTTAGAAGTGCTTTTTTATGCTCTTTTAATGGAGCTAAGCATTTATTTTGTTCCTGATAGACCTGACTGCAATATAGCTTTCCCTTAGTTAATCAAACGGCGCTGTTCGCTGAAATTGAAGAGCAGAAAACCCTCACTCGCAGTTTAGCTTTTTTAAAAATATCAACAGGTCTTTCGAGGTCAAGATGTTGTTTAATTACGACTTCGATCCAAACATAGCGACGCTTCAAGGAAATGATCATCTATTAATTCGTTACAACTAGACGTTCTTGGTGGGGCGGCGGGAGAGCCTATATTGCAGCGGCGAGCGAGCTCGTTTTAGCCTATTATCGAATGGAATATCATGGAATCGGCGTTCTCTATCTGCATTTACTTGGGGCACTTTGATGAACGAGGGGTGGCAAATATGATGCTAGTCGCGTTAAGCGTCGAATTTTGGCACATGAGGCGACATGCGGTTTTGCGATCACATAAATGTATTGATTTCAGGCGTTCTGCGTTCTAGGCTTTCTGTGTACTAATGGTAGCTCGCCTAAAAGAGCAAAATCCCATCAAAAAGTGGTGAAGCCTTGTGGTAGAAAATTTACGAGCTAACGTTCGTTTTGCATTCTCCGCAACAATGATCAACGCAGTGTTCAGCTGTTTCTTCTAGCTGAATATTCGCTTAAGAATAAACTTCGACGAGCTCGAGTGTTTATTTTTTGGGTATTAAAGTGCCCTTGAATGAAAGCGCGGGCGCACCGGTTTTCTGTTCCTCCAAATCTATAGCTCTGTTTTTATAGCAGTCGATCTCGATCGTATGCCGCTCTGCAGTTGTCGCCTAAGTTAAACCTATTTGGTTGTTTGCGACTTTGTGACTGTACTTTATTGGTAAACGATCCGCCCAATTGCGATAGGCCTGCGAGCAGGCTGCGCCTTCGTAAGGGATATTTCCTTCACTTCTAGTTCGTAAGCCTAAGCAACTGATTGCTTCCTTAGCGAGTCCTCCCTCCGACAATAGCCGCGAACACAAAAGATATTTAGCTCAATCGAGCTAAAAACTCAGAACCTGTAGACGCTGGCGAGCACCTGCCTAGGGTGCGTAACACTAAACGAGAATTTGGGAGGGAGCGTAACTACACCAAAAAACCATTATGAATAGGGATAATTATGAAACTGAAAAACAGGCAAAATCATGACATACGAAATTTTGGATTTGGCTCTAGATGTCCACGAAAAGCTGTACATAATGCTTGCCGGCTGCACTATCAGTCGTATGCATCAGCGCATCATGTTGCGTCGCGATTTTTTCGCTTCATCTCATGGAAAGCGTCTATCGCAGAGAGCCTGAAAGATTTACGGGATATTGATAAGAAATCGGTTGATTCGTACTGCCAATTCATCGAGGGTCGCGTCAAATTGGAATGTACTGCGGTTTCCACTGCGCACAATTACGTCTCAGCAATCAACACAGTGATGCATATTCTTAGGGGTGATAGGAAGATTTGGGTCTCAACGCGTTTCGATACTTCTGTTCCGAATCGATCAAACATCACGACGCTTAACAAAGGGGCGAAAATTGATGTGAGCTCGACCCCACCGAGAGACTTGCTCGACTGTCTACTTCGTCTGCAATATTTGTGGGGGTTGCGGTTCGAGGAGTCTTGCAAGTTGAACGCTCGCACTGCGTTGGAGCAGGTACGGGCAGTAGGTTCTATTGTTGTGAGCCGTGGAACCAAAGGCGGGCGCTCTAGGCAGGTGCCTGTTGCTGATAAAACACAGGAAGAAATATTAGCGCATGCTACTCATTTTCAGGGGCCTAATTACTCAATGATCCCCGCGGATCTAAGCTATGCGAAATTCCGTGACTATGCGTACAGTGGTAGTAGTCAACGAAGGCATAATTTTCATGCTTATCGTCACGGATACGCCCATAGGCGATATCGGCAAATCGTCGGCGCAGATTGTCCCGTCTTGGCTAAGGTGAAACACGGACTTGCGCATATTCAATATCTATCAAAGGAGCTGAATATAAGCATTGTCGCGGCACAAAAAATAGACACAAATGCGAGACTAATTATTAGTCGAGAGCTAGGCCATGAGCGAACGCAAATCACAAACGCGTATTTGGGCTGAGATATGTCGAATCATATGAAGAATCAAATTCGCACGTCGATGAATCGATTCAGTCGTCAGGGGGCGCTCACTGCACGCCGAGAAGAGATTGCGAAACTTAATCGATTTGTAGATTGGCTAACTGAGACTCAGCAAGGTGTTAAATCGATTGAAAACATCGGGCGTCGTCATGTTCACGAGTTCTATGGTTACTTATCATTGAAAAATCGTAGTGTCACAACTCAGCACAAGTACTATCTGTCGATTAGAAAATTGTGGGCCCAGACAGGGCGGGCTGGCCGACCCCCTAAGCCAAAATTGCGCGATGACATGTCAAACGTCCAGTCATAATCAAAGCTCTGTTCTGTGTTTGTTGTGTCTGCAC
>CAJWBE010000005.1 GCA_913020045.1 uncultured Oleiphilus sp.
CTTTATATCGGCCTATGAATTCGAATTTTTCTGTCTTTGTTCCGCGAGAAATCGTTGCCACTTTTTTAGAATGTCGTTCTCCAGCTGCAAGCGCTGAACTTCAGCTTCCAACGCTTTTACCTTGTCAGACTCTTTCAACGAAGCATTCTTCTTGATGATTTTTTTGCGTTTGTCAGCCACAAGTAAACCTTCTCTATATTGCCTGCGCCAAATGGATAATTGAACAGGATGAATATCAAGAGATTCAGCAACTGATTTCACAGTACACGCATCGAGATTTGATAAGAGTACAGCGCTGACTTTAAACTCATCCGAGTATTTTGCCGTTCGTTGGTACCTGTTATACCTTGCCATAGTATAGACCTCACTTTTTAGGTGTGAGTGTCCAGTAAAGCGGGTCAAGATCCCGGTTCTGCCACCGACACGCTTAGTTTCAAGAGTTCTTCAAGTGACATTGAAAGCACATTAGGAGATGCGGTCGCACCATCTGCGGCATAGCCAAAGTTGGCGCTGACTAGAAACCCTGAAACGATTAGCTTGGAAAGTCTGGATGCTAACATGATGAGTAGCTCTCCCAAATAGTTATTATTATTAGATTTGTTCTGGTCAATTAGCGACAGCTGTATGCTGCTGTTTCCTCGTCGATAACAGGCTGATTTCGACTAAATTTCAGAGACGAGTAGCGCCATAGCAAGACGGTAAACTATATCAGTAAGAATAGACAACTAAGTATGAACTTTCAAAATACTTGAATTTCGCAGGAACAGAAACGCCCTTAAGCGAAATATACAAGCGATAAAAATACCGCAGATTGCCGCTTGGATTCGAGCCAGAGTGCTTGCTCGCTTGGGCTTATTAACGCGGCTGTAGGAAAAACTCGGCCTACTTTAACGGTGTCTCCCTACGTGCGTAAAACGAAATTCATCGAGCTAAAACAATTAATGGGGTCTGACCCCTTTAAGCCATAACAGTTTGTTTATTTGCTAATTAAGAACGCTCTTTATTTTTATACAAAGCAATCACTAACCGAACCAAACCGATAGAAACACCCAGAACTCCTAGTGGTATTGTAAACAAAGCCAGCCAAAACATTACCCCCATGCCATATAATATATCGCCGAAGTCGTAACCCAGTATGACGCAGGGATTAACAAAGCCTTCATGCAATTCGCATCCATTAATACTTGCAATAAAACCTGCAAACAAAGTTGGTAGCAAAGGCAAAACAGCAACAATTACAAAGACAATAATCAGTTTAATAGCAGGTCTATATTTCATGTTCATTTATACACATAACGCTTATTAAACAAATTTAGTGAATTAATCTTCTTCATGCTTTTTTGGTCAATGAATGTCACTCTTTATCAACACGAGAGTTGGGGTGTAAAGCAGACGCGTCGGTTTAATGTCCCTTTTTAATGCGCCTCAAATCCGTCGAGTAACCTACTGTTGTGATTGGTTTTTTTATAAATTAACACAGCATGCCAAAAATTAACGACCCGTGCGACAAGATTTAAGCGCGTGACTGTAGTGTGGTGAGTAGTTGTGAAAAATAGTAACTAGCAGTCGTTAGAAGTGGCAGCAACAAACACAGTAACCTATCCCATCGCAGCACTGGAGTTTTCAGTCGCCCACAATAACCATCAACACGTTAATTGCCATCGCTAGTATAACGAGTAAAGACACCGCGAAAATCGACAGGCGCACCGGCACGTAGTTAGAGCTGATATGCACATAGCTGTGTACATAACGCAGCGCAACGTAGCCAAACGCACATACCATCGCAAACAAGCCGGTAGCGCCCACCATAAAACTCACCATGCACACACCGTAAAACAGCATAGGGGCTTCAAAGTTGTTGTCGATATTGTTTGAAACGCGGACCACCGATTCGGGCCATGCCTTATTGTTAAGCGCGGTGGCTTTTCGGTCTACGCCGCCCGCTTTTATTGCCGCAGATTTGCGCAGCGCTAGAACGATGTAGAGCACAACTACGAGAAATATGTGCGCGATAATAGGTAACAGTATCCAGTTGTGCTCCATCGGTATGTCCTTTTTATTTTGTTTTTATTCCGTCTTTACTTGATGCATTTCGCCGAGCGTAAGGCCTCGATCGAATCGCTATCATACCCGACTTGTGTCAATGCGGAAGTTGTATGTTCACCCAATTGTGCGCCCGCCTGATGCATCTCTCGACGAAATGGCAGTGCCGAATTAATTTGAGTAATCGAATTACCGTCTTTGTCTATTGCGGTGGTGATCATTCCCCGTGCCACGAAGTGCTCGTTGGTCGCCGCTTCATTAAGCGTTAATACGGGCTCGACACAGACGTCAATCGCCGCAAATACAGTCTGCCAATGAGACATTGCTTGAGATTTTATTTTATCCGCAATCGCCTCTCTCAAGGCAATTTGAGACTCGGGACGAGGGTCTGCTATTTTGTTCATAAAACTTTGCAGTTCGAGTTGGCTTAGCAAACCCGCGGCGAAGTTCGGCTCTAAGCTACCGATCGATAAATAGCGACCATCTTGTGTTTCGTAGTAGTCATAGAACAACCCGCCGTTAAGCATCTCGCCACCACATGTCGGGTCTTTTTTACTAACGACCGCACCTGCGCCGAACATAGTATTGAGAGCCAAGGCGGCGTCGCTCATGCTGATATCAAGATACTGACCTTTGCCCGTCGCGCTGCGTTGAATCACCGACGCCAAAATCGCCATCACTGCATGATGTGAGCCGCCAGCAATATCGGCGATTTGCGTGCCGGACAAAACCGGCCCGGTATCTTTGCGCCCGGAGTAACTGGCCAAGCCAGACAACGCGAGATAATTGATATCGTGACCTGCCCTGTCTTTGTATGGGCCTGTTTGGCCGTAGCCAGTGATAGAGCAATAAATAAGTTTGTTTTGGATTTCACTTAGCTGCTCAAAGCCTAAACCAAGGCGTGCCATAACGCCGGGCCGAAACTGCTCTATCACAATGTCATATTCGTTTAATAAGTCCGCGATAATCGCCGTAGCCGAAGCATGTTTAAGGTCTATTGCGATCGACTTTTTATTTCGATTGATAGAGGCGTGAGCGGCAGAGACTTTGCCTGCCATGGGCGGCATCATTTTCAACAAGTCCGGCCGAGACGGTGCTTCAACCCTTAGTACTTCGGCGCCCATGTCCGCTAACAGTTGTGTCGCATAAGGCCCAGGAAGTAAGGTCGAAAAGTCTAAAATTTTTAAACCGGAAAGTGGCAAAGACATAGTGTTTTCTCTTTTTGATCACGGCGCGCGGCGTGACTTGCCTCGCGGCCAAGCTGATAAAGGTGTATCACTCTCACGTCGTATGGCTATCTCAAGCCCGCATACCGTGAGTAAGAATGTTTAAAGCAACAAAATATCCACAAAAAAGCCGAACAGTTGTTCGGCTTTTTTGTGTGACCGATTAAACGATCGAGCGACCAATAATCAACTTCATTATCTCGTTCGTGCCGGCATATATTTTTTGTACCCTGGCGTCGGCATAAGCACGCGCGACGGGGTATTCCAGCATATAACCATAGCCGCCATGTAACTGGAGACACTCATCAATAATGTCGCACTGAATATCAGTACTGAGCAGCTTCAATTTTGCGGCCGTTACCACGTCGAGCTGCTTCGCGATGTGTAGATCTAAACATTTGTCGACAAACACGCGCGCCATCGTGAGCGTTGCAGACATTTCAGCAAGCTTGAATTGTGTATTTTGAAATGACGAAATACTGCGACCAAAAGCCTTTCGTTCTTTAACATAGGTAATCGTTTGCTCAAGAATAGATTCGGCACTAGCAATCGCGTTAAGTCCGACCGACAAGCGCTCTTGTGGCAATTCCTGCATCAAGTAAATAAAGCCCATGCCATCTGCGCCAAGCAAGTTATCTTTTGGCACCTTCACGTCTTGGAAAAACAGCTCAGACGTGTCTTGCGCCTTCATTCCAATCTTTTCAAGGTTCTGACCTTTCTCAAACCCTTCGCTATTCGCTTCGACCAACAACAAGCTAGTGCCTTTTGCGCCCGCATCCGGATTCGTTTTAGCGACAACAATCACTAGGTCAGCCATTTGACCATTCGTGATAAAGGTTTTGGAACCATTCAGAATATAGTGTTCGCCCGACTCATCTAACACGGCGTTTGTTTTCACGCCCTGTAAATCAGAGCCCGTGCCCGGCTCAGTCATCGCGATCGCTGTCACGATGTCTCCGTTAACACAACCTGGCAAGTAACGCTGCTTCTGCTCTTCTGTGCCGTAGGCCATGATGTAAGGCACCGCAATGTCTGAGTGCAATCCAAACCCTACGCCACTTAACCCTAGGCGTGCGACCTCTTCATCGACCACAGCGTTATAGCGAAAATCTACCCCTACACCGCCGTACTCTTCTGGCACAGTCGGGCTTAAATAGCCAAGCTGACCTGCTTTTTTCCAAAGCTCTCGTGAGACTTGACCGTCCTTTTCCCACTGCGCATGGTAAGGAACCGCTTCGTCAGTTAGAAATTTACGAAAGCTATCGCGAAACATTTCATGTTCAGATTCAAATACAGTACGTTTAATCATGTGTTTACTCTCTTCTTGTTCTCGCGGGTGTGCCATCAGCGTCACACCCGAAATTAATGTCGGATTGGAGCTCTCTAATTTTAGAGCCCCAAAAACTAAACAGAACTAGTCCTTAAAGGTCTCTCCGTTCTTCGCCATATCTTTCAAAATCTGCGGAACCGCATATCGCTCACCATGCTGGTTCGCAAGCTCTTCAGCACGCGCTACAAAAGCAGGCAGACCAATTTGGTTGACGTACTGCAACACACCACCCGTCCAGACCGGCGTACCGATTCCCATGATCGAACCAATATTCGCGTCACGAACACTCGTCAGCACTTTTTCTTCCATACAGCGCGCTGTTTCGATCGCCATGATGTAAAGCATGCGATCTTTCAGGTCCTGTAATTCAAACTCAGCTTCGCCGCCGAATGTTTCCTTCAAACCTGACCATAAGTGTTTTTTACCATTGGCTGGGTACTCGTAAAAACCCGCACCGGCTAACTTGCCCGGACGATTCGCTTCGAGCATTCGATCCGCAACCGGATCAGAAGGATGCAAAACATACTCTTCGCCGGCTTCTTGCATATCTTTGATGGTTTGATTACGAATTTTCTCCATCAGCGTAATGCTGACTTCGTCCGTAACGGCCAAGGGGCCGACTGGGAAACCAGACAAAAATGCCGCGTTTTCAATGGCGGCGGCAGGAATGCCCTCACCTAACATCGCGATGCCTTCTTGCGCAAAGGTGGCAAATACACGAGAGGTAAAGAAGCCTCGACTGTCATTCACCACGATTGGCGTCTTGCCTATCTGAAGCACATAGTCGTAGGCCTTCGCCAAGGTTTCTTCTGACGTTTCTTTGCCTGTGATAATTTCGACTAGAGGCATTTTGTCGACTGGGGAGAAGAAATGCAGACCAATGAAGTTCGCCGGTCTTTCTGACGCTTCGGCCAAACCTGTAATAGGCAAGGTAGAGGTATTAGTCGCAAATACAGCCGAGGGCGCTAACTGACTTTCCGCTTCTTTTGTGACGCGCGCTTTCAATTCACGATCTTCGAAAACCGCTTCGATAATTAAATCGCAGCCCGCCAAATCTGCCGCGTTTTCAGTGGCAAGAATACGATCAAGTGTTGCATCACGTTGCTCAGCGGTTAGACGTTTTTTCTTCACTTTCTTGTCTAACAAGTTTTGCGAGTACGCTTTGCCTTTTTCAGCATTTTCAGCGGACACATCTTTCAACACGACATCGATGCCTTTGCAAGCGCTCGAATAAGCAATACCTGCGCCCATCATGCCAGCACCAAGGATACCGACCTTAGTGACTTTCGCGCTGTCAAAACCCTTTGGACGTGCTGCGCCAGCTTTGATTTCGTTTAACTGAAACCAAAACGTACCAATCAAGTTCTTTGCGACTTGGCTGCACACTAATTCCACGAAGTATCGTGTTTCGATACGCATCGCCGATTCCACATCAACCTGCAGGCTTTCAACCATTACGCACAAGATTGACTCTGGCGCTGGCAAGGTGCCTTTAGTCTTGTCACGCATCATTGCCGGTGCGATGGGCAACATTTTTGCCAATGATGGATTGTTTGGCTTCCCGCCAGGTACTTTGTAACCCTTCACATCATAAGGCTGCTGTGCTTTCGGGTTCGCTTTTATCCAAGCAATGGCTGACTCAACCAACTGCTCTGGTGTTTCAACGATATCGTTGATCAAGCCTAGCTCTTTGCCTTTTTCAGGTTTGAACTGACGCCCTTCTGTCAAAAATGGCAGCGCTGCTTGTAGACCAAGCAATCGCGACATTCTCACCACACCGCCGCCACCAGGCAACAAGCCGAGGGTCACTTCCGGCAAACCAAGCGTTACACCTTTGTTCAGGGCGACTCGGTAGTGACATGATAATGCCAGCTCCCAACCGCCACCTAGTGCAGCACCATTAATACAAGCGGCTACTGGCTTACCTGATGTTTCCAGGGTGCGCATGGCGTCTTTAAGACGGGTGACCATGTTGTGCAATACGTGCGCGTTTTCTTTTGTCGTTGCGTACAGGTCGTCTAAATTACCGCCTGCAAAAAAGGTAGATTTATTTGAGCGAAACAAAACCCCTGCCCAATCATCATTTTGTAGCTTTTCGACCGCTGCAACGAATGAATCAGTGAATTCCTGATCCATTAGGTTGGCACCCGCATTGGGCTTATCAAGGATCAAGTGGACAATGTTGTCCGCATCTTTTTCGTATATTACTGAACTCATTATTTATTCTCCCAAACCCAAACTTATATTCGCTCGATGATCGTCGCGATACCCATACCGCCACCTACACATAAGGTCGCCAGACCGGTCTTCAGGTCTCGTGCTTCCAGCTCATCAAGCAGGGTTCCTAGAATCATTGCGCCTGTTGCACCCAGCGGGTGCCCCATTGCAATGGCGCCACCATTTACGTTGACTTTGTCGTGACTGACTTTCATCTCGTCCATAAACCGCATGACAACTGAAGCAAACGCTTCGTTGACTTCGAACAGGTCAATATCAGACGCATCCATGCCAGCGACTTTAAGCGCCTTACGCGCGGCAGGGGCTGGGCCGGTTAACATGATGGTTGGGTCTGAGCCGACCACGGCGGTCGAGATGATGCGAGCGCGAGGCTTCATACCAAACTTCTTACCTGCGGCTTCACTACCGATCAATACCGCACTAGCACCATCTACAATGCCTGAGGAGTTCCCTGGTGTGTGGATATGGTTGATGGTTTCAACTTGTGGATAACGCTCGCGCGCAACACCGTTAAAGCCCATCTCGCCCATCATTTGAAACGATGCTTTCAACTTAGAAAGCGTTTCGACACTGCTGTCCGCTCGAATGAGTTCGTCATGGTCCAGAATCATCATACCGTTTCGGTCTACAACTGGAACGATCGACTTTTCAAAAGCGCCTTTCTTCCAGGCCGCTGCCGCTCGGTGATGAGATGTCGCTGCATACTGGTCAACATCCGTACGCGAGTAGCCACCCAAGGTCGCGATCAAATCCGCGCCAATACCTTGAGGCATAAAGCCAGTATCTAGATTGGTTTCTGGGTCCATCGCCCAAGCACCGCCGTCACTGCCCATTGGAATACGCGACATAGACTCTACGCCACCCGCGACGACTAAGTTTTCCCAGCCAGAACGAACTTTCATAGCAGCCGTATTGACAGCTTCTAAGCCCGAGGCACAAAAACGATTCAGTACCATACCGGCAACATCGTCGTTCCAACCAGCTGCCAAGGCAGCTGTCTTCGCGATTACTGCACCTTGGTCGCCCACAGCGGTGACGCAGCCCATCACGATGTCGTCGACATCTTGAGTATCAAATTGGTTTCTTTCTTGGAGTGTATTCAAGAGGCCCGTCAACAGCGTGACAGGTTTTACTTCATGAAGAGCGCCAGTCGCCTTGCCTCGACCACGAGGAGTACGGATAGCGTCAAAGATTAGTGCATCATTTGTCATTATTTAGGTCCCATAACGGATGACTTAAAGGGAACCCAAATCATAAGGCAGTAACAAATTTTGCCTCAATGACCAACTATTGCATCGTGATTGACTTTTTCTTGCAGCGCGAAACTTTGGCTAGTTTTCGAACCAACGTTCAACCTGCATTAAACACGCCCTTGCTCTATCGATAGAAAAATATAGAGCCAGAGAAAAAACCTTAGGCGTTTCCAGCCCTTTCATAGAAAGGCTCGTTGGCATGCCGAATGTAAAGCGTTAGCTCATTTTCTGCTTCGTTTCGCGATGAAAAAGGCCCTTCCTGGGTATTCTCTCGTGTCACAAAGTACCAGTTTTCATTGACGTGCAGCATACGATCACTGCGAAACCAATTTTTGTTATCTTCACCACCTCGAACATTCATATGCGCACCCTCTTAAGGCTAATTTGCTAGAACACTTTGAACTGCGTCACATTTGATAGTAGATCAGGATGAGGAAAACAAAAGAAAACTGTTTAATTTTTAATCAAATTTAACATTGGGGCAGAATCAAGGCTTGCAGCGAACGCCGCTATATACATCAACTAAACCAGTGAAATGTCTAGGCACTCCCTCCATTATGCCGCGCAAAATCATTCTGTTACTTCGGCTGAAATACTGCTGCAGAGGCCAATCTAACTTATACCCTGAGCAGAAAGCTGGATCTGTTCGCGATAAGCGCCGGGCGTAAAACCCGTCCACTTTTTAAAGGCTCGAGCGAAGGCGGCGGCCTCTGAGAATCCTAGCTGTTCAGCAATCTCTTGTATCGACAAGTCATGCTGGTCTAACAGGCGCTGAGCTCTGTCTCGACGAAGGCTGTCTTTAATTTCCTGAAAACTACTACCTTCGTCTTTCAGACGGCGCCTTACCGTGTGCGTGGTCATATGCAATTCGTCCGCGACCGCTTCAAAGCTCATATTTTCGAGCTCAGTTTGGACGCCTTGTCGATTTAGCAATAAACGCTTCACCTGCCCTGTCATGCTGTCATCTTCTCGAAACTGCGTCAGCAATGATTCAGGCGCGTGACTTAAAAATGGCAGCAGCGTTTCAGGGTTCTGCTGCACTGGCAGCGCCAATAAATGACGACTGAAAACAACACTGTTTTCTGACTGAGAAAACGCATGTCGACATGGAAACATACTTGGGAATTCGTCTAGATAAGCAGGTTCAGCAAAACGGAAGTTAATGCGTTCAAGCATCATTGGTTTATCAATCAACCAGCAGGATAAGCGAATCCAAATAACAAAAATCGAGGTGACGATAAACGACTCATCAAGCTGATGAGGGTTATCAAAATGGATTAGCAAGCGCGCTTCTGTGCCTGACTCTTTTAGCTCCAAGCTTAGATCGTCCGACACCAAACTAATGTAACGGGCACTGCGAAGCAACGAACGCCGCAAATTGCCTGAGGTAATGATGGCATGGCACATCATCCCGAAGGTGCCAATTTTTAAAGGCCGCCCGAAGAAGCCACTAGACTCGTCACCCAGCATTAACCACAAGCCTCTCAGCAGCACGCCAAAGTCGTCGAGGCTAACGCGGTTTTTGCATTCGGGGTCAGCAAGCATCTCTTTTAAATAAGACAAGCCTGCTTCGTCGAGCAACTGCTCTATATTGATGTCTTGCCGAATCGTCGCCGCCAACGCGGAGCGAATTAGCTCGATCGGGACAGAGTGTTTCTTTTCCATAAGTCTTCAATGATTAGATAGTTAACCGGCACCAGAAAGAGTGTGATCACGGTGGCAAACAAGATACCAAAACCCAAAGATACCGCCATTGGAATCAAAAACTGTGCTTGCGTCGATTGCTCAAACAACAGCGGCATTAAGCCTAGAAATGTCGTGAGCGATGTTAATACAACGGGTCGAAAACGTGATGCCGCGGCCGTCGAGACGGCTGTTAGCAAGTCGCCGCCTTTTGCTCTGCGCTTATTAATAAAGTCGACGAGTACGAGGCTATCGTTAACGACAATTCCAGTCAGCGCCAGCATTCCGAGTAAACTAATCAGCGTTAAGTCCATCCCCATTAGCCAATGACCGCCAATCGCGCCTATGGCACCGAAAGGAATCACTAGCATCACGATAATTGGCTGGACATAGGATTTGAATGGAATCGCGAGCAAGCAATAAATAACAAACGCCACAAAAAACAGCCCCCACTTTAAACTTCCAAAAGATTGACGCTGTTCGCGCGCTTCGCCCTGCATTTTATAGCTAATGCCAGAAAAAGTGCCGCTTGTTTGCTCATCGATAAAGACCTTTAGCTCGTCTTGTAGCACCAGCATATTTGTTTGTTGCTTATTGATATCCGCCGTTACACTGACGGTTCGCGTTAGGTTAATCCGCGTAATTCGCTCAGGACTAGTCGACGGGGACATTTTTACTAATAGGGATAGCGGCACTTGAGCGCCATCCGGTGTTTGCACAAGATAGTCCTCTAACGATTTGAGCGAGCGCCGCTCCGTCAATGGATAACGCAACATAACGCGAACGTCGTCGCGACCTCGCTGAATACGCTGTACTTCAAGGCCATAAAACGCTTCACGTACTTGTGTCGCAATATCACTGCGAGTAAAACCGAGTGCGTAAGCACTGGGACTCAGTTCAAGCTCAATAGTCTGCTTGCCGTCTGAAAAGCTATCCGAAATATCAAATACGCTAGGGTACGTCTGCAGCTTTGCTTTAATTTGTTCTGCCAAAGCAGATAGCGATTCGAAATCTTGGCCCCGCAGCTCGATATCGATGGGGTCACTCACACGCCCTATTTCAGCACGATAAGTCAGGCTATCTGAACCGGGTACTTGACCCACTAGTCGACGCCATTCATTGACTAACTCGCGACTCGTGATATCACTAGCCCGCTCTTCTGGTGAAATAATTTCGAATATCACTCGACCCGTCTCACCACTCGAGCTTGTCAGTATGTTCTTAACGACGCTAACGCTTTCACCCGTATCGGAGTCCACTTCTTTATACTTTTGTTGAAGGGTCGCTGCTGCGTCAAACATCTCGAGAACATACTGGTCCGTTACCTCAAAAGGCGTGCCGGTTGGCATTGTGAGTGTCGCACGCGCCAATTCACTTTGGACTTTTGGGAAGAAAATAAACTTCATCCAACCGGAACTCAGCAAGGCCTGCAATACTATCAAAAGGCCTAGGGCGCAAGCCAAAAACACATACCGATGCGCTAGTACTTTTGTTAGTGCCGGCTGATAGTAGTACAACACAGCGCGTTCAAAGCGATCAGCAAAGCCCTGTTGCCATCGTTCAAAACCTCCGTTCTGGCTCCTTAGCTTCAGATGCTTAAGGTGGGCAGGCAAGACCAGTTTTGACTCGATGAGAGAGAATAGCAAAATCGGAATTACGACAACTGGAATCGCTGCAAATAACTGTCCCCTCACGCCATCAATGAAAGCAATCGGCAAAAACGCTGCAACCGTTGTCAGAATACCAAAGGTCACTGGCACCGCGACTTCCTGCGTTCCCTCCACCACAGCCTTAAAGCTGTCGTCTGTTCGTCGCAGGTGGCTGTAGATATTCTCGCCGGTCACAATGGCATCGTCGACGACAATCCCTAGAATCACGATAAAGCCGAAAAGACTGATCACGTTTAAGGTAATACCAAATACCGGCATTAATAAGAAAGCGCCCATGAACGAAACGGGAATGCCAATACAGACCCAAAATGCAATCGCAGGCCTTAAGAATAACGCCAGTAACAACATGACCAAAATACCACCCTGAATGGCGTTATTGGTCAGCGTATTCAAACGTTTTTTTACTATTTTAGAGCGGTCACGCCAAGGCGTTAAAGTGACCGCAGAGGAGGTTTTCTGCTTAGCTTCCAAAAACTCTCTAACTGTATTAGCCACCTCAATCGCACTTTCATTGCCCACACGATAGACATCCACCAAGGCAGCAGGTTTGCCATTGAAGCGAGTCATCACAGTATCTTCGACGAATCCGTCATTGATCTGGGCTATCTGTTCTAATCTAATTTGCGCGCCGTCACCCGCTTGTACTACTACAATGCGCTTAAACTCGTCGGCAGAATAGGCTCGACCCGAAGACCTCAACAGTATTTCGCCACCAGAGGTTCTTAGGCTACCAGCAGAAATATCGCGCGAACTGGTACTGATGGCACTCGCCACTTGTGCCATCGACAAGCCATACTTTCTTAGGCTTTGTTCGCTTAGTTCAATGCTGACTTCGTAGTCTCTCACGCCATCTAGTTCAACTTGAGAAACGCCATCTAATGCCAGGATCTGGTCGCGTAACCGCTCCGCTTCATTGCGAATTTCGCGTTCGGTTAAATCACCGGACACAGCGACACTAATGACTTCTCGCTTTCGTGTCGCCAGCGACACGACTGGGCGCTCGGCGTCCGCAGGTAAGGTGTTAATGGCATCTACACGGTTTTTAATTTGTGCGAGCATGTCTTGAGGGTCATAGCCGTCAATCAGCGTGACTAAGACTTGTCCAGAATTTTCAAAGGAACGACTCGTCAACACGTCAATGCCTTCTAGGTCTTGTATCGCTTCTTCTAGTTTGACACTGACGCCGGTCTCGATGTCTTCAGGGAGCGTGCCTGGAACGGCTACATTTATCGTAATTGCGCGAGGTTCAATGCTCGGAAACACCTCAAGAGGAATATTAAACTTCAAAGATCCCAAGCCCAACGCCAACAGCGTTAGCATCAACAAGTTCGCTGCAACATCGTTTTTTGCAAACCAATGAATCAAAGCGCAGCACCTTTTTTGCTTACATCACCGCTATCTCGCGGCGCAGATAAGTCGGCGTCATTAAGGCTCGACTTCGTGCGCACGGGCGTGCCACTGGAAACCTGCCCTAGAGAGGTCGTGATCAACTCGTCACCTTCATTAACGCCCTTACCCAAAATACTTACCTCACCAGCCGCCCAAACTATCTCGACCTCTCGTCGTTGCAACAACCCTTCTTCAACAACATAAATATAACGCCCCTGGTAAATAGTTGAACTTGGGACGGTGATTACATCCTCTAAACGCTTACCGACGATGTCCGCCTCCAAGTATTGGCCAAGCGCTAGAGGGTGCCTGTCAACGGAGTTAACGGTCGTTCGGGAGAACGGGTCAACTATTTCAGCGACCAAATAAAGCTGCTGCGTCGCACTATCAATGGCCGCCTCCGAACGGATGACTTGTCCCTCCCATACTTGAGCCGGTTTCAGAAGCCCGTTAGTAAAGCGTACGATGCTTCCGTCACGCGTTGGTCCACTGATGCTCTCTGGTACGGTCAGATATTGCAGAGCAGCGCTGGGGACTGCCAGCCTGACCTCTGCGGCAGAGGTATCATAGCCACTCGCTAACAATAAACCAGGATTGACAACACTTCCTTTCTCGACAAAGGTGCTTTGAATGCGACCAGAAAATGTTGCGCGAACTTGGCACCGCTCAAGATCAAGCCGAGCTTTTTTTAGGCGTGCTTGGGCTGTTTTAAGATTCTCTTGTGAGGCCTTAAGTTGCGGCCTACGCAATGTGAAATCACTCCCTTCAATCGACCCTTTTCTTGAGTTCCAGTCGCGCAAAGCCTGCTCCGAACGAGCCTTCTCTTCGGCTAACGCAAGCTCTGAATTGGCGAGATTTCCCAAGGCCTCTTGTAGGGCCAATTCGTAGTCACTCGTATCCAACGATAACAAAATATCGCCTTCGGACACGCGCCCGCCGGCCTTAAATTCTGGAGAAACCTGACGAACTTGCCCACTCACCAAGGCGTTCAACTCGCTTCGATGCTTTGCTTGCACCACACCAAAGGACTCGACCATCAACTCGAAAGGCTGCGGCGTTAAGACTTGAGTTTGAACCAGCATTGAAGGTTTTTCAGTAGGCTTACCTGTTGACGCTTCGGGTTTAGATGTCTTGATCCAGTAGGCGGCCAAAACAAATAGCATAAGACAAGAGATAGGAACGATTATTCTTTTGAAAGGCATGATTGAGTTATCGATACATCATAGTTAGGTTAGCGAAGACTATATCTCGAACCCAGTTTGATAAACAGCCGCTAGACAGAAAATTCATAGCGTTTTACACTAATTACTGTGTGATCAAATGGATATATCAGCAGTCGCAGAACTACCCGCGAACCCGTTTATTTACGCTTACCAAGGGAACCAATAATAATGAACCCTAACGCCCGAAAAACGATTATCGCTTCTGCCCTGCTAGCCACCCTTGTTGGCTCGTATTTGCAGGTTTCAAAGGATGCGCGCGAGCTGGCCGCCCCTAAAGTTTTATCCGATGAGGCAAAACGCTCAGCGTCAACTAGTTCCGAAATTCCAATGCGCTCAACAGCCGACCAAGCGGCGCTAACCTCGACCGAAGCCGACACTAACATGCCTCAAAACCCTAAAATTCAGGCGTCAAAAGATGCCTCAAGAGAAGCTAGCTTAGCTACCCAATAAACTCGGAAAACAAAGCGCTAGACAGGCAGTTAGACGATTTAGTCCATCCAACAGATAGATAGCTCAGAAACAGACAGCTCAGAGAAAAAATGGACTATCATCGAAAAAGCCTAAAACCAGAATATCGCATCCCCCTATTAAGCGTTCATCCCAAAGGTAGAATGCTTGATAAGAAATGCCAAGAGCGCGCTAGCGTTTAAAGCCAAATCAATTCTTCAGTCCTGACGCATTTTCGTTATTAAATACTCGACTAATCTCTGCCGTCATTTGCACTAATCACTTAATACCGCCTTAGCATCAGCATTTATTGCGTAAACCTCAAATAACGACGTTAGCACTTAGTTGCCGGTAGTAAATATTAGGGCAGTATGCAGTTCACAAAGCATTTCACGCTAAGAAGAGAAAGAAAGTGCAGACAATTTTCTCTTAAGACTAGACAGTACAAATCGCGGGGAGCTATATTCTTTTGCTAATTACAATAATTAAGGCAATTACTCATGACGACAGCTACAGCCGCCAACTATCATGTGCTATCTATTATAGATGCATGCGACAGGCTAGGCTTAGATCGCGCACGGTTACTTGAAGAGTCGGGTATTCGTCAAGAGTCGCTCAAGCAACCATATGACAGACAAAGTGGCAACACGCTATTACGACTATGGCGCAGCGCAGAGACGAGTTCTGGCGACCCCCTCCTGGCGCTTCGCATAGGAATGAACGGTTCCTCGCTGCATCGCTCTATGCTTACGACAGTCATCGAAACTAGCCCAACACTAGAACGAGCGTTATTCCATGCGATGCGTTATCAGCACCTTACTCAAAGTATTGTGACGTCAGCGTTGTCCTGGGACTGCGAACAATCGCTAGGGAAAATAGAAGCAAGTTCCACAGTATATTCATTGGAGCAAGTAAGACCTCAAATTGAGCGCCAATTTGCATTTTTCATTGCGGAAGCAAAGAACTTATCAGCTCGTTCTGCAAGCTCTGCGTTCAGTCGGCAAGTGCATTTCACGTTTGCACCTCAAGCTGCGGTTTCTGAGTATGAGCGCCTATTGGGGTGCGAGGTTAAATTTTTTCAGCAAAGAAACCAGCTAGTATTCGACAGAAGCATCATCAAACTAAAAAACTTTTGTGGCAGTCAAGATACTCAGGCAAGCCTCATCGAATTACTCGATCAGCATGTCGACTTATTGAAGTATGGCAGGGAGCTTGAGCCAGTATCGGCATAATGATCTTAGAATTGCTTTACAGTGCATGCCAAAAACTAACAGCATTTGGGGTTTGGCTAACAGCAAGCGAAACGACCAAAGGAAGTTTGCTCACTAGACTAGACCTTACCAAGGTGAAAGGATCTCAGAGGAGGAGTAACTAGAGCGCTATGCAGACGATAACGCTAAATCAAATAGGCAATAGCCGTTAGCTTAAAACCAGGACCAATCAACGCGATACTCTGTCGTTAGCGTAAGCGCGTCCGTCTCAGTGCCTCCCATTGCATAACGATCTAGGTCAAAACGAGTGCGCCAGCGATCGTTGATTTTATAACTCAACCCCACACCAAAGTACTCGTCATAGCCTCTGTTGTTGACCTCTGATCCGCTTCTTTTATCAGGCAGAGTAGTGTAGCCGGAAGCAATAAACGTATTCTGTACTTCGCCATCCCACGCTGTCATCCCAAATCGAGCTAGCCATTCAAACCCCTCATAATCGCCTATCTGTTGGCGGTACTGAACTTGAGCTGAAATGCCTTTCAGCGTTACTCTCGCTTCCAATGAACTTTGATCAAAAGTGCCAACAATATCATTGGTCGTATAGACGGCTCCCGTTTCGCCAAAATCTATAAATGCCAACTCAAAATCGAAAGATTCATTAGGAGAAACCCCAACAAAATAACGGTAGCCATACGCGGAATCATCAAACTCAACTCTTCGCTGACCGTAACTTGTGCCGCCAATAGAGCGAGAATTAAATCGTCTATCATGAGTAAGTTTAAGGTCTTCGACAGAAACATATTCTGTCTTGGAGCTGAGCAGAGATACACCAACGTACCAGGTATTTTTTGTACTTGTCGCATGGGTAGGAGAAGCGAAAATACACACCACCAAAGCCAGCACTTTTACTAGAGGAACGTACCTCACTTTCAAACTCCTAATATGATCAAGCGCGTAAGTATAACGACTTGAATTAACGAAAAACGTGCACTAATCCATGAATGATTCGTTTAAGGGTAACGCTTACTATCAGCACGCAAATTCGCTTCACGCAGTGACGCCAGTTTCTCTGAGATCTTTAGCTCTAGTCCGCGGCCAACCGGCTCATAATAGGTTGTGCCATGCATTTCTTTTGGAAAGTAACACTCGCCAGCAGAAAAGGCATTTGGCTCGTCATGCGAGTATCGATAGTCCAGGCCCATACCCTGCTCTTTCATGAGCTCTGTCGGGGCGTTTCTTAAATGCATAGGCACATCATAATCGCGACCGTTTTTGACATCTTTAACACAGCTATTGTAGGCGTTATAAGTTGCATTGCTTTTTGCCGACACCGCAAGATACACAACTGCCTGAGCAAGCGACAGTTCACCTTCTGGAGAACCAAGCCGCTCTAAAACATCCCAAGCCGTCATAGCGAGAGACAATGCCCGAGGATCTGCATTTCCAACATCTTCACTTGCCATCCTTACCAAGCGTCTCGCGATATATAAGGGGTCACACCCTCCGTCTAGCATACGAACAAACCAATACAAGGCCGCATCAGGGTCAGAACCGCGCACTGACTTATGTAAGGCAGAGATCTGCTCATAAAAACTATCGCCCCCTTTATCAAATCGCTTTAGGGAGCCCTGCATTACCTCTTCTATTTCCAAGGTGCTTACGTGACTCAGTCCTTCCTGGTCAGGAGCAAGATCGATGGCTAGCTCAAGCAGGTTTAAACAGCGACGAGCATCGCCATCGGCGGCTCGACTCAGCAGTTTCAACGCATCTGGGGCTAGCGTAATGCGGCGCCCCGGAAATCCTTTTTCATGCTCCACAGCAGAGAGAATGACTCGCGCCAACTCGTCTTCACTCAACCGCTTCAAGACATAAACTCGTGCCCGCGATAACAAAGCATTGTTGAGTTCGAAAGAGGGGTTCTCGGTTGTCGCCCCCACGAACACGATACTGCCATCCTCTACATAAGGTAAAAACGCATCCTGTTGAGATTTATTGAAACGGTGCACCTCGTCGACAAACAAAATTGTCTCACGCCCGGTCTGCTGCTTGAACATAATGGCTTCATCAACCGCAGCTCGTATATCTTTTACACCACTTAAAACCGCTGAGAGAGCTTTAAAATGAACATCGAAGGTGGTTGCGAGGAGGTTTGCAAACGTAGTTTTTCCCACGCCCGGCGGCCCCCACAAAATCATTGAGTGCAAAACCGACTTGTCCAAAGCCACAGCTAAAGGACGACCGGGCCCCAAAATGTGTTGCTGCCCGATATAGTCCTCAAACTGCGCCGGCCGAACTCGGGCAGCGAGAGGTTGATAACTAGGCTTTACATCAAACAATGAAGCGGCCACTGATTAGTCGACGCTCAAATTGGCAGGTATGTCTTCTATGATATCCGTCCCTTCCGGAAGTTTAGGCTCAAACACCTCATCGCTCAGTTCAAGGTTTATCTCCGTTTGAATAAAACGAATGGTACTTTCTTGCCCTAGAGAGTCACGTAAACGCATCTCGGCAAGCTGACTGCCTTCAAATCGAATACGCAATTTTTCAAACAATGAATCTCCTGAGCGCGGTGTTAAAACAAACTGAGCAACGTTGCCTCCCTCACCGGTTTCTTCCACCACATAAAGCGAATCGATGCGAGTTGTATCACCACTAAAAAGTACCGCAGGTGTTTGGTCACTTTGACGCGTATTCGCCTGTATTGTCGCCTGTTCAAGGTCTGGATCAAACACCGTAACAAAACGCTCATTTGAATAAATCTCTTGCTCTAAAGGAGCATCGGTTCGCCAATAGAAGTAGTCTGGGCGCTTGGCTTTAAAGCTTCCCCTAGACTCTTGGATGCTAACGCCCCGTTGGTCCACCGCAAACTGCACAAATGAGCCTTGAATGCTTTTTATATGGTTCAGTCGTGCGACCAAAGTATCGATTGGCGCGACTGCCGCTTGTGTGCTCACCGCATTTGACGCAACAGAAGGCTCGGTCTGCTCCGAAAAACCCACAGCGGGCGCTAAAATACAAAGAACAGCAAATAAACGGAAAACGATTAACATAACGCGACTCTAGAAAAATTAGAATCCTTAAGATATCAAAGAAACGATTTTTGAGGATACTTAAATAATTGAAACAAGCTGACAGAGTTTAATCTTTCGCATTTCAAACAAAAAAAATCCTCGCAAAAGCGAGGATTTTAAAGGTCGTAAAGAACTGGTAAAAAGCGCCGAGGTGCTAATCTCGCGGCGGTGGTGGCGCAAGCACTTCGCGCGCGCCGTTATGACCCGCCGAACTCACAACGCCTGCTAACTCCATCGCCTCGACTAAATTCGCCGAACGGTTGTAACCAATTTTCAGCTTCCGCTGAACGGAAGAGATAGAGACTCGTCGAGCCTCGGTCACAAACGAAACCGCTTCATCGTACAAGGCATCTTGCTCATCGCCTCCCCCATCACCCATTGCAGCGGCAATCGGATCATTGCTATCACCGCCGCTAAGGACTTCTTCGAGGTAATTTGGTTCGCCGCGCTGCTTCCAGTCGGCAACCACTTTATGCACTTCATGGTCATCAACAAACGCACCGTGAACACGAATAGGCACGCTTGTGCCAGGCGGCATATACAACATGTCACCATGACCAAGTAACTGCTCCGCGCCGCCCTGATCTAGCACTGTTCTCGAATCAATTTTTGAACTCACTTGAAATGATATTCGCGTCGGAACATTAGCCTTAATTAGGCCTGTAATAACATCAACTGACGGTCTTTGAGTTGCCAAGATCAAATGAATTCCTGCCGCCCTCGCTTTCTGGGCAATCCGCGCGATCAACTCCTCAACCTTTTTACCAACAATCATCATCATGTCGGCAAACTCATCGATCACAACGACTATAAATGGCAAAGCGCTTAACTCTGGGCGTTCATTCTCGCCGTTTTGCAAGTGATCTTCAGGCTGCCAAAATGGGTCCAGTAAAGGCTCTCCCTTTTCAGCAGCCTCTTTTACCTTACGGTTGTAACCCGCTAAGTTCCTAACTCCCATTGAAGCCATTAATTTGTAGCGACGTTCCATCTCGGCCACACACCAACGCAAGGAATTTGCAGCTTCTTTCATGTCGGTGACGACCGGCGTTAGCAAATGCGGAATGCCATCGTAAATCGACAATTCCAGCATTTTTGGATCAACCATAATGAAGCGAACTTCTTCCGGCGTCGCCTTGAATAATATGCTTAGAATCATACTATTCACGCCAACTGACTTACCGGACCCGGTTGTTCCTGCCACTAAGAGATGAGGCATTTTCGCAAGGTTAACAACAACTGGGTCTCCGGCAATATCATTCCCCAAGCCCAACGTAACGGCCGATTCGGCGTCGTCATAATCTTTGGATTGCATCACTTCACTGAATCGTACAATCTCTCTATGCTCATTCGGTATCTCGATACCCACCACTGATTTACCAGGTATCACCTCCACAACACGGACACTCAACACCGCTAATGAACGCGCTAAATCTTTCGCTAAGTTGCTAATTTTACTAACTTTGACACCAGGCGCTGGTTGAATTTCAAATCGAGTAATAACCGGCCCAGGATTGACCTCAACCACTTCAGCAGAAACGCCAAAGTCTGCCAGTTTCTCTTCCAAAAGACGCGACATGTGCTCTAACATTTCCTTAGAGTAGCCTTTCTTTTTAGATCGATCTGGCGGGTCTAACAAAGATAAAGGAGGCAAAGGCCCCTCTGAGGCAATAAACAAGCTACCTTGTTTCTCATCTTCTAAGCGTTTGCTTTTCTTGCCTTTTTTAACGAATGGCGAAATTTTCAAACCGCTATCCACGGTCTCTTGCTCATTCGACTTAGCACTAGAATTTGCCTTAACTTTGATGGGTGCTTCAACGGTAGGCTCGACCCGACTCGGCGAACCCGCAGCGTCGGCACGATTAACAAGTTTGTCTTTGACTCGAGTTACTTTTTCAACCACTTTACGAATCGAGTCAAGTGCGTCTCCCTCGTCACTCTCATCGTGTGATACTGAATCACTAATTTTGACTTTAGCTTTTGGTTGTTTAGATGCCGCAGCATCAATCGCATCACGATGCTGGACCGCCATGTCTTTCTTCATGGCCCGATAATCTTGAAAGCGATACCAATTGTCGGCCGAGACCCTTGCCACTGCTCGCGATAGTTTTAATGTTAAGGCACCCGTTCGGTCCATCAAACCCAGCCATGAAATTCCGGTAAAGATCGTTAGACCAAACAAAAGCATGGTGACTAATAACAGCGTACTACCTAAAAAATTGAAATTTGCGAGCATCAACTGAGAAAATACAATACCGGAGATACCTCCCGAGCCATGAGACAAGCCCGCGACAGAATAGATTGCCATCAGTGCTGTGGCACCCGCCATCGTCATCACAAAACCGACAATCCTGATCGAAAACATAGGCCAATGAAATATTCGTTGCTGGCGCTGTCTAAATATCAGACAGGCACGGTAACCAATCAGAACAGGAAATAAATACGACACAGAACCAAAAAAATACAGCAGAACATCGGAAGACCAAGCCCCTGCCCTGCCCCCAAAGTTCACTGGAACAGCATTGGTGCCGGTACTCATCCAGCCGGGATCCGCAGCGGAGTGCGAGAACAGCGACATAAAGAGAAACAAACAAGCAGCGACAGTCAGAATCAAGCCCCCTTCACGCGCACCCTGAGACAGATAGGCATGAAAATGCTGAGATTCATCTTTAGTAGATAGTTTGGGCCCCGACACGGGAATAATATTCACTTCTATACAGCCCCAATTACAACTTAGGTAAAACGTAAAACCCGTGAATAAACAAAACCTCTGTAGAAACCCAGTACAAATTACAGAAGTACACGGACGGATACGTATAGTATAGAAAAGATTTAAGAAATGTCCTTAATTCTATGAAATATAAGAATAAGTACTTAAATATTAAATGCTTATGAAGCAGATTTTGCGGAAGCTAGGCCCCGTTTCAAGTCTGCAATGATATCTTCAACACCTTCAAGCCCTACCGACAAGCGAATCAGGTTATCGACGATACCGCTGTCGAGCTTATCTTCTGCGCTCAAACGCCCATGCGTTGTTGTCGCAGGGTGAGTAATTGTAGACTTCGTATCCCCTAGATTCGCAGTGATTGAAATAAACTCAACACCATCAATAAAACGCCATGCAGCTTCTTGACCACCTTTGATTTCAAACGACAACACACCGCTGCCAAGCTTTTGCTGTCGCTTCGCTAGTTCATAATGAGGGTGGCTAGGCAAAAAAGAGTAATAGACCTTCTCTACCGCCTCTTGCGTCTCTAACCACTGGGCAACAGCAAGCGCGCTTTCAGAATGAGCCTTCATCCGAATATTTAGCGTTTCTAAGCCTTTAAGGAAAACCCAAGCGTTAAACGGGCTCATTGCAGGCCCCGCAGAACGCATAAAACCATGCACCTCTTCCATTACTTCAGTACTACCGACCACCACACCACCTAAACAGCGGCCTTGGCCGTCTAGGTACTTCGTCGCTGAATGAACAACAATATCAGCACCCAAATCTAATGGACGCTGGAGTACCGGAGTACAAAAACAGTTATCAACAACGAGCAACGCGCCTTTTGCATGCGGCGCTTGACGCGATATCTCTGCAATACGCGGCACATCTACCACTTCACACAAAGGGTTTGATGGCGTTTCAAGAAATAACAGGCGCGTGTTTGGCTGGACACTCGATTGCCACTGATCATAATCTGTCAACGAGACAAAGCTCACTTCGATACCAAACTTGCATAGATATTTCTGCAATAGTACGCGAGTGGTTCCAAAAACACCTTTAGAGCAAACGATGTGATCGCCCTGTTCTAGCAAGGCCATAAATGTCGACAAAATTGCCGCCATGCCCGATGCAGCAGCCACTGCCCGATCGCCACCCTCTAATGCTGCAATTCGTTTTTCAAACATGGCAACAGTCGGGTTGGTAAATCGTGCGTAGATATTGCCTGGCTCTTCGCCACCGAATCTAGCTGCCGCTTCTTTGGCCGAGTTAAACACGAAACTGGAGGTCGGGAAAATAGCCTCACTGTGTTCTAGTTCAGGCGAACGAATCTGACCTGCACGAACAGCAAGAGTCTCCAACGACACATCATCCAGGTTTGCCTGTGGCACAGGCGTTTCGGGTATTTTACTAATGGCCATGGTCGTACGATTCCCTACAACAAGTTAAATCAGTTGGTGTTATGCAAGTCTATATTTGCGTCGCTTTCGAGGTCGGCGTGCGCTTGAGCCTTGTTTGCATCATTTCGGCTATTTTCTAGTCGCTCTAGATAGGCAGCATCTATATCGCCCGTTACATACTCACCATTAAAGACAGAACAATCAAAACTCTCTATTTCGTCATTGCCCGCTTTCGCACATTCAACGAGATCTGCTAAATCTTGATAAAGCAACCAGTCAGCACCGATCAACGCTTGAATCTCTTCAACACTGCGATTATAAGCAATCAACTCGCTTGCCGATGGCATATCAATACCGTAAACATTCGGGAAACGCACCTCAGGCGCCGCCGACGCGAAATACACATTCTTAGCTCCACAGTCCCGTGCCATTTGAACGATTTCACTACACGTTGTTCCGCGCACAATTGAGTCATCAACCAGCATGACATTTTTGCCTTTGAACTCTAGCTCGATCGGATTGAGCTTCTGCTTGACTGACTTTTTGCGCTCACTTTGGCCCGGCATAATAAACGTACGCCCGATATAACGATTCTTAATAAAGCCTTCCCGGAACTTTACGCCCAACTCGTTTGCCATCTGCATTGCAGAAGTACGACTGGTGTCAGGGATCGGCACGACCACATCGATATCATGATCCGGACGCAGCTTAAGAACCTTCTTAGCCAGCATTTCACCCATCTTCAAACGGGCTTTATAAACAGATATTTTGTCAATGATCGAATCTGGACGCGCAAAATACACATGCTCAAAAATACATGGATGCAGGCTCGGATTATCGGCACATTGCGCCGTATGCAAGGTACCGTCATTTTCAATATATATCGCTTCACCAGGATCAATGTCGCGCTCGATTGTGAAACCTAATGACTGCAATGCAACGCTTTCTGAGGCAACCATGTACTCAACACCCTGCTCCGTTTCTCGCTTGCCAAAACAGACTGGACGAATGCCATGAGGGTCCCGAAAAGCCAGAACCCCGTAACCCGTAATCATCGCGATAGCAGCATAAGCACCTTTAACACGCGAATGCACTTTACGAACCGCTTTAAATATTTCTTCCTGGGTCGGAACAAGTTTACCCAAACACTGAAGCTCATGGGCAAACACATTAAGCAATACTTCGGAGTCAGAGTTAGTATTGATATGGCGCATATCCGTTCGCAGGACACCATTAGAAAGCTCAATGGTATTAGTCAAATTACCATTATGGGCAAGCGTTATTCCATAGGGAGAATTGACATAAAACGGCTGGGCTTCAGCCGAACTTGACGAGCCTGCCGTGGGATAGCGAACATGCCCAATCCCCATATTGCCCGCCAAGCGAGTCATGTGCCGAGTCCGGAAAACGTCCCGAACCAAGCCATTATCTTTGCGCAAGAAAAATCTATCATCCTGAGAAGTTACAATCCCGGCCGCATCCTGCCCGCGATGCTGCAAAACGGTCAATGCGTCATACAATGACTGATTTGCGTTGCCTTTTCCGACAATACCGACAATACCGCACATATTCTAACTTCCTCTAACTTTCAAAAAATGCCTTTAAGAGTCACGCCTGCGGCGCTGACCGGCTTTCAAATACAGTTCTGGTCCATTGCTCCAGCACCGCTAAATTTTCAATCATGACGGAACTTTTCCACCAATCACTATCAGCGAGTGGCGAAAGCCGCAAAACAGCGACCAGCACAATTGTTAGTACCAAGCCTCGCGCCAAACCAAAAAACACGCCTAATAGTCGATCGACCGGCGTCAGCCCCGTAATTCTAATCAAAGCAGCGACAACAAAGTTGACCCCAGCACCCAGCAACAGAGTACCGACAAATAAGCCGCTAAACGCTGCAATGACACGTAGCTGAGGCTGCGGAACCGCTTCTAGCAATAACGTCTGAACATGAGGATGGAATGAGCGCGCGACAACAAACGCAACCACCCACGTCGTCAGCGAGAGAGCTTCCCGAATAAAGCCTCGCCGTAAGCTCATTAAGCTTGAAAGCGATATAATTACGATCAGAGCCCAGTCAGCCCAGTTCATGTCAATCATTGGATGATCTTGTCAACAATACGTATCGTCTATTGCAGCAATAATGACGCTGTATAAAGGCGCGCATCATAACAAAATTAAACCGCATAGAAAGCACTAAATTAGTTCTCGAAATGGCTGAATAAGAGTCAGGGCTCAAAAAACAAAACCAGACTATTCACGCGATATTTACCATCAAGCTTTTTCTTAGTTCGCTCAGCTTCACGCTTATTAACGAAAGGACCACTAAAGACGCGAACGGACTTCTTGCCCTTTACCGTAACTGGCTTCGTATGACTATCGTAGCCGTCTTTTCTTAACTTATCTCTCAAGCGATATGCATTGCCTGCATCACCAAACGTTCCGAGCTGAACCATCCAGACGTTCTTGAATATAGGTAAATGAGACACCTTTGACGAACTATCTGCCTTGGCCTTAGATACCTGCGTTGAACTGCCTTTATCTTTGGTACTTTTAGCGTCAACAGAGCGCTTGGTTTCGGATACTTTTTGCGCAGGAACTGCCGCCGGCTTAGCCTCTAATTTTTGAATTAATTTAACCTTGTTATCTTCAGGGTCGACTTCTACCACTTTGAAAGCTGGTTTAGCCGCCTGCTGCACAACGACAGTCTGCATGTCAGAGCGAGGAGGAACCGGCACAATTTTAGAACTCCCAATTACATGGGGTTTATCGAAAATCATCGGTAAAAAAATAATCGCTAAAGTTAGTATGACGAAGGCGCCAACCAGCCTTTGCTTAAGTCCGTCTATGGGTTCACTCATAATATTTAGGTCTGTTACTCACTATAAAAAGCCTTGGCAGCCTCTACCGCAAAAAAAGAACCAAAGACTAAAACCACGTTCTCGCCAGTCAAATATTGTCGTGACTCATTCATTGCCGCATTTAAGTCTGGGAACGATAACATATCTCTCGCGTATTGCCCTACTGCTGATTCTAGGCGCGCAACACTCGCGGCACGAGGGACAGAAAGAGGCGCGATCAACCATCGATCAACGAAGGGGGCCATGACCTCCACAACGCCCTCAATATCTTTATCATCCAACGCAGTAAAGACCACAATGACACGCTCGCGATAACCCTCCAATACGGACGCCATATGTGCGGCAGCATGTGGGTTATGACAGACATCTACAAATAAATTAGGGTAATTTGCCAAACGTTCCATTCGACCAGAGATCGAAAAATCTTCCAAAGCGCATTTCAATACGGACGCATCTGAAGCTTCTAATCTATTGGGTGTTAACCCCCTGTCCAACAATAAGTAAGCCTGAGCCGCGAGCGCAATATTATTGTCAGGAAGATGACTAGCAGGCATCCGCCAACGAACGGCCAACGATTCACTGCAGTCCTTAACCTTTAGAACCTCGCAATCCTGCAAAGCTCTCGACCCAGCCGGAAAAACGTTTGCGATATCACAACCATGAAAAACGCCTTCAGCTACCGTAAATTCAACCCCGTACGTAAGGCTAGCGCACTCAATGTCGCGCGCATGGGCGGCCACCGTATCTGGCAAGTCCTCACCCAATAAGGCGATACCGGAAGCTCTTAACACGCCTGCTTTTTCGTAGCCAATCTGATCAAGATTATCACCCAGCCAATCGACATGATCTAAAGCAACCGAGGTCACAATGGCCAAATCGGCGTCGATAATATTAACGGCGTCAAGACGACCGCCTAATCCTACTTCCAATATAGCGACGTCCAACTTATGCAGAGCCAAGGCAGAGAAAGCCGCCAGCGTACCGAATTCAAAATACGTCAGAGCAACGTCTTGCCGCGCCTGCTCTACCACCGAAAAACCAGCGGCAATCTCTTCATCAGAAAGCGGCTTGCCGTCTACCTGAATTCGCTCGTTGTAAGATGAAATGTGTGGAGAACTATAAACGCCAACGTGATAGCCCGACTTCATTAACAGACGAGCCAACATAAAAGCAGTGGAGCCTTTGCCGTTAGTGCCGGCAACAATCACGGTGTATTTTGCAAGCGCAGGCTCGCCTAGTTGAGCCCAAACGTCTTTAACCCGCGCCAAACCAAGTTCAATTTCATTTGGATGGATGGCGCCTATATGGGATAGCCAATCGTCGAGCGACGCAGAAGACATTTCAGAAGGTCTCAAAGAAAATTAAAGCCGTAACGGGAGGTTTACTCCGCGCCATCTTCAGGCGCAGCTTCCAGGTTTTGCTCAAGATTGGGCTTTTTGTGCATTGTCATCATCATGGATAACAATCTAGCAAGTGTTTGGCGCATATCTATACGCGAGACGATCAAATCGACAACGCCATGTTCTAGCAAAAACTCACTGCGCTGAAAGCCTTCTGGAAGCTTTTCCCTAACCGTTTGCTCTATTACTCGCGGACCAGCGAAACCTATCAAGGCGTTAGGTTCTGCGACATTCACATCCCCCAGCATCGCCAGGCTGGCGGATACACCGCCGAAAACCGGGTCTGTCATAACAGAAATAAAAGGGAGCTGCGCAGCCTTGAGTTTTTCGAGCGCTGCGGCTGTTTTCGCCATTTGCATGAGAGATATCAGAGCCTCTTGCATACGCGCACCGCCACTGGCAGAAAAACAAACTAAGGGCTTGTTTTCATCTAGGCAAAGCTTCACTGCACGAACAAACTTCTCACCAACCACCGCTCCCATGGAGCCGCCTAAAAAAGAAAACTCAAACGCCGCGACAACAACAGGAACACCTTCAACTTCACCTTTAAAGGTGAGCATTGCGTCTTTTTCGCCCGTCAACTTTTGGTTTGATATCAGTCTGTCTTTATACTTTTTAGTATCTTTAAAGCGCAAACGATCTTGGGGCTCCAGGCCGGCATTTAGCTCAACCCTACCCTCAGCGTCTAAGAAAACATCCACTCTTCGACGAGCACTAATGCGCAAATGATGTTGGCATTTAGGGCAAACATCCTGATTCTTCTCAAGTTCCGGCCGATAAAGCGCCGCACCACACTTAGGACACTTCTTCCACACACCCTCAGGAATATTCCCGCGCGTTTTTGCGTCAGAACGAATTGAGCTTGGCTTAATTTTATCTAGCCAGCTACTCATACAAGCCCCAAGAGAAACGAATAATCAAATGTATATCTCGTCTTTTCAACAGTAAGAATCAAAAGTTAGTCTAGCTGATCTAATGCACTTCTCATAGAAGAAACAAGGCTTCCTATCTTGTCTTTAATCTTAGGCAGGTCGTCGGAATTTTCAGCAATGAGATTGACGATTACACTACCGACAATCACCCCATCGGCTAAGCGAGCCACTTGCGCCGCTGACTGCGCATCACGAATACCAAATCCAACGCCAACAGGGATCGAGTTAAGCTCCTTAATTCGCGAAACTTTTGCAGACACCTCTTCCTCATTCAGACTAGCAGAACCCGTCACACCCTTAACAGATACATAGTAAACGTACCCACTGCTATGCTCACAAATATTTTGAATACGCTCATCCGTCGTTGTTGGCGCGATCAAAAACACAGCATCCATGCTCTTCTCATTTAGCATTGGCACCAAGGTTTCAGCTTCTTCTGGCGGTAAATCAACCATCAAAACACCATCAACGCCCGCTTTAGCTGCCGCATCAACAAAGATCTGATAACCCATTTTTTCAACCGGATTCAGATAACCCATCAGCACTACGGGGGTGTTTTGATCTTGCTCTCGGAACGCCACAACCATCGCAAGAATATCTTTCAATGAAGTGCCGTGTTCTAACGCCCTTTCGCACGCTAATTGGATCACCGGACCATCAGCCATCGGGTCCGAAAAAGGCACACCGAGCTCCAGAATATCTGCGCCCGAAGCGACTAATGAATGCATCAAATCAACCGTCCACTCAGGCTTGGGGTCTCCACCGGTAATATACGGAATAAGTGCTTTTCTTTCTGCCTGATGCAGCGCGGTCAATGTACTTTTAATTCGACTCATAAGTGACTCTTACTAGATTTTGATACCATCAAGCGTGGCAATGGTGTGAATATCTTTATCTCCGCGACCAGAGAGATTTATTATCATAATTTCATCCGATCTCATCGTCGCCGCCTTCTTAATTCCGTAGGCGATAGCATGGCTCGTCTCCAATGCAGGCATTATCCCTTCGACAAGGGTCAACCGGCGAAACGCGTCAAGCGCCTCCGTATCTGTCACTGACACATAATCAGCGCGCTTAATATCTTTTAACCAAGCATGCTCAGGCCCCACCCCAGGATAATCCAGCCCAGCAGAGACTGAATGCGTCGACATAATCTGGCCGTCATCGTCACTCATCAAATAGGTTCGATTTCCATGCAATACACCGGGCTGGCCAGCTGAAAGCGGCGCAGCGTGCTGCCCCGTCTCGATACCATGACCACCAGCTTCTACGCCATACATCTCGACACCCTCGTCACAAAGGAAGGGATGAAACAGGCCAATGGCATTAGAGCCACCACCAACGCATGCTACTAGCGCATCTGGAAGGCGACCTTCTTTCTCTAGACATTGTGCCCGCGCCTCACGACCGATAATAGATTGAAAGTCGCGCACTAACATTGGATAAGGGTGCGGACCGGCCACCGTACCGATAATATAGAACGTGTCATCTACGTTAGTCACCCAGTCACGCAAGGCCTCATTCATCGCGTCTTTTAGGGTTCTGGTGCCGCTTTTAACGGGCTCAACCTCAGCCCCAAGAAGCTTCATTCGATATACATTGAGCGCTTGACGCTGTACGTCATGCTCACCCATAAAAACCTTGCAGTCTAGACCTAGGCGCGCAGCAACCGTGGCCGAAGCAACGCCATGCTGACCCGCCCCCGTCTCTGCAATAATGCGAGGCTTGCCTAAATACTTAGCAAGCAACGCTTGCCCAATCGTATTGTTAACCTTGTGAGCACCCGTATGATTGAGATCTTCACGCTTTAAATAAATTCGCGCACCACCCACCTCGCGCGTTAATCGCTCAGCCAAATATAGTGGAGATGGACGACCGACATAATCAGCGAGATCATTATCAAACTCTTTTTTGAAGTCTGGGTCATCTCGAAGTGCCAAGTACTTATTCTCGAGATCTACCAACGATGACATCAATGTCTCTGAAACAAACTTCCCACCATACTGCCCGAAGTGCCCCTTACTATCGGGAAACTGACGTAAAAACTCTTCTGTTAACTTCACATTAGCACTCACTAGACACCTCTTTGATAAAACTGATTAGTTTGTCTCGATCCTTAATACCTTTCTCTTGCTCAACACCTCCGCTCACATCTACGGCGTAAGGATTTACCTGAACAATAGCATTACGCACATTCTGAGGATTTAGACCACCCGCCAACACTAGTGGCTTGCTACAATTGGGCGGCAGCAGCGACCAATCAAAAGACTCTCCCGTACCGCCAGCAACACCCGCTTTATAAGTATCAACGAGAAGCCCTAGCGCAGAGCTGAACTCTGACTCGGCCTTGGCAACTGAAGTCTCATCCCGCACCTGAATTGCTTTGATGTACGGCATATCAAATCCAAGACAGTCCCGTTCAGACTCTGCACCATGAAACTGCAGCAAACTCAACGGAACCTTGGCGCAGATCTCTCGCACCGCAGCACGACCATGATTGACAAATAGGCCAACCACC
Source organism: uncultured Oleiphilus sp. (assembly GCA_913020045.1). Taxonomy (GTDB): domain Bacteria; phylum Pseudomonadota; class Gammaproteobacteria; order Pseudomonadales; family Oleiphilaceae; genus PZPK01. The sequence goes on from CAJWBE010000005.1 coordinate 30,603, forward strand.
GACACAAATGGCGGCAAGCTCCTGCATATGTCTTGGGCAACAGGAACAGACACAAACCGTGGGCTAGGCTCATAAAAAACCAAACCAATCGCATCCGCTCCAGCATCAACGGCCAACAAAGCATCGTGAACCGAAGTGATGCCACATATTTTTGTGCGGACGCGGGCAATCATGTTAGGAACTTCCGAAAAAACGAGCCGGAGATTATAGACGCTAATACAAGCGGACTAAAGAGCTGAAATACTAAAGAACGCAAAGAATAAACCACGATACACCATACGTCGACGATCGACCGCACAGGGCCGACTATGCTACCTACTCATTTCTTCCCGTAGCGCATAACAACGCTTCTAGCCATCCAGGCCCAAGACCCTGACAAGGAATTTCGAAATTAGGCTCATAGCCGACTTGGGACAAGAACAAACCGTTTGGTAATGCGGTCACACCGCCCTTAGTACGATCTTGAGCAAGCAGAACCTGCCGACACCAATCCTGTTCAGCTTGACCCGATCCAATCGTCATCAGGACCCCAGCAATATTCCTTACCATGTGGTGAAGAAAGGCATTCCCTTTAATATCAATAATAATCATTGGCCCGGCTCGAAAAATCTCGACATGCTCGATCGTGCGCACAGGTGAGTGAGACTGGCAGCCCGCTGCTTGAAAAGAAGAGAAGTCATGCCTTCCCACCAAACACTGAGCAGCACTGTGCATCAAGCGTTCGTCCAGCGGCGCATAACACCACGTCATTTCATCAGCAAAGTTGGCGGGCCGAGTAGAATGATTGTAAATACAGTAATGATAGCGACGACTTGTTGCACTAAATCTCGCGTGAAAGGTTGGGTCCACTTGTGAGGCCCATGTCACACTAATATCTTTTGGAAGAGAACTGTTACAACCCAAGACCCAAGACCGCTCACTTCGTACCGCATTCGTATCGAAGTGCACCACTTGATGCGAGGCATGTACGGAGCTATCTGTGCGACCCGCACACACTACAGAAATCGGTTCATTCGCCACGTTAGAAGCGGCTTCTTCCAAATACTGCTGAACAGTTGGTACGCCGCTATTCTGCGCCTGCCAGCCATGATAGGCATGACCGTTATAACTAAGCGCAAATGCAACACGGCCGGGGGTTACCCCAGCCGTGATTGGTTTATCACTCAAATTTACTTACCACTTGGGTGTTTAATCTAAAGAACCCAACAGCGATTTCGCATCTGCCTGTTGTTCAGACGAACCTTCTTTTTCAACTTCAAGCAAGATATCACGAGCGCCATCAACGTCACCCATATCAATATAAGCTCTCGCCAAGTCAAGCTTGGTTGACGCCTCGTCCGTTCCATTTAGGAAGTCGAAATCTTCATCGTCACCTAAGTCCGCTTCAAAATCATCAGCATCACCTAGCGCTTCTACCGCTTCATCCAAAATGTCGTCCGACACAATAGAGTCTTCTGGCGGAAGTGAGTCCGCTGCACCTTCAACTGCAGCTGCCTCGGAGGCATCAGTTGGCTCAAGGTCGACGTCGTCAAGCGCTAAATCTTCTGCGCTTGGATCTACAGACTCTGCAACAGACTCATCTGAAGAGTCACCATCCAAACCCAACAACTCGTCAGGCAAACTCAAGTCTTCAGGCAACTCAATCTCACTTTCTTGCTCAAGCTCATCTGACAACTCAATGTCACCGAGAGCCAAATCAAGCGCCACGTCATCACCATCATCCTCTAGAGCGAGCGTATCCGCATCAATCTCCAAAGCATCTTCAACAGAACTATCTGACTCAAGCGATGCACTATCAACAGTATCGCTCACCTCATCAATTTGATCTTCCAGCCCGCTTTCTGTCGACTCATATTCTATGAGGTCGCTCTCTGCATCCGCAGAGTCAACTGAATCTGCGTCCAAATCGATATCCAAATCGAGCTCTAGGTCTTCCGAGGACAAATCAATTCCCAAGTCCTCGTCATCTTCGTCATCAAGTGAAACAGATTCGAAATCAAAACTATTGTCAGGCTCGTCTGAGTCTTTATCAGACTCCGCATTCTCTTGCTCAAAATGCGTTTCACCCAACTCCAGATCTTCCTCAGGCTCAGCCACCGCATCTTCAGCTACAGACATCCCTTCTTTTATTTCCAGCGCTCTTTCCATCGCTTCAGGGTCTTGAATAGCTTCTAGCTCACTCATCTGACGATCAAATGCAGACTCATCACCCAGCTCGGCATAAACTTCCAGCAGCTTGAGCCTATAGTCAGCGCGAACAGGGTCTGTAGAAATCCCCTGCTCCAATACACTTACCGCCTGATCAAGACGCCCATAAGCAATATAAACATCAGACTCAGCAATAACATCTTCTTCTGCTGCCTCGCCGGCTGACTCAGACTCTTCCGTCTCTTCCAAGTCGTCATCCAAGTCCGCATTAGCTATTTCATCTTGCTCGTCAAAGCTATTTTCTTCAGTAGTATCAAAGTGGTCTTCTTCAAAAGCAGGCTCATCATCAGCATCTACCGGTTGAACATCATCACGCGACTGAGCATCTCTTTCCGCTTTCGCATTCTGCTTTGATACCAACCAAAGGATTAACAACAACACCAACAAGCCAATCGCTGCAATCCCTTGATACAGCGGATTATTCTTCAGCTGCTCAAATAAGCTTTCGGTTGTCACTGTTTCTTCAGGGGCTATCGCCACATTATCTTCAGCTACGGCTGTATTTGCAGTTGACTGCTCACCCGCCGCTGCGTCTGCTGACATAGGTGCCGCCACTTCTGCCACTTCTTCATCGGCCACTACTGATTCTGCGTCGACAACTTCATCTTCCACCATCGCGTCTTCCGCAACGACATCGGCTTCTTTAGACGAATCGCTCTCCGCCATCGCTTCGTTTACGCCATCAGCGCTTTCGACCCCAGCAGCCTCACCTTCTTGTTCAGCTTCAAGACTAGCCATTTCAGTCGCCCGAGCTTGCGCCTGCAAACCTGAAAGCTGGTCATTCTTTAGTGTCAGCAAACGTTGAAGCGTTGCTAACTGCTCTTCCAAATCTTCGACCCGGCCCGATAGCTCTTTGTTCTCTAACGTCGACTTGTCTAGCTTCTCAAGGGTAACCGAGAGCTTACTATCGGATTCCACACCAGAACCATTTTCAGTTTCGCCACCCGAGTTAGCGGTACTGCTTGCGCTGCTTGCGTTATCTGCGACGACTAACTTAAGCTCATTGCCACTAGAACCACCTGCACTTTTACTCGCTGCTGGCGCACTTTTAGCCGCCGACACCATCGACGTGCTTTTCTTCGGGTTCAGCGCTTGATTTTGAGCAATCACTTGCTCAATCGCTCTCGCCGCTGAACGCTCTTTAATCTGATCTAAGGTAGGAAGGCGAAGGACTTGACCCGCCTTCAAACGATTTATGTTATTGCCGATAAACGCACTTGGGTTCAAGTCTTGAATCGCAAGCATCACTTGTTGATGAGAAACACTGCGATTCGGGCGCACTTCCGTCGCGATATCCCAAAGCGTATCTCTAGAGTTAGTTGCCCCGTACGTACCTGGTGCGACAGCTGATCGTGTCACACTAGTCGCCACTGGCGCTGGGATAGCTACCCGATCACCGCTTGCCTCTTGAGCTCTTGGTTGAATCACTGGCGCCGCAACGGGAGCCGCTGGCTCTTCGGCAAACAAAGGCGGGTCAATTAGTAACGCGTATTCTCTTAGCAAACGCCCGCTTGGCCAAATCACTTCAACTAAGAAATTCAAAAACGGCTCACGAACCGGCTTGTTCGTCGTCAAAACAACAACCAAATTGCCTTGGGCATTGCGCTCGACTTTGAAGCGCAAATCGGACAAAAAGTAAACACGATCTACACCAGCTTTGAGAAATTCTTCCCTCGTCGCAAGCCCCGGCAGTATCTCCGTATCTTGAAGACCCTTTGTACTGACAAGTTCAATTTCAGCTCTTAGTGGCTGGTTAAGCGAACTTGTTACATCCACTTCTCCCAAACCTAGAGCATGCGCCAACCCTGAAAATCCAAAGTTGACCAACGCCAGTGCAAAAGCCAGTTTGCGTATCATCACTTGCTATCCTTTATCTTAATTTGTATCGCGACACTCACTACCACTAACAAAACCGAATTAAGCGATTATTTTTTATACACTAAAAATCAGTTTAAGAAAGTGCCACACATTATTGCTTTTATTCGAAAAAACGGATGGAACCTACAGAAAGTATTGTTGATTGACAATGATTAATCAACAATACTTTCTGTATCCATTTGTAAAGGCTAACACCGCCCCCCAAGGTTTTTATTTTTTGCCAATAACTCAGACGTATTCGCAATACATATCGACCGTTTGCTCAATACCTTAATTAAAGTCGCGCATAAAAAAAGCCCTGCCGAAACGCGGCAAGGCTTCTCAAAAACACTGAAATCAAGCTCGCGCTAATAATATCCTTAGCATTCTTCTCAGAGGCTCCGCCGCGCCCCACAATAACTGGTCACCTACCGTGAACGCAGAGATATACTCCGGTCCCATTGCAAGCTTACGGATTCGGCCAACCGGAATCGTTAAGGTTCCCGATATTTTGGCCGGGCTTAACTCTTCGATAGACTGATCTCGGTCATTTGGAATCACCTTAACCCAATCATTCGCACCCGCAAGAAGTCTCTCTATTTCCTGCACACTGATATCCTCCTTAAGCTTGATCGTCAGCGCCTGACTATGACAACGCATTGCGCCAATACGAACACATAGACCGTCGATTGGGATAGGTGAGGACTCAATACCAAGAATTTTGTTTGTCTCAGCGCCCGCCTTCCACTCTTCACGACTTTGGCCACTCGGCAACTGAGTATCGATCCAAGGAATCAAACTTCCTGCCAACGGCACGCCAAACCGATCAGTTGGAAACTCATCACTTTGCAAACGCGCAGAAACGGCTTTGTCTAAATCCAGTATCGCGCTAGAAGGGTCATCGACCAATGCCTTAACCGAGTCATGCACATCACCCATTTGAGCGATCAGCTCACGCATATGCTTGGCACCAGAGCCAGAGGCCGCCTGATATGTCATAGGAGAAGCCCACTCTACCAAACCTTCCTCGAACAACCCGCCGAGCGCTATCAGCATCAGACTGACTGTACAGTTACCGCCAACGTAATTTTTAACACCGCTTTCGAGTGCATCATCAATCAAACCTCGATTCACCGGATCTAGCACAATAACAGCGTCTGAATTCATACGAAGAGCCGATGCAGCATCTATCCAGTAACCGTCCCAACCACTTTCTCTCAGGCTGGAAAACACGGAGTTAGTGTAGTCGCCACCCTGGCACGTGATGATGATATCCATCTTAGACAGCTCATCAATATCAGACGCGTCTCGCAATGTATCTTCACCTTGACCAACATCTGGCGCAGCCTGGCCCGCTTGCGATGTAGTAAAGAAAACGGGCGAAACTAAAGAGAAGTCACCTTCCTCACGCATTCTTTTCATCAGTACCGAGCCGACCATTCCACGCCAGCCAATCATTCCTAAAACTTTCATAATAATCTACTTTAACTAGTTAACATAAGTATTTGGTTTATATATCAAAATAACCAGGGAGCTTCTGTTTCTCTCTTACGTTCATAGACCCGAATCGCCTCTTCATCCTCCAACGTAACCCCAATATCATCAAGGCCGTTCAACAAACAATGCTTTCGAAAATCATCGACCTCAAACGTAAATATCTCACCGACGGGCGTTGTCACTGTTTGATTTTCAAGACTGATTTTTAGGGTATAGTCCTCATTGGACTCTACCTGTTCAAACACACTCGCCACTTGGTCTTCTGTCAGTACAATTGGCAACAAACCATTCTTGAAGCAGTTGTTGAAGAAAATATCAGCAAAACTCGGAGCAATCACACAGCGGAAGCCATAATCATCTAGCGCCCATGGCGCATGCTCTCGCGATGATCCGCAACCAAAATTCTCACGCGCTATCAGGATACTACTACCCGCATAACGAGGCTGATTAAGCACAAACGTTTCGTTGAGCGGTCTTTCAGAACAATCCTGATCTGGCTGACCTTCATCGAGATATCTCAACTCATCAAACAAGTTTTTACCAAAGCCGGTCCGCTTGATAGATTTCAAAAACTGCTTTGGAATGATCATGTCCGTGTCGACATTTGCACGATCAAGCGGAGCAACTTTTCCATTCAACTCATTAAACTGTTTCATTACGCTACTCCTTCTGATGCCGTATCGACAAAAGACCGCACATCAACAAAATGTCCAGCAATCGCAGCTGCTGCGGCCATCGCGGGGCTTACAAGGTGTGTTCGCCCGCCAAACCCTTGTCGACCCTCAAAATTCCGGTTCGAGGTAGAAGCACAGTGTTCACCCTGCCCCAACTTGTCTGCGTTCATTGCCAAGCACATTGAACAACCTGGCTCACGCCACTCCATACCTGCTTCAATGAATATCTTGTCTAAGCCTTCCTTTTCAGCCTGCGCCTTAACCAAACCAGAGCCTGGAACAATCAATGCCTGCTTCAATGTAGCCGCCACCTTGTGACCTTTAGCCACTGCAGCCGCCGCCCTCAAGTCTTCGATGCGCGAATTGGTACATGACCCAATAAAGACCCTATCGAGCTTAATATCTTTAATTGGCATGTCAGCCTTCAAGCCCATATAGGCCAACGCCCGACTAATACCCTCTTTCTGCGTTGCGTTATCGGCATTTTCAGGGTTAGGCACGTTATCGGATATCGGCAATACCATTTCAGGCGATGTACCCCAAGTTACTTGCGGCTCAATATCGGCCGCAGTCAACTCGACAATATTATCGAACACAGCATCATCATCCGACTTCAGATCTTGCCAAGCGGCCACCGCTAGGTCCCAGTTTTCGCCTTTTGGCGCATACGGTCGACCTTCAACGTAGTCGATGGTGGTTTGATCAACGGCAATAACCCCAATTCGAGCTCCCGCTTCAATTGCCATATTACAAACCGTCATTCGGCCTTCCATCGACAGCTCTTGAATCGCTTCGCCGCCAAATTCAATGGCGTAACCCGTGCCGCCAGCGGTACCGATTTTCCCAATGATAGCCAGCACAATATCTTTGCCCGTAATACCAGGGCCCACTGAGCCGTTGACACGAACCAGCATATTTTTCATTTTTTTCTGGACCAGCGTTTGTGTCGCAAGCACGTGCTCTACCTCAGACGTGCCGATGCCATGCGCCAACGCACCAAATGCGCCATGTGTCGACGTGTGCGAATCACCACACACCACCGTCATACCTGGCAAGGTAGCACCTTGCTCTGGCCCAATGACATGAACAATCCCCTGCCGCTCATCAGCCATTTTGAACTCAGTAATACCAAACTCGTCGCAATTATCATCTAGCGTTTGAACTTGGATTCGAGAAACTGGGTCGACGATTCCTTCAATACCTTCAGAACGATCAGTTGTTGGAACGTTGTGATCCGGTGTCGCAAGGTTGGTATCAAGTCTCCACGGCTTACGACCAGCAATACGCAGCCCTTCAAACGCTTGCGGCGAAGTTACTTCATGCAGCAACTGACGATCGATATAGATCAACGCAGAACCATCGGAACGCTCTTTTACCAAGTGCGAATTCCACAACTTGTCATACAAGGTTTTTCCAGCCATTTTTCTCTCTCACTTTTGTTCGTATTCGAAGCATACGAATTATGCCTAAATAGTAAGCCCACCATAAAAATAAAACAAATTCATATTTATTATAAATTGCATTCCATATTGGAATACATAAACTATAGACACTCAGACGAGAAGATAACAACTCGAAAACCAAACGACAGATAAGAAGGAAGTAGCACGATGGATATCGACGCAATGCTGGCATTTGTTAACGTGGTAAACGAGAAGTCATTTTCTAACGCCGCGAAAGCTCTGCACATTACTCAACCCGCCATTACTAAACGCATACAAAATCTAGAAAACAGACTGAATGTGAAACTGTTCGAAAGGCTTCAAAGAGAAATTGTCCTGACCGAGGCAGGGACAACACTACTGCCCCACGCGCGCTCAATACTGCACAACTTCGAAAATGCTCTGCAGGCCATCAGAGACATCGACACATCGATATCAGGCTCGCTGCGAATCGTCGCCAGTCATCATATTGGCCTACACCGAATGCCTTTGATCCTAAAAGCATTCAGCCAAAACTTTCCCGACGTCACGCTTCAGCTCAACTTTGTCGACTCAGAAAGTGCTTACCCCGAGCTAAAAGACAATATCGCGGACATCGCTTTCGTGACGATTCCCAATGATTTGAAGCAAGGCTTCGTGTGCCACTTAGAGTGGGATGACCCGATGAGCTTTGTTTGTTCAAGAACACACGCTTTGGCCAAGCTTACTAACGTCGAACCAAAAGACTTATCTCTTCACAACGCGATCTTGCCATCAAAGTCGACACTTACCTACCGCGTCGTTGAAACGATTTTTAGAGACAACCAACTGGCTCTGAACGCCAATATACCAACGAACTATCTCGAAACGATGAAAATGATGGCGGATGTGGGAATGGGCTGGTCAGTGCTGCCCAACACAATGATTGATGAGAATCTTCAGGTGCTTCCTGTGCAAATCCCCCTACTGACACGAAAGCTAGGCGCAATCAGTTATCGACGAAAGCACCTTAGCAACGCAGCGGCTGCATTTATTGAAACCGCTGAAAGCATCTGGGGAAAGCTATGAAACCGGACATACGGAAGCACACCTAGCTCTATCGAATACGAGCCTCTACGCTCTGTGTTCTTGTTCGAGGTATGCTCGACTTTGCATTTCGAGCAGACGACTCTCTGTTCGCTCAAATTCAAAACTCAGCTTTCCGCCTTCATAAAGCTGATGAATTGGCGCTTCCGCCGACACAATTAGCTTCACGCTGCGGTCATAAAACTCATCGATCATATTGACGAAACGGCGCGCCTGATCATCTGTATCGACAGACATTACGGGCACATTACTGACGATCACCGCGTGGAACTCCCGTGCTAGCTCTATATAGTCGTTCTGGCTACGCGGTCCATCACATAACTCTGCAAACTCGAACCACACAACATCATCAGCATGGCGATTTGCCTTTAACACCCGACCATTAACTTCTAAGTCAAGATCATGCTCCCCCGCTTCAACGGCCAACTGATTAAAGTATTTTTCAAGGTTGATGCGCGACTCTTCATCTAAGGGGGAATGATACAGCTCTGCTTGCTCTAGCGTGCGCAACCGATAGTCATTACCACCATCGACGTTGACGACGTCGGTGTGTTCTTTTACGAGCGCTATTGCGGGTAAGAATCGCGCCCGTTGAAGACCATCTTTGTAAAGCCCGTCAGGAACAATATTAGAGGTACACACAAGCGATACACCATTTGCAAACAGCTCTTCCATTAACAAGGCCAATATCATCGCATCGCCGATGTCAGAGACAAAGAATTCGTCAAAACAAATAATTCGAGCTTCTTCGCTTAACTTCTTGGCAACCACAACCAGCGGGTCTTTTTGCTGATCTAAGGTTTTTAATTCGGCATGAACACGCTGCATAAAGCGATGAAAGTGAATACGCATCTTCTGCTTAAAAGGCAGGCTTTCATAAAAGTTGTCCATCAAGTAGGTCTTACCACGACCCACTCCACCCCAAAAATAAAGTCCTTTAACGGGCTTAATTTTCTTCTTACCAAAACGGGTAAACCAACGATTTGCCTGTTTTTCACGCTCTGCTTGATCTTGAATCAAGTTTTCATAGAGCGTCTGCAACTTGTCCACAGCCATTTTTTGCGCAGGGTCTTTGACAAAACCCTCTCTATCTAAATCACGCAAATATCTTTGCAATGGCGACAATGGCGTAGTCGTTGGCATCAATCATTTTCCTTGGTGTCTAAAAAAGCAGCGTATTTTGCCGCGTTCGTAAAATAAACGCCAATTTTCTCGCCGAATAGCCTTAACTTCTTTTGAAAAGGGTTTTAGTATCCAAGCTCGCGTTTGAACATTTTTGAGTAGAGTGAACTATGGATATACAAATCGTTGCAGGTCTGGGTCTCTTTGTTTTTGGTGTGATCCTCGGTGCGATCTTACAGCGCTCTTTTGCGGGCGACTCCGGAAAGAATAAACGCCTCGAGCAAAAACTGTCAGAAACCCAAGACGCATACACAAAATACCAGGCAGAAGTCAGCGCACATTTCATGGATACTGCGCGTAAAGTGCAGAACTTGAACAATAGCTATCGCGATGTTCACGAACAGTTAGCTCGGGGCGCTAGTCGACTTTGCAGCGACGACGAAGCCAATGACTTCTTATCAATTAGCCTAGATCAAAGCAATAAAGGCAAAGTGTTCGACGAATCAGAGCCTTCAGCACCGTCTATGCCAATGGACTACGCACCAAAAGAAAAGCCTGATGAGGAAGGAACATTGTCTGAAAGTTTTGGCTTGCAAGACGGCACAGTCACTAACGAACCAGCAGAGACATTAGTTGAATCCGCCTCGGCGACAGAACAAAATCAAGTAACAGAAGAAGGCAAGCCGGTTGGTCAGGCCGAGCCTCCGAGAATTTAAACGGGATTATCGATATCGATGAACGTAAAGTCTACGTCGTAGACCTCTTGCAGATGCCGACCTAAAGCCTGAATACCATAACGCTCAGTGGCATGATGCCCCGCTGAAAAGTAGTGAACCCCCGACTCACGTGCGATATGAACAGTCGGTTCAGATATCTCTCCGCTCAGATAGGCATCGACCCCCGCTGAAACGGCTTGCTCAATCATCCCCTGAGCAGCACCTGTACACCAAGCTATCGACTCAATGACAGTATCCCCGTCACCAATGTAAGTGCATTCGCGACCCAAGGTATCAGAGATATGGGCTGCCAAAGAAGCCGCCTTCATCGGCTTACGAAGCCGCCCGACATTTCCTACACTAGGGCGCCCAGCTGGATCTAGCGGCCCCTCTAACAAGAAGCCCAGGTGCTTGGCCAACTGAACGTTGTTGCCAAATTCAGGATGAACATCAACGGGCAGATGGTAAGCCAATAAACTAATGTCATGGCTGAGTAAGCTTTTCAAACGCTTACGCTTAATACCAGTTACTTCTGGGGATTCTCCTTTCCAAAAGTAGCCGTGATGGACCAGAATAGCATCAGCACCGCAAGCAATCGCCTCATCAATAAGCGCCTGAGATGCCGTCACGCCACCAACGATTTTTTGCACCTTGTTCGTGCCTTCCACTTGCAGACCATTTGGGCAATAGTCTTTTATCGCACCGACGTTCAGCAAGTCAGCGCAATAATTCACTAATTCCGAGAGAGACACTGTCATGATAAAACGTCCTACTAACGATTAAGAAGAAACACCATCGATAGAGTTGGCTTATTCCGCCGTTGCTCCGTCACCATTTAAAGCGACAGTAAGCGCCTCGATCATACGCTCATTGTCGTCTCGGTTGCCTACTGTCAAACGCAAGCAAGACGTCAGGAGAGGATGCGCTCCGTCTAAGCACTTGATAAGCACCCCTTCAGTCTTCATGACTTCAAATACCTGACGCGCCGGTTTATCCAAGCATCGAACCAAAATAAAATTCGCCTCGCTCTCGAATGGCTCAACCGTTTCAATTTGCATCAGGCGATTAAACAAATTGGACCGCTCATCCCTGAGTGCTTCGGTCTGGGCGACCAAGACGTCATAATTTTTCAGCGCAAACTCGGCACTAGCCTGTGTTAGCACATTTATGTTGTACGGTAAGCGCACCTTATCAAACTCGTCCAGCCAAGCCTTTCGCCCCATTAAGAACCCTAAGCGCAAACCGGCCAATCCCACTTTTGACAGCGTGCGCATCACCACAACATTTTCATAATGCGCGCATAAGGACAATAAATCGGAGTCGGTAAAAGCAATATACGCTTCATCAATAACGACCAAACCATCGCTCGCCTCGACCACCCGTTCGATCGCCTCTAAGCTGAAAACATTTCCTGTTGGGTTATTGGGCACCGCCAAAAAAATAAGCGCAGGATTATGAACCTTAACTTGTGCAACAAAGTTGTCGATATCGAGATCAAAATTCTCATCGAGATCGACTCCAACATAGGGCATTCCAACGAACTTCGCGATCATGCCGTACATAACAAAGCCAGGTTCTGGCGCCATAATTCCGCGATCAGGGTTTGCTAAGGCCATCGCTAAAATCTGGATAATTTCGTCTGAGCCGTTGCCCAAAAGAATATCAATATCCTGGTTAGATTCAGCACTAAGCTCATCAAGATTCATCAGCGCACGTAAACCAGCTTTAACCGCGCGACCTCCTGGATCGGGGTATCGATTTGCCTCAACTAACGACAACGCTTGTTGCCATTCAGCCTGTAACGGCCCCGGCCAAGGGTTAGGGTTTTCCATCGCGTCAAGCTTAAGTAGGCCACTTGAGTCAGGAACATGATACGAGGCAATCGCTCGTATTTCCGTCCGAACTAACACGTCGATCAAGCCTTGTTTATTATCGCTAGCACTCTTTGCCGTCATCACCCTACCCCTCAATCTTGCTTTGCGAGTCAGCTTTAATTCGGTACTCGGCTGAACGGGCATGCGCGGTAAGCCCTTCTCCTCGAGCTAAAACCGAAGCCACCTTGCCAAGGTCGCTCGCGCCTTGTTCGGAGAAGTTCAAGATAGAGGTACGTTTTTGAAAGTCATAGACTCCCAAGGGAGACGAAAACCGTGCCGTACCTGACGTAGGTAATACATGATTTGGCCCTGCACAATAATCTCCTAACGCTTCCGCGGTGTAGCGTCCCATAAATATTGCGCCAGCATGCGTAATCTTCTGCGCTAGGTCTTCCGGGTCTTCGACTGACAATTCTAAATGCTCTGGCGCAATCAAGTTGCTCACCACAGCTGCATCGTCAAGCGTTGCTGTATGGATAAAAGCGGCTCTTGATGAAAGCGACGCCTCGATAATGTCTCGTCGCTCAAGCGTCGGCAACAGTCTCTCTATGCTCGCCTCAACCGCGTCCAAAAACTTGGTATCAGTAGAGATCAAAATAGACTGCGCATTTTCGTCATGCTCTGCTTGAGAAAAAAGATCCATCGCAATCCAGTCTGGATCCGTTTTACCGTCGCATATAACGAGTATCTCAGAGGGCCCAGCAATCATATCAATACCAACCACCCCAAAAACTTCACGCTTTGCGGTCGCGACATAGATGTTTCCCGGTCCGACAATTTTATCTACTTTAGGAACGGTTTCCGTCCCATACGCAAGGGCTGCTACGGCTTGCGCACCGCCAATCGTAAAGACCCTATCGACACCGGCGATTTTCGCCGCCGCCAAAACCAGCTCATTCACTTCGTTGTGAGGCGTGGGAACGACCATTACGACTTCATCGACACCAGCAACCTTCGCTGGCAAAGCATTCATCAACACAGATGACGGATAAGCCGCTTTACCACCAGGGACATAAAGGCCCGCTTTCTGTATCGCAGAGACTCGTTGACCTAGCACCGTCCCATTCTCTTCTTGATAGCTCCATGACGCTTGCTGCTGGCGCTCATGGTAGGCACGCACCCGCTGAGCGGCCGTTTCTAATGCAGACCGCTGTTCGTCTGACAAACCTTCTAGCGCCGCACTCAGTCGCTCTTGCGAAACCTCTAACTCAGCACCAGACGTGGCAGAGAGGCCATCAAAACGGGAACTATATTCCAATAAAGCCTGGTCACCCCGTGCTTTCACATCAGCAAGGATCGACTTTACTGTCGCGTGCACATCGTGATCTAACTGCTCATCCCAAGCGACGAGCGACTCAACTTCAGCAACGGAGGACTTACCCTGAAATTTAATTCTTTGAATTTTTTCCACGTGATGACTACCTAAAACAAGAAGGTTTTATTCGCTTAAGATTGCGCAACCGCGCGAGACAATTGTTCGATAATAGGCTGAATTTCAGCATGCTTCATTTTCATCGAGGCACGATTAACAACCAGTCTCGTACTAATTTGATGGATTTCATCTCGCGCTTCCAAGCCGTTTGCCTTTAGCGTGTTACCCGTGTCGACAATATCGACAATTTCATCCGCCAAACCGAGAATCGGCGCTAATTCCATCGCGCCGTAAAGCTTGATTACGTCAGCCTGAATGCCTTGACTCGCGTAATACGCTTTGGCCAAGTTTACAAACTTTGTTGCGACTTTAATCCGACCAGCCGGGCTCTGATACCCTTTCTTGGCCGCCGTCATCAAACGACAGCGCGCAATATTTAGATCTAAAGGTTCGTAAAGCCCCTCAGCGCCATGTTCCATCAACACGTCTTTACCCGTGACACCAACATCAGCGCCGCCATATTGAACATAGGACGGAACATCCGTTGCGCGAAGAACGATAATTTTGACATGATCAAGTGTTGTATCAAAGATCAGCTTTCGACTTGACGTAACATCTTCGAGCGGCGCAATGTTGGCCGTCGCTAGCAACGGAAGCGTTTCCTTTAAAATGCGCCCTTTCGAAAGCGCGATAATCAAATTCTTAGACATTAACAATTCTCTATATTTCTACCATGACGCGTCACGCAAACAGCGCAACTACGCTAAGTCAATTCAGGCAAGCAACAATCAACCGGGCAAGCGCTGGATTTTAGCGCCTAGTAATTGAAGCTTCTCTTCAATGCACTCATAGCCTCTATCGATATGATAAATTCGGTCTACCAAGGTATCGCCTTCGGCCACCAGTCCTGCGATAACCAAACTTGCCGACGCCCTCAAATCTGTTGCCATAATCGGCGCGCCTTTAAGCAACTCTACACCAGTGATAATCGCGGTATTACCTTCTAGCTTGATGTCTGCACCCATGCGCTGCAGCTCTTGAACGTGCATAAAACGGTTTTCAAAAACGGTTTCAGTGACAGAGCCAGTGCCCTCAGCAACACAGTTCAGCGATACAAATTGCGCTTGCATATCGGTAGGAAAAGCAGGAAAAGGCGCGGTTCTAACAGATACCGCTTTAGGGCGGTTACCCTTCATATCAAGCTCTATCCAGTCATCACCCGTCGTGATATGCGCCCCAGCCTCAGTGAGCTTTTGCAGGACTGAGTCCAAAAACTCAATCCGCGTATCTTTAATTTTGACCCGCCCTCTCGTAGCAGCCGCTGCAACAAGGTAGGTGCCAGTTTCCACGCGATCTGGCAGTACATCGTAATGACAGCCCTTTAAATGAGGAACGCCGACGATTTCAATCGTCGCAGTACCGTGACCGCGAATCTCAGCGCCCATTTTGATTAGGCACTCGGCCAAATCAACAACTTCAGGCTCTCTAGCTGAATTTTTAAGCACAGTAGTGCCGTCGGCTAAAGCTGCCGCCATCATAAGGTTTTCTGTTCCCGTAACCGTTACGGTATCAAAGAAAATATCAGCGCCACGAAGCCGACCGTTGGTCCGCGCTTTGATATAACCATCTTCAACAGTAATCTCTGCACCCATCGCCTCGAGGCCTCGCAGGTGGAGATCTACAGGCCGACTACCAATAGCACAACCGCCAGGAAGGGAGACTTCCGCATGGCCAAAATGCGCTAGTAACGGACCCAAAACCAAAATAGATGCGCGCATGGTTTTCACCAATTCATAAGGCGCGGTGGTTTCCTTAATCGTCATCGAGTTGATTTCAACGCTCATTTTCTCGTCGATCAGCAACTCGACGCCCATTCGCCCCATTAACTCAATCATCGTGGTTACATCATGAAGATGCGGCAAATTGCCAACCGTCACAGGCTCATCGGCTAACAGCGCAGCAGCCAAAATAGGTAACGCTGCATTTTTGGCACCCGAAGCGCGAATTTCACCATCGAGTTGAACACCACCACCAATCACTAATTTATCCACAAAAGAGCCCTTTCAAAAAATTAAGAATACAGCCACGCAGCTTGTTATTGCGCTTGCTGCCATTCAGATGGGGTGTAAGTCTTGATAACGACCGCATGAATCGTCCCATCTAAAATATACTTATTCAAACAACCATAAATAAGCTGCTGACGCTTCACCGCGTTCAAACCGTCAAACACATCTCCAATCGCTCGTACCTGATAGTGATAACCGTCTGTTTCAGCAACCACCTCAACATTTTCAAGCGTGTCTGTAATTAACTTCTCGACTTCGTTGACTTCCATTTTTAGCTCTCAGCAACTATGTATTATTAACGCGACTTACTCAGCCGCAATTACTCGAAACTTGACCCGCCGCCTCCGCAATTCGAACGAATCTCAACACACTAACATTCGCATAAGGCACGGGCGCGCCATGATACAACAAAGCTGACGGGCGCTAAAGTGCATTAAAGAAATGACAAGAATACTCAGCAAACAAGCCTTAGCAGGACACTAAAGAAAACAAAGGGTGCGCTACGAAAAGCCAGCGCGAGACGACAGCGCTATTATTTATCAGCGAGTGGCAGAATCGACTCCAAGCCACCGACTCTAGCCATGTCATAGAGCTTCTGCGGCAAGCCTGTCATCGACAAGTGACAGCCAACCTTGTTTGCTGCACGCTCGCAACTAAGCATCAATGAGAGTATTGCACTACTAACTGAGCCCAACTCTTGAAAACCAATTTCAAGCGCCTTGCCCGAAGCTTTTTTGATATATGCCTCTAGCTCTCTGCGTAAAGCTATCGTGTCGTTGATATCGCACTCACCCACCACCAAAACGTATGACTCATTTTTTCTTGTTATCGACGCCACGTCTAACCTTCTTTCGCTATCGCTGAAGTAGAGTCTGCTGTCGGAAGCTCAATATCGACAGTCCAGCCGTTAATAACCGCAGCAATATCACCTTTATTTGCACGATACTGCGTTTCGAACTTATCTTTGAACGCAAGACCAACATTAACGCCAAACACAATGACGTTTTCCATCAACCATTTTCCTGACTTGTTCTTGTACATCGAATACGTCACCGGATAAACATTTCCACTATCAGAAATGACATCCATATCAACGCTCGCTCTTGCATCACTGCGGGAGTTTAACTCGGCCTTAGTAACGTTTATCTTAAATTCGCCACTCTCAACTAGAGTTTTCGTATAAGTGTTGAACAAGCTGTCTTTAAATACGCCGGTAAACTGCCCGCGCTGCTCCTTACTGGCAGAGCGTGCATATTTACCCATCACTCGCGCGGCAATACGTTTAAAGTCAACGATATTACTAATCGCCTCGTCCATTGACCGATAAAATCGCTGTGGGTCAGATTCAAAATGCACTTTCTCTGACTCATAAACCGCCAGCATTCTCGTCACATTTTGCTCAACGACGTGCCGCACTTCATCCGCACCATCGGCAGTCGCGGCCATACTAGTAAAGGAAAGCATCGCAACCAACAGCAGCGCACTTAACCTAAACCAAAAACTATGCTCTTGTTTTTTAATTGCTTTTATTTGAGTCATCATCGCTTAGCCTATAGTTTCGCTTGACCAGACGCGAATGCGCCGATCAGCTTTTCTAAATTGAGTGCAGACTGCGTATCAAAAATAGTATCGCCATCGGTCAAATACTCTTCATCTGCACCGACACTAATCGCTACGTATTTATCACCAAGCAAACCGGAAGTTTGGATCGAAGCCACACTATCAGCAGTCAAATTATCAACGTCACTATAAATTTCCATTTCGACCAGCGCACTATAGCTTTTCTTGTCGAGAGATATCGCGCTGACTTTACCGACGGTCACGCCCGCTAAAGAAACCCGACCTCTCAACGACAGGCCACCTAAATCGTCAAACTGCGCATACACGCGGTAAGACTCTTTCTGACTGTCTGTTGTCAAACCGCTCACCTGCAGGGCCAAGAAGATTAACGCCCCCATCCCAAGCAGCATAAATACGCCAACAGCCAACTCTACGCTTCGTTGATACATAACTCTCTCTTTGTTATCCCTAGCTAATTTATATAGACCCGAACATCACGGCTGTCAGTAAAAAATCCAACCCCAACACCGATAAAGACGAATACACCACAGTCTTCGTGGTCGCGATACTTATTCCTTGCGATGTCGGCACCAAATCATACCCCTGGTAGATCGCAATCCATGTGCAAACCAAGCCAAACACTACCGACTTAACGATGCCGTTAACAACATCCCCTTCAAACTCTACCGAGGATTGCATATTTGACCAGTACGCCCCCTCAAAAACGCCCAGCCAATCGACGCTCACTAACATACCACCAAAAATACCCACCGCACTAAAAATAACCGCTAGCAGTGGCATCGAGATAAACCCAGCCCAAAAGCGTGGCGCAATGACCCTACGAAGCGGATCCACGCCCATCATTTCCATACTACTAAGCTGTTCCGTCGCCTTCATCAGCCCGATTTCCGCTGTCAGCGCCGAGCCCGCTCTACCCGCAAATAGCAACGCTGTCACGACCGGGCCAAGTTCACGAACTAAGGTCAACGCCACCATCTGCCCAACCGCTTGCTCCGAGCCATAGTCAACGAGAATACTATAACCCTGTAAGCCGAGAACCATTCCGATAAACAAGCCAGATACCACAATAATAATTAGCGATAGCACGCCGATGCGGTACATTTGCGCCACCAACAGCTTCAAGCCATTCAAGCTCAGCGCAAGACCAAATACGGCGCGCAACAAAAACACCCCTGAACGCCCAAGAGACGCGGCAAACTCCATACTGGTACGACCAGTTCTGCGAATAAATTCCATTAAATATACTACGCTTCTCTCGTAAATAAGTTCTATCTAAGGGGTGTCACCCAGCAGGTCATTTCGATACTCCCCTGCCGGAAAATGAAACGGCACGGGACCATCGGGCAAGCCGTTAACAAACTGCTTGACGAGCGGAGACTCATGACTTTTAAGTTCAGCGGGTGAACCAGCGCCAATCACCCTTCCATCTGCAATGATAATACAGTGATCAGCAATGCTCATCGCTTCAGCAATGTCATGGGAAACCAAAATACTGGTTAGCCCTAACGCATCGTTTAACAACCGAATTAACTGGACTAGAACACCCATAGCAATCGGGTCCTGACCTGCAAATGGTTCATCATACATAATGAGCTTCGGGTCTAACGCTATCGCCCTCGCAAGTGCCACTCGCCTCGTCATACCACCAGAAAGCTCAGACGGCATCAAATCGCGCGCCCCTCTCAAGCCAACGGCATGCAGTTTCATCAAAACAATATCGCGAATCATATCATTGGGCAGCGCTGTGTGCGCGCGCAACGGGAAGGCAATGTTCTCGAAAACACTCAGATCAGAAAACAGTGCTCCGCTCTGAAACAGCATTCCCATTTTTGCTCGCGCCTCGAATAGCTCTTTGCGATTCAACTTGCTTAGATCCTGCCCGCCTATTAGCACTCTGCCAGAAGACGCTTTAAGCTGATTACCGATCAACTTAAGCAAAGTCGTTTTGCCGATGCCACTGGGACCCATGATCGCCGTGACCTTTCCTTTCGGAATCGACATACTCAAGTCAGTAAAAATTGACCGATGCCCTCTGAAAAAGCTCAGATTTTCAACTTCTATGTACGACGTCAACGCCTTGTCCCTTGAGTTTTAAACCGTGCTATTTAAGCAGAGCTTTTTGCAAGAACCAACCGATTTAACAATAAAATTCCCGCACCGACAAATAAGGCCGGCAAAGCTTTTCAAAAGCAGCACCAAAAACCGGTTGCAGATAGATATCAAGTTCATCACAATGCGCCGTTCTTTAGCCACACAAGCGCGTTTTCATCATGATTTTATTCCTCTGCGCCATCGTTATTGGCCTCATCGTGCTCGTTTGGAGCGCCGACCGATTCGTTTCTGGCGCGGTATCAACGGCGTTAAATCTCGGTATGACGCCAATTATGGTAGGCCTCACCGTCGTGGCATTTGGCACATCAGCGCCTGAACTCATCGTTTCGGCTACCGCCGCCATTGAAAACTCAGGCAGTCTTGCGGTTGGAAATGCAATTGGCTCCAACATTGCAAACATTGCCATGGTCTTGGGAATTACCGCCCTAGTGTCCGCTATCCCTATCAAAGACTCTATTTTGCAACTGGAGTTCCCTATTATGATTGGGGCAACAGCGTTAGCGACGTTTTTAGTTTGGGACGCTCAGTTAACCTTCCTTGACGGTATAGGCCTGCTAGCCCTTTTGATCGTATCACTCGTCTTACTGGCTAAGCTTCAAAAGAAAACCGTTGACGACTTTGAAGAACTTGACTCAGACGATCGATTGTCGCCAGCGAGAGCATACGGATGGCTAGCCTTTAGCATTGTTCTATTGCTCGTCAGTTCTCAAGCTTTAGTATGGGGCGCTAGCGGTATCGCTCGCGAACTAGGAATTAGCGAACTGATTATTGGACTCACTATTGTCGCTATCGGCACCAGCCTTCCAGAATTAGCAGCTTCAGTCGCCAGTGCCTTACGCGGCCATCATGACTTAGCACTTGGTAACATCGTCGGCTCTAACCTGTTTAATTTACTGGCAGTACTGGCTATCCCCGCCATGGTTAATCCTCCAGACATCAATGCATCGGACCTCCATAGAGACTATAGCGTAATGCTCGGTTTAACCGCATTTCTAGCTCTAACAGCTTACGGAATACGATTATTAGGCAAACATCATTTGGGCAAAATATTTGGCACATTGCTCGTTGTGAGTTACCTTGCATATCTAACTTTACTGTATCAACAATCACTGGCTATCTAATGTCTAAGCAGTCATTTCTTGAGTCCGCAGAACGCACCATTAGAATTGAACAAGAAGCCATCGCAGACCT
The DNA here is from genome assembly GCA_913020045.1 of uncultured Oleiphilus sp. Lineage (GTDB taxonomy): Bacteria > Pseudomonadota > Gammaproteobacteria > Pseudomonadales > Oleiphilaceae > PZPK01. Next base: position 51,380 of record CAJWBE010000005.1, read on the forward strand.
TTTGCACCGTATTAATGATGATTTCTCAGCGGCATGCGAAGCCATGGCAGAGTGTCACGGCAAAGTCATTGTCACTGGCATGGGTAAGTCTGGGCACATTGCCAATAAAATAGCCGCCACGCTAGCCAGCACCGGCACCCCTGCATTTTTCGTTCATCCGGGGGAAGCAAGTCACGGCGACTTAGGAATGATTACCAAAGATGATGTCGTACTGGCCATCTCGAACTCCGGCACCACATCGGAAATCATTACCATTGTGCCACTCATCAAGCGGATGGGAATTCCATTAATTAGCATGACAGGGAATGCCAATTCGGTGCTTGCAGAGCAAGCTGACATTCACCTTGATATCAGCATTAAAGAAGAGGCATGTCCTCTAGGTCTAGCCCCAACGACCAGCACAACGGTTTCGCTTGTGATGGGAGACGCATTAGCAGTCGCCCTGCTAGAAGCCAAGGGGTTTTCAGAGCAAGATTTCGCCTTTTCACACCCAGGCGGGGCGCTCGGGCGGAAGTTACTGCTCACCGTTAAAGACCTCATGCACACCGGCGAAAGAATTCCCCGAGTCAGTCCTGAAACAGCACTTACCGAAGGTTTGCTCGAAATATCAAACAAAGGGTTTGGCTTAACCGCGATTGTTTCAAAAGAAAATGAATTGATCGGCCTATTTACCGATGGTGATTTACGCCGCGCCTTCGAGTCAAAAATAGACTTTATCAATACGGATATACAGTCCCTGATGACCACTGGCTGCAAAACGGTTTCGCCCGACGCTTTAGCAGCTGAAGCCCTCAACATTATGGAAGTAAATAAAATAACAGGCTTACTGGTGGTCGATGAGCACCGCAAATTAGCCGGGGTTATTCATATGCACGACTTGCTTCGAGCAGGAGTTATTTAATGTCTTTAGCGCTCGCCTCGCAAACCAAGTTACTCGCCTTAGATGTCGACGGCGTAATGACAGACGGAAAACTCTATTTTAGCGCCAATGGCGATGAGCTAAAGGCATTTAGCATTTTGGATGGCTTAGGTATCAAACTGCTGATGAACGCGGGCATAGACGTTGCGATCATCACTGGTAGAACCAGCGCGTTGACGGCGAGACGCGCTAGCGACTTGGGAATAAAGCATATTATCCAAGGAAGAGAGGATAAGAAGGTCGCACTAGAAGAGCTCACTCAACAAGTAAATGTCGACCTCAAGCATGTGGCTTATATGGGCGATGATCTCCCCGACTTAGGCGCAATAGTCAGTTCAGGGTTCGGCATAACGGTCCCTAACGCCCATGACTTTGTGAAACAACACGCCAATTTTTGCACCCAGGCGAAAGGCGGAGAAGGCGCGGTCCGAGAGGTCTGCGACTACATTCTAGAAGCTAAAGGCCTCTTGAGTGAAACGCTATCAAAGTTTTTGCCGTAGCCCTGCTTACCTATGATGCTTAGCAAACGCAGCCGGCAACTATTTCTATTATTACTACTTTCGTTAGCTGTTTATGCACTATTTAACGAAAACCAGTCCCCTGCTCTGCAGCACCCTGCCGACCAGAGTGACTTTGAGCGGCCGACCGCGTTTATAGGCCAATCACACATATCAGCCTACAACAGCGAAGGCTTACCGTATTTGACTATCACTAGCAGAGAAACGCTGCAGTACGACACTCAAGATAAGGTGACTATTTTTAGTCCTGTCGTAAATTATCTAACCAACGACGAGAACACCTATACCGTCAATGCTGAAAAAGGGTTTTATTACCAAGACAAAAGTGTGATTGATCTTGAAGGAAATGTACTGCTCTCTCAGCAATCAATATTACTGAACGACAAGCAAGATCAGACACAGAACCTATCGACGCTATCGCTCAGCTCCGAAAAGCTCTCATTAGATCTAGGCAAACGCTTTATCTCAACGGATCGAGCCGTTAAGATCATACGCGGCCCCCATACGCTAAGCGCTTTAGGTATGCAGATCATGTTGGATCAAAAAATATTATCACTACATAAAAAGGTTAGAGGCCGTTATGTCATTGACTGATAGCAAATCCACCCACCTACGCATAGTCAAACTGGCCTTGCGTCGCCACCTATCGTCAATGACAGGCTCTCTCGCCAACGCACTAATGCTGTTCTTGTCATTAATCCCCTTGACGGCTCATGCTATCGATAAACAGAGCGCCCAACCTATCGACATTATTTCCGACAGTGCAACGATAAATGACGAGAGCGGACTTGCGACGTACGCAGGAAATGTTGTGGTTTCACAGGGCAATAGCCGACTCGAAGCTGACACAGTATTGGTCTATATGGCCGATCAAACTCTCGATCGAATCGAAGCAAAGGGTCAACCTGCGCGCTTTCACGAGCAACAGCTAAGCGAAAAAATTCCCACAACGGGCAACGCCGCCACCATCACTTTTGAAGCCAGCAAAGCAACATTGACATTTCAGGGCAACGCAAGCTTGAACCAAGCAAGCAACTCTTTTTCCGGCGAGCAAATCGTCTACGACATTAACGCTCAGGCGATCAGGGCTAAAGGCGATGACAGCGGCAATTCACGGGTAAAAATCCAGTATCTACCCGGTACGCCAGCGATTAACACTGCTCCCGCGCCAGCAATAGCGGAACCAACCGTTACTGAGACCCAGCCAAAACCAAAGCTAGCCACGCCAAGGGACTCTGAAGAAGAAACAACCGAACTGATGCCTCACCCCACCCCACCATCAGAGGCCGATGTAGAAAAGCCGAACACTCAACAAACGCCTTCCAACGATAACGTTCCTAATCCATGAAAACACTTTATGCAGACCACCTTGCCAAAAGCTACAAAGGCCGACAAGTTGTTATCGACGTTTCGCTAGAAATCGACAGTGGACAAATAGTAGGTTTACTGGGCCCCAACGGCGCAGGTAAAACAACCTGCTTCTACATGATTGTCGGCTTGGTTAAACAAGACAAAGGGCTCATCCGAATTAACGACCTCGACCTCACCAAAGCGCCCATGCATGGCCGTGCCAAATCAGGCATTGGCTATTTACCTCAAGAGGCCTCTATTTTTCGCAAGCTAAGTGTTCGTGACAACATTCTAGGCGTACTGGAGACACGAGCAGAACTGTCAAAAAAAGAACGCGTACAACGGACAGAACTGTTGCTCGAAGAATTCCATATTACACATATCCAGGATAGTCTCGGCATGGCGCTGTCGGGCGGCGAGCGTCGGCGCGTAGAAATAGCGCGAGCGTTGGCAATGGAACCAGACTTTATCCTACTAGACGAGCCATTTGCTGGCGTTGATCCAATTTCAGTTAGCGATATCAAACAAATCGTTACGCACCTCAAAGACAAAGGAATCGGGGTATTAATAACCGACCACAATGTCCGCGAAACCCTTGATATCTGCGAAAAAGCCTATATCGTAAGTGGAGGCCACATCATCGCTTCGGGCAGCGCAGACGAGATATTGGCGAACGAGCAAGTCAAAGCTGTATATTTAGGAAACGAATTTAGAATCTAAATAATCCCATTCACTGATTTACGCGAGATTTAACGCAAATATACGTTAAATAATTTCACAGCCTGTACTCTTAGCACTAGACTGAATTCATACCATGCAGCACTTTTTACAAATTCTTTTGCACCTACCTATAAGCAGGTTTATGACACAGCAAGTACTCTTCAAGGTGGTAGCGCCACAATGGTAATGAAAGCTTCGCTCCAGCTAAAAATGGGGCAACAGCTGACCATGACGCCGCAATTGCAGCAAGCAATTCGTCTATTGCAGCTTTCTACATTAGATCTTCAGCAAGAAATTCAGGAAGCGCTGGACTCCAACCCGATGCTTGAAGTCACCGAAGATGATAATTCTTCCAAGGCAGAAGCAGACCAAAACAGTCAAAAGTCAGAAGAGAATACAGACAACAGTAAAGCGAACGAAGAACCTTCAAATAGCCAGAAAGAAGACTCTAAAGCGGATCAGCACGACAGCGAAATAGAAGAGTGGTCGGACTCAATACCTACGGACCTACCTGTCGATACAGCCTGGGATGATATCTACCCAACCGCAGGCCCCGCAGGCGGCGTTCCGGATGAAGATAGCCCCGATTACGACAGTCGTAATAGCTCTGACGAAACCTTAGCTGATAAATTAACATGGCAACTTAATCTAGTACCGCTGTCAGAGCGCGACAAATATATTGCTACCGTGATCATCGACTCAATCAATGCTGACGGTTATCTGAGCACTCCGCTCGAAGAGATATACGAAAGCTTATACAACGCTGAAGACGAAGACCCCGTAGAGCTCGATGAAATCGAAGCGGTACTAAAAACAGTTCAGCACTTCGAACCCGTTGGCGTCGGTGCGAGAGATTTACCAGAATGTCTTTTGATTCAGCTTCGTCAGCTTCCCGCTGAAACACCCTGGCTGCCTCAGGCAAGGCTAGTCATTAGTCACTATCTTAACCTGCTCGGTAATCGCGATTATGCTCAGCTGATGCGACGCAGTCGCCTTAAAGAAGACGAGCTCAAGGCAGTACTAACCTTAATTCAATCGCTCAACCCTCGCCCTGCGGAACACCTGAAGGTAAGCGATACAGAGTATGTTGTTCCCGACGTAGTCGTAAAAAAAGTGAATGGTCGCTGGCGTGTTGAGCTCAATCCAGAAATTGCACCGAAGATTCGCGTCAATAGCGGGTACGCCTCATTAATTAAGCGCGCCGATAGCAGCACTGACAACACATTCATGAAGGACCAGTTGCAAGAAGCAAAATGGTTTATAAAGAGCCTGCAAAGTCGCAACGAAACACTGTTAAAAGTCGCGTCAAAAATTGTCGTCCACCAGCAGGGCTTCTTGGACTATGGCGACGAAGCAATGAAGCCACTGATCCTGCATGATATTGCACAAGCCGTTGAGATGCATGAGTCCACCATTTCGCGTGTCACCACTCAAAAATACATGCATACGCCACGCGGTATTTTTGAGTTGAAATATTTTTTCTCTAGTCATGTGAGCACGAGTTCTGGTGGTGAGTGCTCTTCAACAGCTATTAGAGCTATTATTAAGAAATTAGTTGCTGCAGAGAATGCTAAAAAGCCTCTGAGCGACAGCAAAATTGCAACAGTTCTGGAAGAGCAAGGTATCAACGTTGCTCGCCGAACGATTGCAAAGTATAGGGAGGCGATGTCGATCCCGCCTTCTAATGAAAGAAAGCGTTTGGTTTAAAGTAATTAGTATTTTAAGACTCCCTCCGAATGCGAGGCTTTATGCCGATATTTGGGGTTTGAAGGAAGAATGTTTCAGCTTCCGCCATAAAAACGACAGGAGAAAACTATGCAATTAAACATTACGGGACATCATGTTGAGCTAACTGAATCCATGAAAGAGTATGTTGGCAACAAACTAACAAAACTTGAGCGCCACATCGACGGTATAACCAATGTTCAAGTTACGCTATCCGTTCAGAAACAACGACAAATAGCAGAAGCCACATTACATATTAGTGGCGCAGACATTCACGGCACCGCAGAGCAAGATGACATGTATGCCGCTATCGACATGTTGGTTGATAAACTGGATCGTCAAATCCTTAAACACAAAGAAAAACAGGTCGAACGCTCCCATGGCGCGTCTGCTCGTTAAATCAGTAAATTAGAGTACTAACATGTCTGAAAATTCGATTACGATCGAGTCCATTCTTACTCCCCGTCTGACCCAAATAGGTCTGCCGGGGAGCAGCAAGAAGAAAGTTCTAGAAGAAGTTGCAAGAACTGTAGCGTCAGTCCGTACAGACCTAGAAGAACACGAAATCTTTGATAACCTGATTGCTCGTGAGCGCTTAGGTAGCACAGGAATTGGTCAAGGAATTGCCATCCCACATAGTCGCAGCGACAGTTGCGACGAAGTCATTGGCTGCTTGTTTACCACCAAAGAGAAAGTGTCATTTGATGCCATTGACAATGAGCCGGTTGATGTCCTGTTTGTACTTCTTGTTCCGAAAGAAGCCACTAGCGAGCATCTAGAGCTGTTAAGCCAAATAGCTGAGAAATTCAACAACCCTTCATTTTGTGACAAACTCCGAGCGTGCGGTAGCGACCAAGCACTGTACGACACTATGGTTGCTTAGTCACAATGACCTAAAAGCCAACATCTTGCGTATTATTTAGTAGATATCGAATATATGATATCGAACGCGATTAGATGGCTAAACAGTATGAAGCAGACCCCTAAATAATCAGGGAGGGCACCCCGTGTGCCCTACACTTAGCAGGTACGATAATGAAACTTGTAATTGTTAGCGGACGCTCAGGCTCTGGAAAAAGTACCGCGCTCAATGTCCTCGAAGACCTCGGTTATTACTGCATCGATAACCTGCCGGTTGGCTTACTACTTGAACTGGTTAGTCAGTCAAGCACCAACGAAGATCAGCGGCTCGGACTAGTCGCCGTCAGTATTGATGCGCGCAATTTATCTAGCGGCATCGAAAATTTTCCAGACTTTCACCGCCAGTGCCTAGACCAGAACATCGACGTAGATGTGTTGTTTTTGGACGCTCACAACGACACCCTGCTTAAACGGTTTCATTCGACGAGACGAAAACACCCTCTGAGTAACGCTACTCGATCGCTCAAGGAAGCGATTGCTCACGAACGTGAGCTTCTCGACCCTATTGCCACCAATGCAGACCTGACAATTAACACCAGTGATCTGACACTTTATGAATTAAGAGACCTAGTCAAACTTCGAATAGCCGGGCGCAAAAGCCAAGAAATAGCATTGCTGTTTCAATCATTTGGTTTCAAACATGGCGTGCCAAGCGATGCGGATTTTGTGTTTGATGTTAGGTGCCTACCCAATCCATATTGGGACCCGACGCTGCGTGGCTACAACGGACTAGAAGACCCAGTAATTCAATTTTTGTCAGGCCAGCCTGAAAGCTCAGAAATGGCTCAAGACATCATTACTTATCTAGACAAGTGGATCCCAAGATTTCAAGATTCCAACCGTAGCTATATGACGATCGCGATCGGCTGCACGGGCGGTCAGCATCGCTCGGTTTATCTTTGCGAAAAAATTGGTCGCTATTTTTCCACCAGCAACGATAATGTCCAAATCCGGCATAAAGAACTGCCCTCCACTGCTGACTAAAAAACTGGCTAGAAGCATCATGCGTTGTGAACCCGTAGAAATCGTTAACCAACTAGGCCTTCATGCACGAGCGGCCGCAAAATTTGTCGCCACCGCTACTCGATTCGAAAGCAAAGTGTCACTCGCCAAAGATGGCAAAGTAGTTGATGGGAAAAGCATTATGTCGGTCATGATGCTCGCCGCCAGTATCGGAACCATGCTAGAAATAAAAACAGACGGCCCTGACGAGCAAGAAGCGATGGCCGCAATCAAAGAGCTCATTGCTGACAAGTTCGGCGAGGGACAGTAAACCTACGTTTAACGCCTTACCTAAAGTTCTCATACTAAGCCTCTGTTTACGCATAAGTTTTTAGCTACCGCTAATGCCTTGCTTGCACTATAATTAAGCCATCGCAACTTCATAGAACTCAGTATTCATCATGGCGACTACATTCTCGCAACACCAGGCAGAGAGGCAGCTTAGAACCCTCAGTGACGCCCTCGACTCTGGTTCACTCCAGCAGGTGGCGCGAATACTGAATAAAGGCCTTGATGCCAGCGATATCGGTCACCTGATCGAGTCTTCCCCGCCAAAACAGCGCTCTATCGTTTGGAGCTTGATCGACCCAGACCTGCGTGGCGACGTATTACAATATTTAAGCGAAGATATTCAGGCTTATTTCCTCAGCAAGTTAAACGCTCAAGAGGTCATTGATGTCACCGGAGACCTAGACACCGATGATCTTGCTGACGTTCTCCAGCAACTACCCGACGCGATTATATTGGAAGTGCTTGACTCGATGGATGCCCAAGATCGGCAGCGCATCGAGGAAGTTTTATCCTATCCGGAAGATACCGCCGGCGGGCTAATGAACACGGATACGGTGACAATTCGCGCCGACATCACAATCGATGTTGTCCTGCGATATTTACGCCGTCACCGCTCGTTACCCGAAATGACAGACAGCGTACTTGTCGTAAGCCGCCAAGACGTTTTGATCGGCATACTGCCATTGACCACCATGTTGGTATCGAACCCGGGCGCGACAGTACGCGAAGTGATGGAGACAGATATTCGCACGATCGACGTGAGCATGAGCGATAGTGATGTAGCAAATCTGTTTGAGCGGCAGGACCTAGTATCCGCCCCAGTCGTTAGCAAGTCTGGAACACTCCTTGGCCGGATTACAATCGATGACGTGGTTGACGTTATTCGTGAGGACGCCGATCACTCATTAATGAGTATGGCAGGCCTCGATGATGAAGAGGATACGTTCGCACCGATCAAACAAACAGCTAAACGACGTGCTGTATGGCTTGGTATTAACCTGCTGACAGCGTTTATTGCGTCTGCCGTCATTGGACTATTTGAAGACACGATCGAGAAGGTCGTCGCACTCGCAGTGCTCATGCCCATTGTGGCGAGTATGGGCGGTATCGCGGGAAGCCAAACTCTGACGTTGGTCATCCGGGCTATGGCGGTTGGGCAAATCAACCGCTCAAACTTAAGATGGCTACTTAACAGAGAATTCTTTGTTGGCTTATTAAATGGCCTCCTGTGGGCGCTAGTGGTATCTTGCGCCGCAATGTTCTGGTTTAACGACATCATCATTGGGATGGTGATCGCGGCAGCAATGCTAATCAACTTAGTTGTCGCGGCGATAGTCGGAACGAGTTTACCTATTTACTTGAAATCTCGCGATATTGACCCCGCTCTTGCCGGTGGCGTGCTGCTAACGACCATTACCGATGTCGTTGGCTTCTTGTCATTCCTCGGGCTCGCGACGATAGCTTACGCATAAACGAATAGTGGAGTCTGGACATGTCCGATTTTGATCACAAATATCACCCGGAAGATGACGAAGAGGACATCAAGAGCCGCACGCAAATAAAGCGTGAAATGGAAGCCCTCCAGGATCTTGGAAAAAAGCTTACAGAACTGAAAAAAGAGCAGTTAAAAGAAGTGCCAATGGGAGAGGACCTTCGAGCCGCGATCGACCTTTACCGCAACAACATTACGCAACGTGAAGCGCGTCGTCGCCAAATGCAATACATTGGCAAATTAATGCGCGCCGAAGATGCAGACGCAATGCAGGCAGTGTTAGATAAATATGACTCAAGTAGCAAAGCGTTCGCCCAATCAATTCATGAACTAGAAGCATGGCGCACTCGGCTGATTGACGAAGGCAACCAGGCGATGACAGATTTTATAGAAAAACACCCTTCGGTCGACGTTCAGCAACTTCGAAATTTAGTGAGAAATGCGAAAAAAGATGTCGAAAATAATAAAAATAAAGGGTCGGCAAAAAAGTTGTTTCAATTTTTACGCGAATTTAAAAACGCGTTATAGAAAGACCTCCGCGTTTGGGAAAAGGAAAAATATCCGTAAAAGCGAGGTATTCAAAACACCTTATGCTGCTGGACAGGAATCGCACGACGCACCTGCTCCAGTTCGCAAAGGTTAATATTCGCTACGCAGTACCCAACACCACTTTCACACTCCGCTAGCACCTTACCCCAAGGGTCAATAATCATACTATGACCCCATGTTTCTCTGCCCTTGCCGTGCTCGCCCCACTGATTCGCAGCCAATACAAAACTTTGTGTTTCGATCGCGCGCGCACGAAGCAATACTTCCCAATGCGCCTTTCCCGTGACGGCCGTAAACGCGGATGGAACCGTTATTAATTGCGCCCCCATTTTTGCAAGGTTCTGATATAGCTCAGGGAACCGCAAGTCATAACAAATACTTAGACCAATCTTCATCGAGTCATTGTCCAATACAACACATTCTCGACCCGCTTGATAGGTTGCTGACTCGCGATAACTCGAGAACCCATCGTCTACATCTACATCAAATAGATGGCACTTATCATACGCTCCGACTAACTTTCCTGTGGAAGCAATCACAAGACTGCGACTGAAAAATCTTTCTGCAGGAATAGACACATTAACGTCGGTTGTTTCGAGCGAGGTCGAAACACACGTTTGTTGACCCAGCCCAAGCCCTGATAGCGGAACATTCACCTTATGCGGAACAGAACCTACCACGATGCTTACTTGGTGCAACTTTGCAAATGAGCATAAGGGGTTTAAATAGTCATCCAGCGAACTAGCAACAGCCGCTAAACCATCGCGCCCAAAATAAAGAAAATTCTCAGGCAACACGATTAGATTCACCGACTGTTCAAGCACCACTTTCTTCATTAAAGAAAGCGCGCTTTCCAAATTAGTGCCCGGGTCATTACGACTATTCATTTGAACCACAGCCGCTTTTAGCTCTTGCTCAGCCATTTATTTAACGTCCATTTTGGGATCCGTCCAAGTACCTGACACTTTGTAGCCCACCGAGGTGATCGACGACAAAGGACTACCTAACAACTTATCAACCAACCAAACTGCCCCACCTACTTGGGGCGCCCCTAGCATCAACGCAGCCAGCGGAACATTACTCGTCAAGGGTAACTCAACCTTCATATCTAAATTTAGAGTTTGCTTACCCAGATCGGAACTTCCTTCAATTTCATAACGACTAGACGGCCCAGAGATCGTCATAGGCTCACTAAACGTTAATTTTCCTTCGTTTATACGAGCGTTCATGCGGAGTTCGTCATACCCAATTCCACTTTTATAAAGGTCAGAAAAGTCGAGTTTTAATCGTCGCTCTAGGGCTTCTGCATTAAAAATACCCAAGAGCCGTAATGCTCCCGTTTTCTTATCAGGCGTTTTTAAAAAGCCGTCGTCCATTGCTAAGTTGATCGAACCGGATAGCCTAGAGGCGTCAAAGTCATGCGGGTTACTTGGCCACACTAGCGAAAACTCGCCTGACATTTTGTCACTACTAATAGGCGGTGTTTTCCCCAAGGCTTTGAATAACTGCTCACTGTCGCCGCCATCCAGTTTCATCTCTAAGTATGTCGATGCGTGTCCCTGCTCGGTACTCCACTTGAGTCGACCATTAAACGCCACGCCACCCAACCGTCCCGCAAGGTTATTAACACTCAATACCGAATCGCTCGGCACCGCAACACCACTCCAGCTACCGTAGTCTTGAGCATCAAAAACTAGCTTTTTGGTCGAGAAAGAAAATGTAGGAACACTCCCCGGGTCAATCAGTGATTCATCTGAATCAACCACAGGCGAGCTATTCGGGTCGCGCTCGGGTGTTTTTAAGTGCAGATAATCAAGTTGTAAAGAGAGGCTTCTCACCTCAGTCGGCACAGCAATTCGTCCAGCAATATCATCACTCACGACATCAGCGGTCCAGCCTAAAGAGCTCGGTGACAACGTTAAATTGACCTTCGAAAAAACCTGAGTTAACGCCGTCATCTCTCCAACGTTGACTGCAATTGAGTCCCACTGAATAGTTTCATCGTTATCACTGTCATGAACGGCTTTACCATTGTTGCTATTAGCACTAGCAGGGTCGTAAGCGGACCACGCATTCTGCGCACTTAGAAATGCATCAATATAGTCGATCCATTCCTGTAGCTCTGCTTTCACGACAGCACCGTGAACCTTAACCCCCTTTGCCGTCGGGGCCATATAGCCTCGATTTTTCGGTGCGCCCAACAAAACATCGACTGAATCCAAGCCCGAATCGTTGAACAACATGCTCGTATCTACCCGCCCCGCCGTATTGGACTCAAGACCGATACTCGCACGTGTATCAGCCCCCTCGAAAGCCACATCTACTGTCAGAAGTTCAGGCTCGACTGCCGCTTTATCAAACGGCGAAGGCCACGCGCGCCCTAGACCGATCAAGTCAGACTGTATCCTAAGTTTCGGGGCCTGCGCAGAAGAAGCAAAAATATCTAAAAGCGCTGTATAACTTAGTTCACCATCTAAACCCGCAACAGGGCCCAATTCGAAATGCTCTAACAAGCGATCAGCGGAACTAATTGCCTCCAGCCGCACCCGCGTGTGCGCGGGATTAGAAGCAATCGCATCTTGACTATGAATACTCACTGTCGCTGGTCGATCAAATAGTTGCAAAGAGAGCGCCTCGGCCACGACACCATGCTCTGAACTGACGGCGACAGTACCAGCAACATCTGAAAATATCAGTTCCGTATCATGGTGCGTGACCTGATTGTTCGCGAGACGTGCCTTAACATCATAAGCCACATCTCTATTATCGAAGGGCACCAATATATCGATATCTACACCGACTTCCCCTTCGATTTTTATTGCTTCTCCTATCGCTGACAAGTGCTCAGAGATGGGTGATTCCATCATCCAATAATGCAACTTCTTTTCTCGCACTTTTGTTGTAGCGGTGGCCCGCAACATGGGGTCATCACTGACTTGAGCGGATGGCAAGACGGCCACTAAATTCGCTAGAGAAGTGCCATAAATAGATGCTTGATTTGCCACCACCATGAGGGCATCATTTTGCAGCTCAATGCGCGCCTCGAGGTCTTCTAATTCAGGCCATTCAGGCTCAAATTTCAGTACTCCATCGCGAGCATTAGCAAGCAGGCTAGAAGTGAAACTATTCTCTGCACTCTCAGACTCGACCGAGCCGTGTCCATAGTAGATTCCGCTACTAACATTACCGCCCACCAAGGCTTGGCCTAGCCACTCATAAAGACCATCAGAGACTAGATAGTCAGGCACTAAAGTGGGTACATTAACAAATGAAATATCTTGGAAAGCCAAACCTAAAGACAGCACATCTTCATGCGGTTCGTCGTTAAGCCACAAGCTAAAATCGCCATAGAGTTGTCCGCTGTCAAGCACGTCTAGATACAAACCATTAGAAAAGACCGAGACATCTTCGTCACCAATAATCCAGCCCACAGTGCCCTGTGCGTAACTTGTTTGCCACGGTTGGGAAAACAGCGTGGGAAAACCCAGTTTGAAACTCTCGCTTTTAAATTGCACCTCTCCACCCGCACTATCTGCATACACGTAACCATCGATGCCGCTAGCAGACGGTGTACTTTCAAACGCTGCCAGCGCGACACCGGAAAGCTCTGCTTCTAAGGTAAACGCATTTCTCTTTGCACTAGGAGGGGAATCACCAACAGATCCAGCCAAAACTCTATCTTTACTACTTAGGTCTTGATGCCCAACAGCACTCGCACTGGCCTCTATCACGCCTGTACTTTTTAGCCTTTTTTCTTGGGCCTTACCAGAAGAAGCTTTCTGGACCACCGCCAAGGCCTTAGAATCTATGGCCGGATCAGGCGCAGAGCTTCGGGCCGCCTCAACCTCACTCATCTCATCCACGGCCACACTCACATTATCGACGCTAACGATTCTATGAGAAGTCGTTTCTGAAGCGATGACAGCTTCTTGGGCTTTCTCGCGAGACAAGCCAGCTACCTGCGAGCTTTGCGCTGCAGTCGGCTCATCAAACACTCTAATATCAACAAACTTGAGCTTTCCCTTAGGGCGGCTAACGTCGAGGCGATCAAACAAATCACCTTGAGGCAAGTCTGCGGCCAGTGCGAGTCCGTTCACGCAACCAATATCCAATGCATCAATATAAATCTGATGTTCGGTTATCAGCTCATGGTAAAACCCATTACCAACGGCGCAATGCCGGTCGCCCCACTGCCACGCCAAATCTTTGAACTCAAACTCAGTGCGCCCACTAAGACGGTCCCAACTAAACTGCGTTGCCAAGTTACGAATTGGCTGCTGTGCGGCACCCGCGACCTCCCAATCGAGGCGGCTCGCTTGGATGCTACCCTGAACATCGATCAAGGAAGTCCCTACGAAATCCGCCCACATGCGGCCCGACGCATCAAGGCCTGTAACGCTAATCCCTTGCCAATCATAAGCCTGCAATACAGCATCCAAAAAATCGACGGAGCGAGCTTCCAAATAGACTTCGCTAAGAATATGGTCTCTCGACACCACGCCAGAACCATGCACAGAAATACTCATTAGCGGAGACAGACTACCCGGCTGGACTACTTGCCCGCTAGCGTAAAAATCGTCACCTTGATAGCGTAAGGTCAGCCCCGGAAAACGCCAATCACGAACATCACCGCGCTTCGAGAAGACCTGTATTTGTGTTTCAACAAACGAAATATTAGCGCCTTCAAACCAACGCTGAATCTGCTCTTCCTCAATCTCTGCATCATCGTCTATTTCAACTGGCGCCATCTCAAACCCAGCAAAAGACCAAGACGCCTTGTGTTGAACCGCATCAAACTGTGTATTCAGGAATTCGAGGGACTTAAAGCGTAAATCACGCGCCTTGATGCTAGACAATAAACCAATACGAAAACTAATGGTCTCGATCGTCGCTGCTCGCTCACCCTCAATCGTCAATCCGTTGAGTTGAATAACAGGATCAAAGCCAGACCAGCGTCCCTCAATACTGTCCATCGTCACTGGTCGATCCAGCGCAGCGGACAAAATCACCTCAAGGTCTGGTTGCTGCTCATGCAATTGAGAAAAGAAATAGCGCCCTCCCACGACATAAACAGCCGCAGAAACGAGCAGTAAGGTAGCGAGAAAACGCACCTGAACTTTGATCAGCCAATAAGCTTTATTCAACGCAATGCTGCCTATCCACACTAGCGGAGTCTGCGGTTAGCCAAGCAAAAGTAAAATTATTCAGCATGAAAACCACACGCTATATCAGTACGACGTCATATTGGCCTTGGTTATACATCACCTCAACCTGAAACTTAATTTGCTTTGCAATAAATGTTTCCAAGTCAGCCACGTTGTCAGACTCTTCGTCTAGTAAACGATCAATCACGCTTTGCGATGCCATTACCAAGTAAACACTGGCATCATAGGCACGATTCACCCGCAGAATCTCTCTCATGATCTCATAACAAACGGTCTCTGCTGTCTTCAGATACCCCGTCCCTTCGCACACACTGCAGGGCTCGCATAAGGTTTGACCGAGACTCTCAGTCGTTCTTTTACGCGTCATCTCAACCAAGCCCAGCTCGGACACGCAACTAATCGTTGTGCGCGCATGATCTTTCTCGAGCATCTTCTCCAGCATTCGAAGTACTTGCCGCTGATGCTCCTGATCTTCCATATCAATGAAATCGAGAATAATGATGCCACCCAGGTTGCGCAGGCGTAGCTGTCTTCCAATCGTGCGAGCTGCCTCTAGGTTCGTTTTGAAAATCGTCTCTTCGAGATTACGATGTCCTACAAAAGCACCCGTATTAACATCAATGGTTGTCATGGCTTCGGTCTGATCAACAATCAGATAGCCACCAGATTTAAGCTGCACTTTTCGCCCAAGCGCTTTCTGTATCTCATCATCAATATTATATAAATCAAAAATCGGACGCTCACCTGGGTAGTACTCTAACCGCTCAGAGACGTCGATAAGAAAACCCTCAGCAAACTCTTTGACCGCGGTGAAGCTTTCACGGGAGTCGATACGAATTTTCTCCGAATGAGGTTTGACCAGGTCACGAATCGCTCTGATGTGCAGCGGAAGGTCTTGGTAGATCACCGATAAATTTGAATACTCGTGAATGCGCTGCTCTAGCTTATTCCACAAACGCTCAAGGAAACGAATGTCTGCCTTGAACTCTTCTTCGCCAGCCCCTTCCGCCGCCGTTCGAACAATAAAACCGGCAGCTTCTGAAGAAGAATCCTCACCAGCGCTATCGTCACTAGCCCTGATTGAGCTGCAGCTTTGTAATAAGCTACGCAGCCGCTCGCGCTCTCCTTCATCTTCAATACGCTGGGAAATGCCGACATGCTTCATGGCCGGCATGTAAACTAAATAACGACTAGCGACTGACAACTGCGTTGTTAAACGTGCGCCCTTAGTACCAATCGGGTCTTTAATCACCTGAACGACTAATGACTGCCCTTCACGCAATAACAAAGCAATATCCGGCGTGGATGTATTGGAAGGGTCGGCGCTGGAAATAACGTCGGAGACATGAATAAACGCCGCCTTCTCCAAACCAATATCGACAAAAGCCGCCTCCATCCCAGGCAGTACGCGAACAACCTTACCTTTATATATGTTGCCGACAATGCCGCGCTTACTTGAACGCTCGATATATACTTCTTGCAACATGCCGTTTTCGACGACCGCGACGCGCGTCTCTACCGGGGTCACATTAATTAGTATTTCTTCGCTCATCGTCATGTTAGCGCCTCCTGACAGGCTTTCGATCCGTGATTCCTTCAGCTATATCGACGGACCATTTGTCGCCAACGATCCCCAAAAATCAAATCCCATACCCACTAATAACTCTTTCAATTCGCTTACTGGTAAACCCACCACATTGCTGTAACTGCCATTTATGGCACTTACCAATACCGCGCCTAAACCTTGAATTCCATAACCACCAGCCTTATCTGCTGGCTCTCCGCTGTGCCAGTAGGCGGAAATTTCTGAATCACTCAAGCACTTAAACCTGACGTCAGTACTCACCACCAGACTTTCTTCTACCACCTTCTCTGTCGAGATGTCGTAGCGCAGCACGCAAATACCGGTTAGCACCTCATGGGTGCTATCAGACAAGCGATTCATCATTTTTGAAAAGTCATTCTGGTCAAGTGGCTTCCCAAGAATAACGCCGTCAACAACAACGCTCGTATCTGAACCAATAACGTATAAGCAGCGCCCGGCACTAGCATCAATATCACTCGCTGCTCGCAGTTTATCAAGCGCCATATTCGCTTTTAACTTTGCTAGCCTTTCCACATAGCACGAGCCTACTTCAGCCTCAAAAACCGATTCATCCGCATCTACCGGACATACATCAAAGGACAAACCAAGCTGTTCCAATAAGGCCTTACGTCGTGGTGAGGCAGACGCCAAATACAAGCTCATCAACACACCCTATCGAAATGTAAAGGCAAGGCGATCATAAACGATCACCAGTATCGGCCAAACCAACGCACTAATGATCGCCTGCCATAAGTAATCAAAACCATTATCAGCAACACTGAGTGCTGCGCGCATGGCGTAAACAATCAGCAACTGAATACCACTAAGCACAAATATGACAAACGCCTGCTTAGCCATCGGAAACATGCGAAAGCGCTTATGGATACCTAGTACTAAGTAACTCACAATACACAACGCTAATGAGTGAACACCAAAATAACTACCCGTCAAAACATCCATCACAATGCCAATGACAAATGCACTCGCTATACCAACTCTGTCGGGGCGACGCAGCAACCAATAGATCTGTGTTAAAACAAGCCACTCAGGCCTAAATGGGCTCAGCATATCGGGTAACGCCACCAGCTCAAGCATCATTGCGGCGACAAAGGTCAGTGCAACGACAAACCAATTCATGGACTTAGTCATCATAACCCCTCCACTGATCGTTGCGAATCAGCGTTAGCATCCAGCGACTCACTGCTCATAAGAGACTCTGACATCGAAGCGTCTAAAACACCGTTTTGACTCTCCTGATCCACCAAATCGGACGACAACACTTCGCGTGCCACTTGCTCCTTAAACACCAGTAGCAATAGCCGACTTCGGTTCAACAGCGCCTCCGGCTTAGCATTAACCGTGGCAAATGCTTGACCCGGATGATGCTCAATCTGCGATATACGCGCAACAGGGTATCCCTGTGGAAACCTTCCGCCTAAGCCCGAACTCACCAGCAAATCACCCACCTGAACATCAGCTGTATCAGGGACATTGCCAAGTTCCAAGTGATCCAAAGAGCCAACGCCATAGGCAATAGCTCTCATTCCGTTTCGATTAACTTGGACAGGCACCGCGTGACGGTTGTCGGAAATCAGCAAAACTCGACTTCGAAACTCGTTAACCTCGATCACTTGGCCCATTAAGCCATTCGCATCGAGCACTGCTTGCCCCACCAACACTCCGTCATTTAAGCCTTTATCGATCAAAATAAACTGATTATTAGGGTCTGGACTCGCGCCGACCAATTCAGTGACCACCACGCCCTCATCTAGCAAGCGCGACGCACTTAACAATTCACGCAGCCGATTCAATTCAGCCGTAACCGACGCTAGCTTTTGCGACTGACGCTCTAATACCAGCATGCGATCGCGCATAACATCCAGCTCGCTCTCCAATTCGTCACGACTGGTAAAAATAAACGTAAACCCATTGCTCAATTTTTGTGGAAAATCACTTAACCATTGAAATGGCGTCAAACTAGAGCTGATGACATTGCGGGCAGGATCTAACTGGCTGAATCGCACATCCAACACAATTAATATGACGGAAAAGATTAACGCCATTGCCAAGCGATAGCCCAAGTAGGGACCTTGAACAAAGATGGTATTAATCAGTGACTCCTTAGCAAACAAAACAAGAAAGATTTTTTTAAGTGTATATCAAAAAAGCGGAGCATTGGGCTCCGCTTTTATATTTATAAACACTCTTAAGAGATCAGTCGATCGGAAATAAACCGTCAGCACTTCGATCGATCAATTCAAGCGCTTTGCCGCCGCCTCGGGCAACACAAGTAAGCGGGTCTTCCGCGACAATAACCGGTAGTCCCGTTTCTTCACTAAGCAGGCGATCTAGACCTCTAAGCAGCGAACCGCCACCCGTCAGAACGATACCACGCTCCGCAATATCGGAGGCCAGTTCTGGTGGAGACTGCTCCAACGCACTTTTCACTGCCTGAACAATGGCAGAAAGTGACTCTTGCAACGCTTCGAGTATTTCTTCGCTATTCAAGGTAAACCCGCGAGGAACACCCTCAGCTAGATTTCGGCCACGCACATCAATTTCACGTAACTCCAACCCTTCGTATGCACAGCCAATTTCTTGCTTAATACGCTCAGCCGTGGCGTCACCAATTAAACTGCCGTAGTTACGGCGGACATAAGTCACAATTGCTTCGTCAAACCGGTCTCCACCAATTTTCACTGAGTCAGCATAAACGATACCGTTCAGTGAGATAATGGCAATTTCAGTGGTACCCCCACCAATATCAACAACCATTGAACCACTCGCTTCCTCGACGGGAAGACCTGCACCGATCGCCGCCGCCATTGGCTCTTCAATTAAGTAGACCTGACGAGCCCCCGCGCCTAACGCAGACTCTCGAATCGCTTTTTGCTCTACCTTAGTCGAACGACTCGGCACACAAACCAAGACCCGAGGACTAGGTGTAATAAAGCTATTCTCATGAACTTTATGGATGAAGTGCTGAAGCATTTTTTCGGTTACAACAAAATCAGCAATCACACCGTCTCGCAAGGGGCGAATCGCCGTGATATTGCCCGGCGTACGCCCAAGCATTCTTTTCGCTTCTGCACCAACCGCCGCAACACTTTTTTGAGAGCCGTGGTTTCGAATGGCTACAACTGAAGGCTCGTCTAGAACGATACCGCGCTCACGAACATAGATAAGCGTGTTTGCCGTACCCAAATCAATCGACAAATCGCTCGAAAACATGCCTCGAATTTTTTTAAACATGGAAGAGGTTCAACCTAATTTCTATTCGTGTAATTTAATCGCGCAACTTTAACAATGGCGCCTATTTTGAGCAAGGTACAAATGCAATATGAACGATATTTAAACACCTAAAAGCAAAAATCGTTCAGATTTTAGGCGCACCTTAGCGACAGCGTCAAAATCTGTTTGTTCAAGCGCTTTCCTGATATCATGCTCGGCTTAAAAACGTGCGAACAATTAAGCACGCCGTCCGCTCAAAAAGCACCTTGCGGGTCAGTATGGATTCGGCACCAAAAGCGGTAACATAATTAAAACATCAGACTACAACTCCAGAGGTAACCTCATGTCGTTCTCTTCTGACGATATTAAAAACGTCGCTCACCTGGCGCGCCTTCATGTCAGTGATGAAAACGCTGACAAGCTCGGCGCTGACATCACTAATATTCTGACTCTTGTCGACCAGTTGCAAGCGGTGGACACGCAAGGCGTAGAGCCAATGGCTCACCCTATGGATGCCGTACAAATCTTACGCGCAGACGACGTTACTGAAACCAATCAACGCGACAAGTACCAAGCTTGCGCGCCCGAAACTGAAGAAGGCTTGTATCTTGTTCCGCGCGTTATCGAATAACACAGTTAAACGCCACAAGACTTTTTCTGACTATTATTACGACTGACTAGAAAGACCTCATCATGCTAGACAAATCAATAAAAGAACTTTCACAAGGCCTCAAGAACGGCGACTTTTCCAGTGTGGAGCTCACGCAAACCTATCTCGATAGAATTGCCAAATTAGACGCCCGCTTTAACAGCTATATTAGTGTAAGTAGCGACGCAGCATTGACCGCTGCCAAAGAAGCTGACACTCGAATTGCGGCTGGTGACGCCTCTATATGGACAGGTATTCCCTATGCCCATAAAGATGTGTTCTGTACTGAAGGCCTGCGCACGACTTGCGGCTCGAAAATGCTGGAAAATTTCGTACCGCCATACAGTGCAACAGTAACCAGCCAATTTGATCGCGCTGGCGCCATATGCCTTGGTAAAACCAACATGGATGAGTTCGCGATGGGCTCATCTAACGAAAATAGTTTTTTCGGCAAAGTCGTCAATCCGTGGAGTAGCTCGAACGACCTCGTTCCGGGTGGCTCATCTGGCGGCTCAGCCGCAGCCGTTGCAGCAAGGCTTGCCCCAGTCGCCACCGGCACAGACACCGGCGGATCAATTCGACAGCCCGCTTCTTTTTGTGGCATAACCGGCCTCAAACCCACCTACGGGCGAGTATCTCGTTTTGGCATGATTGCTTACGCCTCGAGTTTGGATCAGGGCGGGCCAATGGCACGTACTGCTGAAGATGCAGCTTTAATGCTGCAAGTCATGGCAGGCCACGACCCTAAGGATTCCACTAGCATTAAGCATGATGTCCCTGACTACTCTGCTGGACTAAACAACAGCCTGCAGGGACTCAAGATAGGTTTGCCAAAAGAGTTCTTTAACGAGCACTTAGATAGCAGTATTCAAGCGGTTATGCAGACGGCCATGAAAGAGCTGGAAAAGCTGGGCGCCACCTTCAAAGAAGTCTCTCTTCCCAATATTGGCTTAGGAATTCCAGCTTATTACGTTATTGCGCCGGCTGAATGCTCTGCCAACCTAAGCCGCTTTGACGGCGTCCGGTATGGGCATCGTTGCGAGCAGCCAGAAGACTTAATGGATCTATACAAACGCAGTCGGTCGGAGGGGTTTGGAAACGAAGTACAGCGCCGAATCTTGATTGGTGCTTACGCACTGTCCGCCGGCTACTACGACGCATACTACCGCAAGGCCATGCAGGTTAGACGCCTTATCAAGAACGACTATGTTGCTGCATTTGAAGACGTTGATGTGATCTTATCCCCGACCACCCCATCGACTGCTTTTGGTATTGGAGCAAAAGGTGACGACCCCGTTAAAATGTACCTCGAAGATATCTACACGATTACGGCCAACTTAGCGGGCTTGCCTGGAATATCTGTTCCGGCAGGCATCATCGACGGCCTCCCTATTGGACTCCAGCTCACTGGCAACTACTTTGATGAAGCGCGCATCCTTAATGTCGCACATCAATACCAGAGCCAAACCGACTGGCACCTTAAAGCCCCCGGCAACATAGACTAAGCGAACAGGAGCAACAACACATGCAATGGGAAACCGTTATCGGGCTTGAAGTACACGTTCAATTGGCCACCAAGTCTAAGATTTTTTCTGGCTCATCGACCGCCTTTGGCGCTGAACCAAACACTCAAGCCAGCGCAGTCGATCTAGCGCTGCCTGGCACGCTGCCCGTGCCAAACGAGCAAGCATTTCGTTATGCCATTTTATTCGGCCTTGCGATCAACGCTGACATCAACAAACGGTCGGTGTTTGAACGTAAAAACTATTTCTACCCTGACCTTCCGAAAGGTTATCAAACTACGCAACTCGATGAACCAATCGTTGGCCCAGGCGTTGTTGATATTGAATTATCCGATGGCTCGTCCAAGTCAGTGCGCATTCATCATGCCCACCTCGAAGAGGATGCTGGCAAGTCTTTGCATGAAGATTTTCATGGCATGTCGGGAATTGACCTAAATCGTGCAGGCACGCCCCTTATCGAAATTGTCTCTGAACCGGATATGCGCAATTCTGAGGAAGCTGTCGCCTTTGCCAAAAAACTCCATGGCATCGTCACCTCGCTCGGCATTTGTGACGGTGAAATGTCTCAAGGCTCTATGCGCTTCGACGTTAACATTTCTGTGCGACCAAAAGGTCAAGAAGAATATGGTACGCGAACAGAAACCAAGAACTTAAATTCCTTCAAGTTTATGGAACGCGCGATTAAGCTAGAAGTTGAAAGGCAAATTGACGTCATCGAAGACGGCGGTACGATCAGACAAGAAACTCGTTTGTACGATGCCGACAAAGACTTTTCTCGCGCCATGCGAAGCAAAGAAGAAGCAAACGATTACCGCTACTTCCCCTGCCCTGACTTACTGCCTGTGGTGTTCGACGACAGCTATATTGAAGCAATACGCAAGGAAATGCCTGAGTTACCGGATGCCCGTAAGCAACGATTCGTAGAGTCTTACGCCCTTTCAGATTATGACGCGTCGATTCTAGCCGCCGATGCCGCCACTGCCAGCTACTTCGAGACCGCGCAAGCTGTCTCTAGTGATGCCAAGCTTTCTGCTAACTGGGTAATGGGTGAGCTATCTGGTCGCCTAAACAGTGAGGAACTGAGCATCGCTCAAAGCCCAGTGGAAGCGAAAGCGATGGGAGAGTTGGTCCTGCGCGTAAAAGACGGCACCATCTCATCTTCCGGGGCCAAAAAGGTATTCAATACCCTATGGGAGAGCGAGGGAAAAAGCGTTGATCAAATCATTGACGCAAATGGTTTGAAACAAGTTTCAGACACCGGAGCGCTCGAAGCGATCGTCGACGAAGTACTCGCCAACATGGCCGATCAAATCGCACAGTACCAAGAAGCCGACGATAAGAAACGTAAGAAGCTAATGGGTGGATTTATGGGGCCGCTAATGAAGGCATCAAAGGGACAAGGGAACCCGAAACTGTTCAACGAAATTCTACAACGGAAATTAAACAACTAGCGTTAACCGGCGTCAGAATGAGTCCTTTCAAGAGCGCATGAGCATATTTCTGCCTATGCGCTTTTTTATTGCTCGCTCTTTCATTGCTATGTCTAACGAATGTCGCAATGACCAGCCGAGTAATTACGATAAGAGAAAAAGAGAATTTCGTAACGTGGGACTCAGCCAGCTTAACAAGCCAAGCAGCATATCGCCCCACGCTTCATAGACTAATTGCTAACCTACTCTGACATCCTAAACACAAGTGTGATCGAAGTTTCACGGTCGGTCTTTTCGATGCCTGGCGCAACGTCAGAGTTGTGCTTGATACCATAACCTAGCTTCATGCTCATAATGCCATTAATCTGGCTCGTCAGCGCAACGTTGAAGCGTGTGCGCGTATTGCTATCGCCGATTTCAGAAGAAAGAGACTGTTCGAACTCGGACGTCTCTGAAATTTGCCATTTATACTTTTCGCTAAGCTGGGCAATGACATCTTCTTGAGTTTCACCCGGATCAGGCTCACTCACACGGTAGCCAGGAGCAACTTCCAATTTAAGCTTATGCTGGTCATTATTAATCACTTTGTAACCTGCACCGACGACCCATGATGCTTGATATGCGTAACCACTAAACCGGTCTTTTTCCCAATCGATACCCGAGAACACGTAAGCTCGCTCGCTCAGCAAGTAATCCGACTGAGCCGACGCTAGATACTTCTCGGCTGAACTTTCATCGTTCTGAGAGCTGTTCAGTGCTTCAAGATTTAAAAAATGCTCCCACTGCTTGTAGCTCTTTTCCCCTTCAAACTTAGCAATCAATGTTTCGCTCTCTGAGTTTCCTGAGGTTTGAATAAAACCTAGTTCCGCAGAGGCTTTCCAAGTGGTTTTAGTGGTTTCCGCTGATACATTAAACGTTAGCGCTGCCATCGCTAGCGCACTGAGTAGACGTGTTTGGTTTTTCCCTGTCATTTAGGAACTCCTGGAGGGTTATCAAAAGGGGTAAAATAGTTGACGGTGGATATAGAGCCGTTTCAGAGGTCACAACCCACGTCCTTTACTACGATCATTTCTAATTACTAGATCAATCCAGGCACTTCACTCGGAAGCACCCTCAAAACGGCGCGAAGCGTACCAACTAACCTCCGTTAAAGAAACAAAAAAAGGCGTCCTAGATAGGCATTTTTTAAGAACCCTTAAACGTTAAGCACCCACCTAACCTTCGCTCGAAAACAGATCATCTGTTTACTTTTGTAGCCCATGGGGCCACGTAGTAATTTCCTGTCTATACTCAATAGAAATAAGGTGCTTACCGGAGCTTTGTCTGAAAGCACTCTAATTAAATAATTCACCGATTTGACCAGTTCGATTTTTAAGAACCCATCAAATATTCCAGTGAATTAGCATCAAGCACAACGGAAGGGGCACGTTCATGGCAAGTCATCCAAAGTCGGGTAAAACAGCTAAATCAGAGGCCACAACAGAAAAAGTAGTCGACCCGGCCACACAGCTACATGAAATACAGAAGCTTTTGTTTGGCCAGCAAATGAGCCAGTTTGAACAAGTGATTGCTGATCTCAAGCAAGATATGGGTGAGCAAATTAAAACACTGGATAAGCAGTTTTCTCAGTCTCTAGATAAACAACAAAAGGCTTTTGCCGCTCAGCTTCAAGAACTTAATAAACATGTCGAGTCGCTCAACGATCAACACCAAAACAAAGAAGCGCTCATAGAAGATGACATTGATGCCCTGCGTAAATCTCTCGATTCTTTCGAAGTACAAACAGAGTCTGCCCATAACAGCCTAGAACAGCAATTAAACGAAGAAAGCGAGCGACTCTCGCAGCAACTCAGTGCACAACACAACGAGCTTAGCGAGACCATGACGAAAACCACCCATTCGCTTGACGACAAGAAGCTAGATCGACAAAGTCTTTCGGAATTATTGGCCAATGTCGCCAAAACAATTAAGGCTTAGTAGACAAGCATGTCGAAACTCGAAGACTCGCCCAATGCGAGCATAAACGAGCAGACAGAAGGTTTTCCGTCTCAAGATAACGACTATTTGCGGCTAAGGCGTCTGCTGCTTGGCGCGGATTATGATTCAGCGCTTCAGTCCTATGTCAGCAAGGAAGACGACGCCGAGCGGGTCGCCTCTGTGCTGGCACAAGCAATTCGGCAAAGTACTCGCAATGACCCCGCTGTTAGTAAAGCCTTAGCTCCCCTGCTCAACAAAGCCATCCACGAATCAATCATTAAAAACCCCAGCCAAATTACCAACGTAATTTTCCCGATAATGGGCCCTGCCATTCGTAAATCGGTGGCAGCAGCATTGCGTGAAATGGTCCAGAATTTAAACCGCGTTCTTGAACAGAGCTTTAGTCCAAAAGGAATTGCGTGGCGCTACAAAGCATGGCGAGCCGGTGTGTCTTATGGGCGCTACGTCATATCTCAAACGCTTAAATTTCGAGTGGAACAAGTTCTGCTAGTGCATCGCGAGACGGGCATACTATTGCATGCTGTCGCAGATGAAGCCGTACATGTGAAAGACCCTGAATTGCTATCCAGCATGCTAACGGCTATTCAGGATTTCGTTTGCGACTCCTTTGATACCAGCTCCGAATCGAGTCTCGAAAGAATCGAGATGGGCGACTTTGCTTTGCATATCTGCGCGGGCCCTGCGGCGGCAGTTGCGGTCGCGGTTCGCGGCGCATTGGGCGAAGCCGAGCTGGGCCAAGTGAATGAAGCCATCGAACTAATTCATCAAGACTACTACCAAGCACTCGACACATTCGAAGGCGACCGAGAAGCCTTTGAAAGCACGGAAGATATTCTGCGTGGCTGTCTGGTTTCAGAAGAGTTGGAAGCAGTAACCCAACAAAAAAGACGCCCATGGTTAGCGATTGGGTTTATCTTCGCGCTTGCGCTGAGTCTTGGTTTTATTAGTGTTAAAAACTGGCAAGTGCAGACTGAGTTTGAGCGAATTATTGAGCTCACTCAGCAAGAGGAAGGCTATATTATGGTTGCTTCCTCGCGAGATGGTGATGCCGCAAACCTGAGCTTATTTAGAGATAGTAATTCCATTAGCGAAAGTGCGCTGCTGAGCAAGCTAAGCCCCAAACGCTTGTTTGTAAATATGAATGTAAAGACAATTACCTTTGGCGCCATCGATACCGCGAAACTAAATGCACTCACACTTCCCGCACCGGTTGCCAGCCTTGATGAGCGGACTCAATACGCCCAACTGTTGAGTCATATCAATAGCAGGGCTATTTATTTCGCGGAGAATGCCACAGAGCTGGGAAGCACTGAGTTAGAAAGTATTCCTGCCCTAGTCAATGCAATCCATCGGGTGAAAGCACTTAATCACAGTCTCAAGCTGGCCACACCTCAAATAATGCTGCTTGGCTTTGCAGACTCTAACGGCTCCCAAGCGGCTAACCTTGAAGTCAGCAAAAAAAGAGCAGAGCTGGTGAAAGCACTACTCGTTAATAATGGCATTCAGGAGAGCACCATACAGGCGTGGGGACTCGGACATAAAGATGGACAACTTTTGAGCGCCCGAGAAAAACGCCGCGTGACAATTCACGTAGTCAACCCATTCACCAATTCAAGGACTGAAGAGCCGTAATGTTAGTCAAAAAAGTGTGCATGGTCGGCCCGTTTGCGGTGGGTAAAACAAGTCTTGTGAAACGCTTTGTCGAGAGTATTTTTAGCGATAAGTATCACACGACAATTGGCGTCAAAGTTTCTAAAAAGAAAGTTGAATTGGCGCAAGAAAGCATGCAAATGATGCTGTGGGATATCGAGGGCGTCGATGTTTTCACCGAACTAAAGTCTAGCTATTTACGCGGCGCCTCAGGGGTAATGCTAGTTATCGATGGCACCCGCCCAACGACTATTCGCCAGCTTAATGAATTGCTCAGCCTTGTTCGCTCATATTTGCAAGAAACACCCGTAGTCATTCTAGCGAATAAATTCGATCTAACGAATGAATGGAAACTATCCCAAGACGATGCGACAAAATTACGCGAAAACGGCTTAACCTTGATTGAAACCAGCGCAAAAACTGGGGCCGGCGTTGAAGAAGCCTTTGCCGCACTGGCCCAAGCAATGTTAAGAGAATGCGATAGTAAGACCGCTGAATAGCATGTTATTCGTCACAATGACCTGATGTGGTAAACCATAATGAGCAAGGTACTGCAGGATTTAATCAAACAACTCGGCATAGTAGTGTTTCGACTTGCCGACGACCAAACGCTTGAGTCAGTCTCAAGCTATCCTGAATGGCTTATCCATTTAAGCAAGGCCGCTGACTCACCTATTTCAGTCGATGATACCTTCCTAAGCTTTGATCAGATCGGACATAGCTTTCCTTTTCTATCAAACTTTCTGATTGATGCAGAATTGTTTTGGTCAAACGAGCGCGAACACGACAAAACTGATTCAGGTGTCTGGACCGAGGTTGACGCGTTGGGACAAGAGTATCAACTGGAAGCCCGCGCGCTATTCGCCGAGAACGAAAAAATCTTGCTGATAGAGAACGTCAGCCAGAACTTTGAAGAGCGCCACTTGGTCTATCAAAAAGCGCGAGATATGGCGTTGCTTAACGAAAAGCTGATTTCCGAACTAAACTTTCGTCAACGAAAGCTGCAGTCCGATATAGAGCGGCATCTGTCTTTGCGGAACCCTATCGACGAACTGAACCGCACCGTTGAGTCGAACACCTCTGCGGTGCTCGTCTGCTTGCCTGACGGTGACGTCGAGTTATACAACAAAGCCCTTATCAATATTTACGAAATTGGTAATGACCAGAAAATCGTTCGGGCCTCGATGCTCGATAAATGGATTGCGGAAGCCGAGCACAATCACCCAGAGATCCATCGCATATTAAAATCCGGTAGCTATTGGGAAGGCGAATTTGAAACCTTCGACGCCGACAACAATCAGAAGTGGATACGCCTCAGTATCGGCCCCGTTAAAAACGACGCCGGGGAGATATGCCATTTTGTGTGTGTCGCAAACGATTTAAGCGACTTTCGCAAAGTTAGCGATGACTGGGGAAATATAAGCGACTACGACTTTAATACTCACCTGCCAAACCGTCGCCAGTTTTGGAAGCACATCAGCCAAACCTGTGAGAGCGGGCAAAAGTCAGATGAAGTGATCGCATTGATGTATGTTGACCTAGATTACTTTAAGCATATCAATGACCAACATGGGCAATTTGCGGGTGATTTTCTGCTTGGCACCATGGCCTCACGCCTATCTCGAAACATCAAGCATGGCGATTATATTGCCCATCTTGGCGGCGACGAGTTTGTTATTCTACTGCGCTATATCAAAGAACCGGAAGACCTAGTCGCTGTCGGCGAACGGCTGTTGGTAACGGTGAGCGAGCCGATTAATTTAGATGGAACACCCATTCGTGTCAGTGCGAGTATTGGCATTGCGACCACCGAGATATCTCAAACCGACCCACACTCCTTGCTTCGTAACGCCGATTTGGCTATGTATTCGGCGAAGGAGCTAGGGCGTGGCCAGGTAAGACTTTACACAGAAGAGTTAGAGCGTAACCCACCAAAACGAAGCCAACGAGAACATGAGCTTTTGGTGGCCATTGAAAAGCAACAGTTTGTCTTGGAATTTCAGCCCCAAGTTTGTATGCAGGAAAGTCGTGGAAAGCGAGTCGAGGCACTTGTTCGCTGGCAGCACCCTGAACACGGCCTGCTAAGCCCAGCTGAATTCGTTGGTATCGCAGAAGAATCCGGCAGTATTGTGCCAATTGGAGATTGGGTGCTGATGTCAGCTTGCGTCAGCGGAAAACTGCTGGTGGACTCCGGCGACTCGACCTGCGTCGCGGTGAATATTTCAGCTAAGCAACTTAGTCACCCAGAGTTCTACAACAAGCTCACGAATGTCTTGCGTAAATCAGGGTTTCCCGCAACGCATCTAGAGATAGAAATTACAGAGAGTAGCTTTCTAAGCGACATGGATAAAGCGATCGACGTTCTTCACCGCGTGCGAGCGCTTGGTATCCAAGTTGCGCTCGACGACTTTGGGTCAGGGTTCTCATCCCTAAATTATCTAAAACGCCTGCCCGTCGACTACATAAAAATTGACCGCTCGTTTATTCACGACCTACCCGACGACAACGAAAGCCGTGCAATTACCACCTCCGTGATTCACCTTGCCCATCAACTGAATATGAAAGTGATCGCAGAAGGCGTTGAGAATAAACAACAGCTAGAGTTTCTAAGAGAGCATGACGTCGATTTCGTGCAGGGTTTCTATTATTTCAAACCCATGCCCTTGGCGAAGCTAACATCGCTAAAATCTGAGAATTGGTAGCAGCACCTCCAGTTTATCAATATCTGAGTAGGGAGATAATAATCCCTAGCCAGTTAAGCCGTCGTCTAAACGAATCTTATACAATAAACGGAATCAGCTTTGCTATACGCTGACGGTAATCTTGATATCGATTGCCATATTCTCGCACTAGGTCTTTCTCCTCGAAATAAAGACCGACTAGCACGTAGACAGTCATACCGAGCGAAAGCATCAGATGACTGCTAGTTGAGGTAGGCACCAACCACATACCCATCAACACGCCTAGCTGAATCGGATGCCGAACAATGCGATATAAGCCGGGAGTTTTGAACGTCGATGCTGGGACAATTTCTCCCTGCATCGTGAAGTACGTCTGTTTCAATCCGAACAATTCGAAGTGGCCTATTTGGAATGTGGCCACCAACAATATTGTCCAACCGGCAACACTCCCGACCTGCACGACCACAGACAATATCGGCGAATTTAACTCCCACACAATACCTTCGATGGGCACCCACGCAAACGGAATAAGGGCCAATACACAGGCAGAAGCAAGGCAATAAGTAGAGCGTTCAACCGAGACGGGTAAAAAGCGCGCGAGCCACGATTTGAAAGGTTGCCGCGCCATCACGCTGTGTTGAACCCCAAATACCGAGAGCAAACAGATATTAATTGCTAGGGCGGTTAACCAATCATGCCTAGCCACTTGGCTGTTCACTGATATCGGTTCATATAACCCGCTAGAAAACACCATAAAATAGACGAGAGCGCCGAGCGTAGCGATGTAACAAAAAATCGAATAAGCAAATAGAACAACTGAACTAACCGAGAATACTCTATGATTATAACGCATCGCTTATGCTCCCCTCTTCGTCAGAACGGGATATATTAAGGTCAATTTCTGGCGGTTGACGCAGAGTCTGCATCACGACACAACTTGTTTCAGCCGCCTTTAGAAGCGCTGACATAAGCGCTGGACTGACACCGTCCACAACCGCAATATCGACATTTACAGTTATTTTTTGAAATCCTATTGGCACATCGCGGCTCAACCTAAGGGTTCCTCTTACGTCGACTTCCGCTCGAGTCGTCACCTCCAAAAAAGTCAGTCCAACATTCAATCGGTTCGCAATCACTCTAATCGTGCTTTCTAAGCACGCCGCAAGCGCTGCACTTAATAGCTCTCCCGGAACAGGGTCGTCACTATCCCCTCCAACAGCGCGATGGACACCCACCGGTATATCAACGCCGGCAACACGAACCGCTGTATGTAATGGGTCACTTAATGATTGATTACCAGTCCCCGCCACCGCGTCATCTCCTACCCACGCCAAATTGGGTGATCGTTTATATAGCAGCGCCAATGGTTCTTGACGGCGCGCCATTTCAAACTGATACGGTAACTGAGGGCATTCTTGAGGGCCGCCTGTGCTCGACACATCACGAGCCGGCTCACTAGCTGGTTTGGCGGCAGCATGACTTGCCGGGCTTTTTAAGTTTTCTACGTTAACGTTTTCCATACTAAACTCCTTTGCAATGAATGGTCTTCATAACAAAGGCGCTAGTATTGAAGTAGCAAACAGCTATCTCAAAAATAGCCAGCTAAGAACGGCCGTCACGTTTTCCAAGACAAACTATCTTTGGGCGTATAAGAACAAGATCGCCCGGTATTGAGAGACAGCTTTAAGTGGTCGCCCAAAGCAGGGTGTAGCGCTTGAACTTTCTCAATAGCGCTTTTTATTCTTGCCGCCACTGCCTTACGGACCCTTTCAGACTGACTATTAAACTGCCTCCGCCGTCCGCCTAGACCAAGTCCCTGTGCCAAGACCTTCAAAATAGCGTCCTCTTCTGCCTCCAAGGACTCATAGGCAAGCTCGTCGGACTCTGCACCAGCGGTGACTTTAGCCTCGGCAATAGACGCCAGCCGCTCCCGATAAGCAGACAAGGCTTGGGTATCAAGAACCGCGGACTGTGACTCTGACACCGCGCCGTCTTGATCGCCATTGAGTCGCTCAACGGTCACATCTTGACCAGCATTTCGAATCAACGTAGCGATATCATGCAGGCCCCGCATATCCTTCATATGGACGCGCTTGTGAGCATACGAGAGCACCCAAATGTCGCCTTCATAACGAAACATAAGCTCTTCATGCGAATCACTTAATTTTTCACCATCACGCACAAAATTATCGGGCAGCCCCGTAAAACGTTTTATCTCGGCCAGAATTCGCCCCGATTGATCGCCCATCCAAGGCAAGTGGGCATGGCCACTCAAACGAACCAGCTCGGCATCTGGAAGCAAAGACGCCAATTTTCGACCGGCATCGAAGGGTACGGTTTTGTCTTTAGAGCAGTGAATCACTAAGGCTGGAATATTTATGTCCGGCGCCACGTGCTGAGCGTTCATGGTAAAGGACAACTTCAATAATGCTGCCGCCATCTTTGGGCTTGCTGACTCTCGGTGCACTCGCCCTAGCTGTTTTCGCCCAGACGCCGCCATATCAACATCAAACAGGTCCAAAATTGCTTTAGCACCCATCCCCCAGTTTGCTGCTACAAGGCCGCCTAGAGCCTCTTGAACTACAGCACTTCCTATATCTTCACCTCTGGCATACGCACCAATAAACATCAGCTTGTCGATTCGTTTTGGATGCAAGTGTGCGTAAAGTAGGCTCGGTGGCGCGGCGCAAGAAATCGCGAGAATATTGAAGCGATC
This sequence comes from uncultured Oleiphilus sp., assembly GCA_913020045.1. GTDB lineage: Bacteria > Pseudomonadota > Gammaproteobacteria > Pseudomonadales > Oleiphilaceae > PZPK01. The sequence continues at coordinate 83,495 of CAJWBE010000005.1, forward strand.
TAAAGATAAATGGTCGACAAGGCTTACTAGCGTGTCCACTTCGTCCTCTAAAGCAAAACCTTGACGTTCGCGGTCGCTCAGTCCGGAGCCAGGTCTATCGTACCGAAGTACTGTGAACGACTCACCAAGGCATTCAAAGAACTCTCTATAGGAGGGCAACTCCCAATCTAATTCCAGATGACTAACCCACCACGCAGGTAAAACCAAATACGGCCCTTTGCCATGGACTGCATAGGCAACCCGCTCACCATTCGATTTAGTCAAGAATTTGATTGTTGGAGAAGTGCCTGACATACCCGTTGATCACCACAATAACTTCAGACGATCATAGCACTAATCAAGCAAAAAAATAGCGCAGCCCGTGGCGCAACATGAGAGCAACAACGACAACGCCTAATCGAAAAACAGGGAGACAGTTTTAAGGTTAATCATGCCGCTATCATAAGCAGCATCAAGACAAAACTATAACGGAACGTCAGTGGAACTAAGCAGCACTAAAATTTAACTACAACGAACCGAACTTTATCAAAAGATGCTGATCCTTAACGACAATGGACTCGATCATAGACTTCGCCATTTTTTGCTTAAAGTCTTTGTCATTTAAGGTGTACAGAGGGTATGAAGCTAACGTCGCGGTGATCATCGCTTGGGATACGCTAGAAATTTGCTGACTGATGGTTGTCGGTACTCTGTCGATCACTAGCTGATCGAGCTTTGGGTCTTGCAGAAAGAATGCGCCTTTCGACTTATCATAATGCAGCTTACCGAGAACCCGGCCTCGGCCAGAGCCCTTTAAACCGCCGGGTGCGATTGCTTCGACATTCAAAAAAACACTAACCTGATCAGACTCTGCCAGTAACGAGACTGTTGGGTCTGAAACAATCACCGTCATGAACAGTTGTTTTTTCTCTATCGGCATCATTGCAGAAACACGTTTTTGCAAATCCGCTTCGCTAAGTTTTAAGGTATAACCCAGTGCCATTGTGTCAGAGGCCGCCAACCCAAAAATTAAGAATATGAAAGCCTTTAATCGACCATTCAAGCCCGCTCCAGCCAAATGGGTAGCACTGTATTGAGAATCAAACAAGATGTGCCCACAGGTCGTATTCGTCAGCTTCTTCAACTTCAACTCGCACAACATCGCCAACAGACAAATGGGTCGCGCCGTCTATGTATACACTACCGTCTATCTCTGGTGCGTCACCCATTGTGCGAGCAACCGCACCCTCTTCCGCGACTTCATCTACCAGTACCCATTGAAGTGTTCCTACTTTAGCCTGCAAACGATCGGCGCTAATTTTTGCCTGTTTTTCCATAAATCGTTGCTGGCGCTGAAGCTTAACCTCTTCAGGAACTTGGTCTGCGAGTGAATTTGCTGGCGCGCCTTCAACAGGCGAATACGTAAAACAGCCAACGCGGTCTAGCTGGGCTTCATCCAAAAAGTCCAACAGCTGCTGAAAGTCGTCTTCGGTCTCTCCTGGAAACCCCACAATAAACGTACTGCGTATCGTTAATTCTGGACACACCTCTCGCCATGCTTTAATCCGGCCGAGCACTTTCTCGCTGTGAGCGGGACGTTTCATTGCTTTAAGAATTCGAGGGCTAGCGTGCTGAAATGGGATATCGAGGTAAGGAAGAATCTTGCCTTCAGCCATCAGTGGAATCAGTTTATCTACGTGCGGGTATGGATAAACATAATGAAGGCGAACCCAAACACCCAACTCACCCAATGCGACGGCCAAATCTTGCATGCGCGTTTCCATCGCAGCACCGTCAAAAAAGTCGAGCTTGTATTTCACATCGACACCATAAGCACTGGTATCCTGAGAAATCACGAGCAGCTCTTTTACACCACTATCAACTAGGGTCTTTGCTTCCGCAATCACCTCAGAAACGGGGCGGCTTACTAAGTCGCCGCGCATATGAGGAATAATGCAAAAACTACAACGATGGTTGCAGCCTTCCGATATTTTGAGATAAGCGTAATGATTAGGCGTTAGCTTAACGCCTTGCGCTGGCACTAGGTCGCCGTAATGCGTGGGGTCATTGTTTGTCGGAGGGATATATTCATGGACGGCATCCACTACACTTTTGTATTCCGCTGGCCCACTAACGCTCAACACATCTGGATTCTGAGACTTGATTAGTTCGGCGTCAGCGCCCTTACCCATGCAACCGGTCACAATCACTTTGCCATTTTCTTGCATGGCTTCATTGATCGCATCAAGCGACTCTTGCTTGGCTGAATCGATGAAGCCACACGTATTTACAACGACAACGTCTGCATCGTCATAGCTCGGTACGACATCGTAGCCATCTAGCCGAAGCTTAGTCAGTATGCGCTCAGAGTCGACCAACGCTTTGGGGCAACCTAAACTGACAAAGCCAACTTTTTGAGAATCTGACATCTTTGCTTCCGACTAATAATGTGTGATCTGAACCGCTATGTTACGGCATTCATTTCAGGCTGACGAGCACAATGCTAGCGCGCATAAACTATACGGCTAGAGTCGACAGATACTCTTCGTAAGTGCCTTGAAAGTCATTCAAACGTTTGTCTTTTATGTCAATGACGCGAGTCGCCAAGGAAGAAACGAATTCTCGGTCGTGACTAACAAAAATCAAAGTGCCTTCGTAGTTCTCTAACGCTAGGTTGAGCGCCTCAATCGACTCCATATCCAAGTGGTTAGTCGGTTCGTCCATCACCAGAATATTCGGCTCTTGCATGATTAATTTACCGAACAGAAGGCGGTTTTTCTCTCCACCAGAACAAACACTTACCTTTTTCTCGTAATCGTCTGCGCCAAACAATAAACGACCAAGCGTCGAGCGAACAATTTGCTCGTCATGGTGCGGCTTTCTCCATTGGCTTACCCAGTCGAACACGGTCATATCGCCGTCAAAGTCAACGGTACTATCTTGTGGACAATAACCAATTACTGAGTTTTCGGACCATTTAATATCTCCTGACTCAGGCGTAAACTCTGATAGTAAGCAACGTAAGAAGGTTGTTTTACCCGCGCCATTCTCGCCGATTACCGCAACACGTGAACCGGCTTCGAGTATCATCTCACCGCCTTTAAATAGTGTCTCGCCATCAAAACCATGCGTTAGGTTCTCGAAAACCAAGGCTTGTCGATGAAGCTTCTTCTCTTGCGTAAATCGAATGAATGGCGTGACTCGGCTTGACGCTTTTATGTCATCTAGTTGAATCTTACTGATCTGCTTGGCTCGCGAGGTAGCTTGCTTCGCTTTGGAAGCATTGGCGGAAAAACGACTGACAAACTGCTGTAATTCAGCAATCTGTGCACTCTTCTTAGCATTCTGTGACTGCATGCGTTCGCGCGCTTGGGTCGATGCAATCATGAAGTCATCATAATTGCCGGGATATAAGCGTAGTTCACCGTAATCAATATCTGCCATGTGCGTGCACACGGAGTTAAGAAAGTGCCTGTCGTGCGAAATGATGATCATGGTACTTTTTCGCTCGTTCAAAAGGTCTTCCAACCAGCGAATCGTATTGATATCCAAGTTGTTGGTTGGCTCATCCAGCAATAATATGTCTGGGTTCGCAAATAAAGCCTGTACTAGCAAGACTCGTAACTTCCAACCTGGTGCGACTTCTTTCATCAAACCAAAGTGAAATGACTCTTCTATTCCCGCGTGCAGCAGTAACTCACCCGCGCGACTCTCTGCGCTATAACCGTCCATTTCCGCAAACTGCGTTTCAAGCTCTGCCACTTTCATGCCGTCTTCTTCAGACATTTCAGGCAGTGAGTAGATGCGGTCTCGCTCCTGCTTGATTTCCCATAGCGCTTTATCGCCCATAATAACGGTGTCGACGACGCTAAACTCTTCAAAAGCAAACTGATCCTGACTCAATGAGCCGAACGTTTCACCTGGCGTTATCGACACAGAACCAGCTGTTGGCGTTAACACCCCGCTAAGAATTTTCATAAACGTCGATTTACCGCAGCCATTGGCTCCGATCAAACCGTAGCGGTTTCCGTCGCCGAACTTAACAGAAATATTTTCGAATAGCGGCTTGGCGCCAAATTGCATCGTGATGTTAGCGGTAGAAATCAAGTGTCTTTTCCTGGGAAGCAAATAAAGTAGGCAATACTGAAACGCGCAGAATATAAAGGCATCGCGCTGCAATGTCGACCCACAAGACAAAAGATTTCACAAGGCTACCCAATGTATTGACGCCATTCAGGCTCGTATTTTGTGAAAAAGTACTCAGTGTTCGTGAAAACTAGTACACGCGGTTGCAATTTGTTGCAGAGCCTAACAGAGACTCAACGGAAAGTTTGCAGATTGTCGTTACAGTAAAGAGTAGACAAGTAATTTTAGGAGAGCGCCACGCTCCACTTAGAGCGAGCCATTAAGCACAATGAAACGAAATCTTATATACCACACGCAAATTTCCGTTCAGAACGCAGTCACCACGAAAACTGAACATGGGTCATATGCGACCGAACTTGAAGCGTTATCGCGTGATGGTATGGTGCTAACCTGCAACCGTAAGACTCTAGACGGTATGTTTCCAAACACGGTTAGCATCGCACCCCGTCAACCAAAGCAGATGACTGTGTCGTTTACGCTTCCAGGTGAAACCGAGCTGATAGAGACATCGTGTGAAGTATACAGCTTAAGGCGCCTATCAAGAGACCTGTTTGAACTCACAATGAAGTACGAGACACTATCAGACGCTGACTTTGACATTGTAGATCGTTATGTCGAGAACAAATTGAAGAGCCTAAATACGCCACTAAATCATGCTGCTTAACAGCATGACTTGGGACAGGCAAAGAAGATTAAACTTCCGCGGTTAAGACAGGAACACTTGCTTGCTTTTGCTTACTTTCAGTCAACGCGCTGACTAGCTCAGCTTCGGGGCGCGAAATTCCACAGGTATTCATCAAGTCCTCTACCCCGGCCCCCAACTCAACCAAACGTGAAGCTTCAGAATAAGAGACCTTGGCAGGATCATTATTTTTCATCTCGTCAAAACTAATCGTCAAGGCATGTAGCTGCTTTTCAAGGTTCAAAACCTTACGCCCTACACCCATTGCGCCATGGCTAACACCCTGAACTTCAGACGAGAAACTATCCATCAAAGCTTCGCTAGCTTGCTGAGACTTTACGACAGAGCGCTTGAGTTGCAGCACATAGACCACCATGCAAACCGATAACAGCGCTGACAACAAAGGTACTAATACTGTAAATGTCATAACATCCAATCCCAAACCAAACACAGCTAGAATGCTGCCATTTCTGCCCATTCTTCTTCGGACAACATTTTCTCAAACTCAACAAGAATAATAAGTTCACCATTCTTGTTGCAGACACCTTGAATAAAGCGGGCGCTTTCTTCATTACCCACGTTTGGTGCCGTTTCAATTTCTGATTGTTGCAGATAAACGACTTCAGCAACGGAATCTACCAATACGCCGATCACTTGTCCCTCAAGCTCCAAAACCACAATTCGCGTCTGGTCGCTAATTTCAGACTGACGTAAACCGAATCGCTTTCGAGTATCAATAACAGTTACAACGTTTCCGCGCAGGTTTATTATTCCCAACACGTAATCTGGAGCCCCTGGCACAGGCGCTATTTCGGTATAACGCAATACTTCCTGTATCTGCATAACATTAATACCGTACGTTTCTTCTTCTAAGCGAAACGTTACATATTGCAGGAGCGGATCTTCAGCCGCTTGTCCGCTGTGCCCAGTGTTTGACGCCATTATGCAAACCTCATCGTTATCTTTATATCCACCGATAGCCTGAATTTCGCTTTACTCAGCGTCACCGGCTGTTCGAGCGCGTCAATGATTTAACGCAGTATTCATTTAATATAGATCATCGCACAATCTATGCCAGCCTTAAGCCGAATTCACCCACCTTTTTTTAAACCATCGGGGCGCGTATCGTTGTCTAGCAAGTAGCTCAGCATGTCCGCATCTAACAATGCGCACATGTGCTCAATTACCGTACCGGATAACCAAGAGCGTTTGCTGCGTTCAGTGCGCCATTTAACTTGATCAGGCTCAAGCTGAATTGCTTCAGCAACGGAATCGCAAGCAACGCCCCAGTTGGTGTCACCTAACCGAATTACAAAGTGGTACCCGTCAATCACGCCCTCATGGTACTGACGGGGCATGACCCATTTGGCAGTATCCACTACGTTAATATTTCGCTCACCGGTGCGATAAAGACCAATAAACCAGTCTGCCCTACCCACGAGAGGCGTAAGCTCACTTTCAATTCGATGAATAGAGCCAAGCGATACTAATGGCACCGCTAACTTAAGGCCTGCTACCGAAAATAACAGACATTCAAAACGGCTTTGAGCCCAAGCTGGGCGACCATTCGCCAACCAATCTAAGGGTTTCACGATCGCCAGCTCGTCCGTTGTTTCAGTGCTAACGACTGCGGCAGGAGCATCGGCAACCACTTGCTGCTGCGTCTCTGCTTTTGCCGTCACTTTCGACATCGTCACCTTGGGCTCAACGCTCGGTGCGCTAACTTCCACTGGGCTTTCAACGGGTTCAACGACCGACGGCTCAACCTTTGCTAATACGGGATCGACAACGGCAGGCTTAACCTTTGGCGGCGCCAATGTTGGTAATGGGCGCTTTTCTTCCGGTTCTGCAAAAACCGTTGCCTTTAATGCACTCGCTTCAGCTTTTTCTTTCCTTGCTTTTAACGCGGGCGAAGCTTTGTTCAATTCTTTTGCTGGCGCAGAAGAAACTGCTTTCTGTTCTTGTTTCAAACTGGGTTCAGCGGTTTCTTGTTCAGCTGTCCTATTCGTGCTTCCGTTAACGCTTTTATTGGGCACGGTCTCACGCTCTTCAGGACCACCCAACAACGAACCTAGTACGTCATCGTAATAGTCTGCCATCGCCTTCTTGGCGGTGTCTGGAGAGTTCTTTTCGTGAGGCACCCACTACTCCTGCTCAAGCGTAACCGTCAACTAAGACTGATTGCTCGTCAGCTCGTTAAGGTTTTGAAGTAATTTTGTATACGCTCTCACGCCGTGCGTCGCGGTATCAAGCTCTGACGGTACAAGACCAGCCATACTCGCATCACGGAATTTGGTATCAACCGGAATCGCGTATTTCCAAACAGCGTCCCCCCACGTTTGCTTAATCGTACGCAAACTCTGAGTTGATGCCTGTGTTCGACGATCGAACATTGTTGGCAAAATCATATGCTTCAAGTTGCTCTTTTGAGATCGAATCACCATTTCGAGCGTATGCATCATCCGTTCAAGGCCTTTAATCGCCAAAAACTCGGTCTGAACTGGCACGATCAGTTGCTGGCTTGCAGCCAATGCATTAATCATAAGCACGCCCAACGAAGGCGAGTTATCAATCAGAACGTAGTCGTACTGATCCCAAAGCATCGCCAGCGTTTTTGAAATAATCAGCCCCATACCATCTACACCAACCATGCGGCGCTCTAATGTCGCTAGCGCTGTAGAGGCGGGCATAATGTCTAGCCCTTGGCACGAAGTTGCCGTAATCAACTGTTCCGGCAAACCATCAGGAACTTTGCCTTGATGCATAAACAGATCAAAAACGCTCTGTTCAATATTGTCAGGGTCTAACTTAAAGTAACTTGTTAATGAACCATGTGGATCCAGATCCATCACAAGTACACGTTTGCCTTGCTGTGCCAGCAAGCCACCCAAACTAACTACGGTCGTTGTTTTACCAACACCACCTTTCTGATTTGCGATCGCCCAGATTTTCACGTTCTTTCGACCCTTAATAATTGCCGTACACACATTTTTAATAGTTGATCGATCATAGCACTCAACTATTTGATGTAAATGCTCGACGGTAAATGCTTGCCGATAAATTGGCGTTTAAATACCACTACACCCTCTAAAGCATATCCTGTGCCAAAAAGTTCAGGCATATTCAAGGTAATTAAGGTTAATGATTGATTTTTAAACAGTTTTACCTATTGAAGTATTTCAACGGTAGGGGAGCAACAAAACAACGGAGAAGATAACTCTGTGTGCTTAGCGCGTTAGAAAGGCGACCAACTCGTCTTAATTCAGAAAGGTTTCGTGAATATCATTTTTCTTAGAAATTAAGATAACAACACGCCGATTCTTTAAACGTCCTTGTAACGTGTCATTGCGCGCAACCGGCTTGAACTCACCAAATCCCACGGCGCCAAGGCGCTCCGCAGTAACCCCTTCTAACGCAAGGTAACGCACAACTGAAGCGGCTCGCGCTGCCGATAGCTCCCAGTTGGATGGAAAGACAGAGCCCCGAATTGGAATGTTGTCGGTATGGCCTTCCACCAAGATTGCGTTGTCACGCCCAGCCATAATTTTGGCGATTTTTTCAATTACCACTAGGGCATCGTCAATTGGCTCGACACCACCACTCGTAAATACGACCGACTCATTCAACGAAATCTCAATCCAGTCTTCTTTTTGCTCAACTGTTAAATGCTGTTCAAAGATAAGATCTTCAAAACTTTTAAGAAACTCACCCGCAATTTCTTCTAATTGCTGATCCGTATCATCTTTCATTATCTCTTTAGCGATTGGTTCGGGACGATCAAGGATGGGTTTAATCTTTTTCTTACCATAAGCCTGCTCGTCTGTTGTCGGTGTATGATCACCGACCTGTATGGGAGACAAGGTTTTTTCTTTGGTATTGAAGATTCCTTCGAGACTATCAGACAGCACTTTGTATTTACCTTCGTTCACCGAAGATATCGAATACATGACCACAAAAAATGCGAATAACAAGGTGATAAAGTCTGCGTATGAAACGAGCCATCGCTCATGGTTTTCAGGCTCGGCTTCTCTTTGACGGCGCATACTAGTGAATAAAGCCTTTCAACTTCATTTCAATCGCACGAGGATTTTCGCCTTCGGAAATTGACACGATACCTTCGATCAACATTTCACGATATTGAGATTGACGCTGTATTACAGCCTTAAGCTTGCTTCCAATTGGGAAAAAAAACAGATTGGCAAATGCCACACCGTAAATCGTCGCGACAAAAGCAGTCGCGATCCCAGAACCAAGAGATGATGGGTCCGCAAGGTTACTCATGACATGAATCAAGCCCATGACCGCACCAATGATTCCGATAGTTGGCGAGTACCCACCCATCCCGTCATAAATTTTGGCCGCCGCTAGGTCATGGTTTTCTTTCGCAATTAACTCAAGTTCAAGAACGTTACGAATGGTTTCAGGTTCTACGCCATCAACTAGTAACTGTAAGCCTTTACCACAAAATCGATCAGGCTCTTTCGGCAGGATAGACTCCAAGCCAAGCAAACCTTCTTTTCGGGCCCGCATGCTCCAATTGACAATTTTATCAATGCCATCTTCTAGCGATATGTAAGGAGGTGAGAAAACCCAACGAAACATAAATAAACCGTGCCTTAGCGTTTTACCCGGTGTTTGCAACATGATTGCCGCAAAGGTACCACCACCAACAATCAGAGCTGCTGGCCCATTAAAGAGAGCATCGACATGCCCACCTTCAAGGTAATTTCCGCCCAATATAGCCCCAAACCCAAGGATGACACCAAGTATACTGAGCATATCCATTAGAGCAGTTCACCCACTAGTCGGTCTGCAAACTCATTTATATCGAGAGACAAGTCGGAGTAGCCCGCTTTATCAACTGCCATGGGCATTCCGTAGACCACGCAGCTTTTTTCATCTTGAGTCCATATCGTTGCACCGCTAGATTTAACCATTCGGCAACCTTCCCTTCCGTCAGCGCCCATTCCAGTGAGAACAATGCCTAGCATTTTGCCCGGAAAAATACGCGCAGCTGACCCAAAGGTTAAATCGACGGAAGGCTTATACGTCAATCGCTCATCACCTTCGATAATCGAAATCTTGGCTGATCGGCCTTCTTTTTTAAGGACCATTTGTTTGCCGCCGGGTGCAAGAAAAACACGACCGGGAACCAACGCATCACCTTCTACGGCCTGAGTGACGGTTAACGAACTCATACTATTCAAACGTTCTGCAAACGCAGGTGTAAACGTGGCTGGCATATGCTGAATCAGCAGCACTGGAACCGGAAAATTCGAAGGCAGCCGAGCAATTATTTTTTGCAGCGCCACTGGTCCCCCCGTGGAGGTGCCAATAACGAGTAGATCAATAGAATGGCCAATTGATTTAACGGATTTTCCACGAGCGCCAACTCTCGCCTCACGCGGAGCTGGTGGCTGGGAGGCGCGCGAACTAAGCGCACCTCGCTCTGTTCGTCTAGCCGCAACAGGCGCAGGACTATCACTCGCCTTAACCGCAGGTGCTGGTGTCGCTGGACTTGAAGGAACCCCTCGTGCTCGCGCTACCTGCAAAATCCTTTCTTTTAGGACCTCTTGCATACGCGAGGCGTTGCTGGATATGTCCTCGAAATTTTTGGGGAGAAAGTCTACCGCTCCGGCCTCTAGGGCATCTAAGGTAACTCTTGCTCCCTCATAGGTAAGCGAAGAAAACATGATGATTGGGGTGGGACAGGTTTCCATAATACGACGAACAGCCGTTACGCCGTCCATCACCGGCATTTCATAATCCATTGTAATGACGTCAGGCTTGAGCGTTGGCACTCTTTCCAGCGCCTCTTTACCGTTTGACAGCGCCGCAATCACTTCTATTTCAGGAACGGAGCTTAATATTTCGGATACTCTCTTACGAAAGAAGGCTGAGTCATCCACCACTAATACACGTACACTCATCAGTCTAATTCCTGACTTCAAGTTCGCTCAAAAAGGACTCCGTGATGCACTGTGCGCTAAGCGTAGCGTTGCAGCAAGCTAGGGATATCCAAAATAAGGGCAATTCTACCATCACCCGTTATCGTTGCACCGGCCATACCTGGCGTGCCATGCAACATTCCCCCTAAAGGCTTAATAACAACCTCTTCTTGCCCTACTAGCTGATCGACGATGAAGCCGACTCGCTGTGTACCAACCGCAACGATGACTACGTGAGCAGACTCCGTATCGGTACTTCGCCCTCCCACTAGCCAATCTTTAATGTAAAACAGAGGATAAACATTGTCTCGCACCACAATACACTCTTGGCCATCGACAACATTTGTTTTCGTCAAGTCTAGGTGAAATATCTCCACCACACTGACCAATGGGAATGCAAAAGACTGCTGTTCTAGTTTAACCATCAACGTCGGCATAATAGCTAACGTGAGCGGCACTTTAATGATCAAGCGCGAACCCTTGCCCTTCTCAGAGTCGATGTTCACAGTGCCGTTCAATTGTGTAATCTTGGTTTTGACGACATCCATTCCCACGCCGCGCCCAGACACGTCTGAAATTTCAGTTTTCGTAGAAAACCCTGGCGCGAAAATCAGGTTAAAACATTCGTTGTCGGTCAGGCGTTCCGCAGAGTCTTCATCATAAAGCCCTTTTTCTACGGCTTTTTGACGTAAAACATCAGCATCCATTCCGGCTCCGTCATCCTCAATAGACAACAGTATATGATCGCCTTCCTGCTGAGCAGACAGTATGACTTGCCCTATCCGAGACTTACCGCTTTCAACACGTTTTTCTGGCATTTCAATGCCGTGGTCAACCGCGTTTCTCACCAAGTGGACCAATGGGTCTGACAATGCCTCTACTAAGTTCTTATCTAGGTCGGTTTCCTCACCCTCGAGAACCAAGTTGATTTCTTTCTTCAGATTACGGGCCAAATCACGCACAACTCGCGGGAACCGACCAAAAACCTTCTTAATCGGTTGCATCCGCGTTTGCATGACGGCAGATTGTAAATCGCCAGTCACGACATCGAGATTCGAAACGGCTTTCTGCAGCGACTCATCCGTACTCTCATCACCCAGGCGCTTCAACCGGTTTCTCACCAACACTAGCTCGCCCACCATATTCATGATGTCATCAAGCCTTCGTGTGTCAACGCGGACCGTTGTTTCTGTTGCAATATTGTCCGCCTTACCCGTAGCAGGCTTAGCCTTAGCAGGCGGCTTCGGAGGAGCTGGCGGAGGTGTCGGCGCCGCTGCTTTGGCAACAGGTTTTGGCGCAGCCGGTGCGGGTGCAACAGGAGCAGCTGCTTGAGCTGCCGCTGGAACGGGCGATTTACCCGAACCATGAAGTTCATCTAATAGGTTTTCAAATTCATCATCGGTAATTAAGTTTGGATCCCCAGCAGGAGCTGGAGTGGCTGGAGCAGCGCCCTCTTCAGCCACGTTATTCGTATCGAAAGAACCTTTACCGTGCAAATCATCTAGTAGTTTTTCGAATTCATCATCGGAGATTTCATCACTCGAAGCTGCCGCTTTAGGAGCGGTATCTGCCGCTGCACTTGGCCCTGCTTTGCCATGCAAGTCATCTAATAACTGGTCAAACTCATCTTCTGAAATTTCATCGCTCGAGCTTGCCGCAGGTGCCGCTGGCGCATCAGGACTATCAAGCGCATCGAGTAATTGCTCGAACTCATCGTCGGTAATATCGCCCCCGTCAGCAGAAGCTTCTGCAGGCGTCTCCGTATCAAATAGCTCTGCGCCGCCTGGTGCAGAATCCGCGATAGGTGCAGGAGCGGCAGCGACTGGTTCCGCCGCCGGAGCAGATTCTTCTTGAGGTGCAGCGAAGCGCTCTAGGTCTGTTAACAGCTGAGGATCAGCAGGTGTTGGGTCTTGACGCGCGCGTACCTCATCAAACATAACGTTGACAGTGTCTAAGGCACGCAAAACAACATCCATAAGGTCAGAGTCAACCTTACGTTTGCCGTTTCTTAAAATGTCGAATACGTTTTCGGCAATGTGGCAACAAGCAACTAACGCTTCCAACTGAAGAAAGCCTGCGCCGCCCTTAACCGTATGAAAACCTCTAAAGATTGCATTCAATAACTCAACATCGTCTGGATTATTTTCCAGATCGACCAACTGCTCTGACAGCAGTTCAAGAATTTCACCAGCCTCTACCAGGAAGTCCTGGAGGATCTCTTCATCCGCGTCGAATGACATGCGTACCCCTTAAAAACCTAAACTAGACAATAAATCGTCTACATCGTCCTGCCCTGAAACGACATCCTCACGTTTTTCAGTGTTCATTTGAGGGCCTTCACCCTCAATACCTCTATCGACTTCATCTATGTCGTGAACCGTGCCCGTGATACTGTCTACCTTGCCCGCCATCCTAACTAAGTCGACGAGATTTTCTTCAACTTCTTTCACTAGACCGGTGACTCTATGAATCACCTGCCCGGTTAGATCTTGAAAGTCTTGTGCTAACAATATTTCGGACAAGTTAACGTAAACTTTATCGGAATCTACCGATAATTTTTGCAGGAACTCATCCATCCGCCCAGACAACGCTCTAAATTCTTCGGGCTTCATTTCCTTGCGCTGCAAGCGCCCCCAAGCTTCTTTAAGTTGAACCGCCTCTTCTTTTATTCCGGAAGCGTAAGGCATTGTTTCTTCGACCAAATCTAGCGTCTTATTTGCCGCTTTATTGGTCATATCAACAACGTAGGTAAGCCGGTCTGAAGCATCATTCATTTTAGACATTGCTTCCTCATCATGAGGAGGAACAGCACTATCAACATGAAAGTTTCGAATCGATTCGTAAAGAGAGCGAGTTAAGCGCCCTACTTCTTGATATAAGGTTCGATCGCGAGTTTCGTTTATCTCGTTGATGACTTCCATAGCACCAGAGATATCACCGCTGTCGACGAGTTCTTTCAAACGGTAGCTTTGCTCTTTCAACCCGTCTTCAAAAGCTCTCACAGTCTCGTTTTGTTCTTCGGTATTATCAGACATATGTGCGACAGCCCCTAAGAGTCAATACGTTCAAAAATCTTATCGATTTTTTCTTTGAGGACAGCAGCAGTAAACGGCTTGACTACGTAGCCATTGACACCGGCTTGCGCCGCGGCAACGATCTGATCACGCTTCGCTTCTGCAGTTACCATTAGGACCGGCATTGTTTTGAGATTATCGTCTGCACGTACATTTTGCAGCAGTTCAATCCCAGTCATACCTGGCATGTTCCAATCCGTTACAAGGAAGTCATATTTACCGGTCTGAAGCATAGGCAACGCAGTATTACCGTCGTCAGCTTCATCAGTATTTGTGAACCCTAAATCACGAAGTAGGTTTTTTATAATTCTTCTCATAGTCGAAAAATCATCTACGACTAGGATTTTCATATCTTTATTCAAGTCGACCTCCACTAATGTCGATGCCCGAAATCACATTGATTCTATACACCCAAGTCTAGTCGCTGTTCTGGTGCTATCCAGTTTTTTTTGGCTTTTATTTCAACGATATCCGGCGGTGACAGGAGAGATTCAAAATTGATCGAAAGTCGATCTATTTTAAAATTTTGCTTGCCTTAGATAATCTATTTCGGCAGGTTGCCGTAGATCTTAAATTTTCAAGAATTATAGCCACTCGCCCATGCGAGCTCTAAGCCTCATGGCAGCTTGAGAGTGTATTTGACTAACGCGAGATTCACTAACGGACAAAACAAGCCCTATTTCCTTCAGATTCAACTCTTCTTCGTAATATAGCGATAACACCATTTTTTCACGTTCGGGCAGGTTATCGATTTCCGCGATCAGGCGCTCTTTAAATGCTCGCTCTTGAACTTTCTTACCGGGCCCTTCATGATCATGAACTTTGGCATCTATCATCCCCTCGCCATTTTCAGTCACTTCATCAAGACTAAAAAGCTTGCCGCTATTGCTATCTTTTAAACAGGAAAAATACTCATCCAGACTCATGCCTAACTCAGTCGCGATTTCTTCATCTCGCGCATCCCGGCCTTCTCGGTCCTCAACAATTTTCACGGCCTCTGCAATTCGGCGTCCATTTCTATGCACAGAACGTGGAACCCAGTCACCCTTGCGAACCTCATCCATCATCGAACCACGTATGCGGATGCCGGCATAGGTTTCAAATGCGGCGCCTTTGGATGACTCATATTTCTTCGACGCTTCTAGCAAGCCGATCATCCCAGCCTGAATAAGGTCATCGACTTGCACGCTAGCAGGAAGCCGCGCCATCAGGTGGTGAGCAATCTTTTTTACAAGAGGCGCGTGCTTTGCGATCAGCTGATCAGCACGCCGTGTTTCTGCTTCGCTATACATAGACAAAGACCACACAACCCAAGGCAAGATGTTTAATTATTTTTGCTTTCACTACAACTCGATGCAAATCAAAAGTGAACGAAAATCAGGCCTGAACCAAGCGCTCAACAAAGAACTCTAAGTGCCCACGCGGGCTTGAAGGCAAAGGCCAACTATCGGCTTTTTCCGCAAGCGCTTTATAAGCTAATGATGCCTTAGCCTTTGGGTATGCCTCAATGACTGGACGCTGCCGTTGAACAGACTTCTTAACGGCCTCATCGAAGGGAATGCAGCCAACATACTGCAGAGCAACATCGAGAAAACGATCCGTCACATGCGTTAGTTTTGAAAAAAGATGGCGACCCTCTTCTTGAGACTTAACCATATTAGCTAGCACTCTGAAGCGGTACATATCATAATCACGATTGAGCAACTTTATGAGGGCATAGCAATCGGTAATGGATGTTGGCTCATCGACCACGACGACGACAACCTCTTGTGCGGCTCTTAAAAAAGAAACGACACCGTCTGATATCCCAGCTGCCGTATCAACAATCAACACATCAAGGTCGCTAGCAATTTCACTAAAGGCATTTATTAAACCAGCATGCTCCATCGGGTTTAAGGACACCATTTTTTGAGTACCCGACGACGCAGGGACAATCTTAACGCCCTGAGGGCCCTCGACCATAACGTCTTTAAGGGATGCGGTTCCGTTGATCACGTCAGCAATATTGCCCTTCGAGGAAATGCCGAGCAAAACATCGATATTAGCCAAACCCAAGTCGGCATCAAGCAGCACAACTCTGCGACCCATGCGCGCTAATGCAATAGATAAGTTAATAGATACGTTACTTTTGCCTACGCCACCCTTTCCACCAGTGACAGCAATTACTTGAACCGGGCCAGAGTTAGCCATACCGGTTTGATTCCTCTTAGATTACAACGACACTACTTTCGCAGCATTTACTTTATATTTTTTATCAATTTCAAACGCCAATGCTCTTGAAGAAGTCTAGCAAAAAAAAATCCGATGACCTATTTATGCCAATTATGCGTTTGTGCAAGCTATGCGGAATGCGAAAAGACCGTTTCCGCAGGGCCTTGTTGTTCTTCGGAGCTGATTGTCACCCATCGCTGGGAACTATTCAACAAGGCCTCGGCTTGCGCCAGCAATCCTTTTGCTTCAAGGCGATGAATGTCTTCAGGAACGCGCTGCCCATCAGTATAGTAAGCAACGCGCAACTGACACTCCATCAAAAAACTTATGCTTTCGCCCAAGCTAACCGCTTCATCCATCTTAGTCACGATAACCCCCACCGGATTGATCATTCGATAGTGGTTGTAGTTCGCACACATCACTTGATACTGACCAACGGCGGACATTACTAAGTAAGGCTGGACCCTATGCGCAGACATTTTTATTTCGTTCAGTTGCTGCGTCCAACACTTATCGTTCGGCATAAGACCCGCCGTATCAACCAACACCAAGCGCTTATCAGACAAACGATCCAGTATGGCGTCTAGCGTATTTTGTTCATCAACACTATGCACCGGCACATTAAGAATACGACCAAAAACTTTGAGCTGCTCATGTGCTGCGATTCGATACCGGTCAGTGGTCACTAGCGCAATGCTGTCCGCTCCAAACTTCATGACGTAACGAGCGGCCATTTTACCAATGGTCATGGTTTTACCGCTTCCAGTAGGGCCTACCAAGGCAATAACACCACCCTGATCGATAATTTCCCCATATTCGATGGCAATACTTTGTTCGATTTCTTCTTCCGCTTTAGCCCAAGCGCTACCAGGCGTTTCTTCTTGACGCACCGCTGCCACCACCTTTTCGCGAAGTGGTTTCGCCAAGCAAATAGACTCTAAACGTTCGGCAACGTGTTTTTGCGCCGCCGTCATCGTTTCGACTGGTTTAACTGCTGCGGGCGTCACGCTCTGCTGAATCAAACCTCTGAGAGATTCTATCTCTGCTCTCATATCGGTCAATTGATCCCAGCCGGCGGGTACTGATTCAGCATTGCCCACTGGCAACTCAGCCACCTTCGCCATCGCTGCCGCTGGCTTTTGATTGCGCTTCACATCCTCTATATGTTTCTTCGCTCGCCCTAATTCATCCTGCAAACGTATGTGCTTTTGCGCATGCAGACGCGCTACTTTAGTAGGACTTGCTGGAACATCGAGCCCGATTGATTGTTGTGCCTTTTCTTCGTCGTAATCTAATGCCGCCACAATCTCAACGCCGCCATCGACCTTCTCATTCGAGAGAATCATTGCATCTGCGCCGAGCTCCTCCCGAACCATCTTAAGAGCATCTTGCATCGTATTTGAGAAAAATCGTTTAACGTTCATATCTATGTCCTACACCTTACTTCTGCGTGCTTCGCCAAAGGCGACTGCGAGGCACTTGAAGCGCCAAATTATTGACCGACCGTTGCCACAATATTTATCTGCTTGTTGTCTGGTACTTCCTGATAAGACAACACTCTCATCGCACTAATACTGACCCGAATAAACCTTGCTAACAGCGGCCTCAATGGCGCTGACACCAGCAATATTGCTGGCTGGCCAAGCATTTCTTGTCGCTGGGCTGAGTCACTCAATGAGCGCTGGAGTGATTCAACTATCTGAGGCTCTAACACCAAGCCCATATCATCCGCAACGCCAGTTTTTTGTGACTGATGCACTGACTTAAGCAATAGCTGTTCCAAGTCTGGCTCTAGAGTGATAACAGGGATTTCTGCTTCGGCACCACAAAGCGTCTGCGCGATCATACGGCGCAAGGCATGACGACAAGACTCCGTTAGCTGCGTCGCATCCGAACTACTTGGCCCCATATTAACAATGGCCTCTGCGATCGAACGCATATCTCTGATGGGCACATCTTCAATCAATAAGCTCTGTAAAACCTTCAGCAAAACACTAACGGAAACACAGTTCGGTACTAACTCTTCAGCAAGTTTTGGCGAGCCACGCGTTAGCTGGTCCAACCACTGCTGCACTTCTTCATGGCCAATCAACTCATTCGCATGCTTTTGCAAAACCTGATTTAAGTGCGTTGCAACAACCGTGCTTGAATCGACCACTGTATAACCTAAGGTCTGCGCGTGATCCTTTTGACTAGACTCAATCCAAATGGCATCCAAACCGAACGCGGGGTCTCTGCCCTCGATACCTTCAACCGTGCCAAATACCTGGCCAGGATTAATCGCCAACTCTCTATCTGGATGTATCTCAGCTTCTGCAATATTCACCCCCATCAGCGTAATTCGATAAACGTTTGGCATCAGGTCTAAGTTGTCGCGAATATGAACCGACGGCATTAAGAACCCTAATTCTTGCGATAATTTTTTTCGAACGCCTTTTATTCGTCCAAGCAACTGACCGCCCTGTGATTTATCTACCAAAGGAATCAGCCGATAACCGACTTCCAAGCCAATCACATCAACCGCTGTCACGTCGTCCCAACCTAACTCTGGGGTCGTTCTTTCAGACTCACTTGCCGGCGCAGGCAGTGCATCCGCGGCTTGATTGGCGATTGCGTCTTGAAGGCCGGAACTGCCAGATTTTCTGCGCGGCATAGGGCCATCATAAGACTCAACGGCGGCCTCTTTACGGCGCTTATCAAAGTACCAAGCACCGACCGCAGTTAAGGTACCTAGACCAACAAACGCAACATGCGGCATACCCGGCACTAAGCCCATAACAATCAAGATCGCAGAAGCTATGTACAGCGCTTTCGGCTCAACAAACATTTGGTCAAAAATTTGACTCGACATATCCTGAGTGGTGCTAACCCGTGTCACCATAATGGCGGCAGCGGTCGAAAGCAGCAATGACGGGATCTGAGCGACTAGACCGTCCCCGATCGTAAGCAAAGAATATTTTTCCATCGCATCAGAAAAGTCCAAACCGTGTTGGACCATACCGATACTCAGCCCGCCAATAATATTGATCGCGAGAATGAGCAAACCCGCAATCGCATCACCACGGACAAACTTACTAGCACCGTCCATTGACCCATAGAAGTCAGCCTCTTCAGCAACCTCCTCTCGTCGCTCTTTAGCCGCCTGCTGATCAATAATTCCTGCATTCAGGTCGGCATCAATTGCCATCTGTTTGCCCGGCATGGCATCCAAGGTAAAGCGCGCGCTCACTTCCGAAACTCGTCCAGCACCTTTGGTCACAACCACAAAATTGATAATCATCAATATCGCGAAAACCACCAAACCTACGGCATAGTTTCCGCCAATCACAACCTCTCCAAACGCCTCGATAACCTTACCTGCAGCGTCACCACCTTCGTGACCTTCTAACAACACGACTCGCGTCGATGCAACGTTCAAGGCAAGTCGGAGCAAGGTCGCAACTAACAATACCGTTGGAAAAATCGCAAACTCCATCGGACGCAACGAATAGATACAAACCAGCAGAACCACGAGCGATAAGGCGATGTTAAAAGTAAATAGTAAGTCTAAGAGAAAGGGAGGGACCGGCAGAGTCATCATTCCCAGCATGCCAACCAACAGAATGGGGATACCCATGTTGGATTGAACTAATCGGAACTGATTAAGTGTCGCTGTTTGCATAAAAATATCGCATCGCTTGGTCTTTCAAGAGAACCAAATAAATGACGATATCTCGGCACTTATTTGCTAGTAAACCTAGTTCTGCAAGAAGCGCACCGACATTGGAAAGCGATAGATAAAAAGATACAGATAAAAGTAAGCGTCAGGCAATTCACTAGCCCAGCATTATTCGTCGCGCTTTAATTCGTCTGGAATAGGCAGATCAGGCATATTCGGACGCTTGGAAGCACGACGTCTGAATTGCCGAAGTTGAAACACGTAAGCCAGTATCTGAGCGACTGCCATGTAGAGGCCAGAAGGAATCTCCTGCCCTATTTCAGAATTATAATATACCGCCCGCGCCAGAGCCGGCGCCTCAACAATCTCAACGTCGTTCGCATTTGCAATCTCTCTTATTTTTAAAGCAATCTGATCGCCGCCTTTGGCTAGCAATATCGGCGCATCATCGCTATCCGGCTTATAACGAAGCGCGACAGAGAAATGCGTTGGGTTGGTGATAACAACATCGGCTAAGGGCACATCCTGCATCATACGACGTTGCGACATTTCACGCTGAAGCTGACGTACCTTTGCCTTAACTTCTGGCTTACCTTCAGTATCTTTATACTCGTCGCGTATCTCTTGCTTTGTCATTTTAAGATTTTTCTGATGCTCATATATCTGAAAAGGAACATCGACAATGACGATAACAATCATCGTGCAAGACAGCAGAAAAAAGCTCCAGCCGAGTATTCGAGCAGCATGCGCCATCGCAGGGACAGTCGCCTCACGGGATAAGCCTAGCAACTCATCTGTTTGCGTATGTAAAATAATTAGCGCAAAAAACAATACCACTGCCACTTTCGCGATCGCTTTCGCTAACTCGACTAGAGACTTTAGCGAGAACATACGACCAAGACCTTTGATCGGGTTCATTCTGCTGAATTTTGGCGCAACGGCCTTGGCAGACAACAGCCAGCCACCTAAGGCAATAGAGCCCGCAATCGAAGCGATGAAAAGAAATATCATCAACGGAGCCAATGCCCCAACGGCCTCAATAGCCGAGTTAGCGAGGTACAAACCCATTTGCTTTTCATCAAAAAGCGCTTCACGCGGCAACGAGAAAGTACTACGCATAATATCCGTCATAGACTTACCAAGCTGCTCGCCAATTATAAGCAAACCGCCCGTGCCCATCATTAGAATCGTCGCCGTATTCAGCTCTTTAGAGCGCGCTACTTGCCCCTCATCACGCGCCTTTTCGAGGCGCTTGGGGGTGGGCTCTTCGGTTTTTTCCTGACTGCTGTCGTTGTCTTCAGCCATAATCAGCCACCCTGAAGCTCACGCAGATACAAAAACGTTTCTAGACTCAATTTCTCGAACTGAGGCAATAAACCAGGAACACTCACCCAAATAATAAACAGACCAAACAACATACCGATCGGGAAACCCAGCGAAAAGACATTCATTTGCGGCGCAGCCCGCGTCATGATGCCAAATGAAAGGTTAACGATCAGCACAGCCGTAATGACGGGCAATGACAAAATAAGTGCAGAGGCGAACATCCAACTAACGCGCATCACCATTTCCCAAACATGAACTAGGGTGATACTGCCGGGACCAACGATCGTTGCCGACACGGGCCAAGTTCGAAAACTCTCGACGATCACCTCAATCATCACCAAGTGCCCGTTCATGGCCAGAAATACTAAGGTAACGCCCACTAGAAAAATTTGAGATAAAACAGGAACGTTTACGCCATTTGCAGGGTCGACCATAGAGGCGAACCCAAGCCCCATCTGCATCGCAATCATTTGGCCTGCGACGACAAATAACTGCATCAACATAACAAACATGAAACCCAGCAAGGAGCCAATTAGAATTTGCTGAAGTGTAATAAACACAGCGTCGACAGACAGCGCTTCAACCACAGGAACGGGATCTAATAAAGGAGCGACAATCACAGTAACGGCCAACGCGAGACCCATGCGAATTCGCATAGACACCAAACGCGTCCCAATAATAGGGATCACCATAAAAAAGCTGCCAATACGGAACAATGGCCACAATAGCTGCCCTAACCAAGCGCCGATCTGGGCATCTGTAAGGATCACAACTAGCCTAAAACTAACGGAATGTTGACGATCAGACCCTGAGTAAAATCAATGATCTTTTGCATCATATAAGGCCCTGCCGCGATGATCATCAGCAAGGTGATAAGCAAACGAGGTAAGAAACTAAGTGTCTGCTCATTAATTTGAGTGGCTGCCTGAAAAACACTCACGACAAGACCGACAATCAAACTAGGCGTTAGAATAAGCGCAACTAAGGAAACAATTAGCCAAACAGCATCTCTCACTAGCTCCATTGCTACTTCAGGTGTCATTATTTACTACCCCGCTCGCTACAAAGAATTGGCATCAAACATTAAAGCTCGCCGCCAGCGTTCCCATTATTAGAGCCCAACCATCAATCAAAACAAAAAACATAATCTTAAACGGTAACGAAATAATAATCGGCGACAACATCATCATACCCATTGCCATCAGTACACTCGCCACAACCATATCGATAACAAGAAATGGCAGGAATAACATAAAGCCAATTTGAAAGGCTGTCTTAAGCTCACTCGTGACAAACGCCGGCATCAACACCCAAAACGATAAGTTTTCTGGGCTATCTGCTGTCTGCCCCGAAATCCGCAAGAACAAGGCAATATCATCCTCCCGCGTCTGACCTAACATGAACTCTCGAAACGGCAGGCTCGCCTTTTCAACCGCTTCAAGAGGCTTCAATTCCTCGTTGATATAGGGCTGTATCGCTGTTTGATTCACTTTTTCTATCACCGGCGACATGATAAAAATCGTCAGGAACAAAGTTAACCCTAGGATGATTTGATTCGAAGGCGTCTGCTGCAAACCGAGCGCCTGCCTTAGGATAGAAAACACGATGATGATGCGCGTAAATGACGTCATCATCATCAACATCGCGGGCAAAAAAGTCAGCGCCGTCATAAGCGCCATGATTTGAAGCGTCACTGAATATGACTGAGAGCCATCTTCATTAGTGACCAACTGTAAAGCAGGTATTCCCGTATCGGCCGCCATTACAAAGGAAACAGGCGAAACTAATAGTAGAGTAAACCAAACAAACCTATGCATCCTCCGACTCCAAACTTGGAGGCTTGCCGTCAAAGGCCTGCTTAAGCGTGTCAGAAAACGACGATTTCGAAGCAGCATTCGCAACAACAACCGGGGCATCAAATGTGTGCAGCTGATTAATCGAGTTTGCAGTCACACCAATCAATAGCTGAGTCCCTTTTACATCAATTAGCGCTATCTTTTCGCGGCTACCCACTGACATGGCAGAAAGTACCTGAATATCTCTCCCGCCCATCCCTGAAATACTACCGAAACGCTTGGCGAACCAAGCCATCAATAAGATCAACGCAACCATACCAAGCAGCGTTAGGATAACAACCGGCCAGCTTGATGCCTCGGAAATCGAAACTTTGCTCGCTTCAGCCACTGCGGTAACACCCGCCTTAGCAGTTTGAGCCGTCTCGCTTTCTGAAGCCCAAAGCGGCGAACTGATAGCAACACCAAATGCCATTGCAACAAAACCGGCAGACCAAGTTATTCTGCGGCGAACCTCGCTCACTAGTTCAGCCGCCTAATACGCTCGCTTGGGCTAACAACGTCTGTTAACCGAATACCAAACTTTTCATTCACCATCACAACCTCACCATGCGCGATGAGAGTGCCGTTAACGAGAACGTCGAGAGGTTCTCCCGCCAATCGGTCCAACTCAATGACAGAGCCCTGATTGAGCTGCAGCAAGTTACGGATGGGAATAGAGGTATTACCCACTTCCATCGAAATCGTGACCGGTATATCAAGAATGACGTCAAGGTCTGGCGTTGCTCCGCCCTCGCCCAATCCAGCTACAGCTTGAGCCGGTGCACCGGCGCTGAAGTTTTCTAAAGGAGCAGCTTCAATATCATCAGCCGCTGCGCCCCCTCCCTCACCTAAAGCATCAGCTTCAGCCATAGCGGCGGCCCACTCGTCTTCAGCGCCGCTTTCTTCTGCGGATTCCTCTGAATCACCGGACTCTTGCATAGCCTCTTCCCACTCCGATGCGAGTTTCTCGTCTTCACTTTGGCCTGCGCCATTTTCTTCGTCTTCACTCATCGTCTTCTACCACGCTAGCTATAGAGTTCGTTCTTTGAATTTTATTGCATAACTGCAGCGCTAAAGCGCCATTTCTCTGCCCCAACTTAGCGGTAAACATCGGCACTCTGCTCGCCGTCACCGTCACCTCATCAGGTAGTTCGATAGGAATCACATCCCCTGCCTTAATACCCTGCACATCGCGCAGTGAGATCGTGTTCTCCAGGATTGTGGCATTGAGCTTCACTGGGGCCTCTAAAAGGTCTTTCTTTAAAGTATTGACCCAACGCTCATCAACATCATCGACATCACTCTGCACGCCAGCATCTAGCAACTCTCGAATAGGTTCGACAGTTGAATAGGGAATCGCCATGTGCAAATCACCACCACCGCCATCGAGCTCAATATGAAACGTACTTACGACGATCACTTCGCTTGGGCTAACAATATTCGCCATTGCTGGGTTCACTTCAGAGTTGATATATTCAAAATTTAATTTGAATACGGCGCTCCACGCCTCCTCCATATCTGTGAACACTTGCTCCAAAACCATCTGAACAACGCGGTTTTCAGTCGGCGTAAATTCGCGACCTTCGATCTTGGCATGCCGCCCGTCGCCACCAAAGAAATTGTCCACCAGCTTAAACACCAGTTTGGCATCAAAAATAAATAACCCTGCACCACGAAGAGGTCGAAACTTAACAATATTCAAACTGGTCGGGACATACAGCGTATGGATGTACTCACCGAACTTCATGATCTGTACGCCACCCGTTGAAACATCTGCGTTTCGGCGCAACAGGTTAAACAGGCTAATACGGGTGTAACGAGCAAAGCGCTCATTGATCATCTCTAACGTCGGCATACGCCCACGAACAATCCGATCCTGACTTGCTAAATCATAGGAACGTATGCCTTCCTCATCAGCATCGTCTTCGGTATCTATATCACCGTCATCGACCCCGTGGAGTAACGCATCTATCTCGTCTTGTGATAATAAGTCTTGCACAGCTATGACCTGCTTAAATCATGAATCACGCTGGAGTGCCTTTCGCCGATCGAAAACTCAGCGATCAGTACACCCCACCCTCGTACCTTACTGCAGCACGAAATTTGTAAAAAATACGCTCTCAACTAACGCCTCACCTTCACCCTCTAGCACTTCATTAATGGTGGCTAGGGACTGATCCCTTAACGCGCTTTTACCTTCTGGCGTCTGAATTACGTCGAAATCCTGACTACTGTAGAGCGTGTTAATTTTTGATTTAATAAACGGTAAATGATGCTCTACAGCACTAATCGCTGCTTCATCACGACTAGACACAGAAACATGAATCTGCATATAGCGCTGCCTGCCACCTTCGTTAAAGGTGATTAAAAATGCCGGTTGCAAATCAAGGTAAATAGCAGGCACTTTGGCCTCTACCACTTCCTCAGCGGCCGCTTCAGCGCCTTCTGAGTCATCGCCGCCCATCAAAAAAAGAGTCACACCGACCGCAATTCCAATGGCGACAAGCGCTATACCTGCGATAATAATAATCTTCTTTTTACCAGGCTTACTTTCGCCCTCTTCGCTTTGCTCTTGGTCTTTCTTCTCTTCTTCAGCCACGTCAAATTCCCGTCGTAATCTCAACTTTATGTGAAGCTACAATAGCTTCAGCAAACACCATGCCAAACACTCGAAAACCAGTCGAACCCCCTATTAACAAAGAGCTCAACGCTAGTTCTGCGAAGCGTAACATTTTCAGGGAAACGGAGGGGGATTATGTCGAAAATTTATAGGTCGGAGCGCGCGGCTTGGCCACGCTCTTATAGGGTTAGTTACTTTAGGAGGGAATCTCAACATAATGACAAAGAGTTGAATATCCTATCGCTGCCTAACGAGTAAAAAGAGAGATCAGGCCCCGAGCTAAATACCGGAGTCCTTCAAGATTTCAGCTACGCGTAGTCATCCACTAAAGACATGCTGTCAATACCGGTCTCGCCATCGAGTGACAAGCCATCTTCAACAAGATCGCCATCCCCATGAGAGCCCGACGAACTGCCCCCGCCTTTCTGAGAGTTTTGCTGTTGCTGAGCTAAGCCCTCCCTATCAGAAGAGCGTTCCTCTACGTTGACTTCGGCGAGCGTTCCACCATTTTGATCAATCATATCTCTGAGGCGCTGAACATTCGATTCGAGCAATTCTTTAACACCGGTATTCTGAACATTAAAACTAATGACTGTTTGGTCATTCTGTACCGATACTTTGACCTCTACTGGACCGAGCTCCACGGGGTTTAAATGAATCTGAGCTGACTGAATACCGCGACCAGACAACCACATCACTTTTTCATTCATTTTTGCACCCCATTCGGGGTCACCAACCGGCACATTTACACTACTAGAGTATGGTTTATCCGCGGTCGCGCTGCTCACCTTGGCGCCAAGTTCTGATGGCCTGGGGCTATTGGGCTCAGCTAATTTGGCCAATAACTCATCTGGAACATCACCCCCGGCTTCAACTCCCGCCAATGCCTGCTCCATACTCATCTTAAAATTAACATCAGTTTTCGCTGAAGGTTGTGACTGCAAGCCACCACCTTGAAAAAGGTTATTCCACGATGAGCTTAGCAGACGCTGCGGCTCACCTGCTGCATCACTGGCGGCAGCTGCTGACGACGCCCCTGCCATCATCTGCGCATCAGGCGACTGACCGCCCGGAGTTAAACCAGCGCCATTGAGACCGGCAGACTGCAAACTTATAGCCGCCTGGCTCTTGGCTCGCATAGCACCGCTACTATCTGAACGAACCGTCATTCGATCCTGCCCAACGGGCTGAGCGGTCATCACTGGCGCAACATTAACTGCAGAAGACGCGGACAACATCGGCGTCGGTGCAACTAACCCTGGCGCAAGGCTTGGACCGGACGCGGCAACCATTTTAGGGTCAATCGACTCCGTATTTTCAACGCCTGCAGGTACAGTACCCTCGCCATTAAGCATTTGCGTTATTGCAGAGTCCATCGAAAGAGAGATATTGCCTGTACCTGGCACCACACCAGCGAGATCTGCGACGATAGCGCTAGAATTATCAGTCCCAGGAACAAGTCCGGTCGTTACACCGCTAAGCAGAGCATCACTCTCCAAACCCACGGAGACCTCAGCCATAAGACTTTCACCGAGAAGCGACTGGTCAGCTGAAGTGAGTTCGCCATTCAGGCCAGGAACCTGATTAAGCGTAAGATTGTTTGGTAATACCGGCAATCCCTCCCCGTCGAAGACCGTCAAAGCGGCAGCCTGTTGCCCACTTACGGTACCCGCAATTATCTGGGATAAATCCTGCGCAGATAAAACTGGCGCACCGTCAGCATCCGAAGTGCCAACAGTTTGATGGCTCGCAAGAGGCTTAAGAACTGAACGCATTGTATCTGCAAATCCTTCAGGCCCAGAGCCTATGCGGCCTGCGGCATTCGGCGCAGCGCCACTAGCTGGAGAACCAGCAAAACCTGGTGTCTGAGGAGCGTTAAATAAAAGCAATTGCTGCATGAGTGCTGCCACCTATATGTCTTAAGTCACTAAAACTAAGTTTAGTAAGATAAAAGCAAACAATAGGCCAAAAGATAGCGCTGTATACAATTAGGAGGGAATTAAGAAACCAGCGCCAGCAGAAAGTCACCCGATATTTGCCTAACAAAAACTGCCAGACAGAGCGGACTAGGCAACACCAAATCTAAACGAAAAACCAAATACTCCGTTAATGAATGTCAAACAGCTGCTCGAAATTTGAAATACCAAATATTTTCTTCACTTCGGGAGTACAGTTAATAATCTTAATATTTGAATCGATGCCGCCGGCAAAATCACGCAATAACAAAAGCATGCCTAGCGCAGAACTGTCTAAGTAGACTGCATCTGCCATATCTATCACATAAGCACTGACCGCCTCTCCGTGCGCCTCATATGCTTCGCGAAACTCTCTGTGCGAACTAAAATCAAAACGCCCTTTAATTCCAATAGAAACGGAGTCTCCAGACTCTGACAACTGACTAGCGATAGACATTAAAACATTCCCTTATTTTTACTGTTTTTGTTGTGGGTAATATAACGTCAGTATGAACTCAAGTTCAATGGGCGATTTAAACTAACTTGTTTTAAACACACATGCCGCCAACAAGGCATCTCGCACACTCTTAATAGGCAATACCTGTGCCGCTGCGCCAAGCTTCACCGCCGCGCCTGGCATTCCCCAAACTACACTGGTTTTTTCATCCTGAGCGATTGTTTCTCCGCCGGCAGAGCGAATATTCATCAAACCTTTCGCTCCATCTACGCCCATTCCTGTTAGGACCGCGCCTACAGTATCCCTACCAACCAGCTCAACAACCGAGTCGAATAAGACGTCGACGGAGGGAATATGCCCATTCACTTTTTCGCCGTCAAACAAAGCCGTAACCAAGCCGGTTGATTTCTTCATAACTCTTAAATGCCTGTCACCAGGCGCTAGATACGCATGCCCGGGCTGCAATGGCATACCCGCTTTTGCTTCACAAACAGTGATACCACACAAGGCATTCAGTCGATCCGCAAACGTTGTGCTAAACGCCGGAGGAATATGTTGGGCCATAACAATTGGAGGGCAGTTAGCTGGCATACCTACCAACACCTCTTTCAAGGCCTCCGTGCCACCAGTAGAGCTGCCCAAACAGATTACTTTACTAGTTTTATAGCGCTCTCCCTTGCCACTAGCTAAGGTGCGCGAAGCAGCCGCTTGAGGCTCGGCGACGATCGCCTCCCGAGCCGTGACATTCGCCCGCGCTGCATTGCGTACTTTGTCTTGTATTAGCTCGGCATACTCTTGCAAATTGTCGCCACGCGGCTTGGCAATATAGTCCACAGCGCCAATTTCAAGCGCATCAAGTGTCGCCGGCGCGCCTGTTTCCGTTAGCGTAGAAATCATCACCACAGGCATTGGGCGAAGTCGCATAATATTTTTCAGGAACGATATACCGTCCATCTTTGGCATTTCAACATCAAGCGTTAACACGTCAGGGTTAAGCTGCTTAATCATCTCTCTCGCTTCATAGGGGTGCTCTGCAGCTCCAACCACATCAAAATCTGGTGAAGCGCTGAGTATCTCTCGCAGTATTTGGCGAATCAGCTCAGAATCGTCAACGATCAATACTTTAATTTTGCTCAAAAAAGTTCCCCTTGATTACAACCAATTTCATAGCCGGCAGGCTGCCAACAAAACTCTAATCGAATAGTTCGACACTTCCCGAATCTTGACTTCCCGTTTCAGACAAGCCTTTGCCATAAGCTCTCTCGCGCTCGATCAATGTATCGTTTGTCACCTCGACTAGTTTTCTAACCTTCACGGCACCCGTATCTGGGAAATAAAGAACCTTACGAGGATAGATCGTACCCACATCTTCAGCGACTACTTCAAAGTTCTCTTCATAGAGATAGCGCTTAACAAACTCAACGTTTCGAGCGCCAATGTCAGACATATTGCGCATGACATTGCCACCGCCGAACACTTTAACTTCGAGATTACGGCGAGTTCCACCCAACTTCAAAATCGCATTAATCAAATACTCCATTGCCCAGTTACCATAGCGCGATGCATGACTAACACCACCACCCCAAGCTTCCGTAGAGTGCTGCCCTTCTTGCGGCAACATAAAATGATTCATGCCTCCAATTCCTAACTGCTTGTCACGAATGCACGCAGAGACACAGGAACCTAAAACAGTAACGATCATCTCTCCACTGCGACTCACATAAAACTCGCCCGGCATTATCTTGGCTGCAGGAACATTCATACGCTTATCCCAATACCGGTTGATATGCTCAAAACCAGCAATCGGTGTAGGTAATGCTTGCGGTACTTGTGTCAATTCCGTTTCCTTCTTACTGCTAACGACGCTGATAGATAGTTTTACCTAACGAATCAAAATGCTTACCTGCATCATGTAGGTTTTCAGAGTGGCCGATAAATAAATACCCCCCTGGACGCAGCTTTTCTGCAAACCCATTCAAAATCTTCTGCTGAGTTGGCAGGTCAAAATAGATAAATACATTTCGACAAAAAATAAAATCGAATGGGCCTTTCATCGGCCAGCCTTCAAGCAGGTTTAGCCGTTTAAATTTGATCATAGCCTGCAAAGATGGTTTTACTTTCACGACATCAGGGCGGTTAGGGTCGCTCAAAAACCACTTTTTCTTTCGGTCTGCGGTTAAGGACTTAATGCGGTCCTTATCGTAAATCCCGTGACTCGCATGCTCGAGTACTTTAGAGTCCAAATCTGTCGCGAGTATCTTACAATCCCAATGAGTCCCTATAAGCTTTTCGCTTAACGTAATCGCAGCCGAGTATGGTTCTTCGCCAGTGGAACACGCGGCAGACCATCCTCTTATCTTAGAGCCTTTCGAACTTCGAATAACCTCTTCGCAGAAGGTATCTTCTAAAAAATCAAAGTGATGAGGCTCGCGAAAAAATGATGTGAGATTTGTTGTAATCGCATTAATGAATTTACTTACTTCGTCATGCCCACTGTCGGTAATTAGCGGGCAATAATCCGTCATATCCTTTAAACCCAGCTCGCGCATTCTGCGAGCAAGACGACCGTAAACCATATCTTTTTTATGATCGCCAAAAACAATTCCGGTGTATTGATAGGCGAGCTCGCTGACA
The DNA here is from genome assembly GCA_913020045.1 of uncultured Oleiphilus sp. Taxonomy (GTDB): domain Bacteria; phylum Pseudomonadota; class Gammaproteobacteria; order Pseudomonadales; family Oleiphilaceae; genus PZPK01. Next base: position 114,020 of record CAJWBE010000005.1, read on the forward strand.
GTCTTAAATGACTCGTCAGACATCGTAAATTCTCGTTGTATTGCTGACACGGATTACCTCAACGCTTGCTCAAAGTTTATACGTCGACAAAGTCAAAATGCTAGACATCGTCAATCAGCTCGTCAGTCAGCTCTAGCAAAATAACCATCTGGTCATCAGTACTGCCAAGCCCTTTGATATACTGCGCTTGCCCCTCATGACTTAGGTCTGGTGAAGGCTGCACACTATCTTCATTAAAATTATGAACATCAGAAACGGCGTCGACAATCACGCCCATTACCTTTGGGCCACCCTCAGAAGGAACCGTCAATATGATGACCACGGTCTCGTTAGTATAAGCCTGCTCCTCTAAGCCAAAACACATACGCAGATCAATCACTGGCGCGACCGTTCCGCGCAGGTTCATCACGCCTTTTACGTGTCTTGGCGCATTGGGAATAGCAGTAACGGGCTCCCATCCGCGAATTTCTTGAACAGACAAAATGTTGACGCCAAACTCTTCTTTGTTCATATAGAAGGTTAGATACTGCTCACCAAGATTACTTGAGCGCGCTGCTTCGATAGAGTCATTCGCTTGCTCTATGTCCGTCACTTGTTCTTGCAACATGTCTATCCCCGTAAATTTGTTACTGCTTAAGCTGCTCTAGTGTCATCTTGAGCAGGTGCTTTTTTATAATCATTTCGATTTACGCCCGCTAACTTAATAAGTCCTGAGATATCGAGAATCAACGACACTGTGCCATCACCCAATATTGTTGCGCCGGAAATACCCTCAACAGAGCGATAATTATCTTGCAGGCTTTTGATTACCACCTGCTGCTGAGCTAGCAGATCATCAACAAGAACGGCGATTTTCATATTGTCGCCTTCAACCACTACCAATAGCCCGTCTTCCAGTGCTTCCGAGTCAGGTTTATTATTGAAAATGTCCCATAAGCGCACAATTGGAACATACTCCTCCCGCAAACGAAGCACATCACATCCGGAAGAAACTCGGTGAATCATTTGATCGTATGACTGAATCGATTCAACAATAGACACCAGTGGGAAAATATAAACATGCTCACCCACACGAATAAGCTGTCCATCAAGAATGGCCAGCGTTAACGGTAAACGGATTGTAAAAACACTGCCCTCTCCAGGGTGAGACTCAACCTCAACAGAACCATTGAGTTCTTGGATGTTGCGCCTTACGACGTCCATCCCAACACCTCTACCTGAGATATCGGTAATCTCGGCGGCCGTTGAAAAACCGGGTTTAAAAACTAAGTCATAAATTTGCTCATCAGCTAATTTATCCTGTGCCGACACTAAGCCTTTTTCAATCGCTTTTTCTAAAATACGATCTCGATTGAGACCTGCGCCATCATCAATAATTTGAATTACGATGTTGCCGCCTTGGTGAAAGGCGTTAAGTGTGATTTTCCCCATCTCATCTTTGCCTTGAGCAAGCCTATGCTCTGGCATCTCGATACCATGATCTAACGAGTTCCGAACCAAATGCACCAATGGATCGCCAATTCGTTCCATGACAGTTTTATCAAGCTCGGTTTGCTCACCCGTGAGTTCAAGCTCTACTTTCTTACCAAGACTTTTGCTCATGTCATGCACAAGCCGCGGAAATCGAGAAAAAGCGAAACTAATCGGTAGCATACGAATTCGCATCACGCTTTCTTGCAGCTCTCTCGTATGATTGTTGAGTTGCTCCAGCCCTTCCATAAGCCTCGGCAACCGATCGATAGAAAAATCTCTGCCAAGCTCACCTAACATAGATTGAGTAATAACCAGCTCGCCAACCATATTGATCAAGCTGTCGACCTTATCTGTTCCTACTCGAATGGAAGAGCTTTCGGGTTTAGAATCTTTCTTTGTCGGCTTCGCGACCGCTTTGGCAGCAGGCACTTCTGCTGTGTTATCGAGCTCAGCCAGTGGCTCAGCTTCAGCCGGTTTACTCTCAGGGCTGCTCTGTGCAATCGGCGTGACGGTTAGCTCTGCATCGTCGATCACCCATTCAAAAACTTCTCTCACCGACGCCTCTGATGCATCGCCTTCGAGCTGAATATTCCAAGACAAATAACAGGATTCAGGGTCCATCTCGCTAAAACTGGGCACATTTTCAGTATTGGCGCTAACCGCCACCGTTCCCATTTCCGCTAATTCGCGGAACATGCGAAGTGGCTCGTTGCCAGTTTTGAGAACGTCTACGTCCGGTTTGAAGTAGATATCCCATCCAGATGAATTTTCTGTCGTCTGGGTTTCTGCCACCTTAGTACCTGAATCACTTTCTGCAGCAGGTCCAGCGTCTCCCGCTAGCACCGCTTCAAACTGACGTTTCAAATCTTTAGCAGTCGACGTATCAACAGCCTCATCCGCCTCAAGCTGATTTATCATACTGCGGATGCAATCAACCGACTTTAGGAAGAGCTCCACATGCTCAGTCTGCATCACAAACTGATCTGATCGAATCAAATCCAGTAAGGTCTCGACGACATGCGTGAAATCAGCAATTTCATTAAAACCAAACGTACCGCTACCGCCTTTTATGGAGTGTGCAGCACGAAATATTTCATTGATCGTCTCAGACTCAATCTCAGCCACATCGAGATTGAGTAGAGCAGACTCCATCGTGTCCAACCCTTCATGACTTTCTTCGAAAAATACTTGGTGAAACTGACTAAGATCGACACTCATCACAAAAACCTTTTAATAGAGGTGAAGGCACCTAGCCCAATACTTTTTTAATCGTGGCTAGTAATTGGTCTGGGTTAAATGGTTTAACTAACCAACCCGTTGCTCCCGCTGCTTTCCCTTCAGATTTCTTATCACCGGCTGATTCCGTGGTAAGCATGAGAATAGGTGTAAACTTATAGTCGGGTAGCGAACGCAGATTTCTAACCAGCTCAATACCGTCCATGACGGGCATATTGACATCCGAAAGCACCAGGTCCACCCCTCCCTGCTTCGCCTTGTCGAGAGCTTCTTGACCATCACTCGCCTCAATGACTGTATAGCCAGCTCCTTTCAAAGTGAAAGAAACCATTTGGCGCATTGAAGCCGAATCGTCAACAGCTAGAATTGTTGCCATACTTATCTCCTAAACATTCTTTAAAATTGTAAAAATAAAGCGTTTGTTACAAGTTGAGTGCCGACTCAAGGCCGATCAATTTTGCCGCTGCAACAAACTCATCAGATACATCACCCCAGCTGACTTCAACACCACCCGCACTCATTTGGTGAATAAAGCTGCTTAATGTCTGTAATACAGAAGTATCAACTCGCTCTACCTCTTTTGCATTAATAGTCGTCTTTAGGCTGTTACGAAACGCTTCTTCAAGCTCTTTATGAAGGCCCTCAACTTTAGCGATCGACATAACACCTTCTAGCTTCACTTCAGTTTCCGCCATGAACCAACCTCCAACCTAATAAACGCTTACCAACCCCATGCCGAAACCTCACGACGAATTACCGTCACTTGAGCAAACGTCTGCTCGTTCGACATTAGGAGAAACCACTTATTACTTTAGTATGAATTCAAGGTTTTGCGAGCTTGCGCGGCGAAGCATTTAAGATCTTAAATGCCAATAACATCATTGTTTGAAAAATGAGGCAAAACTGTATTTTTTTTGATCTATTTTTTTGACTAAAAAATAGCTTACTTAGGAACTAGATCGGCGACGTGCTAAAAAGTCTTCTTCAAGCATTTTATCAATTTTCTTCTCTCTCTCAGCCGCTTCCATAGCTTGAAGCTTAGCAACAAGGTCTCCCATCCCCTTCGTTTTTTGATGACACACAATCCAAGCTTGCTTGCAGCGCTCAAACTCAGTTTCAGCCTGCTGCAACACTAACTTCTGCTGATCTATCGCTTGATCAAGTTGCTGAATAAAACCCTGATAAGACATCAACTGCGACACGCTCGAAACACCGGTCATAGAACCTTTCAGGTCCAGCAAATATTGAGCTCGATACTCATCCAGCATGCGCGTTTGTTGCTGCTGTTGATCAAAGTACGTTTTCGCTCGGCCCAACACCTCCATTGCGCTTTTTTCTTTTCGCTCAGCTAGGTCTAGAACTAATTGAATGCGACCCGACTTAGAAGGCTTACTCATAATGTTTCAACCACGATACGCAACTCTTTAACAGCGCCTTTCCGAAGAAAGTACATACCTAGCGCCCAGCAATTGGTGGGTTCGGCGGCGGCTCTGCAGGCGCTGTTAGGACTTTTTTAAGACTAGCCATGGAAACATTTTTACTCGCCCGCTCATTTAAACCCTGCTGTAAAAAGCGTCGCATTGGCTGATAGCGCTCAATCGCAAAATCAGTTTCCGCATCTGAGCCTGCCGCATATGCTCCGACACTGATGAGGTCCCTAGTTTGCTGGTAGCGTGCATAAAGCTGCTTGAATCGCTGAGCTAAAGAAAGCTGTTCGGGGCTAATAACATGAGGCATGACTCGACTTATTGATGCTTCAACATCAATCGCCGGATAATGACCCTCTTCCGCCAAACTACGAGACAACACGATATGACCATCTAGAATCGCCCGGGCGGCATCGGCAATAGGGTCCTGCTGATCATCGCCTTCGGTCAACACCGTATAGAAAGCAGTAATCGACCCTCCGCCAACCGCGCCGTTGCCTGCGCGCTCTACCAACTGAGGTATCTTCGAAAAAACTGATGGTGGGTAGCCCTTCGTTGCCGGTGGCTCCCCTACGGATAATGCGATCTCACGCTGAGCTTGCGCGTAACGCGTTAGGGAATCCATTAGCAATAAAACGCTTTTCCCTTGATCTCTGAAATATTCGGCAATTCGCGTTGTGAGTGTTGACGCTCTTAGGCGCATCAATGGTGAGTCATCGGCGGGAGACGCCACAACAACCGCACGCGCCATTCCTTCCTCGCCGAGAATATCATCAATAAACTCTTTCACCTCTCGGCCCCGCTCACCAATTAAACCGACGACGACGATGTCTGCGTCGGTAAATCGTGTCATCATTCCCAAAAGCATACTCTTACCAACACCAGAGCCGGCGAATAAGCCAAGCCTTTGTCCGACACCAACGGTAAGCAAACTATTAATTGCTTTAATCCCCACATCTAGAGAGGTTCTTATCGGTGCACGCTGCAGCGGGTTGATAATATGTCCGGTATAGGAAATATAAGCATCGGCGTCTAGCTCCCCCTTGCCATCTAAAGGCTGACCGGCGCCATCCAGTACCCGACCTAAAAGCCCCCAGCCGACCGCAATTTCATTCACGGTGCTTGCTGGCGTGACCAACGCTCCAGGGCGCAAGCCCTCGGCCGTGCCAATTGGCATTAGAAATGTACGGTCATCGTCAAATCCTACGACTTCAGCGTCAATTTCTTGCCCTCCGGCGCCATGCACGACGCAACGGTCGCCAATCACAAAGTGACAGCCTTTCGCTTCAAGGGTTAAACCAACGACTCTCGTCAAGCGTCCACTCACCTCAGCTGAGCCGACAGCGGGAGCTGCTTGGGCTAATGACTCTAGTTGATCGGCGATTGTTGCCATCAGGAATCTAAATCTTTTGCTGCGTTAGTCGAGTCTGAGTCGCCACCTTCCTGCGCATCAACAGTGGTATCGCCATCGGCCACAGCATCACTTTGGGCATTAGAATCACGCTCTTTTTCTGCCTCATCAGCCACCTGCGCAGCATCAGCAACGACCTCGTCCAGCACAGAAGGCGCGTAATCAGACTGTTCTTGAACAACACTTGGAGACTCTGCCAAACCGCCTGTATCCGAAGCCGCAGGGCGTTTCATAAACATCTCGTGAATGGTTTTTTGGAAGCGTTTTTCTACTGTGAAATCGATCAGCTGAGTAGACGTACTGACGCGGCACCCTCCCGGATGTATCTCACGAGATGGAACAACATTAATACTCAAACCTGACTGTTTGAGAGCTTCCTGAGCATACTGTTGATCCGCGGCGTTAATGAATACCGTCACATCAGCATCAGTTTTTGGTAGATCGGCTAGCGTCTTGCTAATCAATTCAACAATAATACTAGAGTCCGTGTGCAGTTCTCGATGAATAACACTGCGTGCCACCGCGATCGCGATGTTAGTTAATGCTTGAGTGATTTGCTGCTGTTGAAGTGAAACCGGGTCTGCGAGCTCGGTCATCACACCTGCAAGGGATTTTATCACCTGATCGATCTGAGCCTGACCTTCGGCTTTCCCAGTCTCAAAGCCCTCGGCACGACCTTTTGCGGTACCGCTTTTTAGTCCCTGCTCAATACCAACTTTATAGCCATCACGTTTTCCCTGTTCAAGCCCTTCTTGATAGGCGGCTTTACGAATTGCTTCTAATTCGCCGGCCGTTGGGGGTTTTGCAGCCGTTTTTGCGCTAACCGCAAAACCGGCGCTTGCTGCAGCTTGCGAACCGCCACCACCAAACGCGGGCAGCTCCCAACGTTCGTAGGCTGTCATGTCAGCTTTGCTAAGGTCTTTCTCTTGTTCGCTCATTGGCGCGGCCTACATCATTTCTTCGCCAGAACCACCCAGTACGATCTCACCGGAGTCTGCCAAACGTCGTGCTATCGTCAAAATATCTTTCTGTGCCGACTCAACTTCACTCACTTTAACGGGCCCTTTCGCCTCTAGATCGTCACGCAGCAATTCCGCTGCTCGCTTCGACATATTCCCAAATATTTTTTCTTGAAGCTCTGTATCCGCGCCTTTAAGAGCAATAATGAGCACCTCAGAGGAAACCTCTCTGAGTAAGGTTTGAATGCCGCGATCATCCACATCTTTAAGGTTATCAAAGACGAACATTAGGTCTTCAATCTCAGTCCCCAAGTCGGCATCAATTTCTTTTATAGAATCCATCAAGTCGCCTTCAACCGAGGTATCCATAAAGTTCATAATATCGGCGGCGCACTTAACCCCACCAATCTTGCTCGTCGTGGTATTTGAGCTGCCAGAAAACTGTTTCTCCAAGATATTGTTAAGTTCCGCCAAGGCTTGCGGCTGCACTGTGTCGAGCGACGCGACGCGCATCATAACGTCAAGGCGAACTTTATCGTCGAGTATCGCCAATACTTCAGCCGATTGGTCCGGCTCAAGATACGAAACAACGATTGCTTGAATTTGAGGGTGCTCGTATCGAATCAATTCAGCGACCGCCCGGCCATCCATCCACTTTAATGTGTCCAAACCAGTCGTGTTGCCACCCACCAGAATACGATCAATCAAGCTAGACGCTTTGTCTTCGCCCAAGGCTTCGTTAAGCATATTCTTGATGTAGTCATCAGAACCCACACCCATACCGGTTTGGCGACCCACTTCCTCAAGAAAGTCAATCATGACCGCTTCAACCTGGTCTTGCGTGATGTTGTGCAAATTAGCCATCGACGTACCAATACGATGAACTTCTTTGGGCCCCATATGCTTCAGTATCTGGGCGGCATCTGCCTCACCCAGGCTCATCATCAGTATGGACGCCGCATCAAGACGAGTAAGCTTCGGTAACTCTGCACCCTGTTCTTGCTCAGCCATCTTCACCTACCCATTGACGAATTACTTGCGCTACACGAGCCGGATCTTCAGCGACCAAACCTTTAAGCGCGTTAATCTGCTTATCATACCCCTCTGATGCACCAGGTAGAAGGAATTCATCTGACGCACCTAAAGTGACGCGCTCTCCCGCCTCACCTTCACCCATCTGATCGATGGCAGCCATACCATCCGCATCGCCCGCCAACGCGAACTCCTTGAGCTCTGCACCACTGGTTGCTAAGTTTTTGAAGACTGGCCGAACCACCGCGAAGATAACAATAACCGCCATCAAAATTGCACTGACACGCCAAATTGTGTCAAAAAACCATTCTTGCTCCCAAATTTCAGGTTCGGTGAAAGGCTCAACAATGACGGGCGCAAATGGTGTATTAATGACATTGACACTATCGCCTCGCGCTGCCGAGAAGCCAACAGCGTTTCGAACCAACAATGTTAAACGCTCAATCTCAGCATCATCCCAAGAACTAAAGGTGACTTCGCCGGTTTCTGCATCAATATTTCGAATATCATCGACCGCCACCGCAACCGTTAGACGCTTAAGTCTACCTTGCTGATGCCGCGTATAACTTACGGTACGATCAACCTCATAATTACGTGTCGACTGCTTACGCAAATTAGTTGAACCGCCACCCGCGCCGTCGCCACCAGCACCACCAGCCAATTCAGGTGCGTTGCCCGCTGCCGGAGGCTGATTCGCTAAGGCGCCAGGTACCCCACCGTTTTGGCCTGACTGCCTCTGTTCATCTAACACTTGCTCGCTGCGCAATACTTGCATATCGGGGTTATACAGCTCCTCCGTCTCTTCTACTGCCGTGAAGTCCACCTCGGCAGACACCTCGGAACGAAAACGCTCAGACCCGAGTACTGGGTCAAGAATACTTGCAATACGGTTGTTCAGGACCGCTTCCATCTTGCGAGAATATTCAAATTCTCGCGACACGAGCTTATCAGCCTCGCTTTCGTCATTGCGCGACAGCAGATTACCTTTCTGATCTACCACTGTGACTTGGGTGCGGTTCATTTCAGGCACACTGCCCGCCACTAAGTTGACGATGGCATCTACTTGCTCACGCGATAAAGGCATAGAGCGAGACGTTTCTACCAAAACTGAGGCCGTCGGTTGTCGGCTATCTCTTACAAATACGGAGCGTTTGGGAATAGCCAAATGAACTCGGGCATTACGGACATTTCTGAAGCTAACGATTGTACGAGAAAGTTCGCCTTCCAAGCCTCGTTTGAAATTGGTCGACTCAATAAACTGGCTTGTCCCTAAGCCCTGCTCTTTATCAAGAATTTCATAACCAATGTTTCGATCACTGGTAATGCCTGCGGCTGCCAGTTTGATCTTAGCTTCGTATAGCTTGCTGGCCTCGATCAGCATCACCCCAGAATTCGGATCGACTTTAAACTGTATACCGCCAACATTGAGGATACGCGAAACTTCTTCCACATCTTGTGCGGCCAGATCATGCATCAACGGTTGATAATTAGGTTCTTGCAGCCACAGAACTAACGCAAATCCGAGAGCGACACTGCCAGCCAGCCCTATCATAAGGCCTAACTGCTTAAAGACACTTAGCCGGTTCAAGCCGGCCATTAAGTCGCTTTCACTCGCCTGTGTGCTAACAGCGCTGCTATCGGCAATCGCTATATTTGCATTTGGGTCAGCTGGTACAGAAGCCATAGTTCTATCCGCAAGGTTTGTTAGTTAGCCGCACTTAAACCGGCATATTCATAATATCTTCGTAGGCTTTAACAACTTTGTTGCGCACCTGCGTTAACGCCTGAAATGAAACCGATGACTTTTGAGACTGGATCATCACTTGCGTCAAACTTACGTTCGGGTCACCCATTTCATAAGCGGTCGCCATCGCTGATGACTTCTTTTGCGTTTCATTAACGCTGTTCACCGCATTCGACAACAAGTCGCCAAATTTCGGCGCCTCACTCACTTCTTTCGTGGTGTTAATTTTGCCCGGCGCTATTTCTGAACCCGTCATTTCAGGGCTCTGTATCTGAGCCCTCAGGTTTTTCATATCTGCTAGTACTTGGGCAATATCAGATCGTCCCGATACTGAACTGATTCCAGACATAGCCACCTCCGTCAAAATTTTGTTGTTTAATGCGTAAAAACGCTTACTAATACCTAATTAAGCAAAACATAGGCCAAGGTTTGCCGCATGCAATCGAGACATAAAAAAAGGGGGCAAAAGCCCCCTAAGTCATCAGCAGATTGACAAACTGGTTATGCGGCAAGCTCTGCCGCTAAATCGATCCCATTTTCACGCATTTGCGCCAACTTGTATCGCAAGGTTCGCGGACTAATACCCAGCTTCTCAGCCGCCTGTTTTTTCTTGCCATTTTCCTGACGAAGGGTATCAATGATAATCTTGTATTCTCTCAACTTGAGGTCTTTGCCTAGCGCACTGCGGTCTGCATCGACTTCAATAAACACCTCTTGGGTAGCTGCGCTAGACGGCTCAGCGCTTTGCTGTGAAATCCAATTCGCGGCCTCGTTCATATCTAGACAAAAGTCTGAAGCTTTAACGCTCGTGCCACTTGCCATGATCAACGAACGCTGGATCGCATTATCCAACTCACGAACATTTCCAGGCCAATGATATTCAAGCAACAAACGCTCAACGTCGCTTTCAAATCGCATACCTGGGCGCTTCATCTTTACTGAATGCTCGCAAAGCAGACGCTGGGCTATCGGCCAGATATCTAATACACGCTCTCGCAATGGCTTCCACATCATCGGAAACACACTCAGGCGATAATATAAGTCTTCTCTAAACTTACCCTCTTCCACGTACTCTCGAAGATCTCGGTTGGTCGTCGCCAGAACGCGTACATCCAAGGCAATGGGTTTACGTCCTCCAACGCGCTCAACTTCACGCTCCTGTAAAACACGTAGTAGTTTTGCCTGAAGTCCCATATCCATTTCGGACACTTCGTCTAGCAGTAACGTGCCGCCGTTGGCCTGTTCAAATTTACCGGGCGAGCTTGCGTAAGCGCCTGTAAACGCGCCTTTTTCGTGGCCAAACAGCATTGCTTCAAGCATATTCTCAGGAATCGCCGCACAGTTAATCGCAACAAACGGCTGTTTTCTGCGAGGCGAATGTTCGTGGATATAACGCGCCAAGACTTCCTTACCTGTGCCGCTTTCTCCGGAAATCAATACCGTGGACTCAGACTCGGCCACCTTGGATGCCACTTGGAAAAACTGACGACTAAAGGGGTCTTCTGCCACGGCCTCATTGGTATTAGAGTTACTGGCCGTTCCACCAAGAATCGCACTAATAGAATCAATCAACACTTGAGGCTCGAATGGCTTTACCAAGTAATCAGCGGCACCCGCTTGCATGGCATCGACCGCATGCTTAATTTGACCAAATGCAGTAATAAGCATCATCGGCAGCCCAGGAAAGCGAGCCTTTACCTGCGCAAGTAATTCGTGACCGTCCATACCTGGCATATTGACATCACTCACTACAATATCGACCGGCTTTTTCTCTAGGATACTTAGCGCATTTTCAGCGCAGTCAGCCTCTAGGTACTTCAAATGAGCCAATTCAAGGGTGGTACATAGCGCCTCGCGAAGGGCACTATCGTCTTCTACGATCAGTACAGTGTAATTCGACATATAACTCTCCTATTGGCCGATCGCCGGTGACGCTAGTTTGCTTGTTGAATGACTGGGCAAGGTAATAACCGAGTTAACGCCCTGCTTCGATGAGTCCAGCGTGAATACGCCTTTATGTGCTTTAACAACCGCCTGTACCACTGACAAACCCAAGCCTGTACCCTGTGGTTTGGTGGTAAAGAATGGCTCGAAAAGTTTACTTTGATGAACCTTTGGAATACCCGGTCCATTATCGCGAATGCTTAAGCAAATGCCGCTCTCGGCAACGCTGTCTAAACTGATATCGAGTTGCAAGGAACGGCCCTTAATACCCGACTGCTCAAACGCCTCAATACTATTATTGACAAGGTTAAGACAGGCGCCAACCAATGCTTCGCGATTACACAATATTGAGCGAGAAGACGTGTTTACCTGCCAATCACAATCAATCTTTGATTTCTCGACAACCGGCTCAATGGCTGCACGCAATGCAACTTCGAAATTCTCGACGGTTAACTCTTCCGCCATGCGAGTTTCGCCTTTGGCAAAAATCAGCATATCCCTAATCTGGTGCTCTAAGTGCGTCAGCCGCGACAATAATTTGCTCGCGCAATCCTGCCGCATCTTGTCAGAGATTCCCGCCTGACTAAGGTGCCCTGCATATAGCATTGCAGTCGACAGTGGCGTGCGAATTTGATGTGCAAGGCTGGCTACCATTTTACCAAGAGACCCCAAACGCTCGGTTCTGCTCACCTTTGCTTGCAACAAGCGTGTTTCGGTTAAATCACTTAATAGAATTAACTGACCAGGCTCTGCAGTCATTGAGCGAGTTTCGATGCGCACGCGTCGCCCGTCTTTCAATGAAACTTCGTGCCCATCATCATGCTTTGGCGCAAAGCAACGTTTAATGACATCAACCCACAACTGCCCCTCTAAAGGCTCGCCTAGCAAATCCACCGCTGCGGGATTGCACTCACTAACGCACCCTTTTCCGTCGATCAACACGACACCCGCGGGAAGAATCTCGAGCAAGGTCTCCATACGCGTTGCAATCGCATCCTTTTCGCGTAACTGCTCTTGTCGCTGTATCTCTTCTTCTGAAAGGTCGTGTTTTAATTTGTGGACCTTCTGCTCTAGATCTCGGTAGGATGAGGTAAGTTGTGACGATAAATGATCAAACAACGACAAGGCTTGTTCTACTGGCTGACCGTCTGATGTATCAGAAGATAAAGAGTCAGCAAGTAGATGTTCGTCGGAAAACAACGCACGGACATCAGCCTTAGAGCTCGCAGTTTTTTTGCTACCTAATACTCGGGCGACCGCCGCATCTGGAATCGTGTCCAGGCCGTCGTGCTCAATATTCCATTGTCGTGATTTAGGTTGTTGCATTGACCGCATCCTTAAAACAGATTTTTAGCTGAACAGAAAAGACATCACGTCAATCCAGCTATGGGTATTTCAAGGAGGTTAATGCAGGTTTTGATCCAACTATATTTTTATTATAAAATTCAATTACTTAATAAAATTTACGATGTATTAGAAAGGTCGTTTGTCAGAAACCCGACGCCCTAAATAGAAAACCAGGCACTAGGCCTGGTTTGTCGTCGACTTATTGACCCACCCATTAATCAGTTAATCATTCAGTCCGTACTTACGTACTTTCTCTACCAAAGTCGTCCGCCTGATTCTTAGTTTTTCAGCGGCTCTAGCGACCACCCCAGATGACTCATCAAGCGCCTGCTGTATTAAAGATTTTTCAAGGTTGCCAAGATAGTCTTTCAGATCAATCCCATTAATCGGCAACAATGCCGGTGCATCTAAACCCACCAGTCCTGGCGCTAGTTGACTAGAGACCTCATTACTCATCACCTGCTCTTCTTCAATCTCTACGTGTCGGTATTTCTGCGGCAGCTCCTGCACGCCAATTACGTCGTATGGGTACATAATCGCCAAACGTTCGACCAAGTTGGCAAGTTCGCGCACATTGCCTGGCCACTCGTGCCGACATAGACTCAGAATTGCCGCGGAATTGAAACGAATCGAACCTCGTTTTTCCGTTTCCATTCTTGAAATCAATTCATTCATCAACAGAGGAATATCTTCAACCCGATCTTTTAGCGCCGGCATTTCAATCGGAAATACGTTCAATCGATAATAAAGGTCTTCGCGAAAACTACCCTCTACGATCATTTCTTCTAAATTTTTATGTGTCGCGGCAATAATGCGAACATCGGTTGGCGTGGTCTTATTACTTCCCACGCGCTCGAACATTTTTTCCTGCAACACACGCAGGATTTTCACCTGCATGTTCAGTGGCATATCGCCGATTTCATCTAGGAAAAGCGTTCCACCTTCGGCCAATTCGAAACGCCCTGCACGAGACGTAATCGCCCCTGTAAATGCACCTTTTTCATGTCCAAACAGCTCACTTTCCAGCAACTCTGCTGGAATCGCTCCGCAGTTAACCGGCACAAAAGGCTTGTTTCGGCGGTGGGAGTTATAGTGCAAGTTACGCGCAACCACCTCTTTACCAGTCCCTGACTGACCAGTAATTAGTACGCTGACATCTTTATCTGCCACTTGCGACATGAGCTCTCGTACGATCTGCACGCCGCGGCTAGTTCCTACAAGGCTGCGAAACAGTTCTACCTGACGCTGCTTTCCACGACCATTGCTAGCTGAGAACTGATCACGGTAAACCTGCGCCCGATATAAGCTATCAAGCGTTTTGTTATAGTTAGGTGGGTAATCAAGGCGAGAAATCACTTTTGTTTTCTGCAACGCGTCTTTGTCATCCAATTCAGCGTCACCGATCAGGAGAATAGGAATCCCCTCATCCCAATTTTCGATCTCACTCACGACAGTGTCTAACGAGCCGGCGTCTTTGCCAATACAAATTACGCCCAACTGAGTAGAGTCTTCCAGTTCATTTTCCGCATGACTCTTCCAGTCAGAAAAATCACACGAAATAACTTCTTCACCCAAAAACTGGAATATAACAGTCACATCACGAAGTACCTCTTGGTTATCATGCATAACCAAAACTTTCATATCCTGCGCCATGAACCTGCCTTTTTATTATGTCGGCCCACACCATTGTGGAGACCGTTTCGTAAGAATCTGTTGGTATAATAAGCAAAGCAGGAAAGGTGTCATGTCTCGCGAAAACAGGCGAAATAAGCTTTGCTATCGTATGGACTTATTAAAGTATGGAATGGGGTAACAGTCAATAAAGTGACGCTATTTTATTATTTATTTGTCTGTTTCGAAATTTAATCAATTTTTTGTCACTTCAGTGAAGAAGCGTCGAATAAAAATTTATCGCAAACGTGCCGACTGTTCATAACTCGCCGCCGCTCTTTGATCCTTTGAAAGCTGTCTAAGCTCCTCGGTTATTTCATCCCGATTCTTCTCGGCCCCAGACTTAACCAGCTCATAAATTGAGTTAGCTCGCTCTAAAAATGACACCAATTTCGAAGCGTTGGTGTCATTAGATACAAGAGACATAGCGTTTTCCAACTCAGCCCGAAACTCAGTATCCAGCGTCGACACGGCATCCCAGTCTTTCGATTCGGTTGCGACCTTAAATTGCTTTAAGGTCTTCGTCATTACTTTGAAGGACTGATCCATTAAATCATCACCCAGTCTAAATAGTCAGCACTCGATCTTAAGCGCCACGTTGCATCAAACGAATCAGCTCACTAAATGCTTGGCTTAACTCGCTAACAACAAGATTATCTCGGTCTACCAAAATCCAACGCTCATTCGCCTTCGAAGGATGATACAAATAACATAAGAACTGACTAGAAGAGCAACCGTAATCCATAAAAGGGTTTACCCCTAATACATTTAACTTTTTAACTTGCAGCATAGGCTGTTCATTTTGGTAAGAACGCTCTTGAAGCAATAACTCAGTTCCGTTAACGGAAAGCGAATACTGCACACCTTGTCGGGCTCGACTTTTTTTCACTCGAGTTCCAGTGTAAGGATGAGAAGACAGCAAACTATTGATCTGTTGCACCAAAGCCGATTTTGGATCGCTTGTCAGATATAAAGCCTGAAGGGATTTGATATACCCGTCATCATTGCTTTTTAGCTCAGGCTGCACAGAAACCGGTGCCTCGGGTTGCGCTGAATCTGCCGCAGCATTCTCTTCCAGCAATGTTAGGGTCGATAGGGCCTGACTGTAGAATGCGCCCTCTTTGCCCGCATCAACGACGTATTGTTCAAGGTTAGACACGGCCCCAGAATAGTCACCTAAACGTGATAAGACCAAACCATTGTAAAAGAGAAAGTCACTTTCAAGATCAACCTCTAATGCTTTCAGTGAATCTAATCGCTCCCCCGCCGCCTGCCATTGCTCACCCTCAATCAAGGACTCTAGCGACAACATTAATCTGGCGGCTTCATGCTCCGCAGGCAATCCACTGGACATCCCAGTAATCGGGCTCGCCAATGCAATGCTTAGCAACACAATTCGAATTTGATTTTTCATATCATTCCACATTATTCAAATAGACTTTTTTAGCATAGTCCACACTAACACTTTATCCGCTTCGCGAGACATAAAAAAAGCAACCCACTTTTCAGTGCGCTGCTTTTACAAGCGGTGGTATTACGCCCATGGCATTTGCCTAGGGCGTGTAAACCAAGTTCGCTTCCTCGAGCATGGCATGCACAACTTTATCTGACATGACATTCTCTTTTTTATCAGTCGCTTCGACACTGCCTGCCTCAACGACAATAAAGGTATCTTCCTCATCTACATCAACCACCCGAACAGGGTTAATCAAAATAGGTTCAATCGTCTCCGGCGCTTTAAACTCAGCAAGCTGTTCTTTCGACACCGTAACAGTTGAATCGCTTAGTTTCTCTTGCTCTACTGGCGCCTCAACTTCAGCCTTAAAGGCATTCAGGTCTGTTTCAGGCTCAGCAGCGAAAAACCCACCAATGTAGTCGTTAAGCGCTGCAGAAGATGCAGGTGTCTTTTCGACCAGAGGCTGAGGAACTTCACGCAGTGCGCTATTCGATTCCGCGATAGTTATTTCTGCGTCGTTTTCCCTAACGTCTGTTTGTTTCACATCTAATGGTTTTAGTACGGACGAACTCCCTGCATCGGTCGCATACTGTCGATAACACCGGGTGATTTGAAAACTCATCAAACCAACCAACAACACGGTTGCTATCTCTAAACCATGAATAATAGTACTGATAATCATTATTAGCCTTCCGATCACTAGTTGTCAGGCATCTTTTTTATGAGTAAGCGTCACGTTTATTCTAGGTTCGGTGTGACATTTACCCGAGATGCTCTTTAATTTTTATCGTGGTGCTGCTATTTAATTTTTGTAACTATTCTTTAGTTTTCGTCATTCAATCGTATGAATTGTGTGCATTATACGACCGAGATATTAGCAAAGTGTGAACTGCTGGTCATTTCCTAAATGTCAACTTTTGACTTCGAATTGACATTTATCAGATTCTCTATCGAAACCAATAACTTATTCTTACATCATAAAAATTATGACAAAGAATTTCACAATTCTTTTTCATTCTCTTTCACTTGGTTTTCTAGCTGACCATCAGGTTCAACCCTTATCGCATTGTCTGCGTCATCAGAGGGCTCGTCAATACGAATCGCTTCCAATCTATCGGATTCAATATCTAAATGCATTGGTTCCAAATCTGGCATACTTTTCGTTACTTTACTGGACAGTTTATTGAAGCGCTCAACCTTGCCATGCAAGCCTTGCTGGCCAGCCACCGCTGTCACCGCGCTGTTATAATGCTTGCTCGCGGTTTGAAGCGTAGCGCCAAGTTTCTGTAAACGCTCAGCCACCATGCAAACCTGATTAAAAACATCTCCGGCTCTATCACTAATCTCTTTAGCCTCTGCATTACTACGCTCAATCATCCAAAGGTTAGCCACCGTGCGCAAAATGGGCATCAGCGTTGTATGCGATACCATGATCACATTTTTTTGATAGCCATAGTTGAATAGTTCATTGCTTCGCTTCATCGCTTCTATATAGGCAGGCTCGATTGGCATAAACATCAACACGAAACTTGGGCTCTTCATCCCAATCAGGTTTGAGTAATCTTTGGCGGCCAAACCGTCAATGTGGTTTTTCACGGCTTGAACATGACGATCAAGCGCGATACCGGACGCTTCGTCGGTCTCTGCAGATATCGCAGAGTCGTAATCAACTAACGATACCTTGCTGTCCAAAACAATTTGTTTATTGTCAGGCAGCTGCACCACAAAGTCAGGAAAGTTATTTTTACCGTGTTCATCTTTAAACTGTACTTGCGTGTCGTAATGATCTCCTTTTACGAGGCCTGCTTGCTGCAGTGTTTTCTCTAATTGGATTTCCCCCCACGACCCTACTTTTTTCTTGTCGCCTTTAAGCGCTTCAGTCAGATTCTTAGCATCGGCGGTCATCGTATGATTAAGCTCACGCAACTGCTCTAGTTCTTTACGCAAACTACCACTAGCTTCATTGTTTTCTTTGTGGATGCCATCGACCCGCGCCCTAAATTCCGTAATTTGCTCACGAAAAGGTTTTAGCAACTGCTCGATCGAATCTTTGTTGTTGTTACTTAAATGCTTTCCTTTTTCATCAAAAATACGATTTGCTAATACTTGAAAGGATTGTTCTAACTGTTTCTTTTGCTCATCAAAGTTCAACAGCTGTTGCTGATGAGACTTCTCTCTTTCTTCGAGCGATGCCTTAAGGGATGAATGCTCTTCTAAAAGTACACGATAATCCGTTTGTACAGAACTCGCCTCTCGCTGCGATACTTCCCTATCTGTAACCAAAAGCGCATACCGAGCCTGCGACTCCTCCCACTTCACTTTAAAGTTATCAGCGAGTTTTTCTGCCTCAAAACTTTGCTGACGAAAACGGTCAACAGCCGAACGCTGCAATTCCAACTGATCTTCTGAACGCAGCAACTCTTCGCGACGATCCATCAACCGCTGTTCAGCCGCTGCCAAATCGCTATGCAATGCTTGTTCTCGAAGCTTTAGCTCATTCACGGCATCCGTTTGCAGCATGACTTCATGTTCCAAGCCAACCAGCGCTCGCCCTGTTTTTCGGTTACGCATCCATATAAAAGCGAATGCGCAAACCGCAACTATCAGCACCACAGCCAATATGCTGCTTAAATCCATCGTCATCATCGTGTTATTCATTCATCGCATACTAAGTAAAATCAGTCGCTAATCTTGCGCCAGAACTTAGCTTGGCCGCAAGGCTTAGCGATAACTTTTATTCTCTTAACCATTGAACCTAATAGCCACGTTTAAGCTGCTTGCCAATTTGCTGTGATAATTTCACTTAGTTCAGACCGCTCTTGTTCGTTCAAAGTAATGTTCCCACCTTGTGGGGAGTCAAACGCTGCCATAGCATTGACTAGCAATTGAATTCCGGAAGAATCAATTGAAGCACCATCGACTTCCACACTATCAACCTGATACTTCGCACCACGGTACCAGTTATTGACCCTTACTTTGTCGTCACTACCCAGGACATGGATGTCCATATGCTTGTTAACGCGTTCGAACCAAAGATGGTCGACATCAACACTGCCGGTCCACCTTATGACATCAGAGTCAGCCGTGTGAGTGCTACTTACGTTATTAATTTTGTCAAAACCGCCTCCAAGCGACACCTCGTATACATCGTTTCCTTTCCCGCCGACCAAGAGATCATTTCCTTCCCCGCCTTGGAGATAGTCACTTCCTGAACCACCTTTAAGCGTATCGTTCCCCGCACCACCAGTCAGGACATCATTTCCTCCGCCACCTTTCAGGGCGTCATTACCTTGATGTCCAAGCAGCACGTCGGCACCACCAAGCCCCGTCAAAACATCATCATTCGTTGCGCCTTCCAGCCGGTCGCTCCGCTTTGTTCCTTTTAATACAAGAATGTCGTCAAGCGCCGTACCCACTTGCAAGTTGAAACTGGTCTCGGTATTCAGCCCGTATGAGTCGGTAGCGCTGACAACAATCGAGTGCTCTCCTATCGGTGCAGTGTCACCCGAGACAAATAGCTGGTGAGACTCTGCAGCAAAGGTGATCCATTCTGGAAGATCTCCGCCTCCTTCCAATGCTGCAGATAATTGCAAGGTATCCGCAACATCATGATCTAGGAATAATCCATGCTCGATTTCAATTACCGAGTCTCGCTGATTCGATACGTATTGATTACTAATCGAACCATTCAAGATTGGCGCATCGTTGACGTTCGAAACATCAAGTGTCAATGACAGCGAATCCTCTTCCAAATAATCTGACGCCGTTAGTAGAAGATTATAAGAACCGACGTTTTCATTCAGAGGCCTGCCAGATAAAGAGCCGTTATCAAACATCAACCACGAAGGCAGGACTGAACCATCATCCATCGCAAGCTGGTAAACCAATTCGTCACTATCTGGGTCTAAAAAGCTGGATTGAGGGACTGTCCAGAAAGAAGATTCATCTTCTTTCCAGTCAATATTTATTGCCGACACAGTGCGAGACGGCGCCTGGTTTTCAGCGTTAGTGAGTGAAATTTCGAATTGTGTGTTCACCAAACCAAACTCATCCCGCGCACTCAACACGAAAGAATGGTCGCCCACGTTTTTGTTTTCTGGACGAAGCGTTAAGATCTCGCCATCAAATGACATCCAGTCTTCTAGGGACGAAATACTGTACACCAGCGAATCGCCCTCATAATCAAAGAAGGTGTTTTCAGGTACTCGCCATTCAAGGTCGTTTCCGACGCCATTAAACTGTAGTTTCGAAATTGGCTGACTAACAATTGGCGCTAGGTTTTCGGAGTTTTTCCAGCGAATTAGATTTTGACTCTCATACCGCTGGCCGCCTGCAAACCGTATTTGTTCAATGGTTCCGTTTGCCTTGGTCCACTGCCCGTCGCTTGTCATCGCGAAATATTCGTTGACCGTAATCGAATCGGCGGTGCCGTATTGAAGAATCAGCGAGGTCTCTTCTGACATAATCTTTAGATCTTGAATGTCTACCGAACTTCCAAACTCAATCACATCTGTTTTCTGATGAAAACTACTGCGCTCGCCACCACGATCATGGATGATATCCACTCCATCGCCCAGTTCGAATTGGTAGGTATCGTAGCCTGTACCAGAAAACAACTTATCTTTGCCTGCGCCTCCTACGAGCAGGAAATCTCCGTCAATATAAGGAAGAGAAAAAAGGTCGTCGTGCGCACCGAATAGGCTATCGTCGCCATCACCACCGTACAATTTTGAGTCATGTAACCCTCCCTGAATATTGTCATTGCCTCCACCGCCATAGATTTCATTGTGCCCCATAATTCCACGTATGTTTTCGTTAGCAGAACCGCCGTAAATAATATCGTGATAAGGGTTTTCCGACGTCATGGTTTCATCGCCTCTTCCTGTTACTTTAAACTCGTAATCAGGGTCTACATCCTGCTGTTCAAAGCCATACACGGTTAGGGTATAGTCACGTAAATCCGCATTAAAAACCCCGTTTTGTGCATCAGTAAATTGAAGTAAATCCAACAAGTGATGAGACAAAGAAGAAAACTGGATCGCGTCACTGTCGCTATAGCTTAAAATAGACTTAGAACGTCGATCAAAAATTGCAACATGGGAAGGTTCTGCCTCATAGGTTTTCGTTAAAGTAAGGTCTTCCGACCGAATACCGGCACCAAACTCTAGCGCGTTCAGCCCAGCAGATAATGAGACGTAATCACGGCCGTCACCCAATTCAAAAAGCAGTCTATTTTCACCGGCGCCGGGCCGAATATAGTCATCACCAGCGTTACCTGAGATAACATCATTACCGTCGTGACCAAAAATACGATCGTTGCCAAGCGCACCTTCTAAAGTGTCATCACCCTGGAATCCTCGTAAGGTATCATTGCCGTCACTACCACGTAATGAATCCGAAGCAGTGCTACCTAAAATGTATTGATTCAAGCCTGCACTAGGCTGCAACAACCCAACAATGTCTTCATGCGCATAGGTCGCATAAGGAGTCGCAATTCTACTTAACGCTGAGCTTTGCATAATCGAGTCAAAACTTCCCCAATTCTGACTTCCGTCGTAATAAGCCTTGTTAAGGTTAAAATAACCTTCCCAGCGAATGTGGTCCTCTTCTCCGTAATAGATAATCAAATCCCTTTCTTGCTTCTCAAACGCGACACCTTCGTTTTCAGCGATGCCTTCAATACTAATTCGACTTTTATATGCCAAATCTATTGTTTGCTTAATCACATCTTGGCCATCACCTTTTTCAAAAATATAATGATTCTGGCCGCTACCATTTCGAATCGTATCACTCCCTTTACCCGCCCTAACGGTATCGATACCCAGGCCTGCATTAATCGTATCGTCGCCCAAACCACTATTAATTAGATCATCGCCTCCGGCTGTAAAAACGTAATCATTTCCGCTACCTGTATGAAGGACATCATCACCGTTAAAGCGAATAAACAAATTATTTCCTTCCATAGGCCGCTCCATAAAGTCATAGAATGACAAGGTTTGCTGATCGGAGCCTTCACCAAACTTAAAATACTCGATGCCCTTATAATACCCGTCTACAGAAAACGCCCCATAAAACGTTAACGCTAGTGTTTGATCCACCCATAACTCAAATTGGTAGTCGGATATTTTTACCGAAATATCTTCTGCACTAATCCCTTCTCCAAACTCCACGGTATTGCCGCCCAAGCGACCATCGTCATTATCTAAACCGCTAAACCTTACTTCGTCCGGTCCATCGCCTCGCGACCAAAATAGTGTATTCCCACCCTCATAGAGATAATAAAAGTCCCGGCCTTTGCCGCCAGAAAACCAATCCGCACCCGCACCACTAACTCCTGAACGCGGCTTGTTGTGGTTATGATCACGTATCGTGTCACTTCCTTGGCCACCATAAACACGATCGTCAAAAGGAGACCCATAAATAAAATCATCCCCAGCCAAAGCATCAACGGTTTGAACATTCTCATAAAGCTGAAGCCAATCCTTCCCCTCAGTGCCATTTATAACTGCTTTTGCTTGTACGTCCTCCGCGGCCACAACCACGCCGTCAGCGAACACAAATTCCTCTATCAGGTAGTGAGTACTCGAAAACCAATCTTTGACTGCAATTGAATTCCCTTCGGTTTGCATCTTTATTATTAAGTCAGCATCACGCACTTCAAAAGACATCTCGTCAAAACGAATTCCTTCACCAAACACCAATTTGTCGTGATTAACCGAAAGACCAGAATCAGAAATAATGTCTGCTCCGTCACCCACTGAGTAATAGTAGGTATCGTCGCCTTTCCCTCCATCTAATAAATCATTGCCGGGTCCGCCAATTAGTTCATCATCCCCTACCTTGCCGTATAGCCGATCGCTACCATCGAATCCGATTAAACGGTCATCAAGATAAGACCCTTGCAGAATATCGGGCAAAGCAGAGCCTGACTGCTCGACAAACATAGCGTTGATATATGCTTGAGATATCATTGAGCCATCAGCAAACAAGAGTCCTTTAAGCGCGCGATTTTGGATATCAAACCAACCTTTAACCAAGACCTCATCTGCATCGCTATATATGACTTTTAAATCATCATCGGAGCGCGAAATTAGTACCATTTCCTGGGTAACGCCCTCTCCGAAAATAATCTCCCCGCGATAGTTCAAATCGATAGTGCTCAGTGCCAAGTCAGCAATCTGGTCTTTTCCGTCCCCAATATTTAAATAGTAAGTCCCACTACTACCAAACATCTTGTCGTTACCTATGCCACCATAAAACTTATCGTGCGCAGAGTTTGAGCTCTCGGAGCCGGCGAATAAAACATCATCACCATCTCCTCCATACAAATAGTCAGCTTGCGCACCACCTGCCAAATAGTCATTGCCGCCTCCTCCTAAAATTCGGTCCTCCCCGAAACCGCCATAAAGAAGGTCATCACCAGCGCCGCCCTCGATATAATTGTTACCGCCATATCCAGAGATTGAATCATTACCGCCAAGCCCATAAAACTCTTCGTCTTCCATTGAGCCGGAAAGGGTATCATCACCGGAAGTTCCTGTTTTTATTCGAAATAATTCATCAAAGGAATTCTGTGAGTAGGTAGTACCATCAGAGAACACTATTTGTTCGAGACGCCGGCCTCCAAGGCCATCAAACCAGCCTTTAATATTGATAATGTCACCCGAATTGTTGTGACTAAGAAGTAAGTTGTCACCCTCTTGGGAAACCAGGATATCCCCTGCTAGAACGTCCGGTCCAAATATCAGTTTGTCACCCGCTCCTCCTGCATCATTAATTTCGTCATAGCCGTCACCTAAAGCGAAGTAATAAACATCTGAATACGCTTGCCCGTTTAGGACATCGTTTCCACGCCCTCCGGTTATTTCAACACCCTCACGATTCGCTCCGATAATATAATCGTCGCCGTCACCGCCATAATTAATAAGGCCATTTTGCAAGGTATCATTGCCTATCCCTCCTTCTAAGCGGGAAAATCCCAAGCCTGCGTGTATCGAATCATCACCGGCGCCACCCATAAGAACGTCATTTCCCCGGATACCAGAAATAACATCGTCCCCAGCCCCACCAGCAACCACATCATCTAAGTAGCTGCCATAAAGAACGTCATTCTCCTCGGTTCCATTAACTGTCGTATGCTGCTGAGTAAAAAAATCAGATGACAAACTCGTACCATCAGCGAACTGGATAACAGACGGCCCGTAACTAGCACTTGCCATCCAGTTTTCCCAGCGTATGCTCTGGCTCCCTCCATTTAAGGATAAAATCAAGGCGCGACCGTCTTTTTGGCTTTCTAGCTCTGATGAATCAACCCCTTCACCAAACACCAATTCACCACGAAAACCTTCCACTGAGTCATGACCGTCACCACGGTTAATGTATAGGCGACCATCATCACCAGATGCACTTAGAACATCATTACCTTTGCCGCCAGTTAACTCATCAAAGCCGGGACCACCGTTTAAGACATCGTTGCCGTCACCGCCAAATAATTGATCATCACCGTAGCTACCGTTAAGAGAGTCGTCGCCGGCAAAGCCGTAAATCGACTCACTCACATAGCCACCTATAAGCTCATTGTCGAATTCGTCTCCGTAATAGTTTTGTTCAGTTAAGGCATTAACTTCATCACGATTAAGCTCAGAACCATCAAAAAACATGAACTTTGCAAACGCGTTCGTACTAGACGAGCACCAATCTACAAAGCGGACTTGGTCTTGCGGACCGCCATACGTGATAACTAAATCATTAGCCTCCCGCTCAAATACTAAAGAGCCTATTGTGATTCCTTCTCCAAACTTCGCACGGTCCTCTGAATTGCCAGCGCGTGACCCTGAGTCAGGAAGGTATGTATCGCTCCCGTCACCAATATTGAAATAATAAGTGTCTGCGTTACGCGAATCATGAAAGGTGTCACTGCCGGGGCCACCAAAAATTTCATCATGGCCGCTAGCATTGATGATGGTATCGTCCCCCTCGCCGCCATATAGCGTATCGTTTTCGCGTGAACCAATTATCAGGTCATCTCCGACACCTCCATGCAAAGTCGCCCCCCAGTGGTGAGCTGCTTTTAAATAGTCATCTCCCGCTAAGCCATGCACTTCACCACTCTCATCGACTAAATGCAGTTCGTTATTTCCACCATCACCAAACCATAGAGCAGCTCCGGAGTTATCCGCCGCATAGTCCGATACAACTTTTGCGAGTATCTGGGAATTTCCTAGTCCCAAACCGCTATCCATTAGCACCAAACCAGAAAATTCATTCACGTCAAATAAACTCTGATCACTATCTCTAAAGTAGCCAGCAACGGTTAACGTTTCACCCGATGAGCGAATAGTCACAATGAGGTTAGATTCTTGAATACTGAAGAAGAGGTCCGCTAATGCTAAGCCTTCGCGGATAGCGATGACGCTCGACGCAGCCACGTCGAAATTTACCCGGGCCTTTATTGTGTCGTGCCCGTCACCAATACCGAAGTAGTAGAAGTTACTGCCGTCTCCGCCATTTAAAACATCATCACCGGCATTTCCGTATAGATGGTCATCGCCGTCACCACCAAACAACTCGTCCTGACCATCACCGCCGTATAAGAAGTCGGTTTGACTGCCCCCATTAAGAGTGTCATCACCACTACCACCGTCGAGTGCGTTCTCTCCGTCACCGCCATATAAGGTGTCATCCCCTTCTTCACCATAGGCCCAATCATCTCCGTCCTCACCATAGAAAGAATCGTCGCCCAAGCCCAAGTAAGCCGTATCGTTGCCAAGCCCGGCAAAAACAACGTCTACACCACCATAAGTACTGACGACATCATCACCATCATATAAAAAGACGGTCTCTGACTGATTATTTGTATGAAGGTCGTCGCTAGAAGATGACGCGAACATATAGCTTTCATTCGCGAACTCCCAGCGCTTGCTATCATCTAATTGATGTTCAAACTCGATTGTATCTTGGGAGCCAACCTCTAGCAGCGTGCCCGCCCCCGTATCATGCAAATTAATGTCTTCAAACGAAATTCCGGCGCCGAACACCCACACATCGCCTTGTAGGTCGTCAGTCGAATCAATAACCGTATCGTTTCCATCTCCAAGATTAAAATAGAACGTATCGCTACCTTCACCACCCGACAGCGTATCATCCCCTCTGCCTCCTGTTAGGTAATCAACACCGTCGCCTCCGCTTATCAGGTCAACGCCTGCATTCCCAAACAAGTTGTCCGAACCGCTGCCGCCATCTAGTAAATCATCACCATCACCCCCGAAAAGGTAATCGTTACCGCCGCCACCAAACAGTTTGTCTGCGCCCGCACCACCATATAAATCATCCTGACCGAAGTGTTCCCCTAACTCATCATCACCGTAAATGACATCTTGATTCGCCCCTCCATACAGATAATCATCACCATGATGACCAACCAAATAGTCGCTGCCCTCACCTCCAAAAAGCGCGTCATGGTCACCCTCCCCATTAAGGTAATCATCACCAGCGCCTCCTACTAAAGTATCTTTATTGTTTACCCCGTCAAATAGTTGGTAGGTTTCGACACCAACCAACTGAGGAGCCAAGAGATAATTATCCGTATCTCGCTGCAAGACAGAATCCCATAGCAAGGAATGATCAAGTTCATACCAAAATCCATCTCGGTTATAAGCCCCAGAACTAACGATTCCTCGGTCACCCCAGATGACATCACTGCCAGCACCTCCAGTTAGTGTGTCTTGACCAGCAGCTCCCGAAATAATGTCATTGCCACCGCCACCATCAACGACATCGTTTCCCTCTCCTGAGTCAATAAAGTCGGCGCCGCTGCCGCCATCAATAGTGTCATCGCCAATCACACCGAATATCAAGTCTCGGCCATCGCCTCCGGAGAGAACATCCGCACCAGCTGTCTTCTCATGGGATATATCGCCTATCCTAGCGGTATAGTTTTGATCATCGCCGTACAAATAGTCATTGCCGTCTCCGCCAATCAACACATCGGATGCTTGTAATCCAAACAGATGGTCGTCACCACTTCCGCCGTCGATATGCACGGGTACATTTTCATTGAAAGACTCTGAACGTTCTGGACTAACACTATACGGCTCTGCGCTTGACGTATTTTGTGATAAGGCCTCTGTTAATAGCCTAGTTAGGTTTGGGTCATTGTGTATCCGAATATAGCTTGCTAGGTCATGATGCTCACCACGAACCGACGTAAAAAAATAGTCACTCTCAACTACGGGGTCGGCCTCTTTGAACGTCAAACCAAAATCGTTTTCTTTTCGGTCCCATCCCTCGATCAAAATGGTATCGCTGGCGTCCTTGTTAGTAATAATCATTCCCGAAGACGTTATGATGTAACGACGTTCGTCTGTGTCGACCTCATTGCGATAGACCGTCGAACCCTCTACGACAGGAACTAATACAATGCTTTCATTCGTATCAATCGACAAACGGTTGCTGCCCTTAGAGTCACTAATGACATCCCGATCATCACCTTGTTGAAAAACATAGAGGTCATCTCCTTGCCCACCCAGCAATAAGTCATTGGTTCCGCCGCCGATCAATATATCGTTACCTAAGCCACCATCCAGCACGTCAGCTCCCGCAGCGCCGTTCAGAGTGTCGTCGCCTTTCAAGCCATAGAGATGATCGCCCCCAATATGCACGCCACCAAATAATTCGTCTCCGTCACCAATCCCATCAGCATTCTCTCCAAACACAATATGTTGATTGCTTGCGTAGGCACCATTGTGGTCCGTCGCGCTCTGTTCACCCCTCACATGCCGAATACCAATTTCATGTCCGTTTACATCAAGGTGACTTGCATTAACGCTATCAAAGTAGTGTTTACTACCTTTCCCCTCGACCATGCCGAAATGCTGTTCACTTGCGTTGCGCTGAAACGCGGCCTCTAACCGAAGGTGATAGTCCAGACGGTCTGACCAAAATAGTTCGCTAAACTCTGCTGGAGGATACATGTCGACACCACTAAAGATTCCTAAGCTATAACCAGCTTGTGGTTGCAATACGAACGAAGTGCTTTCCATCAAAGCATACCGAATAGCCCTTCCCAGCGGCCCCGTATCATTAGTTGCTAAAGAAAGTGCATCATCGATGTTATGCATGTGAGTGATTTGAATACCAGCCGAGTCAACACCTGAGCTAAGCAAGTGATCGATCAGGTCATCAGAATTGTTGACACTAGCGGGAATAGCACCTGAAAAGCCAAGCTGTTTTACAAGGTGAGCGATGATGGTGTTTTGGCTTATTGCGGCTTCGCTTTCCTCTGCATCCGAGGGGAGCCCATTGGTCAGAAGTGTTTGGTTGGAATGTATCACCGACTCAATTTTGCGGTTGGATGCACCAAGGATAATCCTATTCAAATCAGCAAGTGAAAGCGATGAGTCAACCGTCGATAAAACCCGCATTAAAGAAAGCGAGTCTACGATATGAACCATAGAGTGATTGCCAATAGACAGGTCATCGAGAAACGCTCCAAGACCGCTGGCCAATGCTTGCGGGTTGGTACTTAGCTCATGAAGCTCACCGTACTGGTTTAAGTAAACATCACTTGCCGTGACCTCGAAGCCCACGTTGGCAACTACCCGCGTGACCTTGTCTGGATTTAGATTCGACGAATTCAGTAGAAAGTCGAGACCATTTAGACCCGCGCCATTAAAGGTGTAGACCTCAGAGACATAAGCGTCATACTCCGCCGCGGCCATAAGGCTTAAGTGACCACCAAGCGAATGACCCACGACAGTTGCTGGATTATTATCTGAAATATACCCAGCGTCGATCCAACGCTGGAACGCATTTTCCGAGTTAATATTTTGGCCTAAGAAACCACTCATGCCCAAAAACACACCAAAGACATCTTGTATCAGGATGTCTTG
>CAJWBE010000006.1 GCA_913020045.1 uncultured Oleiphilus sp.
GGCAGGACATTGCAAATAGTAGGGCCAAGTGCTTTGGCACCACAGGCGACGGCGAGATCTGAATATATTTGCCACTCGGGGCGGCGTTCAAATTTTGGACTGACGATAGCGGGCGTATATTGCGCATAGGGTGTTTCCTGCAACACCATATGTGAAACAGGGTAGTCGGAGCGCTCAAGCATGTCAGTCGTTGGCAGTATATAGTCGGCATAGGCCGAGGTTTCGTTTTGATAAATGTCAATCGACACAAGCAAATCTAACGAATTCATAGCGTCACCCAAGGCACTACCATTAGGAATGGCATGCACTGGATTACCGGCAGATACAAATAGGGCGCGAATGCGTTCGGGATGTGAGGTATTGATCTCGTCGACTAAGGCTGAGGCCGGAAAACAGCCCGCAACGCGGTGCCACTTGTTGACGAGCGTGCGATGCTCGTCGAAACTTCCGAGTCCGATTAGTTGGGCCAATTTAACGGCGTCGATGGCGCCGCGAGGGAGCAGCAAGCCGCCTTCTCGATCAATGTTCCCTGTGATTAAATTGAGGCCTTGAATGAGCCAGTAGCAAAGCGTGCCAAACGGACCCATGTTAACGCCGGTAGACATATAGAGCGCGGCACCATCAGCATCACGATAGGCAATCGCCTGTGCGCGGATTGTCTCGGCACTAATGCCGGTAAGCTTGGCGGCACGTTCCGGTGTCCAAGGTTCAGCGCAAGCGATAAAGTCGTCAACTCCATTGGCATATCTTGATGCATAGTGAGTATCGAAATGACTTTCGTGCGCGATAACGTGCAGCATGGCGAGTAACAGGTAGGCGTCCGTACCAGGCTTAATAAAGACTTGCTCACCCACCTTTGACGAGGTTTCTGTCCGGCGAGGATCAACAAACACAACTTTACCGCCGCGTGCTTCGATGGCCTTTAGTTTTTGCAGAGGATTTAGCACCTGCATGACTGACATTTGGCTAACGACGGGGTTGGAGCCAAGGCACATGAAGTAATTAATCCGTTCAAGATCGGCAACTGGATGCACTAACGAGCGGCCATAAATATGGGTTGATGCTTCAAACTTATTGTTCGCGTCGATCGAGTGAGACGCAAACATATTGGGCGATTCAAGTGCCTCTAAAAAGGAGGAAGAATACATCGTATTCTGAAAGCTAAAATAAGTAGGGTTGCCTTGATACATAGCAATTGAACGCTCACCATGTTGTTCGCGCAATGCGCTCACTCGCGCACCGATTTCTTGAATCGCCAGCTCCCAGCTAACGCGCACAAACTTCCCATCCACTTTTTTGAGCGGGTAATTCACGCGGTCTGGGTCATGGTGAAGCGCGCCAATGGCCGCGCCTTTGATGCAGGCGTAACCTTTCGACACCGGATGAGCTTTGTCTGGTTTGACGGATAGAACTTGCTCGTCGTCCGCGACCTCAACTTCTAAACCGCAATGGGCTTCGCAAATACGGCAATAAGTTTTTTGTTTTTTCATTGTGTGCCTCTTCGAGTTTGCTGGGTCTAGCGACCGGTTCTTTTTGTTATGTTGATTCAGTGCGCGCTTCTCTTGCGCGTGTTTCCATTCCTATCAGTAGGCAGTCGAGCATCGCTAAAAAAGAGGGCCCAAAGTCAAAGCGATATAACTCCATGCCGGGTTGCTCCTCAACGCGTTTCATGTCGGGTGAGGGGTCAGCCAGCTGCTGCATACCGAGTGACATACTATGAATAGTAAGCAGCAGCCGTTGGCCATTGCCTTTAGTTATGAACCAAAGGTGCCGTTCGCACTCTTCGCCCGCTCGTCTAAGCATGGGTAACAGCGCTTGCCGAAACGTCAGTGCACAATCGAAGCCGGCTTTGTATTCGAGTACCTGGTGCAGCACAGATAGCAGCTTGGTCATGCCTTCGCTGTTTTTGTAGGCGATTGCTAAAGCGCTTACGATCCCATCAACCCCAATGGGAGATTGGTGCGACTGAAGATCTTCAAGCAAATGACCGAAGAATAGATCTATCTTCTGGCGAGCCTGTTCTAAAAAAATAGACTCCTTGGTTCGAAAGTAAACATAGAGCGTACCTTTAGATACGCCCGCTATTTTGGCAATGTCATCCATCGTGATTTGTTCGTAGCGGCGTTGCTCAAACAAAGTCGCGGCGGCATTTAAAATGTCGTCTCGACGTTGTAGCTTCTGATCTTGGCTGTATGCGCGCTGCTGTATGCTCATAACTATATTGATAACTCACTAAGTTTTTGTCTTTCAATTGACTGGTAGTCAACTTAATTGACCTTTAGTCAATTGTCCATATTTCTCTACGATAAATAACCCCTTTTTAGGTACAGTTATTACGTGTTTTGGGGTGCTACCTTGCTCGTTTTTATCAGCGATACAGGGTTTCGTTAGGGAGATTCATTGTTTTCTTGAGCGCGATAGCGAGCAGGTGATGTTCCATGTAAGTATCTGGCGGTTACAAAACTTAGACACTGAAAATTTGCCATTACTCTCATTAGCTTGTATAAATGCTAAAACTTTACAGCGTAAAGATTCTTATTTGACCGCGCTAATCGAAGACCGAAGCGGCTTCAGTGAATCGTCTTTTTTGGTAGCGTTTGATAAATGTGTGTTTTGTTTCGGTGATAGGAGAGAGAAATGAGTGAGTTTGATGCCATTGTTATTGGCGCGGGGAATGGTGGTTTAACGGCTGCAGCAGCTCTTCAGCGGGGTGGGGCGAAAACCTTGCTGCTTGAACGTCATAATATTCCAGGTGGTTGCGCTACCTCATTTGTTCGTGGCGAGTTTGAGTTTGAAGTCGCCTTGCACCAACTAAGTGGCTTAGGCACCGAGGACAAGCCCTTTATCATGCGAAAGGTGTTTAACGAACTCGGTGTCATGGACAAAGTGGAGTTTGTGCAAGAGGGTGAACTGTATCGAATGATTGTCGTAGACGAGTTTGATATCACCTTGCCTGCTAGCTGGAGTGGCATACGTAACACCCTGATTGAAAATTTTCCTCAAGAAGAAGAGGGCGTTGTCGGATTTATGGAACTGTGTGAGCAAGTCACCATGGAAAGCTTCATGGGTTTGCCGCAAGCACGCAAAATGAACTCCGAAAAGATGCTCAATACGAACTGCAAGAACTACGTCAAATATGGCCTACGCGACGCGAAAAGCGTACTGGATGAGTTCTTTGATGATGAGCAAATTAAAACGCTTTTAGCCGCCTATTGGTGCTATCTAGGGATGCCTCCTAAGGACTGTAATTTTTGTGATCTTGCCGTGATGCTTTACGCCTATGGCGTTTTCAAGCCCTGGCATATCAAGGGCGGCTCGCAGGCGTTGTCGAGCGCGTTGCTAGAGTCCTTCCTCGAAGCCGGTGGCGAAGTACGTTTTAATTGTTCTGTTGACGCCATTACGACGGATCAGTCCGGTGAAAAGCCTAAAGTGACGGGTGTTGTGACTGAGAACGGCGATTCGATTAGCTGTAGTCAGATTATATCCAATGCCAGCTCGGTGGTTACTTTTGGGGATTTGCTTGATACGCCAGTGTTGCCTTCAGGTATCTCGCAAGACTTTAAATCACGCGATCTAGGGACGTCCGCTTTTTGCCTTTACCTTGGCATTGACTGCACACCAGAGAAATTGGGAATCAAAAACGCCTCGACCTTTATCTCGAATACGATGGACGAAGAGTTAATGCATGACACCATGAGCACTATGAATCCGCCAGTGGCAACAATGCTGACGTGTTATAACGTTGATGATCCTAGTTTTGCACCGCCTGGAAAAAGTCAGCTCTCCTTGTTATGCCTTCAGTATGGAAGTGTATGGGAAGATGTTCCCGTCGAAGACTATGCCGAAACTAAGTATCACTTTGCAGAGCACCTTATTGAGCAGGCTGAACAGGTATTTCCGGGTATTCGAGATCATATTGAAGAGGTCGAAGTGGCAACGCCACTGACGATGATGCGCTACCTCAATACGCCCGGCGGCGCGATCTATGGCTTCCAGCAAAACCCAGAAGACGGCCCATTACATCGCGAACGCTATGATCAAGTCAGCGGCCTTCACTTGGCAGGATCATGGCAAGGGATGGGAGGCTTTCAGCCGACCTACATGGTAGGTGTGTCCACTGCGAAAGCGGTGTTGAAAAAGGTTCGCCAGAATAAAACAACGCAGGAAAGTGAAGCGGAGGTCGCCAATGTCTAATTCAATCAGTAATAGCAATAACACGAGTGCCAAGAACGCCGGCAACGCGAAGACGAATATCCTTGAAAACATTGTCGGGTATAGCGAGGGTGTTGAACGAAAGCGTGCGCGTGAGAAAACCGGCAGCGACTTTAGCCAAGAGAAGTGGAAAACCAGCAATGATATTGCAAAGCTGCATCCAAAGCGTTTGCAGCTGAAAGTCGCCGAGGTGATTCAGGATACGCCGTCTACCAAGACGTTTCGCCTCGTTAGCACTGGCGCTATATTGCCGCCATTTCAGGCCGGTCAATATATCAATTTATACGTCAATATTAACGGCGTTGAGACGGCAAGGCCTTACGCTATTTCATCATGCCCGACGCATCGAGCCGATCCTGAAAACGGGTATTACGACTTAACCGTTAAACTGGTCGACGGTGGGTTCGTAACGAATTACTTGCTTCACAACGTCGAAGTCGGTCAGCAGTTTTCGGCTACGAGTCCGATGGGAACATTTTATCACAACCCTCTATTTCATGGCGACAAGCTGGTATTTCTTGCGGGAGGTTCAGGTGGCGCGCCAGCGAGAGCAATGATTGAGAGTGTGTTGAATCGTGGTTTGAAAATCGATTTTCATTTGATTTACGGCAACAGCTACGAAAACGATGTGATCTTTGAAGACACTTTTCGTGAGCTGGCTGAAAAGCACGACAACTTTCATTTGACCGAAGTGATTTCTCGACCCACTGAGGGCTATTCTGGTCGAACCGGTCACCTTAACGCTGAATTGATCACCGACGTTATCGGTAGCGTAGAAGGCAAAACCTTTTACGTGTGCGGACCAACGCCGTTTAACGAATTTTGCGAAGATCAGCTGACATCACTCGGTGTTCAAGGCAAGCATATTCGTATCGAATGCAATGGCCCGCCAAAGACGCCAAGCTGTTTAGAAAACTGGCCGTCGGTGGTCAGTGAGCAAGACGAGGTGAGGGTTAAAGTACAGGGTAAAGGCGAGTTTATTGCTAAAGTCGGGGAGCCATTGTTGAACAGCTTGGAACGCAATGGCTATACAGTAGAGAATGCTTGCCGTTCGGGCGAGTGTAGCTTGTGTCGTGTAAAAGTGATCGAAGGCGAAGTATTCAACCCGCCAGAAGCGCGGCTGCGTAAATCTGATGAAACCTTCGGCTGGACGCATTCGTGCGTCGCGTTTCCAACGACGGATATTGAAATACTATATTAGGCTTTTTGGGGCTACTGAATGCCGCTTATTGCGGCATTTGCATCGAGGCGACGGCGAGAAATTGTTTAATGCTCATGTCGTCTGGAATGTTCAAATGGCCGTCAATCAACAGTGACGCAATGCCATGCACAATCGCCCATGCGCCTTGCGCTTGAACATTCTGTGTGGCTTTGTCGGGGCTTAACTCTGCAAAAGCGCTGACTAATAGCGTAAAGGGCTTCTTGCTGGCATCCTTAAGTTCTTGTGACATATGGTTGCTTGTGTCTTGTGAATGTTGCGGACCCGTTACTTGGGTTTGGCTGAGCATCATTCGATAGAGTGGGGCATTCGCAATCGCAAACTCAATATACTGAGTGCCATAGTCCAGAATCAGCACCGTTGCTTTTTGGTCTATATCCACATCTTCCATTCTACTAGCTAGCGAGCGAAACCCGTTTGCAGCAATTGCTTGAAACAACTCAGTCTTATTTTTGAAGTGCGCATAGGGAGCCATATGGCTAACCCCCACTTCACTCGCTAAAGTGCGCAGTGATAGCGCTTCTAGGCCCTTTTCTTTTAGCAGCAAATTCGCTGCTTCAATCAACGCAACCTTGAGGTCACCGTGATGGTAGTTTCGACTCGACACGTGTTATTTCACATCTGTATTGGAACGCCCAAACATATCAGGTTCCGGCTATTAATCAACTGGCTAGCGTTGCATTGGCAATACAAAAAAGGAATTATATCGCTGGATAGAAAGCGCTTTTATTTCTTGCTTCAGACACGGAGCGGTTCTTTCCTATTGTATTGGACTACACTTGTTCACAACGCATTTAGGGTAACTAGTAGTAAATCGCACGAGAGCAATAACAATGAAAATAAAATCGAAACTAATTTATGGTTCACTTTCGCTCGTTTTAATCAGCTTACTGCTAGTCGGGCTTAGTGCTAGTTATATCGCCAGTACTAAGTCGCAGCAGACGATCAGTGAGCTGACACAGTCCAAACTCAGCGCTATCTTAGAGCTAAAAAAGGCGCATATCGAAGCTTATTTGAGTGGTCTCCGAAAACAATTCCAGTTAATGGCTCAGGACCAAAATACAGGGTCTGCCAATTTTCATTTTTTCAATACCTATGATGCCATAGTCCAATCATCTGGAATGTCCGAAATTAAAAAGCAAGAATTGAAGGACTATTTTCAGACTGAGTACGTTGATAAATATAATGTGGTTAATAGTCAACACAGCATAGAGACGGCGGCATTCTTTTCGAACTTTGACGAGAATACTTGGCTGTTGCAGTACCATTATATATTCGCAAACCCAAATGCTGTGGGTGAAAAACAAAAGCTCGAAAGCCCTATTAATGAGTTTTCATCTTACAGTTCCGCCCATAGCGGATATCACAATGCCTTTTTGGAATATGCAGATAAATTAGGCTTTGGAGATGTGTATTTAGTGGGCCCTGAAGGGCGTATTAACTATTCTCTTAATAAAGGATTTGAGTTAGGGACTTCGTTGATCGACGGGCCTTTCTCTGATTCAGGGTTGGGGCGTTCATTTCGCGCGGCTTTGAAGGTGCAGCAAGGTGAGCTGGTTTACGAAGATTACAGCGCTTATGCTCCTTTACACGACGCTCCGGTGTCTTTCATCGCGACGCCGCTCACTAAATTCAAACGCGTTCGTGGTGTGTTAGTGGTCCAGTTTCCGATTGATGCGATTGACTCGATTATGACCAATGACAACTCTTGGGTGGACGTAGGCTTAGGAAAGACAGGCGAAGCTTACTTGGTCGGGGCGGACTCTACGCTTAGAAATACAAGTCGGCTTAATGCTGAAGATATAGCTGCATATATCGAGTACGTCGAGAAACTGGCTGAAACAGATACTCAACCGATTAAACAGATTACAGCGCGTAGTTCAGGCATTGGCCTTCATCGGATCAATACGGACGCAGCCAAAAACGCACTACTAGGTAATAGCGGCTTTGAGCGTATTGCCCAAGCGGATGGGCGAGAGGTTTTATCTGCTTATTCTCCTGTCGAAGTTGAGGGATTTAACTGGGCTATCATCAGCGAAATCGATGTGGAGGAAGCTTTTGCGAGTTCTAAACTGTTGTCACGGGAGCTAAGCGTTAGTTTAGTTATTCTAACCATTATCGTTATAGTGATTGCCGCCATATTAGCCGTTTTGCTTGCGAAAAGCCTGTTCAAGCCAATTGAAAATATGTCTGATCGAATGCAGGAAATTGCTAAAGGCCGTGCTCGATTGGATAGTCGTTTAGATGATAGTGGGAGTAATGAAATAGCCGACTTTGCGGCGAGCTTCAACCTTTTTGTTTCGAAGTTGGCGCATTTTGTCGAACGTACGAAAGAGGCATCTCAAGCACTTGTGAAACAAAGCAGTCAGCTATCGAAATTATCCGAAAGCGGCTCGGCTCAGTCGGTTGAACAGAATGCACAGATTGGAAGTGTCATGCAGTCAATTTCTCAGATTGCGTCCAGCATTAATCAAACAGCTGAAAGTGCAAAAGCTGCGTCGCAAGTTGCTGCTTCAGCGAATCAGAGATCACTAGAAGGTCGGGCGGCAACGCAAGAGGCGATCGAAGCAATTTATTCTGTTGAATCCGAAGTTGAAAAAGCTGCGATGTCGCTGCGAGCACTAGAACAAGACTCTAACGATGTATCGGAGGTGCTTGCTGTGATTGACTCTATTTCTGATCAGACTAATTTGTTGGCTCTCAATGCGGCCATTGAGGCAGCAAGGGCCGGAGACAGTGGTCGCGGGTTTGCAGTCGTTGCTGATGAAGTTCGGAGTCTTTCGCATAAGATTCAGAGCGAAACGTCGGTGATCAATGAAACAATAGAGAAGCTTCAGCAAGGCACGGTTGAAACTGTGAAGGTGATGCGAGAGAGTAAGAATAAAACGAGTGCTAGCGCTAGCTTATCTAGCAAAGCGGGTGAGGCTTTGGATGTAGTGGTAGACGGAAGCCGTCGCATCGCAGAAATGAACGAAGACATATCAAATAGCGCGACAGAGCAAACTCAGTTGGTGAATCAGATCGAGAATAGTATCGAGCTAGCTTCTGATGTCACCAAAGCGTCCACTAGAGCCGCCGTCGAAATTAACGAGATTGGAAGAGAGATTTCGAACTTAGCACGCGAGCTAGATGAACTGGTGGCTCAATTCTCGAGTCATTAGTTTTGAACACTGCTTAGCCACGAAGAGCTATCAATATCTGGCGTACCGGCAGGTAAATCCGGGTTTTTGAGCGAAATGAGCTTGCGTGTTTCAAGTTGCCCTTTGTTGATGAACTCGCTGTGGTAATTCAAGAAATGCGCTTTGAAGGAGCCGTCTTCAAGCGCGATTGTTAGGCCTTGTTCAATTTGTTTTGCGAGTTGAGGCCGGTGCTTAGAGACAAAAAAGTAGACCGGCAACGGGTAGAACAACATAACATTATCGGCAATCGTTAAAGACTGTTTATGAAGTTCATACTCATTCCATATCTCATTCAAACCCCGGTGGAAGTAATCTACTCTGCCCAGCTCAAGGAGCTTGAAGAGGCTCTCATATTTCACCAGTGACTGAACTTTCAGATTATTCGCGGCATAAACCGGTAAATCACCCCAGTGTGTGCCGTGGGCGCCAGTGTATTGTTGTAGGTCCGATAGGTTTTGTATCTTGCCCAGTTCTGAGGCACGTTCGTTTTGAATCAATAGTAGGCGCAAACCTAGAATCCAGCGATAAATTGGCACTTTGACGGCTGTCATCTTCGACTCTCTTTCAGTCGTCGTGGACATCCACTGGAGGTCAAGGTCGCCGGCGATTACTTCTAGCTCGCCTCTCGCTTCATTCATTTCTAGCTCATTAGGCGTACGAATTTCAAAGTTTTGATCGAGCTTGCTTAGTGCCAGCGTCAGCAATTGCTGGCCATACGTCTAGCGTTCGTGGGTCTGATAGTGCGTTACGGTAATGGTCTTGTCATTGGCCCAACTTACGCTTTGGAACAGACACAGTGTCAGCAGTAGTAGAAGGCAGGTATGTCGCTTCATCATGATCTCTGTCTATAGTAGATATTAAACTAATAGATTAAAGTATAGATTGAATTCTGTCGTTTTCATGGCGCTTTGGTTTGAACAAGAACAAAAATTATTTAACTAATCGTAAAAGCTAAAGATCTTTGCACCACGTTGACGGAGGAATGGAAAGCAAGGCCATTAGATTTATTGTCGTTCCAGTTGTCGCAGTAAATACACATACTTTGTTTAGGGGAGAACGATGCGGAACGCTTTATGGCTACTCGTGGGTTTTTTATGCGTGTATGCCGCTACGGTTTGGAGTGAAGAGAAGGGCGAAAGCAAACTAAGCCCAATGGGGTTTCCCTATCAACAGCAATGGACCCATGAGCCTTCGACTGTTCAATTTCAGTTCACGGGCGAGTCGCAACGAAAGCTTCTATTTTTACGCATTTACGATGTCGCTCATTATATTGATGCTGGCGCACTGGCTGCGTCTGCTGATCAAATCCTTGGACAAGTATTAAATCGACAGCTCTATATCAAATATCAGCATGATATTTCCGCTTCCCGTTTACGCTCGGTTTTATACGATGGTTTTGAATTGAATAGTACGCCTGCGGAATGGGAGCAGATTCAGATGAAGGTCGATAAGTTGATTGCCAAGATAAATCGTGATGCTAATTCTGGTGACGAAATGATTATTCGGTGGCTGGCTGACGATCGCGTTATGTTTTACCTCAATGGCTTACTCATTGCGCAGACTCAGCATCGTGTTTTTGGCAAGGTATTATGGTCGATTTGGCTAGGGCCTCAGTCTGTTGTTAAGCGTAACGAACTGCTTGCTTCGCTACAGAGTGGTAAAAGCGTAGGAAATGGGAACTAAATTACTATATTCATCGCTTGATAGTGTTTTTATAGCGAGCAGATTAAACGATAAAGACGTAAATTTTCTTAGAGGGCACGACAATGAAGAAGATATCTGGGGAACTTCAAATAGATCGTTTTCTGGTTCCTTATCGTGTTTACGGCGAAGGCGACGCCATACTTGTTTGTCTGAGTGGCGCAAAGCAGACAATGTCTGCGTGGAAGTCGGTCATTGCTTATTTTCATAAGCAATACCGAGTGCTTGTGTTCGACATGCCAGGGCAGGGCCGGGCTGAAATACTTTCAGGAAGCCCTAGAGTCGAAATGGAAGAGCAGATGGCAGTGGTGCATGCCCTTGCTGAACAGGTCGGTGTGCAGGCCAGTCAGCATGCCATTATTGCCGGGGCTTCGTGGGGCGCGGTATTAGCAGCTGCATATTGCGAGCGTTATCCGGAAGATTTTGATCAAGCGGTGCTAGGTAGTTTTGGTACGAAGCCTAATATGGTTTTGAAGTCGGTTATTAAACAAGTACAAACCTTAATTGATGAAGGCAGAGCCAAAGATATTGCGCCGATGATGATTGACCAATTTGGTCAGTATATCCCCGACACGTTGAAGAAACAGATTCTCCTTCAGTTCGAGAGTATGAGCGATGAACAGTTCCGCGCATTTTATGAGCATAGTTTGCTGGTGACTGAAATGGAGGATCTGACGCATTACGTTGACCTCTCCCGCATTAGGGTCGAGACGCTCGTTATCATGGGTCAATACGACACGATTATGGACTTGTTCGATACAAAAAAAGCCGCAGAAAAAATACCTAATAGTCGCTACCATTTGCAAAAAGGTGTCGGCCACTTTCTGCACTGGGAGGATGATCGTGTTCTGCAGGTTTATGAAGATTTTTTTGTTAACGGATTGGCGGAGCAAGAAAAACGTAAAGTAGATCAATCTTGATTAAGCAAACTTCCCTGTTTTGGTTTTTGTAGAATACACAACGAAAGTCCACCTGCGCTCTTCTATTCTTCGGGTTTGCGCCATATCTCGGAAGTTGGATGGAATGCTATCCATGCAAACCAATAGGAACGCAACACGGGATAGGGTTTTCCCGTCTGATCCAAGGCTCGACCACTGCGTGTTTTGCTATCGAATA
Organism: uncultured Oleiphilus sp.; assembly: GCA_913020045.1. Lineage (GTDB taxonomy): Bacteria > Pseudomonadota > Gammaproteobacteria > Pseudomonadales > Oleiphilaceae > PZPK01. The sequence goes on from CAJWBE010000006.1 coordinate 11,428, forward strand.
TCAACTGAAAAGAGATGCCGTTTACAGAGTCGCGTAGTGGCGAAGATATCTGATCGAGCTCGACCATCGGGTAGGCTTTGAAATCTCCGTCAACCTGGATCCCGAGAACAACTTCTTTTGGGTGATAGCGTCGGTCAGTGTGTGTCACTGGGAAATAAATACGCTCGCTTTGGTCATAGTTTCCATAGGGTGACCGGTGGTAGTTGCGCATGAACCCTGTATCGAAAGATAGTACCTTAGTGTTTGGGTAGCGCTCTTTCCAGTCACGCCATGTTGTGTGCTCAACGGGTAATGTCTCGAGCTGCTTGCCCTGTAGTTTTCCGCTAATTGATTTAGCCAGTATTTGCGACCAAAGAGACTCAGTTTGCCTGTCATACATCAGCACGTCACTGTTGTAGAGCAGGCCTGATACGCCAAATGTTAGCGCTTGCTCATTATTTTCAGAACGAAACGCCATACCGGTGCCGCACAAAGGGCAATAACTGATCAGTACTGCCTGCTTAGAAAAGTGATCATTGACGATTTCGTGGTAATTTAGAATTCTTATAGGATAAGCTTTGCTGACACCGTTTAGGGTAAGGCCTAGTACACGGTCATCGTCGGCAAGTGTCTTTGCGCCTGCTACAAACTTCGGTGAGGTTAGTGCGGGGATGCCATCACGAGGTGGCCCTCCATGAAGAATTTCTTTCTGATCAATTAGGCTTTGTGATAAATCAAAGCCGTTGTATTGTTCCGCAGCATTGATCGCTCCTGTGAAAAGTGAAACGACCAATAAGGTAACACTGCACTGAGAGAAGAAGTTAAATGGCGAGCATTTGCTAGGTTTTTCTTGCGGAATGAGCATGATCCACGTCCGAATTAAGTATAAAGGCTAGACTCGCCTCAATGCCGAAAGTTCAATGCATCGAGTGCGATGCGCATGGCTAACCAAAAAGTTGAATAGTAATGGAAACAGTATCGATAGTGGTAGACGTGCAAAATGTCTACTACACCACTCGGCAAGCTTTTGCGTGCCATTTTGATTACAACAAGTTTTGGGCGAAAGCGACTAAGAATCGCCAGCTTGTAAAAGCAGTTGCTTATGCGATTGATAGGGATGACCCGAAACAGCGCCAGTTTCAAAACATACTGAAAACGATTGGGTTCGAGGTAAAACTCAAACCGTATATACAGCGTTCTGACGGCTCAGCAAAAGGCGATTGGGATGTGGGTATTGCGCTCGATGCGATGGAGTTTTCTGAGCAAAGTGACGTGCTTGTGCTGGTTTCCGGCGATGGCGATTTTGATCTGCTCGCGCAGCGAATGCGAGAAAAGCATCAGACTTGTGTAGAGGTTTATGGCGTCGCTCTATTGACCGCGGACTCATTGATCGACTCAGCAAGTCGCTATTTCCCAATAGAGTCCGACTTGCTGCTTCGATAACCTGCGTCATGAATATTGGCGGTCAGGTTAATCTCAAATGTTTCATTAGTTTGTTAGGCAGGGGCGTGTTTTGTCGGCATTTCTTAAGTGATCCATTTCTTATTTTAAGCGTATAACTAAAAAGTATAGGATTTTGTTCAGGCCTTAATTCGTACTTTAGCTGCTGAGCGTTTTTCAAGTTAGAAAATTGTCTTAGCGGTGGCCTCTGTTAGATCAGCAGAGGTTCGCTCAGGCTTACGAGGTAGGCAGGCAAGCAGTTTGGGGGGAGTGTTTTGAAATTTGAAACCTTCAGATGGGGACCTGTTGCTCAGGGCCTATATATTGCGTTGCTGTGGTTTACTGTCGTCGTTAGCTGGCACTTTTCTCACTGGCTCGGTTACTACCTTATACTGTTGGTTTTTTTGGGCCTAGGGCTTCGGCCTTTTTTGGAGCGCACCGGCTTGTATGGCATCGCTCAGTCTTTGGCCTTAAAAACCATAGATAAGCACCAAGATAGACGCCTTAGAGAAAGGCGTCGTCAAATTGAGCGCAGCGAGCGAGACAAAAAGTACAGGCAGAGGCGTAAACTTGATCCAACACTCCCAAAAAATTGGTGATGTTTATCCTACATAACGTGATTTGGTATAGATTCTATCTTTAGCATCCGGTGCGGGCATTGATTTTTGGAATGCCGGGCGCGCGCTAAGGTTTTGATAATATCGACTAACATGTGGGAACTGTGAAAAATCAACGAACAGCTTAGCGACGTGCAGGGCGTATCCAACGCCGATGTCTGCGGCACTAAAACCACTTTTTAATAGATATTCTTGCGCCGACAGCAGATCTTCCACTACCGCAATGCTTTTTTCTAGGCGTCGACTTTCTAGCTTCCATACAGTGTTAGACCGCAAAGCGGGGTCCGCGATAGCGATGGCCTGTTGCGTGAGCGAAGCACAGTGCACAGTGATTGTTTCGGCATAGTGCAACCACTGCAGCCATTCGGGACGGTCATTTTCGCCCGGTGCGCGCCAAAGTAAATGCTGAGTGTCGTATGTCTCGCAAAGGTATTCAGCAATGGCACCGCTTTCAAATAGCGTCAGATCACCGTCCTCTAGACAGGGGACCCGGCCAAGCGGGCTCACGGCGAGATAGGCAGGGTCTCTGAGGGCTCGGCCAAACGCATATATTTTTAGCTCGTGGTCCAAACCAAGTTCGTTGATAAGCCAAAGGGTTCGCATTGAACGGGCTTCATGGCAATGATGTAAGACGATAGACATCGTTGGTTATCCTGTGAAATAAGATGTGTTCATAAAGAAGTTTTTTAATCAGTACGTCGATAGCTTGGCCCGAGAGGACTCGAAGGCTGCTTTAGTCGCTTTCGCCGCCCTCTGGACCATAAAAAAATACCCATGTAGTGAAATCATCGCTGAAAGATTCGAATCTATGCTCCCTCCCTGCCGGAACAAACAGCACCTCACCGGCTTCAAAGGACTGGCGTTCGTTACCATTGACAAAATAGCCGGAGCCCGACGCAATTACATATAGCTCGTCGCGCGAATGGGGTTGCTGGTGATCTACTTGGTTGGGCTGGTACATCTCAACGGTTAGCGATCCGTGGCTAAATAGTGCTTTAAAGGGACTATCCGTTTCTTTTAGGGACGTGAGTGCATTTTTTATAGTTAGGCGTTCCATCATTTTTATCTACTTTTTCTGCATGTCTTAGATTCGTTTTAATTGCTGATGCTATTTTGCGTCTCGCCACATTAGCCACATCGGAGGGCAGCCTTTAGCCGCGACAAACTTTTCGACCACTTCAAAACCGTGCCGCCGATAAAACGGTATATTCGCTTCCTTGCTGTTTTCAAGATAAGCGGGTCGGCCTGCTTCGTCTAAACGCTTTAGACCTGCTTCCATTAACTTTTTACCGACACCTTTACCTTGCTGGGAGGGCCGTGTGCCGATCGCAAATAGGTAATAATGAGGTAGCTGAGGCTTGGCTTTTGCCAGAGCATTGTCGACCGCCATGCCGCGTGTAATCGTTTTCAGACCACAATCTCGAAAGAGCGATACACCCATTCCCAGACTTTTTAACAGAGGTAGTTGCTTGTTTTGGCCTGGAGGCAGCCATAGGCAAGCGCCCGCGTCACCGTCGACAACATATCCATGGCCGTGAGGCAGATAAAGTTTCTGTGCCATCGCGGTATAAAAATGTCGCATGCCGGTTTGGCCGCCGAATATCCATAGATTAACCGGATCATCAGCAAAGCTGTCTGAAATAATATCGCCAATAAGCGCATGCTCTCCGACGGCTAGGTTTCTAGTGTTGCTCATTTTTATTGCTCGTTGCTTTATTGATTACGTGCAGATGATTCGTTAATCGTTCGCTGAAATTTTTAGTCAGACACCTAAGGGAGGGAACTCCTGGCGATTGCACTTGTCCTATCTTTTCCGTATCACTATCTGCGTAAGATTCCGGGATGAGTGATGGCAAAAAACTTCAGGTATTGTGCATCCAATTCAGGCACTGCAGCGTATGGTATTGGTTACTGATTAATATGACAGATAATGCCTTTTCTAGGAATAGAACTTGTCGAGAGTCGCAAATTTCTAGATTGTTAGTTGACCTCATATCTATACAGTGTAAAGTTGTCGTCGAATAAGGTTAGATGCGCTGGCACTAGCTGTGCGAATAACTGCCACCAGGTGTGCGGATACCAATGAGTAAAGTTAAGCTGACGCGGTATATCATTCAGTCTCTGAGGGACGAAAATGCCAGCCATATCTTTTTGGTCCCTGGCGGGTACGTCGATAATTTCTCTCAAGACCTTGTCGATGTAGAAGGCATAAAACCAATCGTTTGTGCGACCGAAGGCGGTGCTGCCATGATGGCCGATGGTTTTGCTAGAGCGTCGGGTCGTTTTGGCGTCTGCATGGGCATTTCCGGTCCCGGTGCGACTAACATGATAACCGCCTTAAGTGTCTCGAGTGCAGATCAAATTCCAGTTTTGGCGATAACCGGTGATACGCCGTTAAGCTGGCGTGATCGCGCTGCTATCCAAGATTCTGGCACACATGGTTTGAGGAGCATTGAGCTATTTAGACAAGTGTGTGCGTCCCAATACCAGGTTTACGAGCCGCGCTTGATTCGAGACTACACGCGTCGCATGATGCCGACATTGAAAGGGCCGCATCATGGGGTTGCTCATTTATCCGTGCCTCTCGACTTGCAGTCCGCTGACATTGAATATGACTATCAAGCGACCTGTTCCAAGACGCCGTTAGGCGGCAACCCCATAGACCCCCATGCCTTAACAGACGCACTGGATATGATTTCCAGACAGCCTAGAACTGCGTTATTAATTGGTTCCGGCATTCGAAAGTCGAACGCAACGTCTGCGCTGATTGATTTTGCTGAGCGTTTTGAAATCCCTGTCGCTACGACCATGGCTGCGAAAGGGGACTTTCCTGAAACGCATCCACTTTCTATGGGCGTCTTTGGTTGGGCAGGGTCGGGCCTTGCGAACGAGACCTTATTAACTGACGAAATTGATTGTTTAGTCGTTGTGGGTAGTACCCTAGGGCAGATCAGCACCATGTGCTGGAGTGAAGCCTTGAGAAAGAACCGGCAATTTATTCAGATCGATATTAATGGTTCACACCTCAATCGAACGTATGTGGCTGATTTAGCGATTACGTCCGATGCACGGGTGGCGTTTGAATATATGTGCGCTCAAGATAATGACGCACCCCCGATTAAACGTATCCTTGATACTAAACTTGCTCGGCGTGACTGGTTGTTGGGTCTAAAAGAAAAGCGACCTTGGTTCTATGACACCGACAATCAAACTAGCAGTGTCATGCCAATGCATCCTGCCCGGGCGGTTACAACGCTTGCCGATGTGATGCCGCAAGACACGCAGCTTTTTGTCGACAATGGCGCTCATACGTTTTTCGCGACACACTATTGGAAGACCGCGTTGCCTCGCCATTACTTCAATATCATCAAGTACTCGGGTGCGATGGGGTGGGCGATTGCAGCGAGCATCGGTGCGAAAGTTGCCAGGCCCGAGAAGACCACTGTTGCGATCGTCGGCGACGGCTGTATGCTGATGCACGGTATGGAAATACAAACGGCAGCGCGCTATAAACTTAAAAATATGATTTTTGTCGTGCTCAACAACAAAGCGCATGGCAACCCGAAGTTACGTACTGAAGGATTCTCAGACGAAGCAGAAGAATTGACCGATATTGTCGACCATAATTGGGCAGCCTTTGCAGAATCATTAGGTGTAAAGGGTTTAACGGTAGAGTCTCCTGATGATTTAAGCCGTGTTTATCAGTCAGCGTTGGACGCCGATAGCACTGTGTTGATTGACGTGAAGTGTGGTTTATACGCAACGCCAACTAAAGTCTTCGATGAAACCTTTATGAAAGAGTTCAACAGCTTTTTGTCGAACTAGAAACAGCTGGCTAGCTTTTCCGTACCGAGGCCGCGCTGCAAAAACATAACGATAACGAAAAGTGAAACGTAAGGAATCACCTATGGCAGACCAGCAAGACGAACTGGAGTCTACTCAAGATCGTAGAGATGTGATTGGCAAGCTCAGCGAGTTTGCACCCGATTTTGTATCGATGATTTCTAACTTCTGTTTAGGCGAAGTTTACGCTCGACCGGCGCTGCCAGAAAATACCAAAGAAGTCGTCGCCATTGTATCGTTGATCAGTCTTGGTTCAGACCGTCTTAAAGGACACATCGAATCAGCCCTAGCGCAGGGCTCAACAAAAGAAGAACTCAGCGAAGTCATCATGTTATCTAGCATCTATTTAGGCTTTCCCCGCGCGATCGACGCAATGTTGGTGTTGCATGAGACTGTGAATAGTCTTTCGGCAGAGGATTCTAATTAGGGCTTAGCGCTAGTGTTAGTCGACAATATATAGGTCTAGTGGAAGGATAAGATAAAGATATGACCTTCGCCATCTAATGGGTGGCAAGGGTCATACAGCTGCGATTAACTCAAATCGAAACGGTCGTTATTCATGACTTTCGTCCAGGCAGCGACAAAGTCCTTTACGAATTTCTCTAGGCTGTCATCCTGCGCATAAACTTCGGCGTACGAGCGAAGGATGGAGTTAGAGCCGAACACGAGATCAACGCGAGTAGCGGTCCATTTGACGAGACCGGTTTGACGATCGCGTAGTTCATAGAGGTTTTCTTCAGTGGGCTTCCATGCGTAGTTCATGTCGGTTACGTTGACGAAAAAGTCATTACTCAAAACACCTTCACGTTCAGTGAATACACCATGCTTGGAGTCGTTATGGTTGGTGCCAAGAACTCGCATCCCGCCGACGAGCACGGTCATTTCCGGTGCAGTTAGGCCCATGAGCTGAGTACGATCAAGCAGCAACTCTTCTGCACTAACTGAATAGTCTTTTTTGAGCCAGTTTCGGTAGCCGTCGTGGATCGGTTCAAGCACCTCAAATGCTTCTTCATCGGTCATTTCAGCGTTTGCGTCGCCACGCCCTGGAGCGAATGGCACTTTCACATCAATGCCGGCTGAGTTAGCTGCTTGTTCGATAGCGACGTTACCTGCCAAGACAATAACATCGGCAATACTTGCTCCACTCTCGGCCGCGATACCCTCAAGTACGGCAAGAACCTTACTGAGCCGCTGCGGTTCGTTGCCTTCCCAATTGTTTTGCGGAGCGAGTCTGATGCGCGATCCGTTTGCTCCACCGCGCTTGTCAGATCCGCGGAACGTTCTGGCACTATCCCACGCCGTCGTGATCATTTCACTAGCACTGAGCGAGCTCGCGGAGATTTTTTTCTTCACGGCGTCTATGTCGTAGTCACGGTTGCCTGCTGGAATAGGGTCTTGCCAAATAAGTTCTTCTTGTGGCACGTCAGGCCCGATATATCGAGCTTTGGGGCCCATGTCGCGATGGGTTAATTTGAACCATGCGCGAGCGAACACATCGGAGAAGTAATCTGGGTCGCTGGCAAAGCGTTCTGATATCTTGCGGTACTCTGGGTCTACTTTCATTGCCATATCGGCATCTGTCATCATTGGGTTATGACGAATGGAGCTGTCTTCGACATCGACCGGCTTATGCTCCTCTTTTATGTTTATCGGTTCCCACTGCCAAGCGCCCGCTGGGCTTTTCTTAAGCTCCCACTCATAGTTAAGTAGCAGATCAAAATATCCGTTGTCCCATTGCGTCGGGTGTGTCGTCCATGCGCCTTCAATACCGCTGGATACGGTGTCTCGCCCAACGCCTCGCTTAGTATTGTTAACCCAGCCAAAACCTTGCTCCTCGATATTTGCGCGTTCAGGCTCGGCTTCTAATAAATCCGCGTCGCCGTTGCCATGCGCTTTACCGACCGTATGGCCTCCAGCTGTTAATGCCACGGTTTCTTCATCATCCATCGCCATGCGTGCGAAGGTGGTGCGCACATCATGCGCTGTTTTTAGTGGGTCAGGTTTTCCATCCACGCCTTCAGGATTAACGTAGATTAGCCCCATCATGACTGCGGCCAGTGGGTTTTCTAAGTCTCGCTCGCCTGAATATCTGCTGCCCTCACTGCCACTCGGTGCTAGCCACTCTTTTTCTGCTCCCCAGTAGATATCTTTTTCCGGGTGCCAGATATCTTCGCGTCCAAAAGCAAAACCAAAGGTTTTTAGCCCCATTGACTCATAGGCAATGGTGCCAGCGTATGCAATCAAGTCGGCCCAGCTGAGTTGGTTGCCATATTTTTTCTTTATTGGCCAAAGTAAGCGCCGAGCTTTGTCTAGGTTAACGTTATCCGGCCAGGAATTTAGTGGCGCAAAGCGCTGGTTACCCGTACCGGCGCCGCCACGTCCATCGGCGACGCGATAAGTGCCGGCGGCGTGCCACGACATGCGTATCATGAGTCCACCGTAGTGGCCCCAATCGGCTGGCCACCATGCTTGGCTGTCAGTCATCAAGGCATGCATATCTTCTTTGAGCGCAGCGACATCTAGCTGCTTAACCGCTTCTTGATAGTTAAAGTCTGCGGGCATTGGGTTGGTCTTGCTATCATGCTGGTGAAGGATGTCTAGGTTGAGAGCCTCAGGCCACCAACTGCTATTCGACATACTGCTTTCTGTCGCACCGCCGTGCATGACAGGACATTTATTGTTGCTCATGTTGTGCTCTCCTAATTTTCTTATATGAAACTAAAGGTGCTTAAAGCACAGAGTAAGAATGTGCTGACAATATTATCGGACTATCGTTTTAATTTATTAAGTCAATTGATTCTATTCTTGTAATAGGGTTTTACTATTGTTGGTTTGTGGTCGTTTTATATAGAAGCTTAATAGTGTGGCGGTAGTCGGCAGAGGCGGAAATCATAGCGCTATGTTGAAGAGGAAAAATATGCATCCTCAACTAAACTTCGGTTTACTAGATACGCCCCTATGATTTGAAACAAAGGTCTATATGTTATGAAAAACGTCTTGTTGCTGATTACGATACTGACTTTCTCCGCGACTTCTTTCGCGCGCGATTTTACGCTACTGACCTCCGAACCAGGTCGCAAGGCTAAAGCTGAAATGAGCGCTGAAGCTTTGTTTGTGGAGGTAATAAAAGAAGTGTTTAAACGCTCCGACCTAAATGTAAAAGTTCACAAAGGCCCGTGGATTAAAGCGCAAAGAACCGTCATGCGCTCTGAGCCTAGTGACCGTTATTTGATTGCGCCTTTAACGAGAATAAAAGAGCGTGAAGATGACTATGATTGGATAATACCGCTCTCTTCTTATCGTTTGCAGTTTGTGACGACTGATAAAAGTGCCGACCTAAAAGATTTGGATGCGCTAAAGCGCGAAGAGATTTGTGTGTTGCGCGAGTCGGCCGCCGAGTACAAGTTAAAAGAGTGGGAGTTTCCAGATATTCTGAGCCGCGTTCAGGTACAGAAGTGTTTTAAAGGACTTGAAAGTGGTAAGCAGAAAATTGTCCTTGCCCATGGTGAGCGAGTTGCCAATGCTTTGTACCAACAAGTAGGTGGCGACCCGAAAGACTTAATCTTCGGTCGCCCTTTTAGCGAGTATACGGTTTACCTAGCGGCAACCAAGGCATCGATGACGGAGCAAACAAAGCAAGAATTGCTTAACGCGCTCGACGCAATGAAAATCGATGGTACCTACGACGAAATTTTTGCTAAGTATCAATAGAGGATAGCAACTGAGTTGCGCTCGAAAATGGGTAGTTGATTAGCGGCGTTTGTTCTTAATTGTGCGCTTAATGAGCTTGCCCAGCTGTTTATCTTTTTGTCGTTTTTCGGAATATGACAGCTGATTAAAGTCAGATTCTTTCTTTAATTTTTGAAAGTTTTGATAGCGTTCAGGTGATATCGCCCCAGCTTCGAGTGCTGGTAATATTGCACAGCCTTTTTCATTGGTGTGAGAGCAGTCCGAGAATCGACATTGTTGAATAAGATCCGTTATTTCAGAAAATGTTTCGTCAAGTCCGTGGTCGACGAACAGGCCCCCTAATTCACGCATACCCGGTGTATCTAAGATGATCGCGCCACTTTCAAGCGCAATCAATTGACGGCTTGTCGTGGTATGCCGTCCTTTGCTTTGTATATTGCTCACTGCTTTGGTTTCAAATTTTTCGTGGCCCAGAAGGCTGTTTAGTAGACTAGTCTTGCCGACCCCTGATGAGCCAAGAAGACAATAACTAAGGCCAGGCGTTAGCAGTTGAGCGATCTCTGAAATATGGGCATCGTTCAGGTTACTGAATGCCATGACTAGGACATTTGGGGCCACTGCGCGAATGCGTTTGAGCGTGTCTTCATGCTCTTCGTTTCCCATTTTGTTTTCGACGACCAAGTCGCTCTTGCTCAGCAGAATAACTGGCTCGATGCCGCTCTCGTTGATCATTACTAAATAGCGCTCCAATCTCGCTATATTGAAATTTTCGTTAAGTGACTGAACAACAAAGGCTGTATCAATATTGGCTGCGATGAGTTGAAACTCGACTAGTTTGCCGACGGCTTTGCGTTTGAGAAGCGTTTTCCTTGGCATCACTCCATAGATAATGGCATGCGTGTCGTCATCGTATGCATCGGCATATACCCAATCCCCGGTGGTGGGAAGGTCCATCGGGGAGTCTGCCCCGTAGAGCAAGTTGCCCGATAGCTCTGCGATTATCTCGTTATCACCTTGCGAAATAACATAGCGGTCCTTGTGTACCGCTATGACCCGAGCAATGCCATGAGCCGCTAGTTGTTTTTCGTCTGCATGGCGTTGGAACCATGAGTCATAGCCGAGACGTTCCAATGTGGGAATGGGGCGCACCTCTTCATGTGAGTTCAATCTGGTGATAGGCGAGCGCTTAAAGGTGCGCAACGCATTTAATTTCAAGTTTTAACTCTGGCAGTACTAATGCTGAAACCTGAACAAGGGTTTGGCAAACGTCTGGAACGCCACCATAGAACTCTGCTCGGGCGCCAAAAACATCGTCGGCGTTGGCCATGAGTTCAGTCATATCGGTGACGAACATCGTCTCATCCACAATGTTGTTCATCGTGGCGCCAAATTTTAACAACACATGTCGAATGTTCTCATAAGCGAGTTTGGTTTGTGTCGCGATGTCGGCGCCTGCGGTGCCGGAAGCATCAATGCCTACCTGCCCAGATAGGTGCAAGACATTACCTACTTTTACTCCTTGTGCAAAAATATCTTTGAACGGACCTGACCGATAGGTTTGTTTTTCAATAGTCATACCTGTCTCCTTGTTGTTTTATTTTGCATCCCTAATTTGTATCGTCGACACAATGGACTAGGATTGTTAGCAAATTTGTATCAGCTGTCGATAAGTTTTTGAATGTGAGTTTCACTCGGCATTTATTGGCCCTCATTTTGGTTGCATCGTTGAGCCGAAAGACGGCCTGCTTTACTATCGTCTTTCTGCGTTCGTGCAGTAAACCTCATCCATAAAAGGATTCGTAATGTCTCATATCTTAAAACTCGCCATTCGCTCTATTCACCCTACGTTTTCTCGCCTACTGCGTGCGACGGTATGGGTGTCGATGTTAGCTCTGGTGGCAGCATGTGGTGAGGAGGTGAGCGTAGAGGTTGAGGAAAAGCTAAGGCCGGTAAAAACACTGAAAGTAGCAAATGCAAGTCTAGGGCAAGAAAGACAGTTTGCCGGTGTGGTGGATGCAAATCAAAAGGCGACCTTGAGTTTTCGGGTGTCGGGTAAGCTGAAGTCACTGGAAGTCAAAGAAGGTGACCTGGTTAAGGCATCGCAGCGGCTAGCGACCTTGGACTCCACTGACTATAAAATCCAACTAGCGGACCGGCAAGCGACCTACGATAGAGCTAAATCTGACTTTAGCCGTGCCGAAAAGCTAGTGGATGCGGGGCACGTTTCGAGGGCTGATTATGACAAACTTAAGGCGAGCCTTAGTACAGCGCGAGCGCAGCTAGACTTAGCAAAGCAGAATGTCGAGTACTCTGAGTTAAAGGCGCCTTTTGCAGGTGTTATTGCCAAGCGCTATGTTGATAATTTTGAAGAAGTGTCGGCTCAGCAGGTCGTTTATCTGTTGCAAGATACCACCTCTTTGCTGGTAACGATTGATGTGCCTGAGAGCATTATGATTCATTCTCAACGCGGTCAACGACAATATGACTTGTATGCCGAGTTCGATGCGATCCCTGGTGAGCGCTTTCCATTGAAAGTTAAAGAAGTAGCGACCGTTGCGGATGATGCGACTCAGACATACGGCATTTCGTTTTCTATGGATGCGCCGAAAGAACATACCATTCTTCCGGGTATGTCGACGGTGGTTCATGCCATTGCAGCACGCAATGCGGCGCAAGACGCGAAGCCTCGTTATTTTTTACCCGGCCATGCCGTGCTTAAGGACAGCCAAGGCAACTATGTCGTTTTGGTAAAATCGGCGGAGCCAGGGGTAGGTGTTGCAGAGCGCCGCGCGGTGACCGTTGGGGAGCCGAACGTGCGTGGAATCGAAATACTGGAAGGAGTCTCTCCGGGTGAGTTAGTGGTCGTGGCGGGTATGAGTAAACTATCGCCTGCGCAACGTGTGCGTCTAAATGAGGGACAGCAACAGTGAATATGACTCGCGCTGCTATTACCAACAACCGCACCACTTGGGTGCTGTTCATTATTCTTTTGCTAGCCGGTTTTCAAGCGTATGACAAGTTGCCGAGGGCATACGACCCCGGGTTTGTGATTCGAGCAGCGCAGGTGATTACCTACCTGCCGGGTGCGAGCCCTGACCGCATAGAGGCCTTGGTCTCTAACCAAATCGAAAAAGTCGTCCAAGAAATTCCCGAGTTAGATTTTGTGACCAGCACCTCCAAGACGGGCGTCTCAATTGTGGTGGCAAATATAAAAGAAAGTTACACCGATATGCGGCCAATTTGGGATAACTTGCGACGTAAGGTCGAGAGTATTGAGAGCGATCTCCCTGAGGGGGTGGTCGGCCCGATAGTCAATGATGAGTTCGGAGATGTTTTTGGCATCGTATTAGCTTTGACCGGTGAAGGTTTTTCAGACGCTGAGTTAGAGACGGTAGCAGAGGCGGCGAAAGACGAATTTTTGAATTTGCCGGATGCGGCAAAAGTAGAGCTTTACGGCGTTCAGGATGAGCGTATTTTCGTGGAATATAACAACGCTCGCCTAACGGAACTTGGGCTTTCGCCTAGTCAGTTGAGCAAAATGATTAGCAGCCGAAATATCATTGTTTCGGGTGGTTCGATCGTACTGGGGAGAGAGCGAATTGAGCTTGAACCGACCGGGAATTTTGAATCGATTGAGGATCTTGAGGACACGATTCTTGCCTTACCTGATAGTCGAAATGTGCTGTATTTAAAAGACATCGCAACCGTGCGTTGGGGCTATGTTGACCCACCAACATCACTGGTTAAAGCCGGGTCGGAACACGCTATCGGGATTGGTATCGCGATGCGTGAAGGCGGCAATAACATTCGTTTAGGTGAGGACGTGCGAAGGCTAATCGATGGTTTGCATCAGCGCTATCCAATTGGTATCGATTTTACCGAAGTGAATTTTTCACCTCAGGAAGTTGACGATAAAGTAAACGACTTTGTGGCTAACTTAGTTCAGGCTATCGCGGTTGTGGCGGCAGTTATGTTGTTCAGTTTAGGCTTTCGCACAGGGTTCATCGTTGCGATGCTGATTCCGGCCAGTATGTTGTCTGCAATGCTTGTAATGTCCGTGCTAGATATCGGCTTGGACCAAATATCGCTAGCAGCCCTGATTATTGCGTTGGGAATGTTGGTGGACAACGGTATCGTCATGTCCGAAAGCATTATGGTGCAAATGAATGATGGTAAAACTCCGTTGCAGGCAGCCGTTGATTCCGCAGATGAGTTAAAAGTTTCTTTATTGACTTCATCGTTAACCACTGCCGCCGCGTTTCTGCCTATTTATCTCGCTGAGTCAGCAATTGGTGAATTTACGGCGTCGCTATTTAAGGTCGTCACGATTACCTTGCTTTGTTCTTGGGTCTTGTCCATGACCATTATCCCCATGCTGTGTGTACACTTTTTAAAGGCTAAACCGCAGCAGCAGAAAAAAACGAATCTGCTGTTTCGCGCGTATTCGAACTTGCTGAACTTTTCTTTGCGCAATCGAGGCGTGGTCGTTGCCAGTGTTATCGGCCTTTTCTGGTTGGCGATGGTAGGGATGAACTATGTTCCGAAGATATTTTTCCCGCCCTCAGACCGCTTGTATTTTAAAACGGAATTGGAGTTGCCTCTCGGCACGGATATTCGAACCACAGAGCATGTGGCTGAAGCGTTCGGGTTGTTTATCGAGGAGCAGCTGACAGTCGATGAAGACCGAGAGCACGGCGTAACGAGCTGGATTAATTATATCGGTGCGGGGGGGACGCGCTTTGTCTTGTCTCATACGCCTGAACCGGCGAGTCCTAACTATGCCTTGTTCGTGATCAACGTGAGTGACCATCGAGTGATTGACGATATGATGGCCAAACTCGATGACTACGCGTTTAACAATTTCCCGGATTTGTCCCTGACTAACAAGAAAATCGAAAACGGCACCCCGGTGAAAAATCCGGTCGAAGTGCGTTTATATGGTAAAGATACCGCTGCGCTGTTCGAAAAAGCGGAAGCGGTTAAGCAGCACATGGCAAGCATACCCTCGTTACGTAATATCAAAGACAACTGGGGTTTGAAAACGAAAAAGTTCAATGTCGTGATTGATCAAGCGAAAGCGCGGCGCGCTGGCATTAGTAGTGAGGATATCGCGGTATCTTTGCAATCAGGCTTGAGCGGTTTAGAGCTGACTGAGTATCGGCGTGGAGAGGATACGATTCCTGTCATGTTGCGTTCTGTTGCAGCCGACCGGCAAGACCTCGGTAAGCTAGAAGCCTTGTCTGTTTATGTGCAGTCGAGCGGTGAATCGGTGCCATTGCGTCAAGTCGCCGCTATTGAGGTGGTATGGGAGTCAGCAAAGATACTGCGTAGAGATCGCTTTAAGACGATGACGATAGGTGCGCAAGTTAGCGGCGATGCGACGGCCCTAGAAGCGATGTCGGAGATGAAACCTTGGCTAGATGAACAAGCAAAAAACTGGGAAACGGGAGCGCGTTATGCCTTTGGCGGTGAGCTTGAATCGTCTGGTAAAGCCAATAAATCGATTTCAGATCAATTACCCATTGCAGGGTTTATCATTCTGATTTTATTGGTCGCACAATTCAATTCGATTCGAAAGCCCTTAATTATCCTTGTCACGATCCCATTGGGGTTTATTGGTATTACAGCGGGTTTATTGGCAGCTAATTCATTCTTTGGTTTTATGACCTTACTTGGTTTGATCTCTTTGGCAGGGATTGTGATTAACAATGCGATCGTACTGTTGGAACGTATTGAGATGGAAATTAGCGTGAATGAACGTGACCCACAAAACGCGATTGTCGAAGCAGCGCAGCGTCGCTTGAGACCCATTCTGTTAACGACCGCGACCACGGTCTTGGGAATGTTGCCGCTATATTTAGGTGGTGGTGAGATGTGGGAGCCGATGGCGGTAGCAATTATTGGTGGTTTGCTTTTCTCAACACTGCTGACGCTAGTGGTTGTGCCTGTTCTCTATTCATTGCTGTTTAGAGTTAGCTATAAATAAGGTTGGGGCGTTTTGATGCGCGACCGCTCGTCGCGCGTTGGGACGCCGAGCAAGAGAGGATCAGGCTTTTTGTACAATAAAATAAGTGTGCATTTCTGGGTATTGATCATATTCTAAATGCCGACAAATACAGTTGTTATCGGCAATGACCTTTAAGAATCCGTCGATACCTAACGAAGCGTAATAGACTTCTGGGCCCATCGTGCTATCCGTGTGTTCGCCCGCTTCATCGACACCACCACAAGAAAATATACAAACACCACCGAGGTGCAGAGCGCTCAGTAGCTTCCCCAGCACCTGTTCTTGCTGTTCCAAAGGGATATGCCAAAGGCTGTCCCAAGCACTGATAAAGTCATAACGACTAGGAAGTTCCCATTTGCAGATGTCGGCATGATGAAACGTGACGTCTGGCTTGTTCGACTTTGCAATTCGGAGCATCTCGCTCGAAATATCGACGCCTTCTGGGCTAAACCCTTGGTCAGAGAGCAAGTTGATAATCCTACCCGTGCATCCGCAGCCCACGTCGAGCGCTTGGCGGCGTTGTTTGACGAACGCGAACGCGCGTTGGTGCTGAGCAATCCCATTGCTTCGGTCAAAGCCCTCGCGCTCCCATAAATGTGTAATGGTATTGTAGGCTTTGCCGGTATCGTCAGGTGTCATAAGTGTTTGAAAACCTGCGTCACTATTTTTTTTGCTCGATGGGACGCACACTATCCAATGCTTGCACTTTCATGAGCACTTTAATGTCGTTTTCCGAGTCCGGTTCAAAGGCCATAAAAGGTGGGTAGTCGCTCGACATCCAAAGGTCATGGAAGGTGTTTCCTTCATTGTGCTGTCCATCGACCTGATAAAGCCTGTCCAGGGTTGCATAGATAAACAGGCCGGCTGTATTTTCAGTTTTGTTATTGTAGGCCTTAAATTCTGGCCGACTGACAAACAAACTTCCGGCAGTTACGCCGTCTTCAATGAGTTTCTCGAGTTGGGTTTGCTGATAGTTTGCGCTGAAGAATAATGGTTTAGTTTTCGATAGTTCGGCCAATGCAGCATTGGCTGGCTGATAGAGGGCAACAAACACGCCTTGAGATGAGTTGCTAGATAAAGCGCTTTCTTGTACTTTTTCGCTCGCAATTTCATCCGTTAGGTCTGGGTCAATCAGCAGGATATCGCCGATTTCATGGCCGAAGTTTTTCCATGCTTGTGTTAGTTGAACCACCGCATCTTTACCATACGCATCATCGGTCGCAATAATATCCATTAATGTTAGGTTTTGTTCAAAGGCTGATTTTGCTAGTGCCAAGCTGTCTTCAAGATTGCGTACGTAAAAGCGATAAAAACGGTCTTTTGCAAGCGGCAAGTCCATCGCTGATGATAGTGTTGTCACAATGATCGGCGGATTATCGATACCCGCTTCCTCAGTAAGCCTTTTCATATCGTTGCCTAGTTCGGCGCAAACGTCGCTATACGCGCAAACGATGTAGCTCAGTCCCTGTCTTATTCGCGATGCTATTTCTGTTTGGAGCTCAATAGAGTAATGGTTGTGATGGTCAATCACATCGAGGTGATAGGAATCGTCAAATTCAGGGTTGTTGGCAATAAACGACCCAATACCATTTTTGATTTGGGAGGCGTCTTCTAACTCTCGGCCGAGAGAGCTTTTAAGAGGGACGAGCATTGCGATCGTGTTTAGTTCGCTGAGCTGATGCTCTTCAACGGTCTTCACGTACTTGTCATAGACATAGTAGGCACTGAGCCCCATCGAACTGAAGGCGATAGGTAAATACATCAGAATGAACTGGTGACGGATGAGGTACGGAAGGTGAGCTTTGCTTTCTTGCCGGATGAGTTCGCGATGCTGCCAGAACAGCACCCACATGGCGATGGCAATAATGACGGATACGGCTGACGCGATTAATGCAAATGAAAAGATGTAGTTGCTGTACTTATCAGATAGCGCGTTAAGTAAAATTGAGACTAGTGCGATAGGAGCGTAGATAATAAATAATATATGGTAGGACTTTGAAATTAATCCTTCTTTGTGTCCTGGCTGGTTCATAGCGCCCGCTTTGGTCGTAGTCTTTAGTTGGTAATGCGTTAGTGGTTCGACGTATGCATCTGCTCGATCTATGGGAGCTTACGCGATCTAACATGATGGGAGAGCCCAGCTATCTCGCAACGAGATAGTCATGCTAAGGATTAGTTTACGCGAGCCGCATTTTACCGACACCAAAGTTTGCTGTATACGTTTGACTGCCACGAAATGGGCTTTAACGACAAAACTTCATGTATAACGGAAGTTAGTAGAATATGGGTTGAACACATCAAAGCGTGTGAGTTCTTTGTATTGTTTCATTGCTGTTCAATAGGGGGGGGGAATAATGGTTTCTAAGTTAGCCACAGCGTTACTATTTGTCGTCGGTCTAATTAATTTTTTGCCGGTCGCGGGCGTATTGTCAGCGGCCAATCTCTCTCAAGCGTATGCGATTGAATTAGTATCCAACGACTTGATTATTTTAATGCGCCACAGAGCACTTCTGTTTGGTATCGTTGGTGGATTTATTTTTTACTCCTTAGTTTACCCTCAGTTTCAAACAGCAGCGATCTCGATGGCCGGT
Organism: uncultured Oleiphilus sp.; assembly: GCA_913020045.1. Taxonomy (GTDB): domain Bacteria; phylum Pseudomonadota; class Gammaproteobacteria; order Pseudomonadales; family Oleiphilaceae; genus PZPK01. The sequence goes on from CAJWBE010000006.1 coordinate 29,595, forward strand.
ATTTCGATGGTAGGCTTTCTCTTGATTATGAGCGCGGTGGGTGGCTACAACGCCTCGATTAGCAAGATTGCGGTGGTAGATATCGTCGGAATCATCTGCTTGCTAGCCTGTGTTGTTCTAAAGGTAGTGATGCCGGTCAAAGAACGAAGGTGACAACGTTTGATAGGTCGCTAAACGGTGATACCATCCCATGAATAACGAGCCATTCGCTAGGCCCCTTTTTCCATAAGGATGTGATAGACACATGCTGAAGATTTTTTTTGTTTTAATGCTATCTCTTTTGATGGTCGGATGCAGTAGTAGCGATGATGAGCCGCGTGCTAAAGCGCGCTTTCTTCCTGAAATCGGGGAGATAAAAACCACTATTCTGCACTCACACCCTACCTTTCATAGCAAGTGGGGCATTTCACCGTCGCGGAATATCCGCTTCGCTATTTCTGCCGAAGTGTCTGACCCACAAGGCCTAGATAACCTTGAGAACGTTTATGTACGAGAAGTAACCGACGGCTTTTCATGGTCGTTTTTTGGTGGAAAAGTCAGTATTCCCTTAGACGAATGTTACAAGGCCGCTTTCGGTACTTTTGAGTGTGTGTTTTATAGTAGTACGCGCTTGGATACTATTTTATTGAAAGATTGGGAGTTGGTCGCCGAAGACGTAAACGGCAATACTGAAACCGAGTCTTTTAAGTTTCGGCTACCGGGAGGAGACTTACCGAGTGATGAGGAGCCTCTTGGTTTACCTTCCCCAGATCGTTTTGTTTACTCCGCTGAATATGGAGGCTCGAGTATTGGTGGTATTGCCGGCTTAGAAGCGATGACAGTGGATGATAACAACCTCTTGTTTACTTCCAATCTAGGGACTCAAACCTTTCGAATCGAATTTGAAACAACCGACAGCCGTGTTGCATATTATGAGCTTGCTTTCTATGACAAGCCTTCAGTAGCAGGTGACCCGCCAGAGTATGTGGGTTCTGCGTCATTCGATAGCCTGAGCATTTCAAGCACGCCCATCGTATTGGGTTTACCTGTTGAGCTTGATTTAAACTGGTTCGAAATTGATTTTGAAGACGGCTACGATGCGACGGACGTAGATGGCTTGCATATAAAGCTACTTGACGCGCCAAGCGCTGGCGGCAGTTTAAATGGATTTACGCATGTCAGTTATTCGGAGTTTATAACGCTGCCGGCCGTGCCAGAGTAGGTAGGTCTTGCTCGTCTTGCGTTACTCTTCTTGAGTTGGGTGTCAAACAGGCTGAGAGCGATCGCTAGGTCATCGGGATTTTCAGCCACGAGTGTTTCTAAAGCTTTTAGTGAAGTTTCTTTCTAGGGCTCTTGTATCTCTAGTATGGAGAGAAGAGCGTCGGCTGACTCACCACTGCCTGCGACTATTTACTTGTGAATACCTGCGCCAAAGGCAATGACTAGCTCTTTAGCGTTGTCAGTTATTAGGTTTTCATAAGTCGATAGGTGCTTAAAAATTCTTCATCGTAGACGTTAGTTACATTTCATAGGAGCGCTAAGCGCGGCGATACGCTACTCATGGCAGACCCATCATACACTCTCCATTATTTTCATGATCCCATGTGCAGTTGGTGCTGGGGTTATCGGCCTACTTGGTTGGAGGTACAATCCCATTTGCCTGAGTCGGTTAGTGTTGTATATCAGCTTGGTGGGCTTGCGTCAGATACGGATCAACCGATGCCTGTCGCAATGCGTCAGCAGCTGGAACAAACTTGGCAGCGTATTCACCTGCAGCTGGGAACCGAGTTTAATTTTGAATTTTGGCGTAAATGTTCGCCACGCCGCAGCACCTATCCTGCGTGTCGAGCAGTGATAGCGGCACAAGTGCAAGGCCAAGAGATGGAGATGATTTTTGAAATCCAGCGGGCGTACTATTTATGTGCCAAAAACCCGTCGGACTTAGATACCCTGGAGTCTCTTGCTGAATCCTTAGGCCTTGATATTGCTGAGTTCATCAAAGATATGAGTTCCGAGAAAACTGAGCAAGTACTTGCGTCGCAAGTCGCGCTCGCCAAGCATTGGAACGTCCCGGGCTATCCAAGTCTAGTGTTAGATACCGCAGGAAGGTTGACCCATATCCCAGTAGATTACAAAAGTTCTGAGTCGACAATAGCGCGTATTAGCTTAGAGCTGGCGAGTGTAAATGCTTAAGTGGCTTTTGGTGCTAGCCTGCCAACTTCATCTGTGAAGCGTTTGGAAAAAACAAGGTGTTTAGAATCGTTGACTGATGTGATGGGGCGTTGTTATTTGTTGTTGAAATGACCGGCTGTATTGCTTGCTAAGCCTTAAAGGCACTAGATAAAATAGGCGCCTAGTCATCCAAGGGTCAAACGACTTCATGAACGAAACGACCGTGAGTATTTCCTCTGCTCGATCTGTCCTGCATTATTTGAAGACTCATGGTTTTTTATGCGATGAGCGTCAAGCTTCTTTGCTTACAAAATTGTCTCTCGCGCCTGAAACTCTTGATGACAAAGAGGCTCGTTTGTCGTTGTCGACTTACTATCGCTTGTGGGAAGAAGCTGAACTTCTCACGAATGACCCTGCGATTGGTTTGCACATTGGCCAAAATAGTTACGCTGACTTAATGGGCTTGGTCGGTAATATTTTGGTTCATAGTGACGATCTGGAAAAGGCAATTGAACAGTATGTGCGCCTGTTTAGCTTAGTAAATAACGGTATCGAGCTGAACTTTGATCGGCAGGGGCGCTTTTCTATTCTAGAGTTTCACTACCATAAACCAGAGTTTTATTGCCGTGCGGATATGGAGCGAACGTTGGCGTTGGCAATATTGCGCACACATCAGTACGTTAATGATGAAGTGGTTTTAAAGAAGGTGAGTGTTGCCCACCCTGAGCCGGAGTATTCGTCTGAGTATCAGAAAGTATTTGGCTGTCCTGTCGAGTTTGATAAGAAAGTATGCAGTATTACCTTTTCTAGCCGGTTTTTGTATTTTAGCCCGAAGCAGAAAAACCCTTATATCCAGTCAGCATTGCAGGGGTATGCCGAGGCTATTCATACGCGCTTGTTCAAACGGAAAATCGGCGACAAGGTAAAAGATATCGTGCTAGAAGAGCTGCCGAGTGGGAAGGTTGATATCGACATGGTAGCGCAGCGCTTGCACATGAGCCGCCAAACCTTGTACCGAAAACTTAAAAAAGAATCGCTCATATTCCAGGAGTTGGTCGAAGATATTCGACGCGAGAAAGCCTTAGAGGTTATTAAGGATGAAAGCCTCTCATTGAGCGAAATTGCCTTCGTTTTAGGGTTTTCTGAATTAAGTGCGTTTAGTCGAGCCTTTAAACGATGGACGGGTACCCGCCCAAAACAATACCGTAATGAGCTGCCAGACGAATAAAAAAAGGCCTGTTTCAGTAAAGGGGTAGGATACTAAAAAGGCCAAGTACTCGCCGTGCATTTCGCGTATTACGCGCTATTTCTTCCGTTGGATTAGGCGTTCTCTGTTGTAATCAGCTTTATGACATCTTCGACCGTTTTAACATTCTCGGCAACGTCATCGGGAATTTCGATATCAAACCCTTCTTCCAGTGCCATCACTAACTCAACGGTATCTAAGGAGTCTGCGCCTAGATCATCGACAAAGCTCGCTTTGTCGGTCACGAGTGCTGCTTCAACCCCTAGTTGCTCTACAATAATGGCTTTAATTTTTGCATGTAAATCTGACATTTTTCTTTCCTTTTGATAGATAAAAACAGTGTTTTGATATGGTTAGTTTTTTCGCTATATCGCCGTCAGGCTCATAAAAACTTCGCCTTTCTGAAGGTATTGCCCCTCGATATCACGGCAGTGCTTCACACGATATTGCGTTGCTGGTAGCCCCTTCGGAAGTAATTGTTCAAGCGTGACGGGCATGAACATTTTCATGACTTCAAGTAATAGCAATGTTTGGTCTGTGCTAATGATGTCACCTGCCTTAACGAAGCGGGGCAGGTCTGGGGATGCTGCCACCCATGCGATTCCGGCCGAGGGCAGCTTAAGAAGGTAATCTTCGCCGTCGATTTCAAGTAGAGAGTTATGTTCAGCGTTAGAGACAGTTGACTCGAATTGTTCTGTCTCTTGTTGGGAATTGGCCCACTCATCGACGAAATGCGTTGAGAAATGTCCACCTGAAAACGGCTCGCTCGAGAGTAAGGCTTGAAGTAAAGGTAGGTTAGTCGCAACACCCTCTATGACACATTGACTAAGCATACCCTCCATGCGCTCAAGCGCTTGTTCACGGCTTTTGCCATGAACCACTATTTGAGCAATAAGGTTGTCATAAAATGGCGTTACCTCAACGCCTTTTTCGGCAATGGATAGCACTCGACTGTACGCATGTTCTGGAAATATTACCTTCGTAAACGTACCTGTCGCGGGTTCAACAATGAGTTGGGCCGCTTGGTCACCGCTCGGCGGTGATAGGCGGATCGCTTCCGCGTTGATGCGAACTTCAATCGCATGTCCGTGAGGCTGAATATACTCTGGAATATCGGCAATACTCTCGCCTTCGGCAATGCGTAGCTGTTGCTCTACCAGGTCAATATTTGTCGTCATCTCTGTGACAATATGCTCGACTTGCAGGCGCGTGTTCATTTCCATGAAATAGAAACATTTGCGGTCTAAGTCGTACAGGAATTCTACGGTGCCCGCGCCGATATATTGAATCGTCTCTGAGAGTTGCCGGCTCCATGAGCGCAGTGACTCGATTTGGTTTTTTGAAATGACGTACTCGCCTGACTCTTCAATGACTTTTTGTCTGTTTCTCTGAGTCGAGCAATCTCGCACGCCGATCATACGAAAGTTTCCTTGTCGATCTCGCAGGACCTGGACTTCTATATGTCGTACGTTTTCTACTAGTCGTTCCAAGTAGACGTCGCCACAGCCAAACGCACTGGCGGCTTCTTGTCTGACGCGGTGGAACGTTTTTTCGAGATCTTTGGATGTAAAAACGGTACCGATACCTTTTCCGCCACCGCCATGACTGGCTTTGATCAATAAAGGAAAGCCTATTTGCTCCATCACTATCTTCGCTTGGGCCGCGCTGCTAACGACGCCTTGGCTGCCGGGAACGGTCGGTACATTTGCTAATCTAGCCGTCGCGATGGCTTGAGACTTGTCACCCATTCTGGCGATGGATGATGCAGTCGGGCCAATAAAGTTTAGGCCTTGTTGATGGCACCCCTCTGCAAAATCTGCGTTCTCCGATAGAAAACCGATTCCTGGATGAAGCGCATCGACCTGTTCGAGTTGTGCGACACGTAGCACGGAATCGGCGTTCAAATAGCTTTCATCTGAGCTTTGTCCGCCGAGGCAAACCAAGCGATCGTTTTGCTTAAGGTGCTTAACCGCTGCTGAGCGCATATCCGGGTCGGATTGCACTAGTACGACTTGCTTTTTATAGGCGTGAGCACCTTGAATTAGACGTAAAGCGGTGCAGCCGCGAGCGTGAACCAACAGAGTATTGATTGAGCCGAATTGCTTCTTTGGTATTGACGGTGCAGGGAGCACTTTTGAGTTTGATATGGGTGACAACCAAGCACCTAAGAGTTCGGTAACGCCTAAGTTTGGGAGCGGTAGATCTGGGTCTATCGCCTGTAATCGACGGTCGAGTTCACTGGATACCGGATGGCGTACCAGACCTTTCATTGACCGCCTTGACGACTTGGCGCTGTCGGCGCTCGACGTATTGTTGTCTTGTTGAAAGAGGTAGTTGGATAGAGTGCCTTGCAGAGTCAAATGCTCAGGGACCACAACTTGCCCGGCAAACGGCACGTTGGCCCCGGACAGATAATACGTATCGACGCACGGATGCGTGACGAAGCTGGCTTGAGCGCCGCCGGTGCAATCACCATAGCCAATGACAAGTATGCGCCCGCCGTTTTCAGTGAAACGGTTGATAGCTTCGTTGGCAACCGCCATTGAGAACAGGGCTGCAGCGCCTTCTTTCGTTTGCATTCCCGCGGAAGAAACAATACCGATAACTGGAAGCTGCTGTTCTTGCGCATAAGCCAGAAGTCGGCATAGTTTTTCAGCCGCCGCCATGTCGAAAGCGCCGGCTTGAAATGAGTGGTTACTGATAAATGCGGCGACGCGAGTACCGTTTTCGTCTGTGCTCTCGTTTTCAGATAGTGGTGCACGGCGAATCAGACCGGAACCGGTGATGAGTCCGCATGGCGTGTCCTTAGCGACCCTTGCTTGTGTGATGCGCTCGGCGAACCCTGGAAATTGCTTAGGGTCCTTCGTAATTATGGTGTCGTCTTGGGTGTTAAAGTCCGTAAAGAGTAATTCCGTCCACTGCACAGCCGAGATGGCTAGCAAGGGCTTTAGTCCGTCGAGCTCTTCTTGAATTCGAATGTTGCGAGAGGCATTTGTGAGCTTTGCCCAAAAATCTTTCTGGCGTCCAATATGTGTGGGTTGAAACGCGCCGCTGAAGGCTAGTCCTCTTGCTTGCGAGACAAACAAGCGACAGAGCAGGGTACCGCTATAGTAAGCCGCGACAACGAAGGCGACTTTATCTAGGCGGGGCATCTGGCGCTGCTTCCACTCACTTAGGCGTTGCAACTGAGGTTGTAGCACGGCTTTTTGATCAAGGAAATAGAGCCAGTTTAAAAAATACGCGCAACGGTGAGGGTGAATACCTGCTTCGCTTGCGGCTTTCTGCGCTGAGGACCATAGCGTACTGACAGTGTCTTCCGATAAGTTTTGATGGCGCGAGTATTCGTGAGCCACTGGGCAAAGCTCACTTAGGAAACCGTCATAGCAGGTATTCAGCACTCTTAAGTATTCGAGCTGAACGATGATTAAACTCTTTAGACTACGAATCTGAAGAAGCTCTCGAAGGTCGCTCAGTTCTGTGTCAGAGGCTAGTCGTTTCTGGTTGTTCTGCTCTGCATCACTTTGCTTGTAGTGTAAGAGGTGTTGGTCGAAATCACCTTGCCATTGATGGAAACATTCAAAGGCTATTTCCAGTGCAAGTTGCTCGAGTAGCCCAGTCTCGACTGTGTTTAGAGAAACACTGATGCGCGCATTGGAGCTAGTTGGCGTTTCGTTGATTGCCTTTTTTACCTTGCGCCATACGTGCGCAATGCGTTTGTGATATCGAATCGGTTGTGATCGAGCGAGCCAGTTCTGCCAATCGTCGTCTTTTTGCATGGTTGGCGTCTGGTCGCTCACTTTAATGGACACAGGCGCAGGCGTTACCGGGCTTAATGCATGCTCACCTTCTTGAAACTGAAGTCGAGATTTCAGTGTTGCCCAACGTAGTTCACGTAAGTTTCGGCCATCGCGCGCTTGAGATTGGAGCTGGTATAAGTTGTCTATTAATGCGTCTTTTAGCGCGTCGATGCTAGCGATGGGGTCTGCGGGACTATAGTTGATGACACCGTCAACCACGCCTTCTTGGGCAAGTTCGATGGCGCTGATACCAATACGCTGTGCGCATTCTTGCCAGCTGAGTTTTTCTTTTCGCGCAATTGCCGCTAAGCCCTGTGGCTGAATGGTATTGAATACGGCATCTTTCAGAGCGAGTAGAACGTTCGTTGAAGCCAGAGGGATCGCGCCGCCTGAATACGCTTTGCCAACAATAACGCCAATGCTCGGGACCGACAGCTTCGTGAAAGAGGCAATCAGGCTTGATATGCTGTGAGCTTGCAGGCCAAGATTAGCTTCGTCGCCTGCTGCGGCGCCAGGGGTGTCGATAAACGTTATGACTGGCAGTCCTTGATTGGCAGAGTCTGCTAGCCAGTCTTCGACATGTTGATGATGCTCGGGCTGCCAAACACCATTTCGAATCGCTCGGTTTTGGACGATGACAGACACTAATTCTGCTGGCTTGTTGAGCGCCGTTTGATCACAAGTTGATGTCTTCTGCAACGATACTCGAGCGAGAATGAGTGGGCCCCTCTCTTCTTCGAAGAGCACGCTGGTCGCAATTTTTTTAACTAACTGCCAGGCAGAAGGACGACTTAGGTTGTCGACAGGGTGTAGAAGCTGCTCTGCATATTGTTCGTTGCTAAGGCCGTCGATAGCGCTGCAAGCAGCATCGATTTCTTGTTGGGTCATCAGTGAGGCATTGGTATGGCTAAGGGCTTCATTCGTTTGGCGCGCAGTCATGCTTTGTTGCTCATGGCGATGTTGTTCATGACTGAGTTGTTCATGGCTGCGCTGTTCATAACTAAGTTGTTCATAAATACGTTGCTTCAATATTGTTGTTGCCGAGTTTTTTGTCTCTGCATTTTTCTCTTTGTTGAGTTGCAACATGGGTTTAGTCGTCTGCGAATGAGGGTAGGGTGGGCACGGGCAATGAGTAGTCTATGCTCGGCCACTCGAATCCGAATAACTTTAAGAAGTCTGTTTGGTAACCGTCTACATCACTTATCGCCGATAGGTTTTCTTCTGATACTTGCTGCCATAGTTCACTGACTTCATGTTGGATAGCGGGGTTTAGCTCTCTGTCATCTAGTCGAAAACGATATGGTCGATCGCGTTTACAGGTTTGAAGGTGCTCTGGGTATAAGCCGGTATCGAACAGTCGAATGATCTGTTCTATGCAGCCTTCATGATTGCCGCGCGCTTTCATCACACGGTAGAGCAAAGAAATGTACAAGGGTAGCGAGGGGATTGCCGCGCTGGATTGGGTCACGATTGCTTTCAGCACAGCGACATTTGCCCGTGATGAGTTGTTGTCGTTAAGAAGTTCGTCATTAATACGTTGGCAATAATATTCGAGGTCCTCTTTCGCCATACCTAAGGTGCCGCCGCCGTAGATTGAGCGAGTTAAGTCACCCCCCAGATAGCTAAAAGCAACGGTTTTACAGTGCGCCGATAGTGCATTGGCGTCGCTAAGGAATTTCATCCATTCAAACCAGTCTTCGCCACCCATCACCGTCACTGTGTCATCAATCTCTTGTTGGCTCGCCGCTTCAAGGGTAAACGGTTTTAAGGCGCCACTCGCTGTATCGATCGATTGACCCTGAACTGCCGTGTTGATCGGTTTGATCACCGATTGGTGGGTAACGAGTTCTTGTTCCGTATTTAGCTTGCTTCTGCGTGGTGCTGCCAAACTATAGATAACTAGATCGACTTTACCCATAGAGGCTTTGATCGACTCGAGCGTTTCTTGTTTGATTTCTGTAGAGAAAGCATCGCCACTAATGCTATGGGCTGACCTGCCTGATGACCTGGCCCAACGTTGGAAATAATAATCGTTGTACCAGCCTGCGCTCGCCGTTTTGTTGGCTTTAGGGGGCTTCTCAAACGACACCGATAATGTACTTGCGCCATAACCCGCGCTGCACACAACCCTGCTGGCAAGCCCATATCCGGCTGATCCACCAATGATGAGCACGTTCTTCGGACGGGATTCGTGTTTATTTTCGGCTAGCGTTAGCGCCTGTTGAATCTGCTGCTCAACATTTTTCTGGCATCCGTGAGGGTGTGCGGTGGTGCATAAAAAGCCCCTAACTTTCGGCTGGATTTGTATCATGCTGTTCTCTGTGAGGTGACGTTGGATGCTTCCGAATATGGGTAGCGTTCGAACAGTAGGCAGGCGTTAGTGCCGCCAAATCCAAAGCTATTGGACAAGACACGCTTTAACTCAGTTTTAGCGGTAGTTCGGCACAGTGGGTAGTTTTCTATTTCCGGGTCAAGGTCATCAATGTTGTGGCAGCCAAAGATAAAACCGTCGCGCATCATTAGTAGACAGTGAATCGCCTCATGGACACCGGCCGCGCCAATACCATGACCGCCGAGTGCTTTGGTAGATGAGACGGGGGGAGAGTGTTCGCCAAAGTAAGCCTGAATCGCTTTGAGTTCGGTGACATCACCAACTCTCGTGCTTGTGCCATGCGCATTGATATAGTCGAGAGGCGCTTGTGGCTGAGTACTGTTTTTTAGCGCTAGGTCGATGCAGCGTTTCGCGCCTTCACCAGACGGTTGCACCATATCATCGCCGTCGCTGGTCGCGCCATAGCCGCTGAGTTCCGCCAATATGGTAGCTCCGCGTTCGAGCGCATGGTCCAGATCTTCAAGAACTAGGATACCGGCACCGCCGGAGATAACGAAACCGTCTCGATGTGTATCGAAGGGGCGTGATGCTTTGTCGGGAGTGTCATTGTAATGGCTTGAAAGCGCGCCCATTGCGTCGAACTGAATCGCCATGGTCCAATGAATATCATCACTTCCGCCAGCGAACATGATGTCTTGCTTGCCCAAGAGAATTTGTTCGTAAGCGTTGCCAATTGCGTGAGCGCTGGTGGCACAGGCAGATGTTACTGAATAGCTAACGCCGCGAATTTTGAAGGCGGTGGCCAAACACGCAACGGTGGAGCTTTGCATGCCGCGTGTGACTCGATAAGGGCCGACCTTGCGAATTCCTTTTTCCCTAAGAACGTCAACTGACTCCACTATTTCATCGGTTGCGCCGCCGCCTGAGCCGATAATCAGGCCAACCCGGTCGTTTGAAATCTGATCCGCGCTTAAGCCACTTTGCGCTATTGCTTGTTCCATGGCGTGGTAGGCGAAGGCGCCACCTCGACCCATAAACCGGGCAACCCGTTTAGGAACCAAGCTAGCGGTATCAAATTCAATGTTGCCACTTATTTGAGAGCGCATGCCCGCTTTTTTAAACGATGCATTAGGAGCGATTCCGCTCCGGTTTTGCTGCAGTGACTCGCTAACGCGGTCTAAAGAATTTCCTAGACTGGAGACAATTCCTGCCCCGGTAATAACCACTCGTTTCATCATGAATACCTGATTGCCGGTCGATGGGCAGTTTTGAGCAAAAGTTGTGTTTAGATAAGCGCTGCTTTTAGGTGTTTAGCGCTATAGATCTCTTTGCCATCTGCGAAGACATAGCCGTCGCCAATGACGAGCGTCATACCGCGTTTTACTACGCGTTTGACGTGAACATGGAAGCGTACGGTTTTAACAGTCGGCAGAATCTCGCCATAAAATTGGACTTCTTTTACGCCCAGTGCGCGGCATTTTCCTTCATGACCATTCCATACTAGAAACAAGCCTAGCGCCTGCCAGAGAGCGTCTACGCCCAAACAGCCCGGCATAATGGGGTCGCCGGGAAAGTGACACTGAAAGAACCATAGGTCGGGATGAATATCGAACTCAGCAATGAGTTCACCTCGTTGGTACTGACCGCCATCACTATTGATTTCAACGACGCGATCTAACATTTTCATTTCGCCTTGCGGCAACATCATTTTGAAACCGTCATGAACATCTGCAATGGGGCTAGAGATCTTATCCGTTAGCTGATCTGTCGATAAACGCTCTTGATCATCATGAGAAATAACTGCCTGTAACATCGCCATGCTCCGTGTGCTCGGTCATTGTGTTTGGTAGGGCGCCCACTTTAGCGTCCGTTCAAACATTTTGCTGGACATGTGGACTCAAGGATTAGACATCTCGAATCAATCTGAGATTCTGGTCAAAAGTAAGAAGAGGTGGGTCTATTTTTGGCATCATGGGCGGTTTACAGACGCTGAAAAAAAGCTGAGATTGGAAAAAAAAGAATAATCAACAAGCAAAATCTTGAGCCTGAGGGTTTTGCTGCACGTATATTGGTGGCCACAGCGTTCGCAATAAAAGGCGCGTATGTCACCCTATGTAAATCTCGCTCTGCCCGTGGCGGAAGCAACGGTGTTTTTACTAGCGGTATCTATTCCCGTAGTCGCAATTTCACAAACACGTATAAGCTTGCTATGTTGCTAACAACTCTCGCTAGCCATTTATCCCAACAGCGTGACCTAAAAACGTAGCGCATAAAAATAATTAGTGAATAAACGATGACGAAGCAAGCTCTTCCAACCAATACCAACTTCAGCTTTTCGACCAGTCAAAGCATCATTTGTGAATGGGGCGGGGCGGCAAAGTTGGCAGATATTTGTCATGCCTATTCGCCAACATCGGTACTCTTAATCAGCGATGCGGGTATTAAGCAGCTGGGGCTCTATCAGGCTGCACTCGATAGCTTTCAGCAAGCGGGTATTCAGGTTGACGTGTTTAGTGAGGTGCTTGCCGACCCTTCCGAGAACGTTGTGAATGCAGCGTTAACCATAGCGGCGCAGTGTCACGCTGATCTCGTCGTTGGCTTTGGTGGTGGCAGTTCATTGGACGTAGCAAAAATTGTCGCCCTGCTAGCGCACCCTCAATCCGAACAAAGCTTGGGTGATATTTATGGTGTCGGCAACGCTAAGGGTGAACGCTTGCCCTTGGTACAAGTGCCAACGACCGCCGGTACAGGTTCGGAAGTGACTCAGGTGGCGATTGTCACGACCGGCGAAACCACGAAAGCGGGGATTGTCACGCCGTTATTTTTACCCGATATCGCCTTATTGGATGCAGAGTTGACGGTCAACCTGCCGCCAAATGTGAGCGCCGCGACGGGCGTTGATGCGATGGTGCATGCGATTGAGGCTTACACCAGTAAGGTCAAGAAAAACCCAATATCAGACTTACTGGCAAAAGAAGCCTTAGCGTTGATGGGGCGCAATATTGATACGGCAGTGCATCACGGACACGACCGGTCCGCGCGCGAAGCCATGCTGCTAGGCGCTATGTTAGCTGGTCAAGCCTTCGCCAATGCCCCTGTCGCAGCAGTGCATGCGCTGGCTTATCCGCTAGGTGGTCATTTTCACATTCCTCATGGTTTGAGCAACTCTTTAGTCTTGCCGCACGTGCTGCGTTTTAACGTCAAGGGCGCAGCAGCGCAGTACGCTGAGCTAGCGCCAATTGTCTTTGCGGAACACATGTTTGAGGGAAGTGTGAAAGAAATAGCAGCGCAGTTTATTCAGCAAATAGAGCAACTGATTGCTCGCCTAAAGTTGCCAACGACATTAAAAGAGATGGATATCCCTGAGAGCTTTTTACCGAGGCTTGCCGACGATGCGATGTTACAAACGCGATTGTTGGTCAATAACCCCAGCGAATTGAAACGGCAAGATGCATTGGCAATCTATCAAGCGGCATACGGACAAATTTAACACCACATTACTTATAATTAGAACTAAAGAGTGCACTGTGAGCGATTCTGAAACCAAGATAATACAAACGCGTGACCAATATAAATCTTTCAAAGGCATCACGACCCGCTGGAGCGACAACGACCGCTATGGCCACGTCAACAACGTTACCTACTACTCGTACTTTGATACCGCAGCAAACTGTTATCTGATCGAGCAGGGCGGGTTTGATATTGATAATAGTCCGGTGATTGGCTATGTCGTGAGTTCGGCGTGCGAATATAAAAGTGCCGTCGCTTATCCGGATAAGATCGAAGCCGGTTTGCGGGTGGATCGCCTAGGTAATAGCTCTGTGCAATATGGGGTAGCCATCTTTAAAGAGGGTGACGATGTCGCCGCCGCGCATGGTTATTTTGTGCATGTCTTTGTCGATCGACTAACACAAAAACCGGTCGCCATACCGGAGCAGCTTCGTTGTGCTTTGGAGGAAATCATATTGTGAATACGAAACAACTCAATGACAGCTATCCCTATTATTTGGCTAACAAGGCGGTCTATGCCAATCAAGACCTAGCCGTAATGGACAAATATTCTGGCGCATTAGCAACGCGCGTGGCCTTGGCAGACGCCAGCATCATTGACGAAGCGATAGCCGCTGCACAAGACGCTACCGAGCCAATGAAGCGAATGGCCGCCTATGAACGCCAATCCGTATTAGAACACTGTGTACAACGCTTCATTGAACGTTCTGATGAACTCGCACTTTCTCTATGCATTGAAGCCGGTAAACCGATTCAGGATGCAAAGGGGGAAGTTACTCGTTTAATTGATACCTTCAAAATTGCTGCCGAAGAAGCAACGCGCATTAACGGCGAAGTCATCACCATGGATATTAGCGCGCGAGCCAAAGGCTATTCTGGTATGACCAAGCGTGTGCCGATTGGACCCTGCTCTTTTATTAGTCCTTTTAATTTCCCCTTAAACTTGGTAGCACATAAAGTTGCTCCAGCGATTGCGACAGGCTGCCCATTTGTTTTAAAACCTGCCAGCTTAACGCCGATTGGCGCACTCATTATTGGAGATATATTGGCAGAGACGAACCTGCCCGAAGGTGCATTTTCAATCTTACCTTGTCGACGAGAGGGCGCGGCGCTATTCACAGAAGACGACCGTTTGAAGCTACTAAGTTTTACCGGCTCACCTGACGTAGGTTGGGCGCTAAAAGCCAAAGCAGGTAAAAAACCCGTGGTATTAGAGCTTGGTGGTAACGCCGCGTGTGTGGTCGACCAAGATGCCGATATCGACGATGCGGTCACGCGTATTGTATTTGGCGCATTTTACCAATCTGGTCAGAGCTGTATTGGCGTGCAGCGCATTTACGTCCATGAAACAGTGTATGCGGACTTTAAACAGAAAATGCTCAGCGCAACGCGAGCATTAAAAATGGGAGACCCGAAAGACCCTAATACCTTTATCGGCCCGATGATCAGTGAGTCCGAAGCAAAGCGTGTCGACCAATGGACGCAGGACGCCATAACAGCCGGTGCCGCATTGTTATGCGGCGGCAAGCGAAACGGCTCAATGTTGGAAGCAACACTCCTAGAAAATGTCCCGGCAGAGCAAGCCATTCGCAATGAGGAAGCCTTCGGACCGGTGGCAATGTTGGAGTCGTTTACGGAGTTTGACGCCGTGCTAAAAGACATCAACCAAAGTAAGTTCGGCTTACAAGCCGGTATTTTTACCCGTGATCTATACAAGGCAAAAAAGGCATGGGATGTGTTGGATGTAGGCGGTGTCATTATTGGTGATGTGCCGTCATGGCGCGTTGACCACATGCCCTACGGCGGCGTAAAAGACAGTGGTTTGGGTCGTGAAGGTATCAAATATGCCATCGAGGATATGACAGAATTGCGTTTGATGGTGGTCAGAACGAGCGAGAAAGATGCGTATTGATTGACTGGCGCCGGTTATTATTTTCGAGGAGTTGCCTAGCTAATTTCTTAGGGCGAATAACTGGGGACAGACCACGTTTTATTTTTTTGATCTTACCGGAAACGTGGTCTGTCCCCTATAAAACGTAACATTCAAACGAGATTATACCAGCTGTCTAATAAGGTGAAATACGGCTGCTGTCTAATAAACTGTTAGGTAAAGATATGGTAGAAGGAACTGAAGGCTACGAAAATTATGCGTCTCGCTTTATTGAGGTTAGCCAAGGTTTAGATTTCTTTGAGGTTTGCAAAGACTTTATCGCGTTTCTACCGTCTAAACCTGCCCGTGTATTAGATGCAGGCTCAGGTGCTGGCCAAAATGCAGCAGCACTAGATAAAGAGGGATTTACTGTTACTGCTGTAGAGCCAATATCAGAATTCTTGAATGCTGCGAGAAAGAGATATAAAAGCGCATCAATCAACTGGCTCAACGGCAGCCTTCCTGAAATGGCATGCTTAAATACGGATACAGACCAATTCGACTTTGTTCTCATTGAAGGGGTGTGGCACCATATTGATAATGCTGAAAGAGAAGCAGCGGCAATACGTCTCTCCGCTCTAATTAAACAAAGAGGTAGGTGTGCCATTTCACTCAGAAATGGGCCCGCAGGTTTAGGGTCAAGGGTTTATCCGACAGACACGAAATCCACAATTGAACAATTCGAAAAGTATGGTTTCGAGTGTATTTTTCAAGCACAGAATCAACCCAGCATCTTGCCTAATAAAGAGAATGTAAAGTGGTCACGCATTGTTCTACAAAAGTGCTAGCACATGACCTAACAAGCAAAGGCGGCAACGCCCTACGGGCTGGACGCGCCAAGGAAATAACAGGGGACAGACCACGTTTTATTTTTTTGATCTTACCGGAAACGTGGTCTGTCCCCTATAAACAGTCCCCTATAAACATTTCATAAAACTCATTTGCCTTTCTTATTGCGTTTACGAAACCACCATTAGCGGCTAGATGTGCCGTTGCAATACCCATCAATTCGGCAGACGAGCCAGACTCTTTGCCTCCGAGTTTCATGCTAACAAAACACCAAGTGTGACCTTTTGCTATATCTTTGATTTCTTCGATTCCAAGCAATGCTAAACATAATGCAGCAGAACTCACTTGGTAATCAATGGAGGCATTACTCTCAAGTAGCTCGATACCTTTTGCTGGATTATATTCAATTGATGCTCGATCTACTAACTTTAAACCTAGCTCCAAGCTATTGTTATTTGGTGGGCTTTGCTTGCCGGTTAATGATGAACAACCTGAAACAAGAATAGCGAAAAGTACGAACATAGTTGATTTCATTTGTTCACCTAACATTTAAATAACTGGGGACAGACCACGTTTTATTTTTTTGATCTTACCGGAAACGTGGTCTGTCCCCGATAAAATACTGTCCCGATAAAATACTTCTTATCTTCTGTTGGATGAGAGTGCTTCGTTATTTTAATTGGCATGATCTACTCAGAAATTTAACGCCTAGGTAGCCAGCGCCGCCAGGCGTCTGGCTGACCTTTTTGTTAAGTGTTGAACGCTCGCACCGGATGTTTGTTGCGCTTACAAAAAGCGTGCAATGCTGGTACCCACCAGTACACCTAACAACTATTTAAAAACTCTTTAAAGCGCTTAGTTTAAACCACTCAGATACACCTTGCTACCTGATGCTTAATGGATGTTTGGGCAAGGCTTGATTTGGAAGTTGGGTTAAATAACTACCGCTCGATTTAGCTTTTCGTGAGTGCAAGCGACAACACTTTGATGAGCCCAATGACCTTTTTAACCCTGCCTAAGAACTACAATTTTTAGGGCAATTTCAAACTTTCAACTGGCACCAAGAGCTAAAAATGAACCTTTGGGTATTATCAATGTTTGGCAGTGCGACACCAAAAGACAGTAACACTTAACATTTGAATCCCCGTCGTCATGACTCAGTCGCCGCGACGGGCTATTTTTAAGCAGCGGTAACGCTCTTTTCTCTCAGCCCCCGCACCAACCGATAATTTCATGCTATTCGAAACAAAAGGTGTTAGACAGTACGTCGCTGCAACGTATATTCCTGTTTCTCGAAAGGCTTTTAATTTATTGCCTTACCAAAGAAGAATCGTGTTCTGTTCTCTCTCACGGCAAGCGTCAGCGTGATTGAAAGCAGACTATGCGCTGACGGTGCTTGGTTCGCGATTTGGTCTGGGTACTTTATGTTCGATGAGCAGTTTGGAGACGCGTTCGATGACGTCGCTTTGGAAGGCCTTCTCATAGCGTACATCCAATACATAGGCTTTCGCGCGGACTTGCAGGGCGAGTCGGTCTGCGATAATGACTTCGTTTAGCGTGAGTACGACCGGTTTCTTTAGGTAGGCGAAGCGACTAGTGACAAGTACTTCGTGGATGAGTGCTTTAACTTCTGAGACGTTGGCATCGAGTGCGATGTGGAAGTCACAGACCACCATCATATCCAATGCGCCTGCATTGCCCGTAGACACCACCTCAGTGATAAAGCGTGAGTTAGGAATGGTCACTAAGTTGTCATCTAGGGTGGTGAGTTTAACTGAGCGTAGGCCGATACTAACAATTTCGCCGTAGGTGTCGTTAAAGCTAACGCGGTCGCCTACCTGGAAGGGCCGGTCGAATAGAAGTACAAGCCCTGCAATCATTGAGGCCGCGACATCTTTTAAGGCAATACCCATGGCAACGGCGGCACTACCGCCTACCGCGAGTAGCATTTCGCGCGGGGGTTGAATGATGACGGCGATCAATAAATAAGTACCGATAATGTACCAAGCAAAGGTAAATAGCGTCGCCATTTGCAAAATGGAGAAGCGTCTCGACGGCAGTTTTAGCATGAGCGCTTCGCATGACCGACGAATGACTTTGTTGCTTAGCCAAAGCCCAAATGCGGCGATGATCAGCAAAAAGACTTTACCGAAATTGAGTAAGTCGCCGAACGCAGCGATTCCTTCGAGAGTTTGATTATCCATAGCAGGCCCATTTTGCTAGCAAAGTGCAAGGCTGAAAGCGCGTACCGATGGCTTCCATGCGATGCGCGGGATAGTGAGTGACTAGTGCCATAACAGGTTCTTCTTCTGGAGGAATGACGATAGGGTGCCATACCAGTAGGAATCAATGGCATATCTGCCGCGAGGGTCACGCACGATTAGTCCAAGGTTGATCCCTTGCTTTAACGCATGGCGAACGATGGGCTCGGCAAAATGCGTGGCATTCATGATCTCTTTGGTTGATAGGCTGTGATGCGTGACGATAGCGGCGTAAATAAAATAGAGGTCGTCTTTCATACCTGCGAGAGGGTTACTTGAGGGACGCTGAGGAACCCCAATTTCGACACTGCGGCCTTTAATTTTTGCAGCGTTGAGCCATAGCTCTATGGCGGCGGTCGGGTTGCCGCCGCTTTGTTCCCATAAGATGTTGAATAGACGTGAGTCTGCGCCTCGTACGCTGCTGGACTCACTACTTGCTGTGGCTGACAGCAGCAACTCGTTATAGCGTAAGCGTCGCTTTCCTCCTTGATGGCGAGATAACACTAAGCGCCGAATGTCTTGCGGTGACCAGCGCGGCATACGATGAATATTGCTGAAGCGTTGTTCTCTGGCAAATACGCAACTTAGGTAAGACCAACTCGGCGCGTGCATGACGACCACCCAAAAAATGTTATCGAGTTGAGCATTCATGCAGTGCATCAGGGCGCGAAATGCGTCGAAGTGGCCGACCTCCGCAAGGAACAAGTTGTGAGCGTCGTCGACAACAATGATCTGAGGGGGCAACTCTTTGTCCAGATTTATCAGGTCCGCTATATCAGCGATCTGTTGTTGGCCCAGCGATTCGGCAATAGCCGAGAGCACAGCTTCACGCGTCGTTGTTTTGTCTTGGAAGCGAATATAGTTGACCTTGGTTTCTGTCCAGCGGCTGGGCAACTGATCGACAAAGGTGGTTTTGCCGCTGCCAGACTCACCTATCAGCAGCAATAGGTTCTCGTCGGTCTTGTCTTGATGCCATCTTTGAATGGGTTCAAAGAAAGCGCTGGGTTCCCCGACATCAAAGAGTAGTTTTTCGTTGGCTGAGCGAAGCATCCAGTCGTTGTAGTTTTCGTCTGGCTCGGTATCGTCGTCTTCTTCTATTTCCGTTTTGCTCTCTAGGCGCGCACGCATTATTTTGGCGGTAAAGGAGCGGTAGCTATCAAATGACAGCAGTTTGTCGTTCATGCTCCGCGCCGCATCAATATAATGGGCTAAAACGAACAGCAGCGGCGTTGCCAACTTAATAAGCATTCGAGCAACCAGGCCTTGTTCTGCGTCTTTCGCTTTACCGTTAGCGTTATTTTTTCCAAAAGGCATGAAGCGCGTGACGGCTTTGGCATGTGCATGCGTTAACCAAAAAAGAGCCCACCAAGCGCCCGTCGCAACACCGATAACAATTAGGAAGCGAAGATAGCCTCCGCCAATGCCTTCGCCAAGGCCGAGAGCAAGCCAGCAGAGGATCATTGCAATCGCAAAATATTGCGCGTTGAGCTCGATTCGTTCTGCAACGGACGGTGACACGAATTCGCCTGCGCGTGTATAGGTCCGAGAGAGTAACCATTCGAAGATAATACGAACAGCCCGGAAGATGGCGTAAAGAGCGCCGATTGGGCCGATAAAAGAAAGTATGATGAGCTGGCTGCCAAACGAAGCGATGAGCTGTGTGCTAATGAGTACGACGATCCAGGGGGCATTGGGCTTGATGAGCCAGAAGAAACCGGATAGTACACGTATTAGGCTGGGCCGTTGCAGTTTGCCCAGCATAGAGCGTTGAGCGCCAGCAAATATGCTGGGCGTTGCATGGGAAAGCTTCACCACTAGATAAAGTGCAATGAGTAAGCCTAGCGATTGAAATAGCCAGTTAACACGAACGACACCGCCCTTATCTATATTTTCATAGTAGGCTTGTTCATGAATAAATGGCGCGGTGAGGCTGTCAATATATAGAGATGGCGCCGCTGACAGTTCGGCCAATAGGGTGGTGACAAATTGACTGGGCGTGGTGATCGCGATCACAAAGTCACCCCAGCCTTTACTCCAAATTGCATCGTTGCGCCATTGGCTGATGGCGGCGACGAGCTCTGTTCGTGACGTGACAAGTTGCGCTTTCCATTGTCCGCTTTGGACTGGAAAGAGCGCATCATAGTCGGTCCAGAGTATAGGGTTACCTGCTCTAGGGAGCGACAAAGCCTGCTGCCAAATTTTGCTTAGTGCTTCATCATTCTGTGTTTCTTGCACGAGTGCATAGAGCCAGCGTTTAGATAAACTTTGATAATTTTCGATCCAAGTGTCTAGGGGCTCACTTTCACTACTCGACGGGGCCTGAGTCGTTTTATTAAGGTCGCTTTTTGCGTCGATTAGGGCGCGTTTGCTGCTAGCGACCTGGGTCCAGCTTTGCAACTGTCGAAGTATCAGCCGAATCTTTTTCTCGGGGAACGAGAGTAGTTCGAGCTCAAGGGCGAGCAAAGAGTATTGCGATTGTTGGAATTGTTTATGGGTTTGTTGCCATAAGGCCTCGAGCTCACCGCAGTCGTTGTTGCCGGTTTCTGCTTGGGCGTCGCTAGGAGATTTTATAGCGCGAGCCAAGCTTGTTTGCTGACGCGTTAAATCTGCGCGCAGCTCATTTAATGAAGTGTTGACGCCAAGAGGCGCGAGCATAGACATTATCGCCAGCGGGTCACTTGGGATTTTTCCCGCTAATAAGTCTTGAATTGCGATTTTGGTCTGAGTGGCGGAACTAATGACTTTCTGGCGTTGACTGTTTTCTTGGGCAAGTACATCGCAGTTGGCAGATGAGGTGGCGGTAGCGAGGAGGCATAGGAGCCCTACAAGCCATTTTAGGCTTTTGAAAAACCGCGCTGCGTGAGTCATAAATTGGCCATTTTTATTGTGAATGCTTTGCCTATAAGCTCGGTCAGGTAATCTATGTTGAAGGCCTTACCGAGCTGAAGGCTGCGTTATTATTTGCTTAAAATTCCTTTCAAGGTGCTTGAAATATCAGCAGGATAAACCACTGTTTTGCTGTTAGCAGAGCTAGAGAGGTCTGTTAATGAGTGAATGTACTTCTCACCCAATAGATACATCGCAGGAAGCTCTTTGTCACCCACAGCGTCGGAGATGCGTTTGATGGCTTCGCCACTTGCATTCGCTAATACGACTTGTGCTTCGGCGTCTCTTCTTGAGGCTTCTAAACGACCATCCGCTTCCAGTATTTGTGCTTGCTTCTCACCTTCTGCTTTGGTGACGGCGGCACGACGGGCTCGCTCTGCGGCTGCTTGCTCTTCCATTGCAGTCTGCATCGTGTCAGACGGGTTAATATCCTGGATTTCGACAGTCTTGAGCGTGATCCCCCAGTCGGAGATGTCGTCAGAGATTGCGCTTTTAAGCTTGGCTTTGATCAGCTCACGTGAAGACAAGCATTCGTCTAATTTCATTTCACCGATGATTGAGCGCAATGAGGTTTGTACGAGTGTTTGTATCGCCAGAATATAGTTTTCAACACCATAAACAGCTTTGTCTGGTGACAGAATATTGATGTAAGCCACAGCATTCGCGCGAATAGATGCGTTGTCGTTTGTAATAACTTCTTGGGATGGGATTTCGAGAACAATATCTTTAGTCGTTACCCGATAAGCGACGTTGTCGATGTAAGGGATAATAATATTTAGTCCGGGCGACAAGGTGCTGTGGTATTTACCTAAACGCTGGACTACCCATTTCGAGCCTTGCGGGACCAGTTTGATTCCGAGGAATAACGTAATGCCTATGATTAATAGAATTCCCGAAACGATGATTAGGCTAATATCCATTTAGTTCTCCAGTAGTATTTTGTATATAAATTTGAATAAATAAGGTTGTACCGAGGTTTAAGCAGGGACAACGATCAAGGTGTTTCCAGAAACATCGACTACGCGCACGCGATCACCGGCTTGGATGGTTGTTTCACAAATAAACTCCCATTCGTCATTCCCAAGTATCGGCACACTAAAGCGCAAGCGCCCATGATTGTTGGCCTCGCTAGGCGCTTCGAGAACGATTCCGGTTTTGTTAGAAATCATTTCTTTGGATAGTCCCGCCATGGTTTGATCGGTGAGTCTTGGTTTGACTAGTTTGAACCAAATGGCCGCGTTAACGCAGATAGCAATAGCCCAAATGAGCACTTGCGTCGAAAGCGCCATCGTTGGTATGAAAAACATTGCTAGCCCTACGATAGCTGCGCCCGTACCGAAGATTAGAAAGACAAAGCTGGGTAGAAATATTTCTAGTAAAGATAGCGCCATTCCAAGTATGAGCCAGTGCCAGTATTCGGGTACAAACGCCATGTTCAGTCCTATTGTTGACGATTTGGGTACTATCGTTTGATAGCGCATGTTAGATCCGTTGATATGCCATTTTAAGCTGGGCAGTATCAGCTTGAGTCTATCAGCCTAGAGCCAATAGTGGCAGCGTAAATATAAGCGCCTTATTCAATTGTTAGTGTTTGCGGAAAGTTTGATCAAACGTCGCAACAGATTTTTTACAGATGGATCAAAAATCCTTACGATGACGGTAGATTAATAACAATCATACCATCTCAAGGAACTTTTCTGATGCCTATCCCTGCTTTGTTTGCTAACCGACTTCGATTGCCTGCCATGGCGGCTCCCATGTTTTTAGCCTCAGGGACAGAGCTCGTGATTGAGACCTGTAAATCGGGAATTGCAGGTACGTTTCCTGCGCTGAATCAGCGCACGAGCGAGGGCTTTGAGCAATGGTTGCAGGAGATTACACAGGCCTTAAGCGACTACGAAGAAACGTCTGGCAAGCAGGCTGCACCCTACGGTGTGAATCTAATCGTGCACAAGAGCAATCCGCGTCTTGCGGCGGACCTTGAACTTTGTGTGAAGTATAAAGTGCCTTTCGTCATTACCTCTCTAGGTGCCGCTGCTGAAGTGGTTGAGCGAGTGCATTCATACGGAGGCTTAGTTTTTCATGATGTGATCAACGCTCGATTTGCACGCAAGGCACAGGCAGCGGGGGTCGATGGCTTGGTATGTGTGACGGGTGGTGCCGGTGGTCACGCAGGTACGCGCAACCCATTTGCTTTGCTGGCCGAAGTTCGAGCGTTTTTTGACGGAACGATACTACTGGCGGGCTGCATTTCGAGTGGGCAGGATATTGCGGCGGCGCAAATGATGGGCGCTGATTTTGCTTATATGGGAACACGCTTTATTAACACGCATGAAAGTCTTGTGAGCGATGAGTATCGACAAATGATTATTGAATCGAGTCCAGACGATATTATCTACACGCCCAAGGTGTCTGGAGTGCATGCCAGCTTTATGCGAGCGAGTATGGAAGCGGCAGGTATTGATCCAACGGATATGCGACCGAAAGAAGTGGTCGATTATGGTAATGATTTGTCTGTAGATGCACCGTCAGACGCAAAACCAAAAGAGAAGAAGCAAGGCGCATGGGCTGATATTTGGTCGGCAGGACAGGGCGTCGCGGCAATTCATGAGGTTCAATCGGTTGCTGAGCTGACGGAGCAGTTACATCAAGAATATATAGAAGCATGTGAGCGGCAAGTTGACCTTGCCCATGCTTTTAAAGAAGTTTAATCGTTGCTAATGCAAGTAAGCGCAGTGAGTGCTTAGCTATCTTTTGGAGAGTTTAGTCGTTAGCTGCGGTTTGTTTGTGAGCCAACTTGATAATTGTGGTATCGCCATTGCTCATTTCTTCGGTAAAGATGGCGGGTTTTGTTTTTCTCTTATGTGGTGAACGTCGTTTTGCCATGGAATTCTCTTCTATTTCCTTCTTTTCAATTCATTTATTTTTTATGTGTGTTTATTCAGCATAGCTCAGACCTGCATTTAGTCTCTTTAGTTCAATGTTAAAAAAAAGTAATGTTTTTTCGGGCGTGTCGAGATCGCTAAAACTGAAGTATCACCAGCGTTAGCGCTAGATATCTGCCAGCCTTAGCGATTAGCACTAGCAATAGAAATCGCCAAAGTGGCTCTTTCATGACACCTGCAATCAGCGTTAAAGGATCGCCAATGATAGGCACCCAGCTTAACAATAGTGACCAATAACCTACTTTTTGGTAACGCTGCTGAGCATGCTTTAGTTGAGTCGGGTTGACTGGGAAGAAGCGGGAGCTGCGATACTTTTCTATATGATAGCCGAGCCACCAATTCAACACTGAGCCGAGGACATTTCCGGTGGTGGCAACGAGCAAGAGTATTGCGAGGTTATGCTCCTTGGCTATTAGTAAGGCGCTTAGCAGGGCTTCCGATTGAAGCGGCAGAAGGGTTGCTGCACCCAGCGCTGATATGAATAGTAAGAAGTAGGCTGAATTAACGATAGGCTGTGCCGGTAGTAGCTAGAGGTTCCAATGCTTTGGAGCTTTCGGGGCGTGGAAATAAAGAAATAAGCGCTTTCTGAGTGAAAGCGCTTATTGTCGCTTAGCGTTTATTTCGCTTCGTGCGTTTCGATATTGGCACTCACTTCACCAACAACTCGTCGGTTTGCTGCACGACCTTCAGCTGTATCATTGCTCATGATTGGCTGTTCCTCACCAAAGCCGGTTGCAGTAACGCGCGCCGCGTCAATCGCATAGTCTGTGGTCAGAATTTCTTTAATGGCGTCAGCACGGCGTTGCGATAGCTGCTTGTTATAGGCTGCGCGACCGCGGTCATCGGTATGCCCTTCAACCGTGATCGATGTGTCAGTGTATTTTTTTAGGAAGTCAGCGACATTCTTGATGTCAGCTTGTCCGTCTGCGATTTCAGCACTGTTACTCTTAAACGTTACTGACATGGCTATCTCGATAGCTTTGATAAGCTTAATAGGGCAGCCGTTGGCATCTACTTTAAAAGCTGCATCCGTTTCGGAGCATTTGTCATTCGCGTCGATAACACCGTCATTGTCGCTATCTTTTTGAATGACTGGTTCGGCTGCGGCAACCGGCACCGCTGCTGGAGCGGGCTCTGGTTTTGCTTCGGCAGGCGCTGGCGCTGCCTTTGATGCTACTGGAGCCGGTTTTTTCTCTACTACGGGAGCTGCTGCAGAGGTGGTGCGTCCGAACGCATAGCCGATTGCGATACGAGCACCTAAATCGGTTAGCTCGTTGTCGATGCTATTCATTGCCAGCAATTCGCCACGCAGTATTAAATTATTATCAAAGATCTTTTTAGCGCCAACGCCAAGGTAGACTAGCGTTTCATCGGCATCCGTATTATTAGCTTCGAACTCTTGATGAGCGCCGCCGAGTGAGACAAATGGTCGGTAGCTGTCATTGTCAGTGAGGTGGTATAAACCACCAAGAGCGTAACGTCTGCCGTCAAGTTCGTTGGAGCTATTCTCAATGTCTGCTTCGAAGTCACTTAACCACGCTTCTAGTGAAACTCGTTCACTGATCGGAACTTCGATACCACCTTCTAGGCTGTTGGCGTCGTCTAAGTTTCGATCCTCATCCCAAAAATAATGGGCAGCGCCCAAATACGCTTCTACGTTCGCGTTATCAGCGAAGGAAGGGGTGGCAATAAGGCTGGCGATAAGGCTGCTAACAGCCAGAGACTTTTTCATTACAGTGTCCTTTTTGTGTAGGTTTGCTAGCGTGTGAAAAACGCTTTGAGTGACTTGACCATTAATCAAACAATGAATCCGCGCGCATCCTAGCACCAAATGACTGGATATGCTGGCAAAATATAAAGACATCTTTTTAAGGTTTTTATTTAATAATGACGCTAGGTTCATTATTAAACTGGCATTATATTTGATTGTTAGTGCTGCGAGATAATCATGCGCCAAAGGTTTGGCGGAGGCGCTTGCCATATATACTTTAACCGGGGAATAGACAGACATGGAAAAACAAATAGAAGAATTGTGGACGGCAATTCAGAGCCAGGTGGCTTTATATGGTGGCCAAGTGCTGCTGGCGGTGTTGGCTCTTATTATAGGCTGGTGGATCGTTAACCGTATCAGTGGATGGGCTGACCGCTCGCTCCATAAAGGGGTGCCAGACGAGACCCTGGCGAAGTTTCTGTCTAGCGGCTTAGAAATAATTCTTAAAGTACTGTTAGTGATTAGTATTGCCTCAATGGTCGGAATCGAAACCACCTCGTTTGTGGCTGTTGTTGGTGCTGCAGGTTTGGCGGTTGGCTTAGCGTTGCAGGGCAGTTTGTCAAATTTTGCGGGCGGGGTAATGGTTTTAATCTTTCGACCGATTCAGGTGGGAGACTATGTTTCTGCTCAAGGTTATGAAGGGTCGGTAAAAGATATCGGCATTTTCGTGACGACCTTACTAACGCTGGATGAGAGGACCATTATTATTCCTAACGGTCCGCTAGCAAATGGGAGCATCGTTAATTACACGCGACATGAAACGCGGGCAGTAGAAATTGCCATCGGCATAAGCTATTCGGATGATATCAAGGTGGCGAAAGAAGCAATGGAATCCGTACTAAAAAATGACCCACGCGTTCTTGAAGACAAGCCAAACTTAGTGGGTGTGTCTAACTTAGGTGATAGCTCGGTCGATTTTCTGGTTCGAGCGTTCGTTAAGAATGAAGATTACTGGGGTTTCTTCTTTGATGCGCGACCTCTGCTTAAAAGTGCAGTGGAGAATGCAGGCGCTACGATTCCTTTCCCTCAGCGCGATGTGCATTTGTCACAAGAAGCTAGCTAAGGTTAGGGGATAGCTAAAGTTAGGAGATAGTTACAATGGAGCCGCGTGATGGAATTGCGTGGCTCTTTTTTTTGCACATAAAAAAGCCATCAATATTGATGGCTTTTAGTTTGAAGTAAGCAAGCTTACGACTCCTGTTGGTTCGATCTTATTCCCTTATGAAAGAGAAGAGATGTTAGCGCTAGTCCTGCGGTGGCAATGGCTAGTGATGTAATAAACGGAAAACTAATCATAATCTCTACCTCCTGGTAGCGGTTTACTTTGCTGTTCAGCAAGCATTCAAGTAGTTAGCTGAAATCGCCTGACTCAAGGTCCAGTTCGATGTGGTCTAAGTAAAGAAAGGCTTCAATCCATTCATTTAAGGTCGCAATGACGATCATGGTGACACTCCTAATTACCTAACTAAGGTAAATCAATTTAAAGTTTAGGGTTCCTTAATGGAACCTTGTGATCATTATGGGTTCCAAAATAGAACCTGTCAATATATAATTTACTTACGGTCATTAGAGGCCGCTAGATCTTAAAATGTTCGAAATAATGAATTAGTGCGTCTTAATTCAACAATAACAAAGAGAAGGTTGTGACATGCGTTGGGAAGAAATTGATAGCCAAGTTTGCTCTATCGCTAGAGCATTAGCGATTTTCGGAGATCGTTGGACCTTGTTGATCATTCGGGATGCGTTTAGGCGTGTTAGGCGCTTTTCTGAGTTCCAGAAGTCATTGGGTATCACCAAACACCGGCTCTCTGATCGCTTGACTCGCTTGGTTGATAGCGGAATTCTAGAAAAAAGAATGTATGACGAAAAACGGTCGCGTTATGAGTACCGATTGACAGCAAAAGGTTTAGACCTCTATCCGGTTCTGATGTCCGTCGTGAACTGGGGCGACAAATGGGTCTGTGATGAAGATGGTTCTCCTGTGGTATTTACTCATACGCAGTGCGGTCATACCTGTCATCCAAAAATGGTATGTGATGTCTGTGATGGTGAAATTGTTGCAACTGACATTGAACCTAGTGTCGGGCCAGGTGTTGCTCAGAAGGTGTCCCGGGGAGATTGGTCTCCCGCAATGGGGGAAAGCTAAGAAAATCACTAGCGCCTATCTGCCAGATAGGCGTATGAAGTTGTTTGCATGGCCATCAAAAAACGATAGGCTTACGGCTATTCTTCTAGAACTACTATCTAGAACTACTAAGACGGCGAATTATCTAGATGCGTATATTCCTTGTTAGTGCTCTTTGTTTCTTTCTTTCGGCATGTGTTTCCACCTACAAACCCGCCGAAGAAGGTGTGGCAGGCTATCGAGATCTTCGTGTGGATAAAACGACATTTTATGTCGAGTACACAGAGTCATCTCGAATTGAATGGGATCAACTGAACGCATTTGCATTGAAGCGATGCGCCGAAATCGCAAAAGAGCAGGGCTACCGATTTTTTGACGTCATTTCTAAGGATGAAAAAACTGTCTTTTTGAAAAGCGATGTGGATGAGATCGAAATAACCACCATGGGCGTTATGGTCGGCGAAACGCCTTCGTTTCCCGTTACTCATAAGTACAAAGCGGGCGCTAGGATAGAGGGCCGTCGAGTTACCTACAAAATAAAATTAGCCAAGGAGTGAGCATCGTTGAGGTCTAATAAAGGGATATATTTTGGAAGCGAGTAAAGGACGTAGGAGGGCAGATCGCTACTCTTGGTTGACGTTTGAAGCCAAGGTACATGTGAAACGCTCCTTTTTTGTTAAAGAGTGGATACCTGTTGTACCGTTTGATTTCAGTCGGTTTGGGTTAGGCATTCAAACGGATGAGTCTTTTGAAATTGGTGAAGAGGTCCAGCTAACGCTTGAACTTGAGAATGAAGACTTAGATGTCTCTATTCCAGTCGTTAAGGGGATCGTCCGGTATAAGTCTAAAATTCATAGTCGCTTCGATTATGGGGTCGAATTTATTTTTGCTTCTAAGTTGAGTCGTCATGAAATGGACGATGACTTAATTCGTATTGAGCGAGCTTTGCAGTATTTTGAAAGTTCTCGGTCGGCAGATGGCGCTTAAGCAGCTCTGCTATATTGTTCTCCCGCTAGTTGTGTTGCTGTTGGTGCTGCTCGCAGATAAATGGCTCCCTTTAGACGGTTCATCTGCCTTTGTTGCCGAGCCCGATCACGTCATTAGTGTTGACTGTGATATCGGTCATAACGCGTGCCCGATACGTCTCGGGGATATAAAAATGACGCTTTCACTGACTCCTGACGGTTTACCCGCTCTTATTCCGCTTCGATTGGCGGTATCGGATTCGTCTATCGCTGTCCAAGAGGCAGAATCTTGGTTGGTTTGGTTTGAAGGCCGCGATATGGAAATGGGTGTTCATCAGTTGCTGCCTGAGCCCAGTGGCTTGCCCGTATCCAAAGATGCTAGTCGCTCGAATAATGCCGTTGTGTTTTCGGGTATTATTCCCATCTGCAGCGTTGATAGTGCAATGACTTGGTTGTTAAATGTGCAGTTCGTTTGGCGCGCCAAGTTATACCGTTTTATGCTGCCTGCTTCTGCGCGAACGCACTAACTTATATTGGTATGGATTATGAAACCTAGATTTTTGTTTGTGATTTTTTTGGCTTGCGTTGTGGCGGGCACAATTAGTTATCAGTCACTCAGCCAAAACGCGCCAGAGAAAGATATTAAAGCGAGTTATCT
Organism: uncultured Oleiphilus sp.; assembly: GCA_913020045.1. Taxonomy (GTDB): domain Bacteria; phylum Pseudomonadota; class Gammaproteobacteria; order Pseudomonadales; family Oleiphilaceae; genus PZPK01. The sequence continues at coordinate 58,961 of CAJWBE010000006.1, forward strand.
TGAAGGTGGTCCATTTACGTTAGCGAGTGCTGAAGGTAGCAGGACCCTATCAGAGTTTAGTGGCCGTCCCGTGGTATTGTATTTTGGATATACATACTGCCCTGATATTTGCCCATTAGGTTTGAGTGTTATTCGAGACGCCATGGAGGCCCTTCCAGCAGGTACTATTAAACCTACACCTTTGTTTGTGACACTTGATCCTGCGCGGGATACAACTGAGCATTTGAAAGAGTACTTAGCGTTTTTCTCTCCAGAGTTTGTTGGGCTAACCGGCTCGCTTGAACAGATAAAAGAGGTGGCCGACCGTTATGGAACCTATTTTATGGCGGGACAACCTGGTGCAAAAGGGGGATATACCGTAGATCATACCGGCTATTTTTACCTCTTGGATAAAAGAGGCGAACTGATGCGTGTTTTAGATCACAATACGACGGCACAAGCACTGGCTTTGGAACTTGAGAAGCTCCTATAATAGAGGGGCAAGAATTTATTAAAATAACAATAATTGCCGCTCAAGGACTTCATTTTGGACCACAATTCAGATTACGCATCAGGACTCAAAGATGTTCTGATTCGAAAAATCAACAAAACAGAGCAGAGTCTATACGGTTTAAAGTTGGACTATTGTCGGTTTGTGTTTGGGTTATCTCATCGTTCGAAAGTCAGTTACGACCAAGTGGTTTATCAGGTGCGTTCTGTTGACTTAGACTCCATGATACGACAAGACGACGGGGGCTGGACTAAGCCTAACGTGACTGCCGTTCGCTGCAGTCATAATCAAGCCGTTTTGAATTCGGAGCCTGTTGAGTTAGGGCAGCACTGGGATATCGCCTAAGCCACATTTCTATCTAATGATGAGCCTGCATCGTTTCTTAGTGGGCATCTGTGCGGCAATTGATTAGCATCAATGGCGCCTCGTCACCATTGCGTAAATACCCTTCTACTTTAAAGTCCTCGTTTTTCTTTTTCATGACACCTTCCGTCGAATCATCATGACTAAAACTCGACTGCTGGTAGGTAACAATGTCGTTGATATTATCTAGCCGCAATGCAGTTATTTTTCCGCCTTGGTGTTCTACAAAAAGAATAATTGGCCTGACGCTATTGATCGCTCGTTCTTTCGCCAGATGGAATAGTAGTATTAAGTCTGACAAAGTGGTTGCGCGTTCGATTTGCAGTATTTTTTTTGCCTGCTCAGGGTCTGTTTTTATTTTATCGAGTATGCCTTTCGCAATGCCATGAAGTTTTCTATGGGGTTCGTCGAAACGTACCATAACCTCTTTTAGTTCCTCATTCTCAGTCGAAAAATGTTTGTACCATTTTCCAAAGTCGCATTGAGTCGGGTCCAATGCTTTGGTGAATGGCGTGCCGTTTTCCACGGAGTCTTCAAGAGCCTCTAACCAGGCAACGTGCTGCTTTTCCATTGTGTCGAGTGTGGCAACAAACTGCTGCATCGCTTGTTGATGGTTCTCAGAACCAATAAGACGGTTGAAATCATATAGCTGAACGGTGTCATTTTGATAGGTAATGACTTCGTGATTGAATTGGTCAAGTTCATTCAGTTTGATATTTCGCTCGACGTCTTTTTCAATGTAAAGCACTTGGTCTAGCGGGATGGCGAATGATGCGTCCGTGGTTGAGAAAGTAATGACCGAGATAATGCCGTCTTTAAAAAGCGTATCAATCGTTGCGCTTGCCATGCTGAATAGTGCCTCTAAGTGCTTCAACTAATTATGTTAGCTCTCAGTGTATTGTGCTTTGAGAGTGTTATTTCTGAAGTATAGTTCGGCTTTTATAATGTGCAGCATGTTTAGATGCTTGCAGAGGAGTCGCGTTTGCCTTTAGGCGGTTGGGTTTGCACTGGGAGAGATCGATTGGCTGAAGGGCGCAAGGGGCTGCATCGATAGTCTTTACAGACTTACTTTGGTGTTGATATTGCTCGGCGCATAGCAAGGCGAGACTCAAGTTTTCGTTCTGCTTTATTCATGGATGCATAAGGGTTTTTCATTTGCCACACGCCACTTGCTGTCGCAAGGGCAATGCCTCGGCGACCGAGTTCAGGTAACTTCTTTCTGAGGAAGTCGATTGTTACACGGTGAGGGTGTCCTATGGCGACCGCGCTGCCTTTGCGGCGGGCGATTTCGATGAGTGATCTAAATTGCTTTCGTAGAAATGGCGTCGTTTGTTCATGGTCTAGAAATACATCCCTCGCTAGAGTAGGAATGCCGTGCTTTCTAGCGGCTTTAGCGGCGACGGAGGCTGCGCTAGTTCGGCTATCGACAAAAAAATACGGAGTGTCTTGCAAGGACTCCATCACCCAGCGCATTTGTGTGGAGCGAGCAGTTAACAGGCTACCCATGTGGTTATTTAGGCCAACAACGTTTGGGATGGCGTTTAGACTTTCGCGTAAGGAGTTTTTTAATTCGCTTTCTGACATTGATGCGGTCAGCGCACCATGACCTAAAGAAATACCTAAGGTGTTTTCCATTGGGACATGCAGCATTATTTCTTTCTGCTCTGCTGCAGCAATGTCCGCAAGTGTTTGGCTATGCTTTCGTCCGGGTAAAAAGGAAAGCGTCAGCGGGTAAGGCATCGTCGCGAGCTCATACCCTTGCTGAAAACTATGCCCGATATCATCGATAATGATGGCAATCGTTGGCTGATTGCTTGATGCGGCAAAAGCAGATGAGCTAAGGAATGCGAGCAACAAATACAAAGCCAGAAAATTAGCTGAGTTTGTATTCATTGAGCCAAAACTCATTATTTTTTTTTGGTTATTTTTCATGCTTTATTTTGAGGATATCAATTGCTTTCAACAAATTAAGAGCCTCTTGAAGCTGAAAGTCTTGTGCAAGCATATTGCGTCGTTTTGCTTCATCCGAGTCGAGGTCTTCTTCGTCTAACTCTTGTGAGTTACCGTTGCCATTGCTTAGGTGGCCTGCAAGGTCGGATTCTCGATAAGTTCGTTTCGTTTTCTCTTCGCTTAGTTTCGCGCGATTCACTTCAATGTCTGGGTCGATACCCTGCGCTTGGATTGAGCGGCCATTAGGTGTGAAGTAGCGAGCGGTCGTTAACTTAAGCCCATACTCTTCTCCTAAGGACAGCACATTTTGCACAGAACCTTTACCAAAGCTGCGTGTTCCCATAATCACGGCTCTATCATGATCTTGCAGTGCGCCGGCAAGAATTTCAGAGGCAGAAGCCGAACCTCCGTCGATTAATACTACGATTGGCATGCCGTCTGTGGCATCCCCAGGCGTCGCGCTATAGCTTAGTTCTGCTACCGTTGATCTACCTTCGGTATAAACGATTAAGCCTTCTTCCAGCATTTGGTCTGCGACCTTAACCGCAGCTTGCAGCACGCCGCCGGGGTTGTTTCGCAAGTCAATGATTAGGCCGGTGAGCTTGTCTGCATTTTCACGCAAGGTTTCAAGACCTTTGGCGAAGTCTTCTCCGGTTTGTGCTTGGAACTGTGTGATTCTAAGGTAGCCATAAGACTCATCTAAGTTAAGCGTTTTGACACTGGTTACTTTGATCACATCACGGGTTAGGATTTTTTCAATCGGCTCTCTTTCTTTTGCGCGCAGAATAGTAAGTTTGATAGGTTTGCCAATTTCACCGCGCATCATGTCAACGGCTTGATTAAGGCTCAGACCTTTTACCGGTGTATCATCTAGTTGAATGATTAAGTCACCCGCTTCTACGCCCGCTTTAGCGGCAGGGGTATCGTCGATCGGCGCAATGACTTTTACGAACCCATTCTCCATGCCTACTTCTATTCCCAGGCCGCCGAAGCTGCCTGAGGTATTTTCTTTTAGGTCAGTAAACGCGCTAGGTTCGAGATACGCTGAGTGCGGGTCAAGCCCTGACAACATGCCGCGAATAGCATAGTTTAGTAGCGTAACGTCATCGATTTCTTCGACATAGTCTTGCTTTATTTTCCCAAAGACGTCCGAAAACTTACGTAATGACTCCAGAGGAAGGGGCTTTGGCTCGGTGTAAGTCTCCAGAGCTGCCGTATCGGGCTGTTCGGCAGGGGCTGTTTTTTCCGCGTCGTCGGCCATGATGTTTTGGCAAACTAAAAAGGTGCTGAGCGCAGCGCCTAGTAACAATTTTGAATTCATTGAGTTGGGTTCCCGAGATTTATTTTCTTAACCATTTAGACGGATTGAGTGGTTTTCCATGACGTCGTATTTCAAAGTATAGGCCGGATTCGCTGGCACCCCCAGAATCTCCTGCATAAGATATTAACTCGCCTGCGCTGACCCAGTCGCCGGCTTCTTTAAGTAAGCTTTTGTTATTGCCGTAAAGGCTCATGTAGCCCTCGCCATGGTCAATAATAAGGAGTAGTCCAAAACCCCGCAGCCAGTCAGAAAAAACCACATGGCCGTAGTGAACGGCTTGTACCGAGGTGTTGCCCTTGGTTGCGATTCTAATACCGTTTGATCGCAGCTTTCCTTGAGCAATGCGCGAACCAAAACGCTCCCGAACCTTACCACGAGTGGGCCAGGGAAGCTTGGCTTTTTGTTTTACGAAAGGCTCGCTATCTGAGGGTAAAGAGAGGTTTGCAATGGCTTGCTCGACTTCTCTCAACAGGCCTTCTAGCCGCTCTTGGTCATTTTTTAATTTTTGCAGCCGTTTCGACTCTGATGCAATCGAGATCTCTAGCTTAGCTAACACCTTTTTGCGTTTAACGGATTCCGCTTTTAAAGTCGTTTCAGTATTTTCGAGCGCCTTTTTGTTGCGTGAAATTTTGGCTTGCTGTTCCAGAATGCGCTTTTTTGTTTTAGCGAGCTTAGCCAGTGCTACTTCAAATGCTTGTATCTTTTCGCCCCGAGCATCTTTTAAATAGGAAAAGTACTGCATATACCGTGATAAGTTTTGTGGGTCGTCTGTATCAAGTAATAATTTGATGGCAGGCTGTTTGCCTTGTAAATAGATCGCTCTAAGCTGTGCCGTGAGTTGACCGGTTTGTTGGTTCAACGCTTGTTGCTGCTGCTTTTCGGTTTTTCTTAGCTCTACTACCTGACTAGCTAATTTTCGAACTTTTTGATTTAGGCTTTTTATCTTTAGGTGGGTTTTCGCAATGTCTTCTTCGATGTTTTTGAGTTGCTTTGATAGCCCGCTTTTCTCGGTATTTGCTCTGCCAAGCCATTTTCCAACGGATTGAATGCGTGTCTTAAGTTTTTCAAGCTGCTGCTGTGACGCATGCTGATCAAAGTCGCTTTGGTTGCTATGGAGTAGTGCTGAAAAGAGGCAGCACAGACTGAAGACGAAAATACGTTTTGTCATTGAATCAGTCTACTTCCTTGGCCGTTCGAGTGTTGATAGTCGTTTGGGAGCTAGTGATGCTCTATTAATGAAATTCCGCTCATCTCTGATGGCACTTCGAGTCCCATCAGATGCAGTAATGATGGCGCAATATCGCTGAGTTTGCCGTCAGTCTTCAGCGAAATATCTTTAGGACCTATGTAGATTAGTGGCACTGGCAAGGTCGTGTGCGCTGTATGTGCTTGTCCAGAGCTTGGGTCCACCATTTGTTCGGCATTGCCATGATCTGCCGTAATGAGGCATTGTCCGCCGCTAGTGTCGATTGCTCCAGCTACTCGTGCTAGACAAGTGTCGAGGCATTCAGCGGCCTTGATAGCTGCCTCTAGTTTCCCTGTATGGCCCACCATATCGCCATTAGCATAGTTGCAAACGATCAGGTCGTGATCACCACTTTTGATGGCTTCGACTAGCTTGTCAGTCAGCTCAGGAGCGCTCATTTCAGGTTGAAGATCATAAGTCGCGACGTCAGGAGAGGGTACAAGTGTTCTGGTTTCACCCTCATAGCATTCTTCTCGGCCACCACTAAAGAAGAACGTAACGTGCGCATATTTTTCGGTTTCTGCGATGCGAAGTTGGGTTTTTCCCTGGTTTGCCATGTATTCGCCAAGCGTGTTGGGAAGGCTGCTTGGAGGGTAGGCGCAGCTTGTTTTAATATCAGCTGCATATTCGGTTAGCATTACAAAATCAGACAGTTGCGGAGTTTTTGCCCGCTCAAACCCTGAGAAATCTTTTTCAACAAAGGCGCGTGTGATTTCCCTAGCCCTGTCGGCGCGGAAATTCATAAAAATAACGCTATCGCCGTCTTCAATTGTTGCTGGAGCAGCGCCGCTAGGGGTGATTGCCGTTGCATCAACAAATTCATCATTCTCGTCCCTATCGTAAGCAGCTTCCAAAGCCTCGGTAGCGCTGGCATAGTGATGCTCGGCTTTTGTTTCAGTCAGCAGGGTAAAGGCCTTTTCAACGCGATCCCATCGGTTGTCACGATCCATCGCATAGTAACGACCAATGATCGATGCGATGCGACCGGCCCCCAGTTTGGTCAACTGAGCGTCAATTTTTTCAATCGAGGGCATGGCGCTGCGTGGTGGTGTGTCCCTTCCATCTAAAAACGCATGCACATAAACCTTCTTAGCTCCTCGCTTAGCTGCCATTTGGATTGCTGCCGCAATATGGTCTTCATGGCTGTGAACGCCACCAGGCGATAGCAGGCCTAGTAAATGAACGGCTTTGTCTTGGGCTATGGCAGTATCAATTGCTTTGATAAGCGTTTTGTTGTTTTCGAACTCGCCATCTTGAATGTCTTTGGTGATGCGCGTGTAATTTTGATAAACAATTCGACCCGCACCTAGGTTCATGTGGCCCACTTCTGAGTTACCCATTTGGCCTTCAGGCAGGCCTACTGCCATGCCAGAGGTAGCGACAAGATTATGCGGCTTGGTTGCCCAAAGGTTATCCCAAAAGGGTGTGTTAGCTTGGCGAATCGCGTTGAACTGGCTTTCTTCGCGGTGGCCCCAGCCATCTAGGATAATCAGTGCCGTGGTTTTTCTACTCATAGTGTAATCATGCTCGTTTACTTTATGCGGTTTCCGAAATCACGAAAGTGTCGGAATTTGGGTGGCAATTCTACCTCGATTCGATGGCGCTGGCGACTTGTTGTGTTGTGGGGTTTTGGGCGGCATGTGTATAATGCCCACCGATTTTAATTATAGGTTGTTGGAATGGATCGCGTACTAGAATTTATTGGCAATCATATCGAGCTGTCTGGCTTGTTTGTGTTCTTTCTTGCTGCTTTATGGTTTACCGAGCGGTCTCGTTCTGGAAAGTCTTTAAGTCCTGCTGAGGTGACTCGCTTGCTAAACAGCGATGAAGCCGTTGTGATTGATGTTCGGGACAAAAAAGACTTCGCTGAGGGCTGGATTACCGGTGCCATTCACATGCCTTTCGCAAGCGTTGAGAGTCGTATTGCTGAACTGGAAAAATATAAAGACAAGCAGATTATCCTCGTCGACAAAATGGGCCAGCACTCAGGCGCCACCGGTAAAATTTTGCTAGCAAAAGGATATGAAAATGTGTGTCGCTTGCAGGGTGGGATTAGCGAGTGGAAAAACAGCAATATGCCTTTAGTTAGAAAATAGCGTTACGTTGCGGGAGTGAGTGATGAACGTCGTGATGTATTCGTCGAATTATTGTCCGTTTTGTTTTCGGGCAAAAGCGTTATTGAAATCGAAAGACGTTGCTGTCGATGAGCGCCTTGTGGATAGTGACCCAAGTCTTCGGCGCGTCATGATGGCTGAATCTGGGCGTCATACGGTTCCGCAAATCTGGATTGGCGACTTGCATGTGGGCGGCTGTGATGATCTGTTTGCGCTAGAGCAAGCTGGAAAACTAGATGATCTTTTGGGCATTGAACCAGGCGTATAGTTTGTTTGGTGAAGACTTTTACAAGGTTTCACGTCGAGCTATGAAAAAAGAGAGCTATGCACTCGTGTTTGAGAGGTTTAGCCCCTAGTATATTTTCATACCATTCGCTTCTACGTTGTGTGAACGTAAAGTGTGTAGATAAGGTTGGAAGAAAGTCGTCCGGCGTTGGTTAACCAGATTAGTTTGCAGAGATACAAAAATAACTTCGGCAGCTAAAGCCCGCACGCACAAATAATTGGGTATCGTATAATCGCGGTGCCGCTTCATTGAATCGTTTATGTAGGATTGAGTATGTCCGAGAATGAGAACTCCCCAGAAAACCAAGAGGGCGCAGCTGCGCCGCAAGAAGGACAGCAGGCGCAGGTCGGTTTTGCTTTAGATCGTGTCTATGTGAAAGATCTTTCTTTTGAGTCGCCAAACGCACCAGAGGTTTTTTCCAAGGACTGGGACCCTAAGTTTAAAATGGACTTGAATACTAAACACAAGCCGGTGACGGATGATGTGTATGAAGTGACGGTTTGTGTCACGTTGACCGCGACGGTTGAAGGGATGACTGCCTACATTGCAGAAGTAGAGCAAGCGGGTGTGTTTCAGGTAGTGGGTGTGCAGGGGATTCAGTTAGCGCAAGTATTAAGTTCTAACTGTCCGAGCGTATTGTTCCCTTACTTGCGTGAAACAATGGATAACTTAATCGTTAAAGGAAGTTTTGCACCGGCGTATTTAGCGCCGGTGAACTTTGAAGCTATTTTCGCTAACGCCTTGCGTAAAAAGCAGCAAGAGCTGCAAGAGGCTCAAACGGCTGCTGCGGCCGCTGAAGCCGAAGACTCGACTTCGCATTAGTCCGTAATCGTAAAAAACCGGTTAGGGCGTTTAAGCCTTAGCCGGTTTTTTTTGCTTGATTGTTGGGTGCGCTAGCATCTTCATTCAAGCAAGATCTATTGCTGTCCACCAAAGTCGTGCTGTTGCCATGCGCTGTAAACAATAACAGCAACCGTATTCGATAGATTCAAGCTTCTACTGTCGGCAAGCATTGGGATGCGAATGCAGTTTTCGGGCCCGAGGCTATCTCGCACTTGCTCTGGAAGGCCTCGTGTTTCTGGCCCGAAGAGTAAGTAGTCGCCGGCTTGATACTCTACTTTGGTATAGCAGCGGCTACCTTTGGTGGTGAGGGCATAGATGTTTTTAGCCTGGCTTTTGGTCAAAAAATCTTGATAGTTTTCATAGGTATTAACCTTGGCGAACTCGTGGTAGTCCAAGCCCGCTCTGCGCAGTTTCTTTTCGTCTAGGTCAAAGCCTAAGGGCTTAATCAAGTGCAATTGGCAGCCAGTGTTGGCTGCCAATCGAATGATGTTGCCTGTATTTGGAGGAATTTCAGGTTCAAACAATACGATATTAAACATAAGGTTTTACGAACGCTCAACGGCTAACGCGACACCCATGCCGCCGCCAATGCATAGCGTGGCGAGACCTTTTTTCGCATCTTGGTTTATCATTTCGTGAAGCAGCGTGACTAATACACGACAACCTGACGCGCCAATTGGGTGGCCCAGGGCAATGGCGCCGCCGTTTACGTTTACTTTATTGCTATCCCACTTCATATCTTGGTTTACTGATAGGGCTTGTACGGCGAATGCTTCGTTTGCTTCAATTAGATCTAGGTCGTCAACGCTCCAGCCCGCTTTTTCAAGGCAGCGCCGACTAGCCGGTATTGGGCCGGTTCCCATTATGCTTGGATCAACCCCCGCGTGCGCATAGCTTTTTATCGTTGCAAGAACGGTGAGGCCCAGCTCTTTTGCTTTGTCTTCACTGCACAGTAACACTGCTGCGGCCCCATCGTTTAGCGATGACGCATTTGCGGCGCTAACCGTGCCGTCTTTTTTGAAGGCTGGACGCATTTTAGCGATGCCTTCGATTGTTGCATTCATGCGCGGGTTTTCGTCCTGGTCGAATACCACAGGATCGCCCTTTCGTTGAGGGATGGAAACAGGAATAATTTCGTTTTCGAATCGACCTGACTCGATCGCTGCTTGTGCTTTGTGTTGTGACGCGAGGGCAAATTTGTCTTGTTCATCCTTTGAAATATCGTACTTTTCGGCAATGTTTTCTGCGGTAATGCCCATGTGATAATCGTTAAACGCGTCCCACAGGCCATCAGTAATCATCGTGTCGACCATGTTCCAATTGCCCATACGTTGTCCATTTCGACTGTTAGGCAAAACATGAGGAGCCTGGCTCATGTTCTCCTGACCTCCTGCAATAACGATGTCTGAGTCACCAAGCATAATCGCTTGAGCTGCCATTTGAACGGCTTTCAGGCCTGATCCACATACTTTATTGATGGTGATCGCTGGCGTCGCGACGCTAAGGCCTGCTTTGATAGTGCTTTGCCGAGCTGGGTTTTGCCCGGAGCCTGCTGTTAATACTTGCCCCATAATGACTTCATCTACGCTGTCGCTGGCCAATCCAGCTTTCTTAAGTAGCGCATCTATCACTGTTGCGCCTAGATCGACGGCAGATATATTGGACAATGAACCACCAAAACTACCAATGGCGGTGCGGCCTGCCGCGACGATTACTACATTTCGCATGGATATATGCTCCTACAGCTGCGTGGGGCGACCGCCTGGCGGTCGAGGACAAGGGTAAGCAGGGACGGCGATACCTTAATGCGTATCTGCTGGCCCGTAAATTGGGGCAAAATTATATAGTGATTGAGCGACCGCCGTCGATATTAATTACTTGGCCATTTAGGTAGTCGCAGTCAAGTATGAAGGCTAGGGCGCTTACGATTGCTTCAACACTACCTAGTTTTTTTAGTGGAATTTTGCTCAACAATGCTTGTTGATAGTCGTTGTTGCTTATGTCGCTTTGGTTATCTGGCCATAGAATTGCGCCCGGTGCTATTCCGTTGACTCGCACATGCGGAGCAAGCTCTATCGCCAGGCTCTTGACCAGTATGTTTATGCCAGCCTTACTAACGCAATAACTATGATGTTCAGCGAGTGGGCGATCGGCATAGATGTCCACCATGTTAATGATGTTGCCGCCAGATTGATTCAGTGCTTGTTGCAGGTGGCGAGCTAAAGCGTAAGGTGCCATTGAATTGATAGTCGTTTGTTTCTGCCATAAGTCAGAGTCAAATGTGTCCGAGTCCGCTTGAAACATCGATGCGTTGTTTATGAGTAGGTCAAGCCTTCCCCATTGTGCGAGGCTTGCCCTGGCTAAACCCGAAATACAGTCCGCATTAGATAGATCGGCTTGAATGGCGGTGGCGCTGTTATCGCGTCGAGTATTAAATTGCGTTTCGAGAGCCTGGGCATCTACTGCGCTCTCGCCATAATGAATAATGACGCGGTAGCCCCTAGTGTGCAGATATTCAGCCATTGCTTTACCGAGGCGTTTGCTCGCGCCTGTTACTAGCGCTGCAGGTGCTTGGCTCATGCTTTTGACTCCGGTTTTGATACTTTCTGGTGCTCTTTTTGTCTTTCTTTTTTTACTTTTTGAATAAGCACGGTGCGCTCTGTGTCTATCTGGGCGCCTAGCTCTGCTCCCTTAAACCCCTGTTTGACTAGCGGCTGAATTTGTACAGTTTTTGAGACCTCAAAGTAGTGCCTGAATAAATCCGCTTGAGGGTAGGGTGTATTTTCAAAGCCGGTGCGGCCTCGGGCGTCTGCTGTGCTGACTTGTAATATTTGCTCGAAGCGCTCCGGCCGACGAAATGCATCGCAACGTTTGAGTACCTTGAGCGCTGTTTCCGCTTTGAGTTCTTCAGCACGGTGAATATGGGTATGGAATTCGCAGCAAAGCAGTGCTAATTCTTTGAATTCTTTGGGTGCTTTTAGTCTTCTGCACAGCGCTGTGATCGGCTTGAGTCCTGATTTTTCATGGCCATAATGGCGGGGCCATTCGCTTTTGGCCGTTAGGCCTTTTCCTAAGTCATGGACTAGCGCTGCAAAGCGTGTACTCGCTTGTTCAGATATAGCGCTTGCTTGCGCTAGCGACAGTAATGCATGAATACCGCAATCAATTTCTGGGTGATACTTTTCGGGCTGGGGAATGCCAAAGAGCTTCGCCAGCTCCGGGAATAGTATGTCGAGTGCGCCAGTCTCTAATAGTGTTTTGAAGTAGATATCAGGAGACTTTGTTCTCAGTGCAAGTTCGGTTTCTTGCCAAACCCGCTCAGGTGTTAGGTGACTAAGCTCGCCGCTTGCAGCTATGTCATGACACAGAGCTTGCGTTTCTTTGGCGATATGAAAGCCGAGATGCGAAAACCTAGCAGCGAATCTGGCGAGCCTCAATACTCTTAATGGGTCTTCAGAAAAAGCAGAAGATACGTGTCGTAGAACGCGGTTTTCTATGTCTTCTTTGCCGCCATAGGGGTCAATTAGCTTGCCGTGAATGTCTTCGGCAATGGCGTTGATGGTTAAGTCTCGTCTCAATAAATCTTCTTCTAAGGTGACCGTATCTGCGCTATTACATTGAAACCCTTGATAGCCCTGTCCACTTTTTCGTTCTGTTCTAGCCAGCGCATACTCTTCAGATGTTTGAGGGTGAAGAAAGACAGGAAAGTCGGCGCCGACTTGCTTGAATCCGAGTTTAAGCATTTTTTCTGGGTGACTGCCGACGACTACCCAGTCGCGATCTTTTACGGGGATATCAAGAAGTTTGTCGCGAACAGCGCCGCCGACCAAAAAATAGTTAAGGGATTGCATGAGAGACGTTATTGCGATGGACCAATAGTATTGTGTGGCTAATTGAGTCCACTATCGCATGACTACGAATTGAGTGAAAGGACTTGCTCTAAAAAGCAAGCCCGACGCCAACGGAGCCGCCTCTTTCTTCGTCATTGAACAGTGCGCTGGCTTCAAGGCTGAACTGGTGTGCTTGATAGAGGAAGCCGCCACTAATTAGGGCTTTGTCTTTTCCGCCTTCGGATGTTTGCGCTAAGTTAAAGCGTAAACCTGCTCTTAGGTGGAAGTCGTCACGCCAATAATACTCTGAGCCGAGAGACAGAAAGCGTGTCATCCCTTCGAATGAATACACTTCTGCTTCATTCAAATCGAGGTCGGCGGTGACCATATAGTCTTCACGATAATGCGCTAGTCCGACCTGATAATTGGCTTGGATTGCGCGCTTTGTACCGGGGTAACGGCCAGGGTCTCGTGCCACTCGAAAGGGAGTAAAGTCAGTCGGGAATAGGTTCATGCCAACAAAGCCAAAAACCCACTCTCCTTCAAGCCACCACCCATCCAAACCCATAACATCGGTAATAAAGTCATCGGTCAACAAGGCGGCAAAGCCGACATCAAGGTTCCATTCTAGTTGGTTTTGGCTGACGGTTGCGCCGTCGCGGTTATTGAGGTCATAGCCTTCTATTTTTCTGGCTTGGTGTGATGCATTGACTTGATGTAGTTTTGGGGTAAACCCCCACGAGATCGGGATGTTGTAATCGATGACATTGGTGGTCGCGACGGTGACACCGAATTCAGTGATTTTGTATGTCGTATCATCAACGGTGGAACTTATATCGGTTCCAATTCTTGTGAAATTAGGTGTTATTCCAGCTTCAGCCTGACTAATAATTCCGGATAGCAGCTCGTCATCTAGATTTCGAATGACCGTCATTTCTCTGTAGTCACTGCGAAGGTAAAAGTTGAGAGTGACGGGAAGTGTGTCGGCCAAAATGTTGAATGCGACCATTTCGTCTTTTCGATAGCTTTCTAGGTTAAGATCTTGGATTGCATCATAGTATCTACCTGTGACGTCCAGTATCCCGTCAATCGTGCTGGTTTTGGTAGGGTCAATGAGGTCTTCAGTGAGGTCTGACTCTTGAAAAGCGATTAGCTTTTTCTCTAAGTCGCCGGTATAGATTTCACGTAAACCCTGGGAGGTGCTTATGTGAATCTTATCTGGCTTATCGCCGCGGTTAAATGCGATGAGTGCGGGGTTATGATAAGACGCATTAAATTTACTGGCGGAGGCCGCGCCGGTGCCGCCCATGGCCATCGACCGAGGGTCTAAAAACGTTCGATATCCCGAATATGCCTCAAGACTGATCAGACATAAACAACAGAGAACGACAGGGTATTTCAGCGTTCTGATAATCATCCTAGATAGAATTCCTGCAAGACGAAAGCTATTGAAGCGATGTAAAAAAGAAGGGAGGAGTCTACCCCAAACTTGTGTTGGACAACGACGGGCACGTCACGATTTGTTAGATTTATTTTTATTTTGTATCACTAAAATCGTTGCCGCTTTAATCCCTTAGGCGGCAAATCAATGCCTAGATATTGTTATAACGCGACACTTGGCAGACAAGCCTTGGAGCGTGGCATGCCCGAAACGAGTTCTGTGGGTTGATTTTTGCTTGCCACACTCTTGTTTTGATGTGCGTTAAGCCTTATGCCTCTATGAAATCAGCCATGGCATGATTCTTTCATAACTTTTGATATTAAAAATCACATTTGTGCGTTCTCGTCGAATGAAGTTGAACGCATCGTTATGCCTTGGGAAGTCGATTATGGTTCATGTTAAAGGTCAGCGGTTTGTAAATAGATCTGCCGGTAGTCAAAGCGACAGCGCTTCAATAAGTCTTCGTTCGCCTGCTACAAGCCTTCGCTTGCTGTCCGGTGGCATGACGCTTTTTATGGTGAAGGCTATTCTTGTTGTCCTTTTGGGTTCGTTTAGCGCGCACGCGTCGGCAGCGAACCGGAATGTGCTGGTGGATGCGACGTCGCCGCAGGGTCATAGTGATGCTTACGATGAAAGTGTTCCGGCTGAACGGGCGGCAGCGCTGCCTCTTATTATTCGTGTGACTGGATATGGTGCCTATGATGCGAAGGCTAAGCAAAGCGCAAATAAACGCTTAATGGCCATCAGAACATCCCGTCTAGATGCCTATCGAAATCTGGCTGAAAGGGTTTATGGTTTTTCAGTTGCAGGCGCATCGACAGTTAAAGATTTTATGTTGGAGTCAGATCATTTTGCGACCTCAGTCGATTCGGTTGTCAGAGGCGCGCGCGTTGTATCGATATCGGATAACCCTGCGACAGGGATTGAAACGGTAGTTGAATTGGAGCTACCCGGCGACTTTGAGCGCTGTCTCAACAAGGTGAATAACTTCAAATATCGCGATGATTGTTTAAGGCCGATGAGTAGCATGGGGTCTCCCAGTAATTCAGCGTTGCGTCGATCAAGTGAAGAGCCGCGGATGCAAGCGCTTTATCACTTGAACTAAACGCAATACTCTTCGCGACGACGTGTTGCGCACTCCAAAATATGTCAATAAGGATGAAAGTGGTGGAACAAATGATGACGAAAAAAATACCTCTGTGTCGTCAGTTTTTACGTGTTTGTGTGCTGGCATGTTTGGTCGTAATGCCTGTTTCTGCGGAATGGGTGCAAGTGACCGGGAGTGCATACGTGGAAAACGGCTTATATGATGAAGCGCGTTCTCGGGCGCGTCATGATGCGCTGCAAAAAGCAGTCATGAAGTTTGGTGCCAGTGTTAGTAGTGAGCAGGAAGTGCGCCAAGGTGAGCTCATTAAAGACTATGTAAATGTCAGCGCTAATGCGAAAGTTCGACGCTCTGAGATACAAGAAGAATATTTGTCTGATGGCAATATGCATGTCGTAATGAATGTGCAGTTGGAGCAGGTGCAGCAGTGCCCAGGTTCACAATCAAGTGGCTATCGAAAAGCGGTCGCCGTGATGGGGTTTTCGTTGCAGTCTCCTGATCAAGCTGCGCTAGGTGGTTTGCATGGCGTAGATAGAGGGTTAGCGAATTCACTTCATCAGGCGCTTCAAAAACAGAATGGGCTGATACTGTTCAACACCAGCAACACCCAGCTTTATCAAGACACAGTCAGTGCGCCGACGCTATACACGCAAGAACGCCAGTTAAGCAATGCGGCAGAATTTGCCAAGCAGCTGGGGGCGCAATTTGTTATATCAGGTGTTGTCCGTGACATGAGCGTCGAAAACGAAAGTGCGTTTGGTTCGAGTCGTTGGGCCAGCTTTCTTCGCGCGGGAAATCTGAGTAATACACGCCGAAATTTTTCAGTTGAAGTGTTCGTTCATGATGGCTTTAGTGGTTCGATTATTTGGCGCAAAACATTTACCGCCCAAGCAGATTGGAATTTAGATCCACAAACGTCTGTAGGGTTTGGCAGTGCTGAATTTTGGAACGAAACGTACGGACATGAAGTTCAAAAGCTTGTGAATACAATGGCATACTTAATTGATGAGCAGCTTAAGTGCCAGCCATTCATGACCAGAATCTCTCGAGTTGACGGAAAGACTTTGCACTTTAATGCGGGGGCGAGTACTGGCATTCGACCCGGCGATACGTTCTCCTTGTATCGCACGTTTAGCTTCTATGATGCGCAGCACGCTAGTGGTGCAGAGTTGCAGAATGTGAAAACAGCACTCACCGTTTCGCAAGTGCACCCGGAGTTTGGTTCAGGCACTATTGCCATCGAGCCGGGAAGAATTAACATACAAGAAGACGACGTTTTGATTGCCTGGTAACGAGTCGTGGATAGGTGCTGTTAGTGACGAAAGCCATGATGTCATGACTATGAACACTTATAGCCAGCGTGCTAATACAATCAGAAACAGTAGCCCAAACCAGCGTTGCCAATGTTTGTTAGCGCTCAAGGTGGTTTTATCGAGTTCGTCTGACATTGCCAAGTCAGTTTCATATTGTAATTTGAGCTGATCAACCGTCTCTGACTGTTGAGGGCAATAATCTAGCTCAAGGTCATGCGCTAAACTGCGCCGGTTCAAGTTGCTTGAACCAACGCGTGCCCAGTTGTCGATGACTAGAGTTTTGGCATGCAACATCGATGGCAAATACTCATACACTCTAACGCCGGATTTCATCAGTCGAAGGTAAAAAACCGATGACACCCACGGCATAAAAAACACATCCGATAGTTTCGGGAGCAAGATCCTCACATCGACTTGGCGCAGAGCGGCGCGTTCTAGTGCTTTTAGTAGGGCGCTGTCTGGAACAAAATAGGCGTTAGTGATCCATATTTCCTGCTGAGCATGCTCAATTTTTTCAAGTAAAACTCGTCGGTGTTCAATGCGCAGCTTGCGCGTAAAGTTAAACAAAAACGGTGAGTGTTTGAATGCCTTGTCGCTATTAAAACGCTGCCGTCGCCTAGACCTGTTCCATGCGATATCAAACGCTCTAAGTGGTAGTTGAAGGTGTTCGCCCACTAATGCAATTGCGGTGTCTCTCCAGCCCTGTCCTCCGCGTTGTTTGCTGAGGTGCGCTTGGCTGATGTTCATGCTGCCAAGCCATAACTGACGCCGGTCGATAATTAGCATTTTTCGATGATTACGACGATTAATGTCGCTAAGCAGGCGCCAAAACTTTCTTAGTCCTTGGCTTTTGGCACGCGAGAATTGCCAGTGCGCGAGCCGCCAAGGTAGCGGTCGATAGATGCGTAGCTGGACCCCTTGGGACACTAGAGCTCGGGCGGTTTGTGTAAAGTTTTCATCAATGCCAGCGCCGTCTACCATCACGCGTACCAACACGCCTTTTGACGCGGCTTCGCTGAGTGCGGCAACGAAGAGTTTACCGAGTTCACTTGATTGGAAAATATAAGCTTCGAGCTCGATTTGATATTTGGCCTGACGGATTGCCAAAAGCACGTTGTCAAAATAGGCATCGTTGTCGACGTAAAGTTTTTCTGTTGGGCTATCTGGATTGCTTTGGTTTTCGTGAGACGGGGGGCTGGCTGACGGTGTCGCTTGTTTCGAAGGTGCTTCATTTTTTGAGGGAACTGAAGGGCGTGGTATAGAGTTTGTCATCCGCCCTTGGTATTCCTATGTCATTTGATCTTTAGTTCTCTGCTGCAATGGCTTTGATTAGTTCGATCATCGCTCGTAAGCCGTTGCCACGTGTCGCGCTAATATGGCGTATCAAGTCCAATTTATCAAATAATGACTCAATATCAGTGGCCATAATTTCAGCGGAGGTTTTTGCATTAAGAATTGTTAGCACAACAGCAGCGAGGCCTTTTACGATAATGGCGTCACTGTCGATCATTAGATAGATTTTGCCATCGTCGGGGTCTACCTGATGAATCAGCCACACCTGACTTTGACAGCCGTGCACATAGTTCTTTTCTTGCTTTTCGGATTCAGGAAAAGCGGGTAGGGACTTACCTAAATCAATAATATAGCTATAGCGCTCTTCCCAATCATCGAGAAACTCGAAGGTTTCAAGTATGTCAGCGACCGTTGTCTCTGTACCGAAAGGGCTGGCTTTAAATTCGTTTAAGGCAGGGAGGCTCATAACAATCCTAATTCAAGTTTTGCTTCGTCTGAGAGCATATCGTTGCTCCATGGCGGATCAAACACCATTTCGATCTCGACGTTCTTAACGGCGGGCACTTGTGAAACTTTGAAACGTATGTCTTCCACAATAGTAGGGCCCATTCCACAGGCGGGAGCGGTCAAGGTCATCTTGATGTAGACGGTGTACTCACCAGCGTCGTTAGGTCGTACTTCACACTCGTAGATTAATCCGAGCTCGACGACATTAACGGGTATTTCTGGGTCATAGCATTGACGTAACGCGGCCCATACATGATCTTCATTAACACTGCCATCTGCCGGTATTTCAAAGTCTTCAAGCTCTACGGTCTTTCCAAGTGCATCGGCATCCTTTCCCTCAATACGCGCCAAGTTACCGTTGACCGCAACGGTAAAGGTACCGCCTAAAGATTGAGTGATGGTGACAAAGGTGTTCTTTGGAATCATGATTTCGGTGCCCGCAGGCACCAAGCGCGCTTCACATTCTCGGCTGGTTACTACAACTTCTCTTTCCATAGTATTTAAGACTCTTCGGTAACGGAGAAGCTTTCACCACATCCGCATTCACCAGTAACATTTGGGTTGCGAAACTGAAGCGTCGAGTTCAATCCGACCGTCACATAATCCACTTCAGTGCCATTTAAAATGGGAAGGTCTTTTTGCGGGATGAACACTTTAATGTCGTTCAGTTCAAAGGCTTCATCGCCATCACTTGGCCCTTCGACCAGCGTTGTTTCGTACATGAATCCTGAGCAGCCACTTGTTTCAAGATACAAGCGAAAACCCTGTAGATGCTCACTCTTTGCGAGTTCAGCTTTAATATGCTGTGCCGCTTTATCGCTAACGGTCACGCCGCGAACGGGTTGAAAGGTTTGTATGCTCATAATTGACCTGCATTTACTTTGCTAGCGTTTGTCGTTTTAGACAAACATCTTTTGTATTTTGATTAAGCCATCAAACAGTCGGTTGACGTCGGCTTCGGTATTGTAAAACGCAAATGAAGCGCGCGCGGTACCGGGCACGTCATAGTGCTGCATCAATGGCATGGCGCAGTGGTGTCCGGTGCGAATTGCTATTCCTTGTTGATCGAGTAAGGTGCCAATGTCGCTAGGATGCAGCCCTTCTATAAGGAAAGACATGACGGGAACCTTGTGTTGCGCGGTTCCAATAAGTCGCATGCCTGGTACTTCCGAAACGCGCGCTAATGCGAGCTGGTAGAGACCTTGTTCATGCGCTTCCATCGCTGCTCTGTCAATGTTACCCAAATATTCAATGGCGGCTTTTAGGCCAACCGCTTCGCTGATAGCCGGCGTGCCCGCCTCAAACTTATAGGGGAGCTCATTGTAAGTGGTGCCTTCGAAGCTGACCCGTTCGATCATTTCACCACCGCCTTGATATGGGGGTAAGGCCTCTAGTCGTTTCTCTTTACCGTAAACAACGCCGATGCCCGTAGGGCCAAACAGTTTGTGTGAAGAGAATACGTAAAAGTCGCAATCTAATGCTTGGACGTCGACTTGGAAGTGCGGCACTGCTTGCGCACCGTCAATGACGCTTATCACACCCGCAGCTTTTGCCTGCTTCACAATGTCTTTGACTGGGTTGATCGTCCCTAGCACATTCGAAACATGTGTGATCGCAAGGATCTTAGTTTTTTCGTTCAGCAAGTCTTGGAGTTGGTCTAGGCACAATTCACCCGCGGCGTTGATGTCCCAGACACGAATCACCGCACCGGTACGCTCGGCTGCCATTTGCCAAGGAACGATATTCGCGTGATGTTCCATGCGGCTAACAATGATTTCATCGCCCGGCGCGAGTGATTGACTCAGGCCGTTTGCAATCAAGTTGATGGCTTCGGTAGTGCCTTTGGTCCAAATGATTTCTTTGCGGCTTGCTGCGTTAATATATTCGCGGACACAGTCACGTGCACTTTCAAAGTCAGCGGTTGCTCGATCACCCAAGGTATGCGCGCCGCGATGGACGTTAGCATTGTCGTGGCGGTAATAGTGATTGATCGCATCGAGCACTTGGTTCGGCTTCTGCGCACTAGCGGCGCTATCCAGATAAACCAAAGGCTTACCGTTGATATTCTGGTCTAGAATATCAAAGTCGCTGCGAATGCTATCAATGTCGAAAGCTGTCGTTGTGCTCATTGGGTACCTATGCCTCTATTGTTCAAAGCTTAACAAGGAAGCAAGCTTGTCTTCCCACTGCTCAGCAATTTCGGCGATAGGATTAGCACGCACGAGTTCCAAAACAAAACCAAGCGTTAGCATTTGGCGAGCTTGTTCGTCTTTAATACCACGCGTTTTGAGATAGTAAATCTCTTGCTCGTCTAGCTGACCGATGGTGGTGCCGTGGGCACATTTAACGTCATCGGCATAGATCTCGAGCTCAGGCTTCGAATCTATTTCAGCACCATTGGAAAGCAATAAGTTTTTGTTACTCATTGAACCTAGCGTTTTTTGCGCATCGCGATGAATATGAATTCGACCGTTAAAAACGATCTGAGATTGATCGCCCGCTATACAGCGATAAGACTCATTGCTTTGGCAATTGGGAGCAATGTGTTCAATGCTGGTGTGGTTATCATAATGCTGCTGTTGCTGGGTGACACAGACGCCGTTTAAGTTACATTCTGCGCCCGGTTCTGCCATTTCTATGCGAAAGTCATGGCGATCTAGGTGAGTGCCGAGACCTAGACAGTGGCTTTCGAAAAAGCTGTCTCTATTCTGTACGACACCGGTTGCGCCAATGACTTTGCTTTGCGCCTGCTGATCCATATCCGAGCGAATATATTGCATGCGTGCGCCGGCACTCAATGTGCAGTCTGTGACGCTATTTAGCAGCGCGGAGGCGCCCCCTAAATCATCAAAACTGAGCTCTTCAATTACGGTGAGCGACGCGAGTTTACCTAGCGTAATAAATACTCGGCTGTAACTGATGCCTTGGCCGGAATGGCG
Source organism: uncultured Oleiphilus sp. (assembly GCA_913020045.1). GTDB lineage: Bacteria > Pseudomonadota > Gammaproteobacteria > Pseudomonadales > Oleiphilaceae > PZPK01. The sequence continues at coordinate 80,002 of CAJWBE010000006.1, forward strand.
AATAATAATTCGTAAGGCCTGTTCTGCCTGAGTGTGGTCAGCAACACTCACGAATACGCCATTCGAGAACTCTGCATGGTTGAGTTGCGCAAACTGAAGGTCGTCACTGCGAGCAATGACACCTTGCATGACAACTTTTGCTTCGTCTTCACTTAGCATGTCGAAGGTTTTTAGCGTGACACCAGCAATACCAATATCGCTATGTGCCACTTGACCGTTCTCAATGATGACCGTGTTGGGGTCCGTTTTTTCAGCAAGCCCAGAGCTGGTCTTCAGGTCGGCCGGTAGACCGTTAATGTCGCCCAAACGCTTTGCTGAATATTTCCAGTTTTCGGTTTTTCTCGTCGGGAGCAAAACCGTATCGAGAGCCTTGCGCTTAGTTAGCTGAAAATCCTTTAGCGAACTCGGCAGCGAAGCTGCTGGCTCAGAGCCTCGTAATAGTGCATTTAAACGTGTCATATCGAGTTATGCCTTCGCTTTTTCGTCAATACCAAGCCAGCCGTAGCCACGCTCTTCTAACTCAAGGGCAAGTTCTTTGCCGCCTGATTTGATGATCTTTCCATTCGCAAGAACGTGCACATAGTCAGGCACAATGTAGTCCAGTAGTCGCTGATAATGCGTCACCATAATCACCGCGCGGTCAGGAGAACGAAGTGCATTCACGCCGTCCGCGACGACGCGCAAAGCATCGATATCCAAACCCGAGTCGGTCTCATCGAGAATGGCTAACTTCGGTTCGAGCATCAGCATCTGCATGATCTCATTACGCTTTTTCTCGCCGCCTGAGAAACCTTCGTTTACACCGCGCTTTAGAAACGACGGGTCGAGATTGACCTGTTGGATTTTTTGCTTCGCAAGCTTCATAAATTCAGCCGCGTTAATCTCATCTTGTCCACGGTGCTGACGAATATTGTTAATCGCCGTTTTCATAAACTGCAAATTGCTTACGCCGGGGATTTCGACAGGGTATTGGAACGCTAAAAACACTCCTTCGCGGGCGCGGTCTTCGGTAGACATGTCGAGTAGGTCATTGCCCTCAAGTGACACACTGCCACCATTGACTTCATACGCCTCGTTGCCCGCTAATACTTGGGATAATGTACTTTTTCCTGATCCGTTGGGGCCCATGATGGCATGTACTTCGCCCGCTTTTACTTCTAGGTTCAAACCGGTGAGGATTTGCTTATCTTCGACGCTTGCCTGCAGATTAGAAATACTTAGCATTTTGTTCTCTCTCTCAATGGTCGATAGGTCTATGCCATCGATCCGAAATTCTTTTAAAGGTCTTCGCCGCTTAGGCCAGACACACTATAGATATGTTAATACCGGCCTCTAGCCGACCGAGCCTTCAAGGCTCACTTCCAGTAATTTTGTCGCTTCAACCGCAAACTCCATAGGAAGCTCTTTGAACACCTCTTTGCAGAAGCCATTTACGATCATCGATACGGCATGTTCCGTGTCGATGCCCCGCTGCTGACAAAGAAACAACTGGTCATCGCTCACTTTAGATGTAGTCGCTTCATGTTCGAGTACGGCGCTTTTGTTTTTGCTTTCAATGTAGGGGAAGGTATGCGCGCCACATTTATCACCAATCAGCAGTGAATCGCACTGGGTGTAGTTACGAGCATTTTCAGCGTTGGGGCCGATTCGCACTAGACCGCGATAACTGCTATCGCTTTTACCGGCGGAAATTCCTTTTGAAATGATCGTACTACGAGTGTTCTTGCCTAGATGGATCATTTTTGTGCCGGTGTCGGCTTGCTGGAAGTTATTGGTAAGCGCGACTGAGTAGAACTCACCCACGCTGTTTTCGCCCCGCAGCACACAGCTTGGGTATTTCCATGTAATGGCAGAACCTGTTTCCACTTGCGTCCAGCTAACCTTGGAGTTTTTCCCAATGCAAGCAGCTCGCTTGGTTACGAAATTGTAGATGCCGCCTTTACCTTCTTCATCACCTGGGTACCAGTTTTGTACCGTAGAATATTTGATTTCAGAGTCGTCTAGCAGCACCAGTTCGACAACCGCAGCATGAAGCTGATTTTCGTCTCGCATTGGCGCCGTGCAGCCTTCTAAATAGCTAACATGACTGCCGACATCTGCGATAATCAATGTGCGCTCGAACTGCCCCGTATTTGCTTCGTTTATTCTGAAGTAGGTAGACAGCTCGAGTGGGCAACGCACACCCTTAGGTATGTAGACAAATGATCCATCACTAAATACGGCAGAGTTGAGAGCAGCGTAAAAATTGTCTTTTTGCGGAACGACGCTGCCAAGGTATTTTTTGATCAATTCTGGATGCTTATGAACCGCTTCTGAAATAGGGCAAAAAATAACGCCCGCTTCAGTCAGCTTCTCTTTAAAGGTCGTTCCAATAGACACACTGTCAAACACAGCATCTACCGCTACGCCTGCCAAACGAGCCCTTTCGTGCAGGGGAATACCTAGCTTTTCGTAAGTTCTGAGAAGCTCTGGATCAACTTCGTCCAAGCTCTTCGGCGCATCGTCTTTGGATTTTGGCGCAGAAAAGTAGGCAATGTCGTTAAAGTCCACTTTAGGAAAGTTGACGTGCGCCCATTCTGGCTCCGCCATTTCAAGCCATTGGCCGTAGGCTTTGAGGCGCCATTCAAGTAGCCACTCAGGCTCGCCTTTTTTTGCTGAAATTCGGCGGATGACGTCTTCATTGAGGCCAGGCTCAAAGGTCTCCGACTCGATGTTTGTCACGAACCCATGTTCGTAATCCCGTTTGATGAGATCTTTTACAGCTTTATCTGATTCAGACATTGCGACTTTTCTCTATACCAATGTGGTCTGTGTGAGCGTTTCGTGCGGCAGTTTGATGTGCAGCAAAAACCGTTATCAAGTCAGGCTTCTCAGCCCCGTTTTGTTCGTTATGATTATTTTGGGATTACTTGGTGGATCGATTAGCGCTTCGCCTAATGTATTGAAAGGCGGCAACTCGATTCGGATGAGGATTGTACAATAACCTAGTAAATTAGTCAGGTATTTTTTTTACACACTCATCCAGCGTAAAAACAGCGTGAATTGTAGTGGTTTTTGAGCGCGGGTAAAACCGTTAACCGAGCCTCTGCGGAGTTTTTGCACCTTCGTTTCGTGTGCTTCCTAGATTATTTGCTAGATTAAGTACATGGTGGACTAAATTCAATGGTTTGAGTTGGATGGCAACAAGATGGCTTTAGGCGAACACAATTATAATACCTATGAAGTTAACAAGTCTCTGGTCAGAGAAAAAGTACGGGTATGTGACTTATTGTTGGGTATGTACGTCGTCGAATTAGACCGCCCTTGGTTAGAAACGCCATTTCTGTATCAAGGTTTTATTATCAGTTCGGAAGAAGAAATAGATCAGCTGACTGACTTTTGCGATCACGTGTTTATTGATGTGGCGCAAACCGAAATCAAATACAAAGATAAAGGGCGCGAACGTCAGCACGTAAAAACGCGTCGTATCAATAAAGTATCAATGGAAAAGGCTTTGCCGGCTGCGATTGCCGACTATGATCATGCCAAGCGAACTGTCGATAATGTATTAAGCTCTTTGCGATTGTCCCACGACATTAATACCAACGAAGTCAAAACCGCCGTGAAAAGCTGCGTCAAAAGTGTGCTCAAAAACCCAAATGCTTTGATGTGGTTAGCTCAAATCAAGAACAAAGACGACTACACCGCTGAACATAGCTTGCGAGTTTCAGTGATGTCGGTGGCCTTGGGCCGTGAGCTCGACCTACTTGAGCAGGAGTTAGAAGATCTTGGAGTCGCGGGCATGCTGCATGATGTGGGTAAAGTGCGTATTCCTGACGAAATTCTCAATAAAGAAGGCTCCTTAACGCGTGATGAATATGATGTGATTAAAACGCATGCAACGGCGGGTCGAAGCTTGTTAATGTCGAAATCAGATGTTCCTCCGGTCACCGTGGATGTTGCGTATTGTCACCATGAACATATCAATGGCAAGGGCTATCCTCGGGGGGTCAGTGGTGAAAAGATTCCTTATTTTGCAAAAATAGTCAGTGTTGTTGATGCGTTTGATGCCATTACCAGTGACCGTGTTTACAGCAATGGCCGCTCGGTTCTAGAGGCGTTACGTATTCTCTACGACTGCCGTGGACAGCAGTTTGATGAAGAGATAGTGCGTGCGTTTATTCGGTTGGTCGGCATTTACCCTCCAGGTCATATTGCAGAGCTAACGAGTGGTGAGGTTGGCATTATTTTATCGTGCCCACCACGTAACAAACTAAAGCCGAAGCTGATTATTGTGCGAGACAAAAATAAGAAAACCTGCGCTGAACGTATTATCGATTTGAGCACGCGTCAAAAAGATGAGACGGGTAATGCAATCCGGGTTAAAGAGATATTCTCGGACGGTGCGTTCGGTGTACAGCTTCAGGAATACAAAGATAAAGGTTTGAAATTTGGCGTCGCGACTGGCGGTTAACGCTCGCGCTTTCTGTTTTTTAACGGCTTTGCTGTTGCAGCGCCTTAAGATGTTGGGTCGACAGGGAAGGGCATTGTCTTCAGGTGTTGCTTTCCCGCTTGGTCTATCTCTAAATACCAGATTTCTTTGTCCCAATCCCCTAATACGATGCGTTGAGCTTTTTGATCATTAACGGTTAGGTTGTGCACGGCTGGTCGGTGTGTGTGTCCGTGGATTAATGTGTCGACATCATGTTGAGCCAGTACCTTCGGAATTTCTTCTGGCGTAACATCCATTATTTCCATGTCTTTGGACTGATTGTTCGCTTGGCTCATCGCACGCAGTTGCTGTGCTGTGATTTTTCGTTCTTCGATTGGTCTCTTCAGGAATGGCTCGAGAAACGAAGGGTTGCGAATAGTGGCTCTAAACTTCATGTAGCCAATGTCAGCTGTGCATAGGCTATCGCCGTGCATTAGTAGCGTATCTACGCCATTTAGATTAACGACACAGGGGTCTTCTAATAACTGAGCGCCGGTTTGCTCTGAAAATAACTGACCGACCAGAAAGTCACGATTACCGTGCATGAAGTACAGCTTTTTCCCGCTCGCAGTAAACTTCTTCAAGCGCTGCTTAATGAGCACTTGAAGTACGGTATCTTCGTCATCGCCAATCCAACTTTCGAAAAAGTCACCCAGTATGTAAAGGGTATCGGCTTTGCTTTCTACCCAGTCCATAAAATAAAGAAACGCCCCGGTGATATCGGGGCGATCTTCTTCCAGATGCAGATCGGAAATAAAGTAGATCATGCTGTCTTATTCAGACTCGACGATCGTAGCGGACTCAATCACGACATTGTCTACAGGTACGTCTTGGTGACCACCTTTATTTGTCGTATCAACATTTTTGATTTTTTCGACAATGTCCATACCCTCAACGACTTTACCGAATACGGCGTAGCCCCAGCCTTCCATTGTTTTCGCCGTATGGTTCAGGAAGTCGTTGTCTTTAACGTTAATAAAAAATTGCGCCGAAGCCGAGTGCGGGTCCATGGTGCGAGCCATTGCGACAGAACCATTGACATTGCTTAGGCCATTGTCGGCTTCGTTCTCAATGTTCGCCTTCGTAGTTTTTTGCTCCATATTGGTGTCGAATCCGCCACCTTGGATCATGAAGTTGCTAATCACTCGATGAAATACCACACCGTCGTAAAACCCGTCCTTAACGTAGCTCTCAAAATTAGCCGCGGTTTTAGGAGCTTTCTCGTGGTCTAGTTCGATGGTGATATCGCCAAAATTGGTTTTTAAAAGGATCATAGTTTTACCATTCAGTTGTTTGGGTGTGACTTAATTGCGCGCATTGTAGCGAAATCATCGCGAAACCAAAATAGCGAATCCCTAAAGTCGCGTTTACTCGTGTCTTCGGCGGGTAAGTAGTTTGTTAAAATCTCTCATGAGACAATGACGAGGGAGAGCGTGCTAAGGTCTTTGTCAAAGTACCAAAGATCATTAGCGCATCGCTTTCGACACGCATTTCGCTTAGGACGATGGAGTAGGGTTTGTATGAATTTTGACGTATCGGAACTAGCCGGGCAAGATCGGTATCGTTTGCTAAATGGTGGCGTAACGCCTCGACCGATTGCCTGGATTAGCACTCGATCAAAAGCGGGCATCGATAATATTGCACCGTATTCGTTTTTTACCGTGGCTAGTTGTAATCCCCCAGTGCTGTTATATACCCAAGTAACCCAACGCAGTGGCCTCAACAAAGATACCTTACAAAATCTGCTCGAAACAGGTGAGTGTGTAGTCAATATTGTGACTCGTGAGCTGTTAGAAAAAATGAATATCACCAGTGCCAGTATTGATAAAAACGACAGTGAGTTCGAACTCGCAGGACTTGCGCATTGTGTGAGTGAAACAGTCAGCCCGCTGTCAGTGAAAAACTCTCCTATTCGTTACGAGTGTTGCCTGCGAGAAACCATTCCCTTGGGAGATTTACCTGCCGGAGGAACCGTTGTTCTGTTAGATGTGAAGTCGATTTTTGTCAGAGACGACCTCTATCGCGACGGCCTGATCAATCAAGAATTGATTGATTCTGTTGGTAAAATGGGAGGAGATGGTTATAGTCCTACTTCCACGTACTTAGCACTAGATCGACCTTGAATTCGGTCGTTAAGTTCTCGAGTTTTATTACCTTGTTAATTGCGAAGATGGGCATGTTAGCCCTGCGCAAAGGCATTGTAAGCCCTTGTTAGGATCACGCCAGCATGCACGCATTGTTTGAAGAAATTGATAACCAAACCTCGCCTTTAGGCGACATTTCCTTGCGCAGAAGGCGTATGCCAGCTTTTGGTGACAGGGATATTTATGAAGTAAAACTTGGCGATGAGTTCTTAATGTCGAGTATGTTTGTCGAAGCCGAAGAAGCGCTTTCTAGGCTAGGGCTAGCAGCAGTGCAGGGTGATAACTTAAGTGTCGTAGTGGGCGGATTGGGCTTAGGTTACACGGCTGTTGAGGCCTTGAAAGACCCGCGCATTTCTGAGCAGTTGGTGGTTGATGCCTTGGGTACAGTCATTGAATGGCACGAGCGCGAGCTGGTTCCGCTAGGAAAGGTTTTGAATGCGGATGCTAGAAACAGATATGTGCTGGACAGCTTTTTTGATCTGGCGACGCAACCAGAAAAAGGCTTTGACCCAATGAACAAGGGTAAGAAGTTTGATGCCATACTATTAGACATAGACCATTCGCCCACTGAATTTCTTAATGCAGCCAATGCCGGTTTTTATACAACGGAAAACCTTGCATTGATGGCACAACAGCTTAAACCCGAAGGCGTATTCGCCATGTGGTCGCAAAACTTGCCGGAAGCACAGTTTGAAACCTTGCTAAAAACAGTATTTGAGAAAGTAGACTCGCATATCGTTTCTTTCTTTAACCCCTTTCAAAACTGCGAATCGACGAACTCTGTTTATGTGTGTGTAAAGGCATAGTGACGGGCGTTATCAGTAGATTTTCTATGAATACTTGTTGATCTTTAGTTCTTTGTCGCGCGACGTCCGACCCCATCCATGTCTGCCGTTCGAACAACTAGCGCAATCCCTCCAAGAATCGCTGTCGACGCAAGCACCATCTGAAGCGTTATTTGCTCATCCAAGAATAAGGCTCCACCCAAGGCAGTGATGACTGGCACGCTTAGTTGAACACTGGCGGCGGTCATTGCTTGTAGCTTTGGTAGTGCTGCATACCAGAGTGCATAGCCAAGCCCAGAGGCGATACCTCCCGACGCGATCGCATAAATAATGCCGAGCGAATCGACAGAAAAAGACTCGACTAAGGCTGCGCTTAGCACTAGCGTGAACGGAATAGTGCGTAAGAAATTTCCAGCCGTCATTCCGGTGGGGTCTCCAGCATGTGATTTGCCTCGCAACGAGTAGACGGCCCAAGCAATACCGGCGACGACCATCAGAGATGCACCGGCCAAAGAGGGCGCCGATGCGCCGGGTAAGAGTAAAACCGTGAGCCCGACTAACGCGAGCACCAAGCCAGTTTTCTGTAGAGAACTCGTACGCTCACCTTTAGCAATTCCGTACCCAATCATGCTGATTTGAACGGAACCAAATAGCAGTAATGCGCCGGTGGCGGCAGGCAGGCTAATGTAAGCAAAGGAAAACCCGGCGGCATAGGTAAACAGTGCCAATGCCGAGGGCCAGCTGCCCCTCGTCTTAAACCCTTGGCCGCGTTGGCGGAGGCAAACAATTAAGCCAAGCACTGCGGCGCCGGCGATTAAACGAATCGAGGTGAAGCTGGCAGCGTCTATTGAGGTTTGATCAAGGGCCAAGCGGCATAAGACGGAGTTGGCAGCAAAAGCGACCATCGCCAAGAGCGTAAGGGTAAAAAGACGAAGTAGGCTAGCCATAACATGAGTCACTAATTAAACACGTATTCAGGCCTATTGATTTCGTTGCCAAGCCTAAGCGCTGTGACCATAGCGTGCCGACAAGGCTTGCTCAAGTGTTCCCTTGAGTTTTTGTTTGTCGGCCCGCTTATTTAGACTCTGTTGCGGAGCGTTAAGCTGATCAGTTGCTGGTAGCACGAAGAAACTGACCAAAGCCTTTCTCTTTCCCCAACGAATCGCTAATGACTTCATTGTCGACGGCGACTTTACCGTTGATCAACACGTGTTTAACCAATCCCGGGTTGCGATTGACGAGGCGCTGCAAACCAAAGTTTTCCATGTCCGCCCAATGCACGTCCTCTAGGTTTTGATCAAACCCCACGGGGTCCATGACGACGACATCAGCGCGATCACCTTGGCGAATCTTGCCGGCATCAATTCCCAGCCAGTCTGCTTGTTCGCCGGTCATGCGCCAAACTGCTTTTTCTATCGACATGAGCGCTTTGTGGTTGTCGTGTGACTCTTGAATCAATTTGAGAAATCTCAGCGGCAGGTTATAAAACGCCATATTGCGAATGTGGGCGCCTGCGTCAGAAAATGTGATGAGTGTATTTTTGTCTTGTACCATGCGGGACAAAACATCTTTACGATGATTGCCGACGGTCGTGTACCAACGCAGCTTGCGACCGAATTCGACGACTAAGTCTAGGAAAAGATCCACCACATGGATATCGCGAGCTTGCGCGACCTCCGCAAAGTTCTTACCCACAATAGAGCTGTCAGGACACTCGAGGATAATGGCGTCGCCAAAGTCTCGCTGCCAAACTCGTGGGCTGAGCTTTTCACCATAGAACTTGCGGAAGTCTCGGCGATATTTTTCGTCTTTCAGTAGGTCGTTGCGCTCGACTTGGTCTTTAAGATCCAGTGCCATTTCGCCTGCACCGAATTCTTCAAAAAACACGACGTCGATGCCATCGGCATAAACTGTGAACGGGGTTGGCAGGACTTGCCAGCGGAAATTTCCACCGATCCAGTTCACGAGACGAGAGACAATCTGACCCATGGGTCGGACAGTTGGGTTTCCGCGTAAATCTATCAAGGTGATTAGCGTCGTTTTGAGTGGCTTTCGCAATAGTCCGAGAGTTTCTTTCAAATATTGGAAAATTTGTAAGGGGTTGGCCGCGTTGGGAGCGCCTTGATGGACACGATTTCGTTTACGTAGAAGATTGTTTAGACGACTGATTTCGCGCCATTTTGCATAGGTACTCGGTAAGCTTTTCGACCATTCTCGGTCACCATCAACTTTGTCCCAGGTTAGACACATTGAGGATAGTCCTAAGAAACCGGCATCCAGTGCTTCTGTCAGGGTGTCTTCCATGGTTTGCATCTCTGCAGCGGAAGGCCGCTCTTTCTTCTCGGTAGCGCGAGTAAGCCCCATCACTCCAGTGCGTAAGTCGCTATGTCCAAGAAACGAAATAAGGTTTGGGCCTAGCGGTTGTTGGTCGACAAATTCGACCCACTGATTTGGCGTTTTCCAGGTTTTGTTCTTTTGAAGTATCGGAAGTACGTTCTCACGCGGAACTGTTTCGACGCGCGTAAAAATATCGGATGCGTCTTCTATGTCGCTGCAAATCATGCTGAGGGAGCAGCTGCCAACAAGGGCAGTGGTAACGCCATGGCGTACAGATTCTGATAGCGAAGGAGAAACAATCAACTCTGCGTCGTAATGCGTATGGGTGTCGAGAAAACCAGGCATTACCCACTGTCCTGTCGCATCAATTTCTTTGTCTGCTGAATCTTTGTCTGAGTGACTCAAGATGGCTACAACGCGATTGTCCTTAATCGCAATGTCACAGATTTTGGATGGACCGCCGGTGCCGTCGAAATAGCGTCCGTTTCGAATTAATACGTCGTAGTGGCTCATAATCGCTCTCTTGTTTGCATGTTGTTTTTGTGAGGTTTGCTCTTCAGTGGGTGCACAATAGCGATAATCACTAATCGAAACTTGTCATTTGACGACAGTTTGTCCAGTATTTGCTCAGTTTTTATCATTTGTGGTGTTGGAGTGAGTTTGTGACTACCCAAGAATTCCAGATTCGAGCTGGCGCTTTGATGGGCGTCGAAGACTTACTAAGCGAATTGGGCGCTAATGCGTCGTATGAATTACGCATAAATGGCTTAGATGATGGCTGCCTAAACGACCCAGAACAGCTGATTAGTTTCGCTGGATTTGAGTCAGTATTAGAGCAGTCTGCTGTCAGGCTAGGCTGTCGTGATTTTGGGATGCGATTGGCGCAAAAACAAGACCTCTCTATGCTCGGCTCTATTGGCATGTTGGTGGAGCAGTGCGTCACGATAGGCGATGCCCTGAGGTATGCGCGAAGTTACATGTCGCTGCATGTGAGGGGGGAATACTGGACGATAGAGACGGCAGGCAGCCAAGCCGTCATTACGCGCTTTCAGCATCAACATCAGCGTTCAAGTGCAGGGCAGGGTCGCGAACTTTCCTTAGCGGTTTGCTATCGCCTTTTAAAGAATATGGTCGGTGACGATTTTTACTGCACCGAAGTACGTTTTTCGCACCAGGGAATATCGCCGGCCTCGGTATATAGCAATTACTTTGACGGTGCGGTGTCGTTTAACCAAGAGAAAGACCAAGTGATTTTCCCGAGTGTTTTTCTCGATAGACCCATCGCGCCTTTTGGTGACGAGCTGAGATTAGACATCCAGAATAGAATGGACGAACAGCTAGCCGCGTTCGGTAGCGATATAGAAAGTCAGGTCCGTAGCTTGATTCTTCAAACCCTCGGAAGTCAGGAACACTCGCTTAAGAATGTGGCACTGTTGCTTCATATGCACGAACGCACCTTGCAGCGAAAACTCGCTCGAAAAGGCTTGAACTTTAAAGCTTTGCTGTCGCAAATTCGATTTGATACGGCGTCATGGTTGTTACAGGCGAGTCGAATGGAGATTACGTTTATGTCGCAGATGCTGGGCTATTCAGATGTCAGCGCTTTTTCCAAGTCGTTTAAAAAAACGAGGGGGGTCTCGCCTCGCAGGTGGCGCCAATGTCAGCAAACACAAGACTGATTTAGATCAAGAAGATCCTCCGATGTTTACGATACATTTTAAGTATCATTTACATGGTATTTAAGAGGTGTCTTATGACAAAAAATGAGGGTGTGATCGACAGAGTAATTCGCGTTGTTTTTGGTTTAGCGTTGCTAAGTTTAGTGGTGGTTGGTCCGCAATCGATGCTTGGCTTAGTGGGTATTGTGCCGTTGTTGACAGGCTTGGTTGGTTTTTGTCCGCTATACAAGTTAGTGGGCTTGAATACCTGCCCGCTTAACAAATCATAGCTAGTCGTCGGGCGTCTCGCCCAGGGTCAGCGCAAGAACGCATTCCTTAGCGTGCAATTCGGTGGGACGCAGTGCGATGACTGATTTAAATGCTTTGTTTACTCAAAGGTATGAAAATATCGACATGAGCGTTGTCATCGTTAGGGTCAAACCCTGGTGGGTAGCGCTCAAAATCAATTCCGCATACTTTCGTTCCCTGAGTCGGTAGCCAGAGCCCCCAAATATAATTGAAGGTTTGCATTAACGAGTTGATAGCGCCTTTATGGCGAAATACTTGATAGCTTTGTTTTGGTACGATTAGGCTTTTAAGTCCCGTTTGTGAAGGCTTGCGGCAAGCTGCGAAATAGCGAAACTGGCTGGTTTTTTTCGGTAGGTCGTAAGTCACGCCAAAGCTCGGTTCACTTCGCGGAACTGTGTTGTGAAAGGTTTCCCAAAGCTCAGCAATGTCATCGATTGCATCATAGGAATATTCTCCGCCTATTCCCCACAGTGAAAATGCCTCTAATTCGCAAGAGTAACTTTCTGGCGGCTTAGCAGGCATTAGAGTTTCGTTCCAAGGCTTCTTTAACAAAAGGCTTGGATGGTGCTTTCCCGCTTGAAACGCTTTGGGCGTTATCGTGAACATTGAAACGAAGGCACGATGATAAGCTGCCTGTGACTGATAGCCATACTCGAAAGCAGTATCAATAATTTTGTCTCCAGCACGCAGGCGCTCCGCACTGCGCGCAAGCGAAAGCCTTCTCATATAAGTAATGAGAGGCTCACCCGTCGCAGCATGGAAGGCTCGACATAAATGATACTTTGAATAGCCGATTTCCTCGGCCAATGAGGCTAGGTCAAATGAGCATGAACGCTTTTGATCAAGCGTATTCAAAATGTCTTTAAGTAAGCTGCTTCTCATCGTGGTAGTGCTTCAAAAAGTTCTGGTTGGCAGGAATCGTTTCGATAAAGTCTAGCATTACGCCAGGTTCGGGCGTGGCAATAATAAAGTGTCGTTGCCCCCAGTCTTCGTCACGCAGGGTTAATAGTATTTTCCATTTCTTCGCTTGAGCTCTCGCATAAAGGTCTGCAACCTTGCCCAGTTCGAAATTAAGAATAAGCCCTTGCGCCGGTTTTCGGTAGCCATCAGGGACACTTGGGTGCTGGTGGTCTACGATCCCAATATTGATGTGTGAAGTACTTGGTAAGTTGAGATGCCAGTACCAGTCTGAGTTGAATACGGGTTCAAAGTGCAATTGCTGCGTAAAGAAATCGACGAGCGATTGACCATGGCTCGCGCAAATCACTGGATAATAGCTTTCAGGTATGTTCATGAGATAAGTGCTCCTTTGAGGTTGAGCACTTACTTTATATTGTGTGGACTATAAATTTTTGACCGAAATTGCGGTTTTATTCTGCATGTTTTGAGAATTAACGAAGTATTTAATCGTCTTCTTCAGCGCTGCGAATACGCTCTTGTCGCTCCTCTTCTTCTCTCATAACAGCTTTAATATCTTCCAATACAGCATCGACATCGGCGTCGTCACCATCATCTTCAAATTCACCGGTCAGTTTCGAATTAGGGCTCAGCTTGCCCTCGGCAAACAATGCCCACATTTCTTTGGCGTATTGAGTGTGTAACAGAGACGGTGCGAACTCGCCGTAATAGCGCCGCATATTGTTCACATCGCGAGCAAACATTTCTTCAGCATTGTTGTTCGCCGCGGCGTCAACGGCTTGGGGTAAGTCGATAATGACGGGGCCTTCCTCATCGACCAATACGTTAAATTCGGAAAGGTCTCCGTGCACGATACCCGCACATAGCATGAGCTTCATGTAATGCATCATGAGCGTATAATCTTCAATGGCGTGCTCTTCTGACATCATCACGTCACCGAGGCGCGGCGCTACATCGCCTTCTTCATCCGTTACTAGCTCCATGAGTAGCACGCCGTCTACGCAACCGAAGGTTTCAGGAACCCGCACACCCGCTTGAGCCAAGCGAGATAAAGCGTCGACTTCGGCATTCTGCCAAATCTCTTCTTGCTGCTGACGACCGTAGTTTGAGCGTTTTTCCATGGCTCTTGCCCGGCGACCGCTTCGTACTTTGCGTCCTTCTTGATATTGCGCCGCTTTTTTAAAGCTGCGTTTCATTGCATCTTTATAGACTTTCGCACAGCGAATTTGGTCACCACAACGAACGACAAAAATATCGGCTTCTTTGCCGCTCATGAGCCGGCTGGTGACATCGTGAATCAGGCCATCTTCAACAAGGGGTTTTAGGCGCTTTGGAATTTTCACGGAGTGTCTACTGAGTGTAAGGATAAAGGCTGGCTATCAATCATATTGCTGCGTTTTGAGTCTCTATTTGTAGTCGTTTTATAGTAGTTTAATAAGTATCGTTTGATGCGATAGATCGCGGAGCAGGCTGTCGTGCTGTTCGCTTCCCCGGTTCAAATCGATACAAAATCATATCGGTATGCTATCTGAAATGCCATATCTTAGAAAGTGCGAAACTGTGAGTCGAGCCGCTAATATGGTGATGGTTTAGTTTTACTGTCAGTTGTTAAGGCCCAGCGTTAAACGATTCTTGGAGTCGTTCGATCTCGCCAGTTTGATGCATCTCGTACAGTACGCTCCGCATTTTCTCGATGATCACTTTGGGTATGGCAGGGTTACATGCAATGGCCCGCAGATTCGTAAAAAAGTCCAAATGCGACGTCGAGAGTTCGACTTCAGCAAGTTGTGATGCGTAATCTGCGGTCAGTTGGTCGGTTTCCCATAGCTCGATACGCTGATTGTCTAGCTTGTAGATGTTAGAGACGTTCTGCGGAATAAAATCGACGGTGAACCCTAAACTTTCTAAATACTCACCTGTCCCGCTGCCAAGGTGGCTGCCAATCACATAGGGCTTTGCGTCTTGTAAGGTTTGAATCTCTTTAGCTAGCCTTGTGTTGGCGACTGTATATAAGCCCGAACGCGTTACTAGGATGGGGCCTATCCACGAAAATAACGCTTCGCGTTCTTGGTTTCTTTCAATAGGAAATACACAAACATCTTTTTGTTGAGTGGTATAGATCACGGTGCGTTTGGGTGGCATCACCTGCAAGTCAAACGTAAGGCCTGCAAGCTCAAAGAGCCGCTCAATTATCGATACCGAAAGGCCGTGAGTGCGATTAGGCTCGACCATAATATGCGGCGGGTCGTCGAAAGTGACGAGCCGAATATGTGGTGCGCCTTCCAAGTCCTTGGTATTGCCAACGGACGCTGCAAAGCTTAGCCAAAAAACAACAAGGGCTTGAAGCGACCTTACTGGTAATAGGCGTTTTGTTAAAGAGTCAGTCCCAGACACGAATAGCCTCCTCGTAAGGCAACGTTGAGGGGATTACCGGCTTGGTCAGCCTAGGCTTTGGCGAACCAGGCTGGTTAAGCCAATACGCTGGCTTGCGCTTGGGTGCGAGCTTGGGCGAGCAGTTACCTTGCGTGGTATTACCAATTTCTTCTAAGGTATTGTCAAAAGCCTGCGCCATTTGAATCATGGCTTGCTCAACGCTTAGGCTGCCGTCGACGGCCTGCCCCACATATTGCCACCAATAGTTAGAAAGGCGCGTGTAATCAGGAACATTGGTGCCCGTTGGGCTCCATAAATTGCGGCCTTCGCTGCGATAGAATTCAACTAGCCCGCCCAGTGCCGGTGCGCGTTCAGTAAATGCATCAGATTGGATGTCTGACAAGCGAATGGGAGTGAGTCCAACCAATGCTTTCTTGAGCGAGACGGATTTTGATACCAAGAATTGAGCGTAGAGCCAAGCAGGTTTTAATCGCTCGATAGGCGTACTCTTTAGGAAAGTCCATGAGCCCGCATCCTGATAGCCGAGCTTCATGCCTTTTTGCCAGTAGGCGCCTTTTGGGGAGGGGGCCATTTTCCATTTAGGCTTTCCGTTTTTATCAACGATCGGGGTGCCGGGCTTGGTGAGGGCGGCTGTGAAGGCGCTATACCACCATATCTGCTGCGCGATATTGCCTTTGACTAACCAGTTTCCGGCTTCGGTGAAATTCATGTTTTTGGCATCGGGAGGGGCGTATTTGTCAAGCCACTCGACATACTTGTTAACGGCATAGATGGCAGCAGGACTATCGAGAGCTCCGCCGCGCTCAACGCTCGCACCGACGGGACGACAGCCATCGACTCTAATGCCCCATTCGTCAACGGGAATGCCATTAGGAAGGCCTTGGTCTCCCGTGCCGGCGAGTGACAACCACGCATCTGATATTCGCCAGCCCAAAGACGGGTCCCGTTTTCCATAGTCCATGTGCCCCCATACTCGGTGATTGTCGAGGTACTTCACATGCACCGAAAAAAACTCGGCGATATCTTCGTAAGCTTCCCAGTTTTGCGGAACATCTAGCTCGTAGCCATATCGATCTTTGAATTGCGCTCTCAAGTCGGGGCGTGCAAACCAATCTGCGCGGTACCAATAAAGGTTGGCAAACTGTTGGTCAGGTAATTGATACAGTTTCTTGTCAGGCCCCTTCGTAAAATCGAGTCCAATAAAGTCGTCTAAGTCTAGCGTTGGCAAGGTGACATCTGCACCGTCGTTTGCCATAAAGTCATCGAGTTGCAGCACTTTCCCGGATCGAAAATGATAGCCAATCAAGTCGCTGTCATTAACGTACGCGTCATAGATGTTTAGTCCAGTATTCAACTGCGCTTGCAGTTTTTTGATGACATCATCTTCGCCAGTCGTTTCATGAACGACTCGAATGCCCGTGAGCTGGTAGAACGCTTTTGTTAAGGCATCAGCTTCGTAAAAATGGGTGTCGATACGCTCAGATACGACGCGTATCGTCATGCCTCGATAGGGCGTTGATGCTTTGGTAAACCAAGCGAGTTCGTCAAGCTGTTGCTGCGAGCTTAGGGTTGTTGGCTGAAGGCTAGCGGCAATTTTTTTTAGGTCTGCTGACTGCCAAGTAGACGCAACCGGAGCGGCTGCCGAAAGTGGCCAAGTAGCAAGAGAAAAGATGCAGATCAAGCCGCTTAAAAAGGCCCTCTTTGCCGTCATCGCACTCTCCTGTTTCACGAAAAGTAGCGGCGGGTTTGCACCTCAAACCCTCCGCTTTAGATTGTTAGTATTGTTTAGTATAGGCCTGTCTTTGCTAATTAACAGTTCGCAGGAGACGAACTTAGATAAGTCCTTGTAAAGCGATGGCAGTGCGCAATGAACTTAGATTTAGGGGGTGTGTGCGGTGGCGATTAAATCAGACAAGTGCATGCTTTCGAATAAATCTATTCCGAGAAATGACTTGATTGCATAGAGAGCCAAACCGACGACTGGCAGCAGCATGCAAGCTAATAAATAGAGGCTAACCAACGCTGAGCCAAAGGCAGTAGATTTTCGACGAGCGGCCTCTTTCTCTTTCACCGGTTGGCGGCGGTCCCGTCCCATTAGAAATACAAAATAGAATCGCGCAAAAAACAACGGGAATGCGCCACGTAGGTCGATGGGGTGTTTTTGATAGGGTTTGTTGGCTCTGATAGCCGTTTCGATTGCGTGAGTTTGTGCGGGCGTTAGTGTTGCTCTTACGCTGTCGCTAATGCTGTTGTAAACATGCAGGGTAAATGCGTCAGTATGGTCGTCTATTTTGATGCTCATTATTATCTCCTGCTTCTGCTATAAAGTGGGCATAGTGCGTGAATACTTTGTTTTCGGGTTGATCAAATTTCGTTGTCGAAAGAACGGTAGCCACAATAGGGCAAGCCATGAGGCGGAACTGATAAGAAAAACTGTCGCCATATCTTGAGGTGTGCTGGGTTGAGCGATAGTAAACATGGCGAAAAGAGAGGCGGTACATAAGCCTATTAGGGCGAGTTCTCGGGTTGGTTGATTGTTCGCACGCAGCGTTAGGCCTGCGTGATCCAAAGCCAAGGTGGGAATAGCGACAAAGCAAAGCAGTGTTGCAATAAGGCCTGCGTTCTCCCAGCGTTGCCCAAATAGCAACTCGATATAGACAGGAGAAAGCGCAGCTTGCGCTGCGAAAAGAGCACAGATTACCAAGGTAAGGTTCCAAGTTTTTCTGAACGCCATGTTTGACTGTTCTGCTCTCACTTGCTTGCATAAATAGGGATAGAGTGCGACTTGATATGCCGTAATAAATGATTGAGCGATACCTAGTCCTGCACTTTTGGCAAAGGTATATAGGCCGAACATATCGGGTGTCAAAAGTCTTGCTGCGATGAGTGAATCGGCTTGAAAGCGCAAGGTCCGAGTCAGTTCACTGCTTAACGTTTGTGATGAGAAAGCGAGCAGTGATCGCATCGAATTCGATTCAAATATACATTGCTTGCACCGTGTTGGTAGACGCCAAAACAGCGCAACCCAAGCAATAGCAGCAGCGACTTTAGCGTAGACAATGGCGTAAATACCAAACCCACTCACTGCTAGCATTGCCACGCTTAGGTTTTCAAATGAAACGCAGGCGCCACTGGCGATACCGTAGTATTTAAGCTTGTTTTGGCGCTGACTTTCGAAGATACGAACGCTCACTAAGGGGTAGCACAAGTGTGCAATCGCCATCCATTTCAATAAGTCGGCTAATTCTGGGTAGTCATAGTAATTGGCGATTACGTCGGCAAACACTATCTGTAGTGTGGTGATCAAAATCGTGACGAGCCATTGCAGGGTGGCCGCGTTACCGAGCGTTGAAAGCAAAGCAGCGTCGTCACATTGTATTATTCGGGCACCGGTGCCGAGGCGTGTAAATACTCGGAATAACTCGTGAATTAATAGTGCCAGCATCGCTAAGCCATAGTCACGATTACTAAACTGACTGGCCAGTACAAATAAGGTGACCAAGCGAGACGCGCGTGCCATTCCTTCTGAAACAATCATCCAAGACAGATTCTGAAACAAGGGAAAGCTGATAACGCGCTGGTAGAGTTTCATTGTTCGTAACTCAATAACGTTAACGTTCTTGGCGTGGTGTCTTTGTCGAACGCAATATTGCCGATGTCTTGTGCGCTAACCACCTGCATTGCTGTACAAAGTGAAAACAATAAAATAATCCAAGGGGGCAGTTTTCCAATAAAAGTGTTCATATGCATCTCCTC
This sequence comes from uncultured Oleiphilus sp., assembly GCA_913020045.1. Lineage (GTDB taxonomy): Bacteria > Pseudomonadota > Gammaproteobacteria > Pseudomonadales > Oleiphilaceae > PZPK01. The sequence goes on from CAJWBE010000006.1 coordinate 98,774, forward strand.
GATAGCAATCTATGTTTACGGTTTTAAATCCGCACTAAATTACATATCAAGTTTGATGCCAGAATTTAATTCATTTAAAAACAAAGGCTTATGAGTTTTCTGTTTCCTTGTATTCGCGTAATGCGAAGCGAATATTTTCAATCTGCGATGGAATTTTCGCATGATTACCCGAACGTGGCGGGTGTGATGGTGGGTTTTGTCTGCCAATCGCCTTTGAATTCGGCGTAATGCTCTGTGACGCGATCACTTAGCATCTCTAGTCGCGTGGCAAAGTTTTTGTCGAGTGTCTCGTGAGGTTTGCCTTTCAGTCGCTTGATTACCGCGAGAGCATAATGGTGTAGCTGATACAAAATGACGGACATCGGGTCTGGTTTATCGGTGCCTCGAAATGGTCCCGCACTAAAGTGGCGAATATAGTCATGGGCGATTTCGTTATGGTTATTGTTCCACTCGTTGCCGATGATTTGGACTTCGTTAAATCCTTTTGCGTAATGGATTATATGACCATTTTCACCCCATCCCACTTGGTCTTCTGCGGGAAGAGGAGAGAGTGCGTTGTCCAAGACTTTTCTAAAGAAGTATCGAGATGCGGTGTTATTGCGAATAATGATAACGCCGGAATTAACTCTCCCAGAGTAACCATTCGCCATATAGACCTGTTTGTCTCTCTGCGCGACTGATTGAACAGGCGGCGTATCAGTGGCGACACGTGTGTCGGCGTCGAGAAAGACTACCCAGCGATAGCCTTTTTCCAGTGCCTTAATGATCAGACGTATTTTTAGCCAAGCAACTTCAAGCCCGAGCGTTGTGGTGCCCGGCTTGTTGACACACACATAGTCGTAACCGTTTTTTTCGCAGTAGTGACGATGGCTATCGATGAGGGCTTGGTATCGCCACTGGTAGCCATTCATGGCAACTGAAAACACTAAGGTTCTATCTAACATCGTAAAGTCTCGCTTCAATAGTTTTGATTACTTGCCCAGGGCGACACTGCTTTTTTGCATGGCGAAGCGCTCTATTGCGTCATAAATTTGGTTTGGCAAGATACTGAGGCTGGCTGCAGCAAGCGTTAGCAGTGTTCGTTTGGGTTCTTCTAGTAGTACATCTTTTGACTGCCTAAAAGACTCCCATAGCAATTGAAATGCTTTTAGCGTGTTACGTGACTGGATTGCACGGCGAGCGAGGTAGCGCTTTTGGTACGCTGACGCCAGCGGGAACCAGCGGTCGACGAACTCGGGACTAATTTTACGGTTTTGTTTCACTGAATAAAGCCAGGACTCGTACTGCTGATCCAAGTTGGCCGAGAGTCCTGACATGTTGACGCGGTAATAGGTAAGCGCCTCTGGAATGCCCTCGATTTTGAGTTGTCCTTTTAATGATGCACGTAGCCAAAACTCTACATCTTCAGATTGACGCATGTTTTCATCAAAATACTGAAGTCTGTATTCACCATCGATAACCGCTGGAACGGCGAGCTCATTCAGCATCGACTTGCGCAATACAGGGGCAGAGCCGTTGCCTATTGGATTTCGGCAGAAAATATCTTTTGCACCAATATTTTTCGTTTTTGGAAACTGTCCGATACCTAGGCGCTGACCTTTGCCATCGACGAAGTGTGAAGCGCTATAGCTGATACCTATTTGGGGGTCACTTTGCAGGTGCCTAAAGTGCTTGCTTAGCTTGGTCGGCGCCCAAAAATCGTCAGAATCCAGCAAAGCAACAAAGATTCCCCGGCTAGCGTTAATACCGGTGTTTCGAGCAGCGGCAAGCCCCTTATTTTTTTGGTTGATGATACGAATACGAGGGTCGCTATATTGTTGAATAAGTTCGACCGAGTTGTCTGGCGAACCGTCATTCACGCAGACGATCTCAAAACTTGAAAATGTCTGGGCGAGAACTGAGTCCAAGCATTTTTTAATGTACTCAGCAACGTTGTAAACGGGAATAACCACGGAAAAAATGGGTTTAAAAGTCGTTTTCATAGTACTAACTCCGAAAAATTTGGTTTGCTGTATGTGTATAGCGTTGCTCAGCTTTCGGTCCGATTACTGGGCAGCTTCAAAGTCATAGCGCGTTTGATTGGGAGATACACTGACCAACGCTTTGTTTTCAAGGCGTGTCGTATTCAGCTCAAGTAAAAGTTTTTGGTTAAAGTCCACTAGCTCTAATGTGCGTTCAAAGTGGCCATCATCATTCGTCATACCCACCGCTATTTTTTCGGCTTCATCGAGGTACTCGTCGCTCCATTCTTCGAGCTCAGTCATGACGCGGTAAACCGATAGCCGGGTATTTGAGATAGGCGTGCCATCTGCTTCAGCGGCCGTGACAAAAAGTGTTGTCGTCACGCGATGATCAAAGCGAAACTGTTCATCGACGTAGAGCTCACGAGAGCCTTCTGCAGCGCTGATGAGTTTTGAGCTATCGGGTGAGTAGTCGACCACTTCGGTTGCTGTGTTGGTTGGCGTTTGCGCACCCGATTCAGAGCCGGCTGCACCGCCACCACCGCCACATCCCACTAAGATGGTGGTAAATGTACTGATTATCACTGTGGAAAAAATGTTTGAATTTTTCATAAGAACACCGCTTCGTTGTTTGGTTTGAACGCCTTGCGAGTCAATAAACTGCTCGCAAGGGTTATGATTCGTTTAGTAGTAATGAGTATCGCGTTCACTTGTTTGGTACCAGTCAGCGTTTTCTTCCCCAGCGCTTTCTACCCATTGTTCGTAGTCGGGGTATGCCCAAACGATGTCGATGTATTCGCGGGGGTGGCGCCATTGGCCAGGTACTTGAATAGCCCATGGCAGGTTAGCTTCATCGCGGAAGTATCGGCCTTGCTCTGGGTCGGATGTGTCATCGCGCTTTCCGAATTGTGTTTCGTCGAATAGATCAGTCGGGGGAAAGTCGGCCATATGGATTTCTCGACCACGATAGTTTTCGCGGAAAATAAAGAAGTCTAAATCGCCATGTGACAGGTCGGCTTGCGGGCTGGCAAATGAGACGTCGAGTTCAAAAGGAATAGAGGGCAGTTCAGAACACGTTTTAACGGTATTGAAATGCTCGCAGCTGCCTGACTCGCCGGTTGTTGTGAAATCATGCGTATCCTGCCAAAGCGTGATTACCAAATCGCTTTGATTTGCTTCGGGCTGTTTGGAAAACGACAGACCGTCGATCGTCAACGTTGCTTCGTCAAATACTTGCGGTGGCATATCCATAATTCGCAAGGCGAAGCCGTTGTGAAAACTCGCGCCACGCGCATCGATATAACCCGTGACTCTAAATCCTGAGACATTCCCTTGAGCGTTATATATTTTCTGCAAGCGCTCTCGTACGACCAAGTCATTCATGTCGTAGTCGCCAGTGACAGGCCAGCGGTCTTCGTAAGCGAGAGAAACCCAGTCGTCGCTCGATGGGTAGTAAGAACTGAATGCTCGGCGATAATCGTTGGGAAATTCATCGTCGCTGTCATTGACGCCATCTGCATCGGCGTCTTGAGCATTAGGGATGTCGTTTAGCACGCTTGTGTCGATGGCTGACGCCGGCGTTGCTTTAACAGAGAAAACCGCATCATTGAAATCGTTATCGCCCCAGGTTCTGGGAAGATCTTCAAAGCCAATAATGACTTCTTCAACCTCTGCGTCGTAAAGCAGGACGTTATGTTGGCGTAAGCCATCAGGGTCCGGATTAAGATCCTGTAGCGAATAGTAGTAAGGGGTTGCGAAGGGCTTAACGCCATCGTAGTACCAGAACCCATTTGCGGCGATAAAGAATCCAATCGATGTACCCGCTGTAAATGTACCGAGGTTCACGCGGTGGCCATTAGTTAAGTGCGGATAGGACAGGTTTGGAAAAACAATGGTTTCTCGCACGTCTGCCGCAGATTGAGGCGGATTGTTTGCGTCGTAAGTGAAGTAGCCGAATGAGTTTTTGTAGCCCGCACCTTCGTGGATAAATGTAATAAACACTTCGCCATCTTCACGCATCGTAATGTTCGACCCAGAATCATCGGTCATGAACGCTTCGTTGACGCGCGACTCAGGCAGTGCATTCGCAATGCGGTCAAAGAAACCGGCAGGGTATTCGTTTCTCGCATAGATTAAGGCGTCGGGCTTACCTGTATTCTGGTTGTAACCCGAAGGCCAAGCTTCCCCACTTTGGAAGTTCCATTGATAGGCACCATCAATCAAGTTGGTTGCGCTAGACAGGGTCGGTAACATAAGCCCTAATGCGCCGATTAAGCCGCAGCATAGTTTACGTGAGCGGTTAAGGTGTTTGTTCATAGTGCTGTCCTCTGTATTGAGCATGGCTTCATATTCTGTACAGGGAGTAATGCGGGTACCGTGCCAAGCGGTATTATTTTTTTATACTGTTGTTTTATAAGGCTTTTGTGTTTTTTCGTGCAATGAGAAAGAGACACTCTTCGCAATTTGCAAGACAGGAATTCTCAGATCGATTTTGATTCTAGGAAAACGAGCAGAAAAGGAAGAAAAAAGAGAAATTAGGGGATGGGGAAGTAGTGCCTTCCCCATGAAGAGAGCTTGATAATAAATTTGGCGCTGAAATTTGTTGGCCGAGAAAGGGCGCTAGGCTTCTTCCCAGCTTTGAATTTTCCGGTATAACGTAGAGGGGCTAACGTGCAGCAGACCTGCTGCTCGAACGACATTGCCATCACAGTAGTCGATAGCTTGTTTTATTGCGATCTCTTCAACTTTTGCAAGCGGCTGAATATTATGGTGATCGCCGCTGGAGACAGATTCACTGTTGGCTTCCGCTGAAACCTCAGAAGCCGCACGTCGGTCGGCGGCCTGCAAAGGCTCAGGCATTTTGTCTATATTGCTTTGTAGGTCTTCGAGTCGCAGGCTAAGCGCGTTGGCAATACATTGGTCTGTGATGAGCGGACCATTTGCCATCACGACAGCGCTATGAATTGCATTTTGCAGCTGTCGAACGTTGCCGGGCCAAGAGTAGGAGACAATGAGTTTTTCTGCATCTGAGGAGAAGCCAATCACAATTTTGTCTTCGCGGTCAGTAAAGTTTTTGAGAAAGGACTGGGCCAGCAGCATGGCATCGTTCTCTCGCTCTCTAAGCGGCGGCAGCGATAAGCCAATAACATTGAGGCGGTAGTAGAGATCTTCTCGTAGCTTTTTATCGCGTATCGCTTCCATTGGGTCGCGATTGGTCGCACAGATAAAACGAATGTCGACGGTTTCTGTTTGACTTGAGCCAACTTTTTGGAAGGTTCCCGTTTGAATAAAGCGCAATAATTTGGATTGTAGGCTAATGTCCATTTCGGATAACTCATCCAAGAACAGTGTGCCGCCATTTGCCAGCAACGCCGCACCGTCTCGCTGATTGACCGCGCCTGAAAACGCACCTTTTACATGGCCAAAGATTTCGGACTCCATGAGCTCGCTTGGAATTGCGGCACAATTAAGCGCGATAAAGGGGGCGTCTTTTCGATTGCTGCGCTGATGGATCGCCTGGGCAGCGACTTCTTTACCCGTGCCGCTCTCGCCCATGATAAAAACGGATGCGGTGCTCGGTGCTGCACGTTCAATAGAGTTATAGATGAACTGCATATTAATGGAGGCACCGACAAAACCTTCAAATGCTTCCTTTATATTTGAGCGATACTGCGCGAGGGAACGTTTTAGAAGTGATCGTTCCGCGACAATTTGTTGGGTGAATACGGCTTGTTCGATGGCTTGTCGCAGCTCAGTTTCATTCCACGGTTTGTGGATGAATCCCCAAATTCGGCCCTCATTGATGGCCGCCATTACCATGCGTTCTTCTGAATAGCCGCTAAGTACGATCCTTACTGTTTCTGGGTAGGTTTTAGCTACCTCTGCAAGGAGTTGCTCGCCTGACATTTCAGGCATTTTCATATCCGAAATAACGACATCGACAGCAGTGTTTTCGAGTATTTCGAGCGCTTCTTTACCGCTATTGGCGAATAGACATTCATAGGGTGTTTTGCGCATTAGCCGACGCAATGCGGAAAGAATGCTAGGTTCATCATCGACAAAAAGCACTGTCGCCAGGCTGACTTGCTCACTGTGTTCTAATGCGTCGCTCAAAATTTCGTCCTAACCATAGTTGCCGTGAAGGTATACCTTTAATCGTAGACTAATTCGTTGCAATCGGCAGTGTGATTAGCGCGCGAGTGCCGGTGTTCGGGTTGCTATGAAGTTTTAGCTTTCCCTTCTGTTGCATAATGATGCTGAGTGCAATGGGCAGCCCCATGCCGTTAGCGGATAGTTTGCTTGAATAGAAGGGTTCAAAGACTTTATTTAGATTCTCGGGTTCAATGCCGGTCCCACGGTCTGTGAGCAAAATTTTGATGGTGTCGCCTTCGACGGTGGTTGATATTGATATTTTTCCGTTCTCTGAGCTAGCTTCAACCGCATTTCGAATTAAGTTGGCGAGCGCTTGTATCAATAGAATCGGCACACCACGCACGACAGGTAGCTTAGACTCATCAAACTCAATATCGCAGGCTTTGATTCGTTCCGACTTCACGAGGTTAATGGCTTTACCGAGGCATTCGTTAAGGTCGAAGTCGATTTTCGCTGTCACATTGGGTTCTGCGAAATAGCGCATCCCCGCCACAGTGTTTTGAATCCGTTTGGTGCCGTCCTGACTTTCGCTGATTAGATCGAGTGCGTCGGTTAACGATTCTTTAAGCTCATCATCTTTATGGATTTCGCCGTCATGGTGACTTTCCATGTAGGCCTGAAACTCTTCAATGTATTCTTTCAAAGTACCAAGATTGCTTTGCACAAAAGCATTAGGGTTGTTGATCTCATGCGCGAGCCCTGCTGCAAGTTGGCCGATGGCTGCGAGCTTTTCTTGTGAGATTATCTGGTCAGACTGCTCTTTCAGTTGATCATAAGCCCTCTGTAAGGATTGATTCTTTTCATACAGCTCGAGTGATTTGCTTTCCAGCAATTGTTCGGCATGTTGGCGAGCTTTTTTTTGTATTTCGTAGGCCCGCTGATAATGATCGCTACCCGTCAACTTGGGTCACCTTGATGAGGCAGAGGTCTGCACCGTGATGCATGCATTGCTGATGTTCAAGCGAAATATTGATTGAAAAATGTTTGCTGGCACCGGTAAGAAGGCCTTCGGCAAGCCGGCATAGCTGACGGCTAGATCGATAGCTTAGGACGCCTTCTGAACTGGAATGACGCTGCAGTGACACGGTTGGTGGTTGTGCTTCGTCATCTAATTTGCGAACTTCTTTGTGGATCATCGAGCCAACACTTTCGATAAATTCGAAAAACTCTGTACAGCGATCGACATAAGCTGGATGCCCGCGATAAAGAAAGCCAAACAGGAACTCCCCAAAAGCGAAGAGCAAGTCAGGCATAGGCGTGTTCAAATCTTCACTCAATGCTTGAGCGATCGCAATAAGCGCCTCGTCGTCATAGGTCTCGGCTGAGGTATATGCTCCGTCGGAACAGGCTTTATCGAGTGCATTAAGCCAAACGGGCAGTCCGAAGCTTTCTTCAACAAGTTCATTCATTGCAATGAATATGGCGCCTTTCATTTTAGTGTTCCTGTGTTTTGGCCAGACCTTGTGTGTTTGAATTGACTGACCCGTAATGGCCAATCAAGTTTCGTTCCACTTTCGCTTTCGCCCTATTTATAAGCGCTAACGAGCATTGTTTTGCAAATGGCAAAGTGCTGATTCGCATTTTGCAATGCAAGGTGAAAATGTTTTTGCATATTGCGAAAATGGCTAGCCTTCATCGTTTTCTACCGGTAATGCAATCGTGAAGGTGGTGCCAACGCCCAACTCGCTATCAATGCAGATCTCTCCTCCATACTCTTTGATAATGTCATAGCTGATCGACATGCCAAGCCCTGTTCCTTGCCCAACTGGTTTCGTTGTAAAAAAGGGCTCAAAGATTTTGCTCATGTTGTCAGGGGCAATACCGGATCCACTATCGCTAATTTTGATAATGATTTTGCTCTGACTGTGCTCCGTACTAATTTGAAGTTTTCCGGGCTGCCCCTCCATAGCATGTGAGGCATTGACGAGCAGATTGACCATGACTTGGCTCATATGTCCGCCAGAGCAAACAACTAGAGGGAGGGGGCGCAGTTCTTTTTCCAGTTGGCAATTGTACTTCAGTTCATTCCAGACCATCTTTAAGGTCGACTCAATGACTTCATTGATATCGATGGCAGATTTGAGCTCACCTGCGTGTGAGTACCCCTTTAGTCCTGAGAGGATTTGTTTGACGCGATCTGTACCCTCAATCGATTCTTGTATAATGCAGTCAACATCATTAAGAACGAATTCAAGGTCTTCTTCATTTTGTATGGTTTTCAGTGCTTGAATAGATGCTGAATGCGTGGACTTTTCTTCTTCACTGAGCTCGTTGTTCAAGGCAATCGATTGTTTGAGTAGCCGGACTAGATATGATTGATATTCCGACAGCGTGCCTAGGTTACTCATAATAAAGCCAACGGGATTGTTGATCTCATGAGCGACGCCGGCGGCAAGCTGCCCTAGGCCTGACATTTTTTCTGCTTGTACAAGCGAACTTTGATTTTGCTTGAGCTGATCGTTAGCCTCGATTAGATCATTCTCTCGTCGCTGTATTTTTGAGGCCATTTCGATGATTTGGTCGGACAGAGCCTGCACTTCAACGGTCATGCGCTTGCTCGCCATTAATTGCGGCTTATCACCGGAGCTTAGCTCGGCAGAAAAGTCACGTAAGCGCTCTAGAGGGCGCACGAAAAACCAGCGGCCTAAATAGATAGCGACCATTGTTGCAAACAGTGCAATGATCAATGTGCTGATGATGAGACGTTTTTTCGCCGCATCGAATGACGCATTCAATGAAGAGAAATCGATGCTGTAAAACGCTTTTATTTCCGGCGTTTCGGTTTGAAACTCCTTCCTAAGGCTGGTGTTTTGGTTTCCCCATTGGATCGTTTCACCATTCTCAAGCACTATCGCTAAACCTATGTTGATCATATTGTTCAGGTCTGATTCGCGTTCTACTTCGCTGATGGGTATGTACGTAACGAGCACCGCTTCGATGTTGCCGCCATAAATCACCGGAAAGGCGAGCTCCCAGAAACGACTGTTTGCAGAGTGTGACAAGCGTAAAAGGCTCGCCGCAGCACCTTCGTATAGTGGACGATATGTGGCAAACACGTTTTCTTGTACCTGCGCCTCATCCGTCTTGTTCTGAGCGTCGGTTGAGGCTGATTCAAAAATGAGCTGCCCGCGAAAATCATATAAGGCTTGCTTGTAGCGCTTGCCGATGACGTAGTAGCCATCGAGGAAGTCTTGCAGCAAGCCTACATTTGCTTCTGGGCTCATTGCTGATTGACTAAGAATAGACGCTTTCGCTTGTTGCTTCAGAAGCGCGCGGCGTTCTGCAATATGGTGATCAATGTTCTTAATCAAGCCTTGGGCTTTTTGGGTATTTGATTGAATGTAGTTACTTTCCAGGTCAACGCGTAAGCCCGAGGACATCACCAAGAACATGGCAACGCTGGTGACAGATATGAACAGCAGTAAAAACAGCGATAAAAGGCGCGACGTTTTGATCGGCTTATTCGCGATAATGTTGTGCAATGCTGCGGATAGTTTATTTTTTGTATTCAAGCGCCTAGTCACTCCTGTTAATTAGCCGAATATGACCGTCGATATCAAATTTTGCCATCGCGAAATCTTCCTCTCCCAGCGCCTCGTGCGCATCAATATTGGAGGTGCTGTAAGCTGAAAAAGGTTGCTGGTAGGTTTTGATTAGCCCTTCTACGGGAGAGGCTAGACTTTCGAGCCCAGCTTTGATGAGAGACTTATCCTCTTTGGCGATGCCTGTGAGCTTAGACTGTTTAGCTGCACTGATGAGTAGCCTAGTGATGTCATAGGCATGAATAAACCCTACACTCGCTCGAATGGCTTCGCCTGAAGCCTCTGCACCCAATTGCTGCGCTGCTGCCTTAAGCGCCCGTTCCGATAGAATAGTGCTTGGGCTATCGAAAAAATTGAATGTCGTCTGAATAAATTGAATGTCTAATTTAGACAGGTCTTTACTGCCAATCTGCTCAGCAAAGTTTCCGCCGGTGATGCCCCAGTGGCTATAAATTGGCATTGCGAGTGGTTTTTCCAGTGTCACGACCGCTTTGCTAATCATTGCGCCCTCAGGTGAGTTGCCAACAAACAGAATACTGTCGGCATTACTCAACCGTATCTTCTCTAGTAAAAACCGGGCGTGATTATTGGTTATGTTCCAATTGAAATAATCGATACCGGCCACAGAAAGCGAGCGGCTGGCTAGTGCGCCAGCCATGGTGCGTTCGTTGGCGCGGCCCCAACCGGTGTTTTCTAATAGCAAGTAAGGTTTAGATAGCCCGGCTTGATGCAGATTTTTGACTAAAAATGCACCAGCTTTACTGTCATCTACTGACAACCTAAAAATCCAATTTTCCTCACCCTTCGGGCGTGTAATAGGGGTTGCTGCTGCCCATGTCACGAGGGTCAATACCTGTTCGTTGTTAATAAAGTCGCGATTAGCGATTAGCGGGGGAGAGTGCAATCCTCCATAGACGGCCAGTGCATTCGGGTCAGTTACTATTCTTTCTAGATTCGCTTTACTGCGTGGCGTGCTGCCATGGTGATCAAGTGCTAGCAACTTCACGGAACGGCCGTTTAGTTGCCAATCTACCTCGTCAAATGCGGTGCGAATCCCAAGCTCTATTGATTGGGCGGAAGCGCTGTTGTTGGAATAGTCTGCGTCGATATATAGATGATAGCCATCTTCAGCGCTGACGCTGTGGCATAGAAGCAGCAGGGATAGAGTAATGAGTCGCTTTATCATGCGTTGTGTTTCCAATGTAGCAAGCTCGGGTCATTAATTTGGAATAAAATCTATATCCTGTCAATTATGACATTTATAACTATTGTTATAAGCTAAAGAGAATAGTAAACGGACATAAAGGCAATCCGTTAAGCAAGTATAGACAACTCTAGCGAGACGATACCGTGACCAATAAAAGAGCACTGACAACAGGTGAAATAGCAAAATATTGCAGCGTTAACTTTAGAACAGTTATTCGATGGATCGAAAAAGGATATCTGTCGGCATATAAATTACCCGGGCGCGGAGACAATCGCGTAACGGTTGAAGAGTTCTTGCGCTTTCTAGAGAGCAACAACATGCCGGTCCCTGAGTCGCTTTTGTCCGAGACTACCGTTGCAAACACAAAGGCAGAGGAGTTGGTTGATGCGTCACGTAAAGTCTTGGTGGTAGAAGATGAGGCCAATATGGCGAAGGCAATTCAGCGAGCATTGATTCGATCAGGTTACGTGGTTGAGCTGGCTGCTTCGGGCGTGGAAGCTGGCATTAAGTTGGCCAACTTTCAGCCGGACCTGGTCACCTTGGATTTAAATATGCCAGGAATGAGTGGCTTAGAAGTGCTGCAATATATGAATAGCAACGAAGCTTATTCAGCCGTTAAGGTTCTGTTAGTGTCCGCTGCGGGTAAGGCAGAACTAATTCGTGGCATGAGTAGTGGTGCCGATGCAGTGTTAGAAAAACCGTTTCAGAATGAAGAGCTATTGAGCGCCGTGAATGAATTATTGAGTGAGACGGTGTGATGACCCTGCTCATCTCGTTACATGTGCTTACAGATAGATAAAATACGTAATTGAGATTAATGACAGGTTAGACACATATTGTTATTAATGATTTAGAGGTGATTATTATGCAAACTATTCTGCTAGTTGATGACGAACAAGGTATTTTGAACGCTTTAAGGCGCTTGTTTCGCAATAAAGATTATGTGGTTCACACGGCGCTGGGTGGGCAGGAGGCCTTGGCATTGCTAGCCGAAGAAAAGGTCGATCTTATTATCAGCGATATGCGTATGCCGGAGATGGATGGCGCTGAGTTTTTGCAAAAGGCGCGGGAAGCCTATCCTCTAACAGAACGTATCTTGCTCACCGGATTTTCCGAGATGGAGCTAACGGTGAGGGCGATTAATGATGGTGGAATTTATGGATACCTTTCCAAACCATGGGACAACCAACAGGTGCTTGAGCTTGTTGAAAATGCGCTTGAGAAGCGTGAGCGTAACAAGTTCAAGAACAGGGCGCTGCATAGCTACAAACGCCGCCAGCAAACGCTCAATGTCGACATGGAAAGAAAAGAGCGTGAGATGGCTCAAAATGCCGCGTTCGTTGATTTTGCTCATAAACAGCTAAGCGAACGTCAAGAGCAACAAGAGAAACAACTTGCCCTGTCTGAGCAGTTTGTTGATCAGGCATATCAAGAGCTACGCGATAGTTATACTGTGACAGAGCAAGTTCTCGTCAATTTGCTAGACTTGCGCGCCAAAGGGCAGCGCTTGTTTGGTCAGCGTGTTGTGGATGTGGTTGATCAGATATCACTGACACTTAATCTTGAAGACGGAAAACGAAGCATATTGGTTTCAGCCGCTAAGTTGCATAGTTTAGGGAAGGTCGGTTTTAGCGATTCGATTCTGAAGAAACCGATTGCCAAACTCAGCGAAGAAGAAGCTATTTTATATCAAGGTTACCCAGAGACGGGTGCTTGTACTTTAATGGCGATCGCTCCATATCAAGATGTCGCACAGCTTCTTTTTCAACAGAAAGAATACTTGGATGGGAGTGGTTTTCCGCACGGTTTACGAGGCGATGAAGTGAGTGATTTGGCTCAGATTCTGACCGTTGCTATCGACTATGCAGAGCACCGGTTTGGTTATACAACAGGCGAACGAATGAGTCACGAACAGGCTTTGTCGATGTTGCATGCCAACATGGGGCGTTATAGCGCAAACGTCTTGGCGTGTGTGTCATCTATCTCGCTGCAAGTTGAAGATGCTGACTCTGGTACTGAAATTGTCTTGCCTGTAATGTCGTTGCGACCGGGAATGGTTCTGGAGAAAGATATTGAGAGTGAAAGCGGCGTATTAATGCTCAGGCAAGGTGCCGAATTGAATGAGTCTGCGATTGAACACCTGGTTAATTTGGAAGTGAATATGAAGAAGAAACTAACAGTGAGTGTTCGACTATCTGTCGCTAATGATTGATCGTCTCAATTCAGAGAAGTAGGGGCTAGCGCGATGTGCGTTAGCCCAATTCGTCGATTACATTTGCCACTTTTTCTATCGTTCTGCGTTGATCACTAAGGTCACTTCTTTCGATATCTCTTCTGTTGAATTTTGCGAGCAAGCATTAACGGCAATTCCCTCCTAACGACTACCCCAGTCTATCCTCACCTTGAGCTAACTGTCGCCATGGTCCAAGATTACTCTCTTAGAGCTTTCTTTGTGTTGTCTTCGCACCGAACTAAAACTGCCATTCGGCTTAAGCTGCAAGCCCCCGCTACCTTCGTTTAATGAAACCTATTTTTCAGTGCGTCAAATTCGCAAAAATGGAATTTTTCTTGTTTTGCGCAGCAATCTTGAAAAATGTGTTTTAAGAACGCCGTTCTAATTCGTGAAAATAAGTTATAAATATATAAAAAACAGTGGCTTATGAAGTTGGCACGCGAGCTGCAATCACTCCCATAACAGATTATAGGAGCGCTCAAATGCCATCACTGTATTACTCGCCAGCGTCAACAAGCAGACAGCGTATTAGATCTAACATTGTGGGTCGATTGAGTGTCCTTGTCTTTTTATTGCTGTTGGCACCGTTGGCCATCGTCAACTGTTTAATATCATTGATTGAAGGCCGCTCGCCTTGGCGACGGAGCGTGGCCGCGCAGGGATTATCCTTCCCCGAATTTCAGTCTGGATGGCTACGTGATCAATGGGCTCTGCTTCTTATTGTTCGAGGTCACCTTACCTGGTTTGACGGAAGTACCGTTAATGCTGGCGACACGCTCATTCAATCTGAGGGCCTTGTTAATGAGCGAAAACTGCATGCGCTGAGCGGCCTGGCTCAGGATGCGAGTAACGATTGCTTAGGGATGGGTGCTCGAGGTGCTAGCTACTTAGACAAAACACTGCTTCTGCTCCGCTATGGCCTTGCCAAGTTGTTTTATACCGATAGCCAGGGCAAGCACAGCAAGCAGATCAGTCTCTTCGGAATAGAAATAAATAACCTCACCATGACACAAGCGGTTGACGCTCTGCTATCGCCGGTTTTGTTTAACGGAAACGGAAACGGAAACGGAAACGGAAACGACCGAACAAGAACAGCGTGCTTCGTGAACGTCAATTCCTTCAATTTGGCGAGGAAAAACCCAGCTTTGCATCGTGCTATCAATCAAGCGGACATCGTTTTAGCCGATGGTTCAGGCGTTCGACTAGCGGCTCAAAGAAAAGGCACTGCCTTGGCCGAGAACGTGAATGGAACAGACTTGTTACCACACTTATGTTGCCAGGCCGTGCAGAAAAGTTTGTGCGTTTTTCTGTTAGGAGGACAAAACGGCGTGGCAGACGAAGCCGCGACCAAACTTCGTGCGCTTTTTCCGGGACTAAAAATTGTGGGAACGCAGCATGGCTATTTCTCCCCATCTGAAAGTCAAGGTGTGGTCGAACAGATCAACGCGACGAATGCGGATATTGTTTTGGTGGCGCTTGGTTCGCCGAATCAAGAGGCTTGGCTCGAAGCCAATAAACATTGCTTGAACGCCAGAGTGGGCATCGCAGTAGGCGGTTTGTTCGACTTTTTCTCGGGCCGAATTCCGCGCGCACCGCTTTGGTTGCGTGAGCTAGGAATGGAGTGGGTTTGGCGTTTGATGCAAGAGCCTAAAGCAAAATTTAAACGTTATGTACTGGGGAACCCCGCGTTTCTCTATCGCATATTACGACACAAGAACGACATTTAAATGACGGAGTTTTTATCATGAGCCTATTTACTATTTTCAAAACGAATCTTGATACAGTTGACGTAAGGGATACAGGTAACGCGAAGGTTTCCCCAGCGGAGCATTACCGAACGGGGATGCCTAAGTTTTTGCAGCAGTTCGCCGCGACACTCGGGCTAATTGTTTTGTCGCCGGTATTTCTTTTGACGGCAATGTTGGTGAGACTCGAGAGCCCAGGCGCTGTTTTCTATAGTCAGGTTAGGGTGGGAGAAAACGGCCGCCGTTTTAGAATCTATAAGTTTCGTTCGATGCGCACGGCTCAAGATCCAAAATATGTAGATGTCAGCCAGATCCAAAGTGATCGTGAGGGTGCGTGCAAGAAACTGTTTAATGACCCACGTATCACACGTGTCGGAAAAGTTATTCGAAAGTATTCGATTGATGAACTGCCGCAATTACTGAATGTTGTCATTGGCGATATGGTGCTAATAGGTCCTCGCCCAGCCTTGCCTTGCGAAACAGATCAATACTCATTGAAAGCGCATGGTCGTTTGAAAGCAACACCGGGCCTAACGGGTCTATGGCAAGTCTCGGGCCGCGCCGATACGAGCTTTGAGGAGCAGATTGCGTTGGATCTACGTTATGTAGAAGAACAGTCTGTTTGGGAAGATATCAGAATTCTATTTGCGACAATCCCTGTCGTTGTTTTCGGCAGAGGTGCGTACTAAGCAGCTCCGTTTACGTGCGGCTTTTGTGTCCAAGTTAGGACTTCGACCAGTGCATTTGCACTGGTTTTTTGTTTTCAAAGTGCGAAATTCTCTTTTTGGGAATGCGAAAACGCCCGACTAATAAATTTAAAACACATAAAAAACAATGACTTATAAGTTGGCATTGTGATTGCTAATACCTTGGTAGTAATCAGAGCGTTGGGCACAAGCCTGATCCATTGGCTAAGACCGTACCCCTAACCAATGCTTTGAAATGATACCTAGCAAACGCAGGAGCTTTCATGCCAAGAATACTAACGACGTACCTCAAGAGATTAGCGAGGGTTAATTTGATCGGTTTTGCTGTCGTCCTTGCTACCGCTTGCACGCAGCACCATGCGTTAAAGTCACCGGCTAACCCTAGTGATAAATTTTACGGCAACGTTAATGAAAAAGGGGAGCAAGTCAGGCATCAAAGCGGTCCGTCAGACCTGTTTGCCACAGACCTCGATTGCAGTGATGGTGAGCAGCGATATGCGAATGTGCATTATCGCGTCGACAAGGTGATTGATGGCTTAGCCCAACCGCTGCCAAGCCGAAGTATGCAGCGTTCGTTGATAAGTTCAGAGCTAAGTTTAAGCCCTGGCGATATGCTTGAACTCTATATCGAGAACGGGGACGGTTTTAACGGACGTTATATCGTTAGTGCTAAAGGCGGACTCAACATACCTTATGTTAAAACGATCAATGTTCGAGGGCTGGATGTCTATGAAGCCGCTGAAAAAATTGAACTTGCCTTGGTGAGAGCAGAACTATTTCAACCGGCGACGATAGCGATCAACTTACAGGTTTTAGAGTGGGCAGAAATTGATGTCATGGTTAGCGGCGCGGTTTTTTCGCCGGGCCGACAATATATCAATCAGAAGAAAGGGGCCTTAGTTGCCTCCGAAAAGCTGCGCGCACATGGCGACTTTAGCAGCACACGGTATTTGTCCGAAGCGTTGAGAGCAGCCTCTGGTATTCGTCCCGATGCAAAGATTGACCAAATTATTTTGATCAGAAATGGCTGGCAATATGAAGTCGATATGAGTGGCATATTGACGGGTGCCAAAGTGAATGATGTGCCGCTGATTGCAGGGGATCAGGTGGTCGTACCGACGACAGGCTGCTTTCAAAAACATCTGGCACGACCTAGTCAAATCACGCCAAAGGGTTTTCGCGTATTCATGTCTAACTTGATTGATTCCGCGGCGTCGAACTCCAACGCAGCCGTCGGTAGTTTTAGCACCAATTTGCCTTATGGTTCTCGCCTGCTGCAAGCAGCAATTTCAGCCAACTGTGTTGGCGGCAAGCAGTGGACCAATGCACCGAGAAAAATAGTGCTGGCGAGCACGAACCCCGTCACCGGTCAGTATCAAGTGGTGGAGCGTTCAGTGGAAGAACTGCTGCGCCAAGCACATGACCAAACACAAAATCCATATTTATTACCGAACGATGCGGTCGCTTGTTACGACTCTGACATCACCAATGTTCGCGATATGGCCGGCTTTATGTTGGATGTATTGCTGCCAGTTAAGTTGCTGTAGGGAGCAGGAAAGATGACAAACTACATGATGGTTGAACCGCATAGACAGCTTAAATTACTTGACCCTGCGGATGCGCGTCGCGCGCGTAGAATGCTTTTTTGGCGCAGCCCTTACTTACTTTGGGGCACGATGTCTTACGCGCTGATTCTTGTGATGACGGTGGTTTACTTATCGCAAGAACCTCGCTTTGCGAGCAATATGGCTTTGGTTCTTCCTGGCTCTGGTTCGAGTACGAGCTTTCAAATAGACGACGTAGGCGCGGCCAAGTCGCAGACTAAATCGCCGTTTAGTGGCGCAAGTTTTAACCCGCGAGTAAATTACAAAGAGATCTTACGAAGCCGAGAAGTAATGAACATGGCATCTGATGAAACGCATATGAACCGTGAGGCATTCGGCCTCCCTAAGGTCACGTTAACCCAGCAAACCAGTATTTTGGAGGTAGACGTTACAGCGTCTACGCCGCTACTAGCGAAGGCGAAAGCATGGGCGCTGTATGAGGCTTTTCAGCGTCATCTGGACACCTTGCGCGCTGATGAGTCTTTGCGTCGTGACGAGAGTATTTCTGCAGTGTTGGATCAGTATCGATTGCGCTTATCCGAGACGCGAAATGCGCTGATCGAGTTTCAAGAGCGTTCCTTGTTGGTTGATAACCTGCAGATGGAACAATTGATGACACGCATGTCTGATTTGCGTTCTGAGCTAATGTTTGCGAAAGCGGAATTCAAACAGCGTGACGACTTTGTTCAGCAACTGTCATTTGATTTGGGTGTGTCAGCTTCGATGGCGGGCAAAGCATTTGCGCTGCAGACCGATACCCAGTTTCGAGGTCACCTTCGAGAGCTCGACCAAAGCGCTGGAGAGTACAGCGAGTTTCGTTCGATGTGGGGCAATAATCATCCAAAGGTAAAGGCAAGTCAAAAGCGAATGAAGCAAGCGAGATTGGCTGCATTTAATCGTTCTTCATCGATGTTAGGCGATGTGATCGCCGAGTCCTTACATGGAATGAATCTGGAGGCTAGCCCAGATCGTGCAAGGTTGTTTAGCCAGTTGATGGATGCTTATGCGCAGCTTCAAGGTTCGCAAGCAAAAATAGGCGATTTAGAAAGGTCAGACCTGCAATTGTCTGATCGATTACGGGTATATGCACGAGAGTCGAAAGAGCTGGAGAGATTGACTCGCGAGCATGATCTGGCAGAAGCAGTTTTTACCTCAGCGGCCGCTCAATTGGAGTCTAGCAAGGCTGATGTATTTGCTTCTTACCCAGTGGTTCAGCTCATGGCAGTTCCCAATGAACCATATCAGCAGAAAAGCCCTAGTCTAAAGATAGCGATCGCGGGCGCGCTGGCGGGCATTTTATTGGTCACTACGGCACTTCTGATTATTTGGCAGCGTAGTTATTTGGTGGCGCGACTACTGTCTCATTAAGTTTATTGTCAACGTGATTCGTTAATTGAGGAGCCCAAACAAAAACCGCTTTATGGCGGTTTTTTTGTGCCAGAAATAATCAAAAAATGCGTCGATATGACTTTGCAAAGTGCGAAGTATTCTGCACATTTTTTGCGAATTGTCTTTTTCTAACGATTGTCAGAATGCAAGGTTAAATAACTAATTCTATTTAAAACAGTGCCTTATGGTTGTTTTCTGATGCTGGCACGGCGCCTGCAATATCAGAGATAACAAACGATGATTCACTGAAGAGACAAAACACGCATGACGCCTAACTACCCACTAACGAACATGAATACCGAAGAAAAATTGGTTTGGTATGCCTTGGTGTTTGGGTATGTGTTTTATCTGACAGGAATGCTTTACATCGTAGGCTCTGTTCTGGGCTGGGCTTTGTTTGCATTATTTATGCTGCGCTGGTTTGTCGAAGGTAAACGCCCAGGTAACTCAGCTTTACCTATCACGATATGGGTTTGGTTGCTGGGGATGTTGATGATGCTGATTGCCTTATTGATTGGGCATAGCGAATTCAGTCTGGGAATGGGCTTAACGATCAAGTCCAGCATCGGCTGGGCAAAAGGCTGGGCCTTATTGGCGCTTTTTCCCTTGCTGGGCGCTATGGCGTCCATTCGCCCTAAGGTCATCATTCGCGGTGTTTGCATACTTGCGGCGCAATCAATTCCTTTTATATTGCTCGGTTTAGTGCTGGCGGTGGCTGGCAGTGATGGTTCGTTGTACCTGTCTCCTTTTAAAGCCATTGGAGGGCCGATTAGTTCGTTTGAAGTCGGACTGTTTGGTATCAACCCAGAAACCGGACGACCTCGCTGGCCTTTCTTTGCTCCTTGGGCTCCTGCTGCTGGCCTGATGAGTTGCTTGTATCTGATTATCTGTGTGAACGAGCAGGATCGTTTTTGGCGCCGTTTCGGAATCTTGGGTGCTTTGGTTATGTGCTTGTTTTGTCAGTCTCGCGCAGGTTGGGCAATCTTTATTCTACTGATACCCGCGCTCTTTCTGCTGGGACAACTTAAAAAACCGTTGTTGTGGTTGTTACTTGGGACTGCTGTCTCGGCGGTCTGTTTATTGGGCCAGCCACTTATCGAGGGCGTCCAGACGGCACATCAACAAATCAAAGATAGTCGTGCCGGGTCAACCCGAGTGAGAGAGGCGCTCGCTACGATTGCGCTGCAACGCTGGGAAAGTGAAGCACCTGTTTGGGGGCATGGAGTGGTTGAGCGCGGTCCGAAAATGGTGGAACACATGCCGATCGGTAGCCATCACAGCTGGTACGGTTTGCTGTTTGTGAAGGGCTTTGTAGGTTTGTTGGCGCTCGCCGTGCCATTGGCGATCACGATTATGTATCTCTCTTTTGATGCATTGAATTCAGCTAGGTCGAGGTCCGCCCTGATGATTGTGCTGGTGTTCACGGGATACAGCTTTTTTGAAAACTTAGAAGTGCTTGCCTACCTATATTGGCCTGCGCTGATTTGGTTGGGTCTAGCACTTAACCCAATTAAGAATATAGAACTTAACTCTAGAGGAGTAACAGCATGAACAAAGCCTATTTGGTGGGCTATTACGGGATGCGTAATAGCGGAGACGATGCGCTGATGAATGCGACGGCTTGGGGTGCAAAAAACCTTCTCGGATTTGATTCGGCAATTCTAAATTCGCCGATCGATTTGAAGACTAAGCATTTCGGACTATCTAACAAGATGTTGATAGAGCAACAGTCTTTTCCTGCACAGAATCGCCTTAGACAGTATGGCGCAGCACTAGAGTCAGATTGCGTAATATTTGGCGGCGGCTCCGTGCTGCATAACGCTCGCGATATCGACCTTAAACGCGACTTGATGATGCTTAGTTCTGGCCGAGAACACTATGCGTTAGGCGTTGGTTTAGGGCCATTTCAGAATCGTCGGGCTGAGCGTTCTTGTAAGGCTTTTCTCGAAACCTGCCGTTTTGTCGGTGTGCGTGACGAAGAGAGCCTTCTCATCGCAAACGATCTCGCGCCTAGCGCGAATGTAGAATTAACCTTCGATCTAGCGCC
Organism: uncultured Oleiphilus sp.; assembly: GCA_913020045.1. Lineage (GTDB taxonomy): Bacteria > Pseudomonadota > Gammaproteobacteria > Pseudomonadales > Oleiphilaceae > PZPK01. The sequence continues at coordinate 119,361 of CAJWBE010000006.1, forward strand.
GTCGTTATTGCTAGATAAGTCTTTCAATATCGTACCGATAGAGCGTAAAGGGATTGCCGTGTGCTTATGCCCCAAAGAACGCCTTGGCGCGACCGGCAATGATGCCGAACTGAGTCGCCTTAAAGCGATTGCCAAAGCGCTCGAAGCGGCAAGTTTATTCACTGGCGAGCCTATTGTGTTTGTCGACTTTAATGGACACAAAACACTGGGTGACCGGCCTGTTCATGAAGACGTCGCCGCCATGCTTAGTCCAAGGGTAGCGGTGCAGTTTGTCGATTATGACGCAAATCCTTATCGCTTAATGCAGCGTATGGCGTCATACAAAGTAGCCGTCTGTATGCGTTTGCATGCCAGCATCTTTGGCTTCTTAAGTGAAACACCAGTGCTGTCGATCAACTATCACTCGAAGTGCGTCGGATGGTGCGACCAAATTGGTCTGCCCGAGGCGCAACGCTTTTCTGCGGATCATTTAGTGCCACAAGATTTGGCCAACGCCTTGTGCAATGGCCTAGCGGACGGCTTCGAAAGCCCGCAACGAACTGTCCAATCCTCAATTAAAGAATCTGTTAAAAACTGGAGATTTTGCCATGACTATTCAAACATCAAAACCACACTTTTCGGTCGTTATTCCTTTGTATAACAAGTTGTCGCACATTATTCGAACAGTCGATAGTGTGCTCAGACAGAGTTACAAGGACTTCGAAATTATTGTCGTCGACGACGGCTCCACCGATGGCGGTCCGACGCGTTTGCAACGATTAAGAAGCGAGCATGTGCGCCTGGTTCGTCAGGTAAATGGCGGCGTATCAAACGCGAGAAATCGTGGTATCAAGGAGGCAAAAGGAGAGATCGTTGCTTTTCTAGATGCTGATGACACCTGGGAGCCGCATTTTCTTGAGGTGATGGCCAAGTTACAGCGTGATTTCCCTGACGCAAAGGCATTTGGTAGTGCCTATCAATTTGTTGCAAGTGAGGGTGAATATCTTGACCCAAAGATTCGCTTTGCCAAACCTGTTCGAAATGCTCGCTTACTAACGGATTTTTTTGAGGTAGGCGCGCGAGGAGATCTGCCATTTATGATGTCTAGTTTTTGTGTCATGAGGGCCGTATGTGTAGAGGTTGGCGGTTTTCCTGAAGGAGAGCCGATGGGAGAGGATCAAGAGTTTTTTGCTCGCGTTGCGCTAGGCCATGCGATTGCGTATAGCCCTGAAGTGCTGTCATTTTACCACTTGGATAGCACGAACCGAGCCTGCGTCCAGAAAGTCCCATTGCAAGAGTGCCCGTTTAGTCAGCGGTTAAAGGAGAAAGCGCTGAGTCTTGAAGAGGGTTCCACCCTAAGAGAGCAGCTGCTTGATTATACCAGTGCGCACCTATTGCATTTGGTCTCGCAGAATGTGAGAGCAGGGAACTTGCAGGTGGCGGGCGAAATGCTTGGTGATGAGCGCTGCACCCGTCAAGCGCTTCGATATGGCTGGTGGCGACTGCGATTGCTGTTGTCGGGAATGTTTATGGTAAGCAGCCCCCGCTTGTATTCTTGATAGCGGGTGGGAACTGCGACAGGCAATCACCAGAATCTTTGGCTTAAGTGATTTGGTGATTGGTCTGGCTAGTTGTTATTACTGAGCGATATCTTGCGACTGCGCTACGGCTCGCTGGTCTAATTCGTCGATAGTGCTTTGCATGATTGAGTGTGTTTGTTCAACGAGGGTATTCATATCGCTGTCAGACAAACCTTGTGTGGGGATTGGAGGCAGAATTCGAATTAGAATTGTCCCTGCATTCCATTTGTTTAGATCTATCTGTTGAGCAAACGAACTCGCACAAATGGGGTATAACGGTGCTTGCGCTTTCAGCGCCATGTGGAAAGCACCTTTTTTGAATGGCAAAAGCCCCGGATTGGGATTGCGAGTGCCTTCTGCGAAAACCCAAATCGTTTTGTCATGCAGGGTGATTGCTTCGGTTACCTCGTCGAGGGTGTTTTTAGACTGTTTGGTGTTACTGCGATTAATCATGATATTGCCGGAAAGCCAGTATACCTGCCCAAAGAGCGGCAAATACTTAAGGCTTTGTTTGCCAAGGCTGACGGCGCGCGAAGGAATGACGCCTCCATGCACGAACAAATCATAGTTGGATTGATGGTTCGCGACGATAACGCCTGCTTGCATTGACTCTAGATGCTCCTTCCCTTCGACTACGAGTTTTACTCCCATCGCTTTGAGTCCACCCCAACTAAAAATACGGCCACAAACGCGTGTGTTGTCAGGGTTAAAGGGGCGCAATAAACAAATAGGGATACAAAGCAATGCGGCGCATAAAAAGTAGCAAAGCATTAGAACAAGGCGAACAATTTTCAGCATAAATAATCGTTTTGAAATTCAAGATGGCATGATTATAGGGATTTTGAACGCAAAGTAACCCCCATTGTTTGTCCGCTTTCTATTGCTTACTCGGTTAGTAGCATCTTTGCTTTGCGCACTTCTATCATGACATCTGGCCGGTCATTTTTATTAATGCCTGTTTTTTTAAGCCCTGTTTTAACGAGCGTAGTAACTTGCCCTGCATCCGCTCGCGTGCGTTGGTGTTGCGCCATTATGGCGGCTATGTCTTTTGCTTTGGCGTCGGGGGTTTGTTTCAGTAGCGCGAGTATTTCTTGTGCACAGGCCTGTGCTGCGGGGTTTTTGTTCATTGCACTATTAAAAATTAGGATGGCGATAACGATGACAGCAGCGCCGATGATCAATGGGTTCATATCATTCCTTATGTGGCAGGGTCGTCTTTTGAGTGACGCACAGTGGCAGACCTATATTTTTTTAGAAGTGTAACGGCTAGCAGGCGCCAAGCGCAAAGGACATAGCTAAGGAAAGCGATGCCCGCGCGATTGTCGAGAGAGTGCTTAAATAGCAATGATAATTTGAATACGACGCTCGCTCTGGACGAATAGCGAGGTACTTTGCGCCTGGTTAGCGTCTGACCCGCTGGGCATGATGGCTCAGCAGAATAGGGTAGCTCAGCAGTTTAGAATGGTTAGGCTCGCTGAGCATGGCGCTTTATTTCTTCTGGCAGGCCGTCTGGCAGATGCAATGCAGCTGCAAGCTTATTGAGGTGTGCTTCCTCAGATGGATGGTCGGGGTTAATCGCAAGACAAGAGGCAAGATACACCTCTGATTTTTGCTCGATGGTCACGGCGTTATGTGCAAGCTCTTCAATAAAGATAGGCTGCCTAAGAAGGTCAAACACCAAGCCTTTCATTTCGTGGTTTAAGTCCATCTGCTCAACCGCATTAAATATGCTTTGTTGTTCTTCAGCATCGATATGGCCATCGGCTTTTGCTGCCGCAATCATTGCTTTGATTAGGGTTAATTGAAACTCACCGGACACCTGCTCACTGTCCGACGGGTTGGGCGTTTGAGACGGGTTGCGTTGCGCATGATGGTTAATCTGCTGCGGGTGATTAGTCTGGCTTTGATTGGTATATTGAGGCTCCGCGTATGAGACAGACACCCCTTGTGCGTTATTCGTTTTCCAGTTCTTAAGCGCCCCATAGGCAAGGCCACCTAGAACCGCCGCACCACCGTAGGTTGCGGTTTTTTTGGCAAACTTGCGCGCAGACTTATTGCCCATCAGCAGCGCCATGACACCACCCGCAGCGGCTCCCCCGGCCAGTCCGCCAGGAAGATTACTTGCTAGGTTACCTAAGGTGTTGCCCAGTCCATTGCCGCCAGACACCGCACCTTGCGGCGTCGTTTGATTGGCTTGGCTTGCGCCCGTGAATTGACTTAATAAGTTTTGCATATTCATATGACGTTACTCTTGTTAGTTAGGTGTTGGTGACGAGTTATGTGTAGCCAAGTAGGCGCGATGTGCATTAGTCGTCGTTTCCCATCACTCCCAGCAAGTGAAGCAGGCTGGTGAATAGATTAAAGATCGCAACAAAAAGCGTAACGGTTGCCATGATGTAATTGGTTTCGCCGCCATGAATAATGTTGCTGGTTTCGTACAGAATTAACCCGGACATGAGCAGTACAAACATCGCTGAAACGGCTAGCGATAGGGCTGCTACCTCGAAGAATATCGCGCCCAACCCTGCCATAAAGGCGACCAGAATGCCGACCATAAGAAAGCCACCCATAAAGCTAAAGTCTTTGCGGCTCGTCAGCACATAGGCAGATAACGCAAGGAAGATAAGGCTGGTTGCCGCCATCGATGTTGCGACGATTTGTCCGCCGTTTGGCAAACTCATATACGCGCTTAAAATGGGTCCCAGCGTGTAGCCCATAAATCCGGTGAGGGCGAAAACGCATACTAAACCCATGCTGCTGTCGCGGAACTTTGTGGTCGCAAACAACAGGCCGAAATAGCCAATCAACGTGATGATTAGCCCAGGGTGGGGAAGGTTGAGTGCCATTGATGTTGCCGCTGTTACGGCACTAAATAGCAGTGTCATCGACAACAGTGTATAGGTGTTGCGTAGTACTTTATTAGTGGCAACTGACTGCGAAAGTGTATTCGTATCCGTCGTTTTAATCGTTTGACTAGTCATCTTATGTTCTCCAGCTAATCGTTATTTTCTGCAATATAGCCAAAGCATAGCGAGGGGCTTAAGCAAGGAAAAGTCGAATATTATTGATAAATAGATCAAAAAATACGAAGTGTTTTAGGTGGTCATCGCACGGGCGCGCTGCTTACGCTAGGAAGGTTTTCAATCAGTATATGTATTGCGGCAGGCTGCAAGAAGACGCATTTTTCGGAAGCAAATAACACTGGCTCTTTCAAAATTAGCGAACGATATGAATAGGCAAACATTTCAGCAAGTCAAACCTAAGCGATTAGATTCAGATAGGGATAAAACAGCCAGTTTGGCATTGATTCGATGCTGAGAATTGCAACGAAAGCGTTACTTTGAGTTTGACATGCACGATGCAAGACCTGAACGCATCTATATTTAGCACGAATATGTTAGAGGAATTCGTCGCATCGGCAAGAACGCGCCTTAGTTATCTGACAGAGTTTTTCGATGCCGCATCGGCGTTTCCCCTGTCCAGCGTTTAAACGCGCGCTGAAAGGCACTCTGCTCCGAAAAACCAAGTAAAAAAGCGATGTCGGTTAGCGAGAGCGATGATTGCGCAATGTATGTTAAGGCAAGTGTTCTTCGGCTTGTATCTAATAAGTTCTGGTAGCTTATGTCTTCAGCCTTTAAACGACTTTTTAATGTGTTCACGTCTATATTCAGCTGCTTAGATAAACGTTCCAAACTAGGTTTTCCGTCTTGCAATAATATAACAAGGGCTTTGCTAGCCTGTTCGTGGAACCCTTCGCCTTCGGGCATGTTTTCCAGCAGTTTTTTTGCATAGCCATCCATCATTTTTGAGACGTCTGGTGCCGCCATAGGTAGCGGATCGGTTAGATATTTGGAGGCGTAATAGATGGCGGTTTCAGCTTGGGAGAATAACACTGGGCAGTTAAAGATACTTTGGTGCTCGCTTGTATCCTCGGGCTCAGGGTGTTGAAAATGAATTTTTTCTGGGGAGTTATCTTCCTGTTTAATCCAACGGCTAAATGTCACCATGCCCGCAAGATGTTCCTCGGAAAGTTGCCTTGGTGGATAAGGCTGGACATCGCAATCGAACCGGATTTTTACGTTCTCATCTTTTAGTTCAAAGCGATTAACCCCGATATCGCTGACTAGGGTTTGATAGCGCTGCATTCGATTGAGTACTTCATCTAGTGTTTTTGAACTCATGCAGGCATAGCCTAGCACCCCGTAATGGCCGGGTTTTATCGCTTGGCCGACATGTAAGCCAAAATTTGGGTCCTTGCAGACCTTCGCGGCCATATCTAAAAGACGGCAGTACTCATCGCCAGAAATGCGTTGATGGCTGTCTTTGGTTTGATCGATCACCAGGCCTGCCTGCGCAAACAGCTTTTGCTCAGAAATCCCGCTGTTTTGTACGACTGAGGTCAGCGACTGCAAAAAGCTGATGGCTAGGCTTCCTGGAATAGAGGAGGTGTTTTGTCTCGACAATTTAATTCCTTTTCGACTATGTCTCATTTAAGGCTGTTGATTAGTAGGACGCCGTACTAATACATATGCTGCAATAAAACCGCTTTATTTCACAGAGACCCGTTATTTTGTCATTTCGATAGTTTGGGTTATCTCAAGTCAATTTCATATAGGCCTGGAGTCAATATTTTGAAGGCCTGCTCTGCTACATTCTCTATTCGCAGCGTTAAGGTAGAGAATACCTTGGTACGGTCCCTAATAATGTTTACTGATAAAAAGGGTTCAAGAGTAATATGAAAAGCAAAACTTCATTGGTCACGGGTGCTTCGGACGGAATTGGTTTTGAGCTCTGTCAGGTAATGGCGTCGAAAGGTTACGACATCGTGCTGGTTGCTCGAAATATCGAGAAGCTGGAACATGCAGCAGAGCGCTTACGGGCTTCGTTCAACATAGAAACTCATATCATTTCTTGTGATTTGGCGGAGCCCTTTGCTGCTCAAAGCTTACTTAAGGAAGTAAAAGGACTCGGCTTAAACATAGATGTACTCATCAATAACGCAGGCGTGTTGTTTAACGGTCTTTTTGCAGATATCGAATTGTCGAATCAAGAAAAACTTTTGCAGTGCAATATTGTGGCTTTGACAGCGTTAACGCATTTGTTTATGGGGGAAATGACGAGGCGGGGAAGTGGGCGAATTTTAAATGTCGCGTCAACCGCTGCATGGACGGCTATCCCTAGACAAAATGTTTATGCCGCATCAAAAGCCTATGTTTTATCGTTTAGCCATGCTTTGTCCGCAGAGTTAAGAGCAAGTCACTCAAAGGTGACGGTGACTGTTGTGTGTCCCAGTTATACCGATACGAAAATGCTAGACAATCCCGAACAAGGCGCAGGTATAAATGTCCCTAAATTTATGAAGCTGTCGCCGGCCTATGTGGCGGAGCAAGGCGTAAAAGCTTGCTTGGCTGGAAAGCCTACCAGCATACCTGGCTGGTCGAATTTAATCGGAATGCTCATGCTTCAAGTGATGCCAAAAATGTGGCTGGCGAAAGTCGTTGGACGCTTGTATACGCGTGCGGGAGAATAGTTCGTGAAAACCACCGTCTATGTATTGTTGGTCCTAATTTGCTTAACAATTACTGCTTTTTATTTTTTAAATGGTACGGCCGTTATCACCGCAGAGCCCGTTGCATCGTTGCCAGAATCTCCTTGGGTATTGAGTGGTGTGGAAGATACGTCCGGTGCAGAACTATTTGCATCATGTGCGTCTTGCCATATGGCTGATGGAAGCGGCCGTAGCGACGGTGAGGTGCCTAGATTAGCCGGGCAAAGTGAAAAAATCCTGGTGCATAAATTACAAAAACTGCGTGATGGCTCATCTTATCTTCCGGTAATGGTTCCATTTGCTCGCGCACTGACATTGGCGGGACAAAATCAAGTCGCTCGCTATATGGCGGGTTTGTCTAACATCGGCCTTACTGTTGAAGCCGGGTTAAATGGCCACCACGAAGTACCTTCAGCCTATCAAGAATATTGCGCCGGCTGCCATGGCTCAGTCGGGGAAGGCAACGATGCTTTGTTGGCACCAAAACTATGCGGGCAGCATTCGACGTACCTGGTTCGGCGCATGACCGAAATTAAACAGAATATTCGCGGTGATGCGGATGCAGCCATGATTTCAGTTTTAAAAACGGTTAGCCAAAATGAGCGACAAGAGATTGCGCAATGGCTAGAAGCGTTTCAATGCACAGCAGGCCAAGATAGCTCGGAACAACTACATTCAGGGAGTAAAAGCTGATGCGTAATCGCCGAGAATTTTTGATTGGAGGGGCTGCCGCCTTAGGTTTTAGTTTATTGCCCACACGTTTAGTTTGCGCAGAAACAAAAGTAGATGTCGTTGTTATTGGAGGCGGATTAGCCGGCTTGTCGACAGCGCATAATCTGCTGCGACAAGGCGTGAAGTCGGTCGTTGTGCTCGAGGCTCGAGACCGTGTTGGTGGACGTACACTCAATTTACCGCTGCCGAATAACCACGTTGTTGAAGGCGGCGGTGAGTGGATTGGTCCCGGTCAAGATCGCATTGCGGCGTTTGCTGCTGAAATGGGAGTAGAGACCTTCGACGCTTTTTACGAAGGCGAGGGGCTGTATGAAATTCAGGGCTTGGTTTCGAAAGGTTTGTTACCCGAAATGAGCGCGGCACAAGGGTATGATTTCACCCGCTTGGCGACCACGCTACAGGGCATGGCGGATCAATTACCTTTAGGTCAACCTTGGCAGGCAAATAACGCAAAGAGTCTAGACAGCATAACATTAGCTTCGTGGCTTCATTCGCAAAGTGCTGCAGCTTGGACAGTTGAAGCATTTAGAATCATTACCCGAGCGGTTCTGTCGGGTTATCCAGAGCGTATTTCTTTACTTTGGTTTTTACACTACATTCAATCCAGCGGCGGCTTGCTGGGTATTGCGCTGAACGACAACGGTTTGCAAGATTTGCGTTTTGTTGGCGGCTCACAATTAGTGTCTATCAATGCAGCAAAAGCCCTGCAAGGACGAGTTCATTTAAATGAACCGGTAGAGGAAGTTAGCGATCATGCTAATGGGGTTGTCGAGGTTGTCACGCGCAGAGGTCGCTACCATGCTAGTCGAGTTGTTGTCGCCATGGCTCCTGCTGATACATTGCGCATCGACTTTAAAACCGGATTATCTGATCAACGGAAAGAGCTGGTGCAACGTTGGGCAGGGCTAACAAAGCTCCCTATAATCAAGCATTCAGTCATTTATGACAAACCGTTTTGGCGAGACGCCGGATTCAATGGCAGTGTTGTCACCGACCGCGCGCCGCTGCAGTTGGTTTTTGATAACTCTCCTCAAGACGCATCTATTGGCGTACTTACTGCGTTTTTATCGGCGGCAGAGGTGCCAGCCATGGCAAGTAAACCAGAACGAGCTCGCTTGGTACCGCAAGAGTTGAGTCGGTATTTCGGCCCAAAAGCGCTTTCAAGTATTGGCTACGTCGAAAAAGATTGGTCGACAGACCCATGGAGTATCGGGTGCATTACGCCGTTAACCAAAGGAATATTAACGGCGGCAGGGCCAGCTTTGCGTGAGCCTGTTGGCAGAATTCATTGGGCAGGAACAGAAAGTTCAGAAATAGGCTGTGGGTATATGGACGGGGCCGTGCGTTCGGGAGAACGAGCTGCTGTTGAGGTTGTTGCCGCGCTTAAGGCTTAATCGGCTTTGAAAACCGCTATGAGCATTACCTTCATAAACAACCTGATCTCGTCCGTAATCTTGAGCATGATATAAAACATTTTAAGTTATGTAGCTTCAACTTCATATTTGTTAGGGGTACAGCTTACCAAACCAAGGCTCTTGGTGACGGGTATTATATGTCCTTGCCATTCAATTCTGAGCATCTCGATATCGTGTCAGATTTTCTTCTGCAACCAGATAAGCGTCGTCTTTAGACGTGTTGGGTAACAACACAATAGACTCTTCTCCACTAGACGATCGGGCTCAGGTCTTACATGGTTCATTAAATTATATAAACCATAGTATTAACTTTTTATGTGAGACAAGAATTAGTATTTCATGAAACAAATAAAGCAGCACTTTCGGGAACCTGCATATAGCTTCCATACCTATCAAAAAATATCGCTAAGTGCTCAAAGTTTGCGGTATTTAGATGATGCTAAAGGGCGTGCTTTTACTCACTTTCACTAGTTATCAAAAACGCCTAACTGGCTGGAATCTCCTGATTACAAAAAGGCATTCGAACGGCAGCTTTGCGGACAAAGCCACTTAAAGCAGATTGAAGCCGGCGACGGCTTTTGTCCCAATGTAGACCCTAAGATGTTTTTGATCTAGAAAATACCCAGACTACGATTGGTTTGATTCGTAACGTGAGGTGCTTAGTCATCGTTCTTATCTTTTGAACGATTACGCTGACATTGAATTTCACCGGTCATCGGGATTGTCTAATCACAGACTCAATGAAAAAGATGGTGCTTGGCGGCATCACAAATAGCCACGACGGCTGGATGTTTCACTTTTCGTTCAGCGGATATCGCATAAAACTTTTGCGTGACCTCTTCGGTTTGCCCAATGACTTCGACCTTAAATGCATTGCACACTTCGTCCGCAATAATGGTCGGCATAAAAAAGATCCCCATTCCTGCCTGCCCAAAGGCTTTCATTAGGGCGCTATCATCAAATTGTCCGCGAATAATAGGGTAGATGTTTTGTTCGTTTAGCCAATAGTCCACCAGCTGGCGAATTTCATTCTGTTTCGTCGGCATCAATAAGGGAGCCCCATTTAGGCTTTGAGGAAAGTCTCGTCGATAGGACTTTGCGAGTTTGGGCGCTGCGAAAAACGTTAGGCCGCTTTCGCCTAGTTTATGGTTGTACGCTTTTATGCTCAGCGCGCCAGTCACCGGCTTGTCACTTAATACTAAATCGACTTTATGAATGGCCAGCTCTGCCAGAATGGCCTCAATTGGGCCTTCGAGGCTAGTTAGGCTGATGTCTTGATCAATGTGTAGGGCGGGGTCAATAATTTTATGGACAATCGTTTTGGGTAGAGCGCTGGCTGAACTAACAATAAACTCGGATGGGCCTAAGGCGGGCACGCCGCGCAGCACGTCATTTAACTCCCTGCCTAACTCGAAGATATCGTCGGCATAGCGCAGTACCAAACGGCCCGTATCCGTTAAGCGAAGGCCTCGCCCTTCACGCTCGAATAGGGAGTTTCCCATGCGCGTTTCAAGCAAAGAAAGCTGGCCACTAATTGTCTGTGGCGTCACATTTAATTTGCCACTCGCTTTGGCAATGCTGCCTTCATGGGCGACCGTCCAAAAGTAGTTTAAGTGCTTATAGTTGATAAGGTCCGACATGGTTTTCTGCCTAGCTAACGAAAGATTAAAGGTATCGAATTGGCGATTGGGAAATCCGGTCGATCCTTTTCGAGCACACAAGAAGGATAATTCAATAGTTCGAGAAAATCGATGTATTAGCTAATGTATAAACGATTTTTTATTAGTTTTTAGTCTTGCTAAATTGATCTCACTCAAGGCGAACACGCTTTTCAGCAAAAGTCGCCAAGTTGAACAGATTTACTCTTTTTGGTTACGAGGCGTTCGCTAAACAGTTGCGAAAAAAGCCATACGTGCGAGATATCAAAGAGGTAGAAAAGAAACAGTAACGAGAAAGAGTAAAGAAAGAGTAACGAGGGAGCAATTGATGTTTGCTCCATTTTATACCACTTGATTATAAGGGTTAAAAATTATGCTTGTTCATATCAATGCACGCCATTTCGACTTAACGCCAGCGTTAAGCAACTATGTGGAATCAAAAGTTAGGCTGATGTTGGGGCGTTATAAAAACAAGATCGTTAAGATCAGCGTAAGTTTGTCAGACATTAATGGCCCAAAGGGTGGCGAAGATAAGTGCTGCAAGATTATCGTCAAACCCGAAAGTACCTCGTCTATCGTGGTGCAAGAGACCGCGGCAAATATGTACGATGCGATTAATAGCTGCTCTCATCGAGTGAAGCGCACCGTTAACCGAAGCCTCAGTATCACACAGTGGAAGAGAAAGAAGTTTGTCTCTAAGCGCGAGGTAGAAGAAGAGCCTGAAGAGGTGCAGTCTTTTTAAGAGAGTTTTTGGCGAGTGGTCAGAGCAATTAACAATTCGCCTTTTTTATTACGGTAGTACCTGGTAAACAGAATGGTCCCCTTGATGCATCATTTTACTCCCTAATGTTGGGATAGGATGGTGCTTTTTTTTGCCTTACGTTTTTGTATTTTTACTCCCCAAAAAGTCTATTTTTCTTCAATTGGGTCTACCATAACGGAAAACGTGATTTTTATTAGCTGCGCTCTCAAGGCGCTTTTTTGACGTTGAATGGATGCACTGATATTTGAAATCTTGGAAGTAAAAATATTGTTTTGCAGAGTTGGCCAATTCTGTGCAAGGTTTCGTTAGACATACAATTCTTTTGAACCAGAAAACTAAAAAAGCGCAATTATGGTGCATAAAACGATACGCTTAGAACTCGAAAAACACGCCTTGCCCGAGTCATATAGGGCTCATATCAAGGATTACGTCGTTCCAGTGGCGATCGAGATAAATCAGCTAAAAGCGCACCATGGTGGTGCCTTGATTATTGGTATTCATGGTTCTCAAGGTTCCGGCAAGTCAACGCTTGCTAATTTTCTTAGTCTTATTTTACTGCATGATTATGGCCGCAAAACTGTTTGCTTATCGTTGGATGATTTTTACTTAACCCGTGCAGAGCGAGCGAGCTTGGCAGATTCCGTACACCCGTTATTAATGACGCGCGGTGTTCCTGGTACGCACGATGTCACGCTTATGCAGTCGGTGTTAACTGACCTTCAAGCCGCAGACGAAACTAGCCACACTGCCATTCCCCGTTTTGATAAAGCGCAAGATGACCGTAAACATCGAGAAGATTGGGACACCGTTCAAGGTGCTGTCGATATCATCCTGTTGGAAGGGTGGTGTGTGGCAGCGCAGCCTGAACCTGAACAAAGCTTGCTAGAACCCATTAATGCCTTAGAGAGAAATGAAGACCCCAGTGGCGTCTGGCGAGCATGGGTAAACAGCCAATTGGCAGGCGCTTATCAGTCAGTTTTTTCGCAAGTGGACTATCTGATCATGCTCGAAGCACCTTCGTTTGAATGTGTGGCGCAGTGGCGAGGCTTGCAAGAACAAAAGCTGATCGCCAGCTTAGAGGCGCGCGGCGAAAGTGCGACACAAACAATGGATGAGTCAGGCATTCAACGCTTTATTCAACACTATGAGCGGATAACACGCCGTTGCTTAACTGTGGTGCCGAGTATATCGAATTGCGTACTTCAGCTTGATCGTGACCACAAGATGGTAGGGGCAACGTGGCGTTCAACTTCGCTTGGGAGCTCTCCACGTTTGCTAGTGGTGACGGACCTAGATGGCACCTTGCTAGACCACCATAGTTATTCGTATCAGGCAGCAATACCAGCGCTTGAACGACTAGTAGATAGCCGTGTTCCGGTGGTGATCAATACCAGTAAAACCTGGCGTGAAGTCAGTGACTTATCGTTGGAGTTGATTAATTCCGGGCTAGTGCTTTCAGGGCCATGCATTATTGAAAACGGTTCTGCGGTTGTGTTTCCAAGCGATCATGCGGATTCCCCAGCTCAATATGCCAAGAAAACTGGCGCAAATAGCACAAAAGTCTTTGGCGCGCGACGGGCCGACATTCTTGATGTCTTAGCCGCGCTTAGACAAGAGTTTGGATTTCGTTTTGCAGGGTTTTCAGACTGGACGGCTGCCGAGTTGATGCAGCATACGGGGCTGAGTGAAGCCAATGCGGTCAATGCGATGGCCAGAGACTATTCGGAGCCCCTTATTTGGCAGGACTCAAAAGAGAACTATCTGGTATTTGTAAAAGAGCTTGAACGTCGCGGCTTGGTCACGCTCAAAGGTGGCCGCTTCATTCATGTGCAAGGCCAGTGCGATAAAGGGCAGGCGATGCTGTGGCTGAAGCAGTATCTAGGAACAAGCGAGAGCAATACGCCTTGCATGGTCGCACTAGGCGATAGTCAAAACGACGTGGCGATGCTAAGCGCTGCTGACGTGGCAGTTGTTGTCAGGTCTCCTGTTCACACGCCGCCAGAATTGCCGCCGCTAAGTGGTGAAGTTATTTACACCGAACAAGATGGCCCAGCGGGCTGGAATGAATCTATTAATATGCTGCTCGATCGCGAGACAGTGTGATAAGACAATAACTAGAGAGGCTCAACATGGGTGACTTTTACCAAAATGGAATTATCACGACTTTGCATAATCTTTCTCATCGTCCGTTGGAGGAGCTAGAGCGAGAGTTGGTTAATTTCTCGAAATCTCGGCCGATGTCGCTGATATTGCCGTCTCTTTTCTCAGAGCTACAAGGCGACGCCTTACCGAATATTATCGATGAGCTGCAAGGAGCCAATTACTTAAATGAGATTATCATTGGTTTAGATCGCGCGAATATTGATGAGTATAGGCAAGCCCTTAAGTTCTTTGGCCGACTACCTCAGCACCATCGCGTGTTGTGGAATGATGGCCCACGTCTTCGTGCGCTTGATGCGCGCTTACAGGAAGAAGGCCTAGCACCAAAAGAGCCGGGTAAGGGAAGAAATGTTTGGTATTGTATGGGTTACGCGCTTGCGTCAGGGCGCTCTGAAGCATTGGCATTGCATGACTGCGACGTAGTCACTTACGAGCGAGGCTTGCTCGCGCGACTGATTTATCCTGTTGCTAACCCTGCGTTTAACTATGAGTTTTGTAAGGGCTATTACGCGCGGGTCGCGAATGGAAAAATCAATGGTCGTGTTAGTCGTCTATTGGTCACACCGATGATTCGCTCGTTGAAAAAAGTGTTCGGTCCGTTGGACTACCTTGAATACCTAGACAGTTATCGCTACCCGCTAGCGGGTGAGTTTTCGTTTCGTATTGATGTGCTGAACGACATTCGCATTCCAAGTGATTGGGGGCTTGAGATCGGCGTGTTGTCAGAAGTGAAGCGAAACTATGCGACAAACCGTTTATGTCAGGTCGATATAGCGGATATCTATGACCATAAACACCAAAAATTATCGGCCGACGATGACTCGGGCGGTCTCTCAAAAATGTCGATTGATATTTCAAAAGCAGTGTTTAGAAAGCTCGCGACGAACGGCGTAGTGTTTAGCCCGGAAACCTTCCGCTCTATCAAAGCGACTTACTTCCGTATTGCGCTCGATTTTATCGAGACCTATCGCAATGATGCATTAATCAATGGTCTGGGCTTTGATACGCATGCAGAAGAAAAGGCGGTTGAGTTGTTCGCGCAAAACATCATGAAAGCCGGGGAACAGTTTCTGGATAACCCGATGGAACAGCCGTTTATACCAAGCTGGAACCGAGTGGTGAGCGCCATTCCTGATGTATTTGAGCAGCTTAAAACCGCGGTTGAAGAAGACAATAGAGAATTCGGAGTGGCGTGATGGTTAGTGAGTTAAAACACCGTGTCGTAGCGCACCTAGAAGTTGTGTATAAGCAGCTTAGTATTGCAGAGCGGGGAGTTATCGCCGACAGTTTAATCGATGCCATGCATATCGTCGAAGCAGAAGCTGTTGCTAAAGGACCCGTCGCTGGGCAGTTTCAGAATCATTGGGATGAGCGTGACATTATCGCGATCACCTACGGCGATAGCTTTGTCGAGCCTACGCGCAAACCGCTTGAAAGCTTGCATGATTTTCTGGATCAATACGTTAAAGGTGTCATTAACTCCGTTCACATATTACCGTTTTTTCCCTACAGCTCGGACGATGGCTTTTCGGTGATCGATTACCTGACGGTTAACCCCGAACTCGGTGACTGGTCAGATGTATCCTCGATTGCTGGCGATTATAAGCTGATGGCCGACTTGGTCATTAATCACTGCTCAGCGGAAAGTCGTTGGTTTAAAAACTTTTGTGAGTCTAAAAGCCCCGGACTGGACTATTTCGCAACGGCTGAGCCGGATGATGACTTGTCTGACGTCGTGCGTCCGCGCACATCTCCATTGTTGCGTCGCGTCGAAACCGCGCAAGGAGTTCAGCATGCATGGTGTACGTTTAGCCATGACCAGGTCGACTTGAACTTCGAAAATCCAGCGGTTTTGCTTGAGTTTACTCGCATCATTAACGACTACATCGAACAGGGTGTGGCCATATTTCGATTAGATGCCGTTGCATTTCTGTGGAAGCGTGTTGGTACCAGCTGCCTTAATCTCGTTGAGACACACGAAATTGTTCGCCTGTTGCGTTCATTGATAGAAGCGAAGAAGTCTGACGCGGTCATCATCACCGAAACCAATATCCCTAACAGGGAGAACTTGTCCTATTTTGGTAACGTTAACGAAGCACATGTCGTTTACAACTTTTCATTGCCACCTTTATTACTAAACACCTTACTAACGGGCAATTCGCATTACTTAAAGAACTGGTTAATGAGTATGCCACCCGCCCAGATGGGAACGACGTACTTGAACTTTTTCGCCTCGCACGACGGCATCGGGTTGCGACCGGCCGAAGGCTTGCTGTCCGAGGAGGAAATCCAAAATCTCATTGACGTGATGGAGTCGCACGGTGGCAGTGTTTCATGGCGGGCTTTGGAGTCAGGCGTTAAGAAACCCTACGAAATCAACATTAGCCTTTTTGATGCATTGCGTGGGACAGTCAATGGCGAGGACTCTTGGCAGTTCGATCGCTTTTATTGTGCGCATGCCATCGTGCTCGCGTTAGAGGGTATTCCAGCAATATATGTTCATAGCTTACTAGCGACCGGCAATGACTATGAGCGTAAGGCGGCAAGTGGGCACAATCGAGGAATCAACAGGCATCAATGGGATTACGATTTACTAAAAGGGCATTTGAGCGATTCAGATAGCCAGCATTATCAAGTATTTTCGCGTCTTAAATCGCTGATTGCGTTGCGTATTGAGCAGCCCGCATTTCACCCAAATGCCACGCAATATACCTTGCACCTTGGTGATCAGATTTTCGCCTTCTGGCGCCAGAGCTTAAACCGACAGCAAAGTATCTTTGCGATTCATAACATCTCCGACCAAACCCAAACGATTCCTCTCACCGCAATTAACCTAGTAGGGACTGATGACTGGATCGATCTCGTGACGGGCAATCACTATCGAGACCTACATGGCTTTCTTGAATTGAAACCGTATCAGTTTATTTGGCTGACGAACAAAGCATACGGTGCTTGTTAGTTTGTTACCGGTTGCAGATTAATGGATCGCTCGTTTCTTGATATTAGTCGGGCTGATCTGCTCGTTGTACGTTTTTTTGTACGGCTTAGCTTTTGCAAAAAAAAATAGAACGAGCTTCTCAAACTTGTTTCTATCCAGTCGACTATTATCCAGAGAAATTATCGCTAGGTGTTTGGGAATTGAGACTTTAATGCAATATCAAACTGCTGTTTTCTATGGTTAAATAATGCAAAAGACGGTTATATCTTAGTGGCCAAAATTTGATCTAGAACCCGTCTTACTTTTATATTCTATTGGAATCAATTATGAGCAAGATGGAACCTGCTGAGCCTCAAGCTATTAGCATCGTTGTACCGTTCTACAATGAAGAAGAATGTGTGGTGTCCGTTCTTGAGGAAATTCGAAAATGCCAGCCAGACGCTGAAGTGATAGCTGTTAATGACGGCAGTTCAGACCGCACATGGGAGCGCATGTCCTCTGTTGATGGCGTTACTTGTATTGGATTTAGTAAGAATAGAGGGCAAAGTGCAGCGATGCTGGCTGGACTGCAAACGGCGAACCGAAATATTTGCGTTGCAATGGATGGGGATGGCCAGAACGACCCTAGCGACATTCAAGGCATGCTTGCGCACCTGACAGAGGGCGATGCAGTCTTCGGATATCGTAAAGTTCGCAAGGATACTTGGGATCGTAGGGTGGCGTCGCGGGTCGCGAATGCCGTTCGGCGACAGTTTGTGAAGGATGGTATTAGGGACACTGGGTGCTCGCTTAAAATTTTTCGCAAAGACATGATTCGATATCTGCCGCCGTTTAACGGATTGCACCGATTTATGGGAGCATTTTTTGTTGCGAATGGTTTTAGAATAGTAGAAGTGCCCGTCAATCATCGCCCGAGGACGGAGGGTGTTTCGAAATATAATAACTTCAATAGAGCAATGCGCGGCATCTATGACTTGGTGGGTGTAGGTTGGTATTTGAATCGAATGGTTGATGCGAAAGTCGATGTTTCTGAAGCGCCTCGATATGAATGATGTGCTGTTTGAGTTTCTAGGTGCTTCCGTTACGCCATGGAAAATAGTGGGCTATTTAGGCGTGCTCGTGTTTGCGGGGCGCTGGATTGTTCAGTTAATTTCGTCAACTAAAGAGAAGAAACCTACTTTTCCTAGGGTGTTCTGGGTCATGAGCCTAGTAGGCTCATGTTTGTTATTGTCTTATTTTATTTTTGGCAAGAACGATTCAGTAGGGATTCTGTCGAATTTGTTCCCAGTGGGCATCGCAATCTACAACTTATATTTGGATATTACACACAGTGCCAGAGAGTCTGCGGAGCGCGAAGCACGTCCTTCGTAGACGCAGGGCGAATCTCAAAGGAGCTTCCATACTTTTACGTCGCCTAAGTCTTTGACGATAACATACGGTTTTCCTGTCGCTTGGAGTGTATGGATGTTGTCAGTAGCAATTAGCCCATAGAGATTAGCGGTGTCTTCGCTGAACGCAGAAACTCGTTTCTTAAACTCCTTGGCGTGAGAGTCTCGACTTAACTTAAGCACAAGTGCTTCTTGTGTGGTTTTCCCAAAATAGCCATACGCACCGGCTGGCACTAATGTTCTGTCGATTATGAGGTGGTCATGTGCTTCAAGTACGCCGTCAATCGCAACGATGTATGACTCGACTTTATCATGGTTGTATTTTGTAGCCCCACCGTCGAAATTATCACTGTATACACGAGTAAGGTTAGGCCATGAGGCAATCAAGAAAGCCGAGGCGAGCAAGGCAGGCAGAAACCTAGCGCGTTCAAAATTGGAGAGCACCGCGCATAAAATTATTGAAATCATTGGAAGCACTACAGCAAGGTAGCGCATATATATGCTTCCCTTAGCAAATGAAAACGAAATCAAAATGACAGCGACACAGCTTGCTAATCCAATTAGCCAAAAATCACGTCTAAATCGGGGGATAGCAAATACCAATACGATGGCTGTTAGAGCAATAATAGCTAAGTAGCCCCAGTCGGACCAAAGCCAGTCAAGCCAAACCCAGGGACCGTCCTCTTTTCCCCATTCATCGCCACTAGGCTTGAAGCGGCGGAACATTTCTTTTTGGTACGCTTCTTTAAAGTATCGACTGCCATAGTTAAAGGTTTGAATTAGAGGCCAAGCTAAGACGAGTCCGATAGCGCTAATTAGTCCGTTTTTGAAAAACGGTTGGCGCTTGAGATTTTTCCAAGCGAAAGCGGAATTACTAGTAAGATGCTGAGAAAGAATCACAATGGCAAGCATTAGTATGGCGATAGGCGCTTTTTGGAGAGCCCCTAGTCCAATGGCGATTGCGCACGCGAACCATAGTTTTGGTTTGTTTAATGCCTCGAAAAAAAACAGAAGGGCGAGTACTAAGAAAAAACTCATCCCAATGTCTAGCATCCCAGATCGAGCTAGAGAGAGCAGTAACGGAGAGCTCAACAAAAACAGCATAGCGGCAGGCGCCGACCAAACATTACGACTGACGCGAGCGGCTAGCCAGCCCGCCGTAGCCAATAATCCGATATAAAAGACTACGGACCAAATTCTTAGCGCGCGTAGATTGTCCATTCCAAGCTTAATGCTCAGTCCCGTGAGCCAATACTGTAGTGGTGGTTTTTTCGCTGTTTTCGCATTCCGTGAATAGACACTAAGCCAATCGTCAAACTTTTCAAACCCAACAGAGCGCTCTAAAGTGTAATACTCATCATATTTCAGCATTCTATCGACGGTCAGATTCTTACCTAGCATGTAAGCGGTAGCAGACAATATGGCGATACATATAATCGCTGAAATAATTTGTGCTCTTGGTTGGACTTTCATGAGATTTACTTTTGGTGTTTGATCTTATGAGTACATATGGCTCTGCGCACAGGGTTCGATGTTGCTGAACTTTTGCATGCGCTGAGCAGGGAATACGTTAAAATATTGTTCAATAAAAAACCCGCGAAAGCTTGATTTAACTGGCTTTGCGGGTCTTTAAAAGTCCTTGCGGGACTTGTTGTTGGTGGAGGCGGGGGGAATTGAACCCCCGTCCGCCAGCACTCTGCCATCGGCTCTACATGTTTAGATTCCGTTAATTAATTTGACCTTCCACAGCCCAACGGGCAGGACGTGGTTGGCGAGCTCAGTTAAATTTAACAAAATGACCCTGAGTGTGCCTTCTTGCGATCCTGTTCTAAGTGACAGTCTGCAGCGCGATACAGGCACCTTGTTACAGACCGATAGGGCCGTAGCCCTAAAAGTGATCTTTCACTGCTTACGCAGCTAGTTGAGCACCGTAGTTGTCATCATTTGCAACTATTGATTACAGCGATTGGAGTACGAGTGCCACTGTACACTCGACATGCACCTTTGGTTTCGTCACCGGCGTCGAAGCCAAGTCGCCCCCATAA
>CAJWBE010000007.1 GCA_913020045.1 uncultured Oleiphilus sp.
GTGCCCGGTCTCGGAATCGAACCAAGGACACGAGGATTTTCAATCCTCTGCTCTACCGACTGAGCTAACCGGGCGTAGTCGTTTTTGAGTGCTGACTCACACTGGCTGTAGGCTTGTATGCCTGCAACGGGGGCGTATTAAACCCGTTTCATAAAATTGAGTCAAGCAGAAAGTACAGAATATTTTTGCTATTTTTTCTCGGGTGGGACGTAGCCTTCTGCTTGCTCAAATGTTTGGTTGTTTAAGAAGCTTTCCATCTGTTCTTTAAGGAATTTTCGAGCGTCTGGGTCCATCATATTCAGCTGCTTTTCGTTAATGAGCATGGTTTGATGGCTTTGCCATTCTTTCCACGCTTTTTCAGAAACGGTATTGAAAATATCTTCGCCTGTTGGGCCTGGCATGGGTGGTCGAGCCAATCCGGGGAGGTCTTCTTGGTACTTTTTACAAAACACTGTGCGAGTCATGAAGCGTTCCTGTCGGTGTGACGAATATACGTTGGGACTATTCTAGCGTGAGTTCTTGCTGAGGGTTATCTTTGGTTAGAAATTTTTTGATTGGGGCCGGTAAACCCAATTGCGTTAGTTCTGCTTTCGTTAGCCACTTTGTGCTGGTGGGTTCGGATACCCTATCTTCAGGAATGCGTGCTTCGATATAAACGGGATGAATTTGCAGTTTGTAATGGCTAAAGACATGAACAAAGGGTGTGAGACGCTCATAGTTTGTACTGGTGATTTGGAAGCGTTCTTCGGTTGTCATTTTTAGTTCTTCAAAAGGGATATCGAAACTCTCTTCAGGAAGTGAGTGCAGCCCGCCCCATATGCCAGTTGCTGGGCGCTTTTCACTTAGAATCCGTTGTGCCTTATCTTCAATGTAAAGCAGCCATACTTGTCGTGTAGGAATGGCCTTTTTTGGCTTTGATGCTGGAAGCGAGCGCTGGAGGCCTTTCTTGAGCGCTAGGCAGTCTTGTTGCACAGGGCAGTCGTCGCATTGTGGTTTGGAGCGTGAGCATAGTGTCGCTCCAAGGTCCATGATGGCTTGAGTGTAGTCGTCGACACGCTCGTTTGGTGTCAGTTTGTCCGCGAGTAACCACAATTTTTTTTCGGTCTCTCGCTCGCCGGACCATGTTTCGATTGCTTGATGGCGACAGAGCACGCGCTTGACGTTGCCGTCGAGGATTGGTGCACGTTGGCTCATAGAGATGCTAAGAATCGCGCCTGCGGTTGACCTCCCAATGCCGGGGAGTGCGCAGAGCTCATCTAGGGTGCAAGGGAATATTCCGGCGAGCTCAAACTGAATGGTTTTGGCGGCTTTGTGAAGGTTGCGCGCTCTTGCGTAGTAACCGAGGCCGGACCAATGTTTGAGGACTTCATCATCGCTCGCGTTGGCTAATGCTTCTAACGATGGAAAATACGACATGAAGTTTAGATAGTAAGCAATGACGCTAGTGACTTGCGTTTGCTGCAACATGATTTCGGATATCCAGACCCGGTAGGGCGTTTTGTTGTGCTGCCAGGGGAGGTCTTTGCGGCCATGTTGATCAAACCACTCCAATAGACGATACGAAAAGCTGCGGGTTTTGCTTGGTGGCATGTTGTCATTTTGCTCTTTGTTGGCGGGAGCCTCTTATAGCAGAGTCGGTGTCTTCTAGACAAATTGTTAGGACTCTAGAAAGGTTTGATAGCCTTTTGTTTGGCAAATGTTTATGATTTTGCTCGACGTTTTCTTTCCCGTCGCCGGGGAGTATTTCAAATACAATAATGAGGATAAAAAATGACCATTAAAGTCAGTATCGATTTAGATCGCGAGTTCACTGTTAATGCAGATATCGACGCGGTTTTTGCTTTGTTGTCGGACGTAGAGGGTTCTGCGGGTTATTTTCCAAAAGTAGAAAGCCTAGAAGACTTAGGTGACAACACCTTCCGCTGGACGATGGAGAAAGTGGGTTTGGGTGATCATGCCATTCAGTCAATTTATGCGTGTAACTATGTGTCTGACGAATCAGCGGGTACTGTGAAATGGACGCCGATTAAGGGCGAAGGTAATGGTGTGGTCTCCGGTGGATGGAAGTTCTCGGCGGTTGATGGCGGAACTCAGGTCAAATTTGATACGACTGCAGATTTAACGCTACCTTTACCTGGGTTGTTGAAACTGGCGATTAGTCCTGTTGTTAAGCATGAATTCGCATCGATGGTGGATACCTATATGGAGCGCATTCAAGAAGCGCTTTCGTAAGCTAAGATATACTGAAAATGCGGCGCTAAACGCTATAGGCGTCGCGACGGATTAAGGTTATAATTCGCGCCCGAATTTTAGGCGTAAAACCATTGGAGTGACAGATGGCTGCAAGAACCGCTACGGTTAGCCGCGATACCTTGGAAACACAGATAACGGTGTCGATTAATATCGATGGAACAGGCAAGGCGAGTTTCGATACAGGAATTCCGTTTTTAGAGCACATGTTGGATCAGATTTGTCGACATGGCCTGATTGATATTGAAGCAGTCGCGAAAGGTGATCTGCATATCGATGATCACCATACGGTCGAAGACTTGGGCATTACCTTAGGCCAAGCTTTTGCAAAGGCGGTGGGTGATAAGAAGGGTATTCGTCGTTATGGGCATGCTTATGTTCCGCTCGACGAAGCATTGTCGCGCGTTGTGATTGACTTTTCGGGGCGCCCCGGGCTCGAGATGGATGTGCCGTTTGTGAAGGGTAGTGTGGGTAAATTTGATACGGACCTTTTCTTTGAGTTTTTTCAGGGATTTGTTAATCACGCCTTGGTGTCGTTGCACATCGATAATTTGAAAGGTAAGAATGCTCACCATCAGATTGAAACGGTGTTTAAGGCTTTTGGCCGCGCGTTAAGAATGGCGCTTGAGCTAGATGAGCGTATGGCGGGAATGATGCCGTCTACTAAGGGTACTTTGTAACGCCGCGCAATCTGATTATTCCTGCGTAGAATATGATCTGGCCTCTATTGAGGTCAGACTTATTTTTGCACATCGTATTAAGAAATTAACTTCGACAATAAGTGAAACCAGCATGAGTACTATTGCCATTATCGATTACGGGATGGGCAACCTTCATTCCGTCTCCAAGGCGATTGAGCACGTATCGACGAATACAAAAGTCGTGGTGAGTTCGGATCAACATGTGATTCGTTCGGCTGACCGTGTCGTGTTGCCCGGTGTCGGAGCGATTCGAGATTGTATGGCTGAGATTAAGCGCCTCGGATTTGATGAGCTAGTGAAAGAGCAGGTTCAGCAAAAACCAGTATTAGGTATTTGCGTTGGTATGCAAGCAATGATGGAGCATAGCCAAGAGAATGGCGGTGTCGACGGGCTTGCTTTGTTTGAAGGTGAAGTTGAGTATTTCGGTGATAGCCTTTATGACGGGGAGCAGCGGTTGAAGGTTCCTCATATGGGCTGGAATCAGGTGAAACAAAGTCCTGGTCATCCGATGTGGCACAATATTGATGATTTAGACCGGTTTTACTTTGTGCATAGTTATTATGTGTCTAGTAGTGTGAATGCTGCGGTTGGGGTGACGGAATATGGTAAGTCCATTGCGGCAGCCGTGTCGAAAAAGAATATATTTTCAGTGCAGTTTCATCCAGAGAAGAGTCAGCATGCAGGCTTGCAGCTGTTAAAGAATTTTACGGAGTGGGATGGCGTCGCGTAGACGTTACCGACTCACCAATAGATAGCGAGAGATCATGTTAATCATTCCTGCGATAGATTTAAAAGATGGCAAGTGTGTACGGTTACGTCAGGGCCGAATGGAAGACTCTACCGTTTTTTCTGATGACCCTGTCGAGGTGGCTGGGCGTTGGTTTGATTCTGGTGCGAGACGCTTGCATTTAGTCGACTTGAACGGAGCCTTCGAAGGTGAGCCGGTTAATGGTGAGATTGTTAGGCAGATTGCTAAGCGTTTCCCAAATTTTCCAATCCAAATTGGTGGTGGGATTCGTAGTCTCGAAACCATTGAGACCTACCTCAAAGCCGGTGTTAATTATGTGATTATCGGGACTAAGGCGGTTAAAGAGCCTGAGTTTGTCGAAGAGGCATGTCGTGAGTTTCCGGATCATATTATCGTGGGTCTAGATGCTAAAGACGGTAAGGTCGCAACGGATGGTTGGGCTGAAGTGTCTAACGTAGAAGCAACAGATCTGGCGAAGCAATTCGATCAACAAGGCGTCTCGGCTATCGTTTATACCGATATTGCCCGCGATGGAATGATGCAAGGTGTCAATGTCGAAGCGACCGTGCGTTTAGCTCAAGCATCGTCTATTCCTGTTATCGCGTCTGGCGGAATTACTAACATGGAAGATATCGTCGCGCTTAAAGCTCAGGCAGACCAAGGTATTCAGGGCGCTATTACAGGTCGAGCTATCTATGAAGGCACCTTAGACGTAGCAAAAGCCCAGCACTATTGTGATGCTGGTTTGGCAATGTAATACAGGATTGAGATATCGCTATGGGTTTGGCTAAACGTATTATCCCTTGTCTCGATGTTGACCAGGGCCGAGTTGTAAAAGGTGTTCAGTTTGTCGATATTCGTGATGCAGGAGACCCAGTTGAGGTCGCCAAAAAGTATGACGAGCAAGGTGCCGATGAAGTTACTTTCTTAGACATTACCGCGAGCCATGAAGGCCGCGATACGACTATTCATACCGTTGAAAAAATGGCGAGTGAAGTATTTATTCCGCTCACAGTTGGTGGCGGTATTCGCAAGGTTGAAGATATTCGCGACATGTTAAATGCCGGTGCTGATAAAGTTAGCATTAATACGGCGGCGGTATTCAATCCTGACTTTGTCGGTGAAGCGGCTGCGCGTTTTGGCAGTCAGTGCATCGTTGTCGCGATTGATGCAAAGTGTGTTTCGGCGCCGGGTGAGCCTGGGCGATGGGAGATCTTTACGCATGGCGGACGAAAACCTACCGGCATTGATGCGGTTGAGTGGGCTAAAAAGATGAGTGCGTTGGGCGCTGGCGAAATCCTACTGACCAGTATGGATCGTGATGGTATGAAGAGCGGTTTCGATATTGGTGTGACGCGCGCGATTGTAGATGCTGTTAATATCCCAGTGATAGCGTCTGGCGGCGTTGGAAACCTGCAGCACTTGGCTGATGGTGTAACACTCGGTGGCGCTGATGCTGTGCTCGCGGCAAGTATTTTTCACTTTGGCGAATATTCTATTCAGCAAGCTAAAACGTTTATGAGCGACCAGGGTATTGAAATGCGCTTTTAGCGCGATCTGTTATTCTGATGTTATGCGATGGCGCCGAGTTCGCTCGGCACTTAAAGACAAAATAAGAAGTAAAAAGCAAAGCTCAGCTAAGTCTCGCTAATCGCTCAAGCAAGAACTCCCCAGTCCTGAACCCGAGTCTGTAAACGAAAGTTGTTGGGTACGAGTTTTGTTTCGAGCCACGATTTCGCGGCCTGTGCGCCGGCAATGACCATTTTATCACCATCACTTTCGGGTTCTCTGCAAACCGCATCAACGAAGAAGTCTTTCGCTTTGTCTCTGCTGATTTTTAGATTAGATTTTAGAACGATTTCGATTAGCTCTTTTCTACTCTTTGTTTCGCAATGGTTCTTCTTGCCGATGTAGTCTATTGCGCCGATTAAGTACAAACCTACCGCTTCGCGAAGCCATTCTGGTTGTTCGGCGTTTAGATTGTAGAGTTCTCGTTTTATTTCTAATAACTGATTGCCAGCAAAGGCCTGAGCGAGTTTTAAGCATTCCATTTTTTGCTGGTAGTCTTGGCCTTGAGATGGCGTCCCGACGTAGATCGGTTGGTCCGGCATTTCGTTTTGCGCTGGAGCTTTAACTAGGACGTGTTCGTTGCCGGCCAATCGCCTGAGGCGAACTGCGGTTAAGCCCACAAGGGCGAGTGTAATGAATTCTAGTATGTGAATCGTGACGGCAAGCATCTTAATCGCTCTTATTTACTGACTGTGAGTAAATTATACGCAATGTAAGTGTTGGTAAACAGACTTGGATGATGCACAGTTCACATAGAACTGTCTGGTTTACAGAGAGTTTACAATTGGCTTAGCGAGATAACCTAAGCGATGGCTTGTTGCTCTTCTACGAAGAACGCATGCAGGCCTTCATAGCACAGGGGTCGGCTAAAGAAATAGCCTTGGGCGTAGTCACAGCCATTGATAACGAGAAAGTCGCGTTGGTCGATATTCTCGACACCTTCAGCAACGACTTTGAGGTTCAGCTTGTGCGCAACAGCTATGACGGCTGATGCGATTTCCATCGCGCTAAGATCATCGGGTATATCCGTCACGAATTCTTGGTCTATCTTAAGAATATCGACGGGTAGGCTTCTCAAATAACAAAGTGACGAATAGCCAGAGCCAAAGTCGTCAATTGAGATTGTTGATCCGGTAGATTTTATGCGATTGAGTTGCTCTATGACGGTGCCGATGTCATCCATCAGCATACTTTCAGTGACTTCCAATTCAAGCTTCTCTGCTTCTAGGCCACTGTCCTTAAGTGCGTTCGCCACCGTGTCTACCAAATTTAAATCATTAAATTGACGCGGCGACAAATTGACCGCGACTCGCAGATGTTTGCCGGTTTGCAGGTAAAGCTGGTGGATCTCTTTGCACGCACGTCTCATCACCCATTCGCCAATAGGCACGATCAGCCCAGTCTCTTCAGCAATGCTAATGAATTCCGAAGGAGGTATCTCGCCTTTGTCTGGATGCCGCCAGCGGATCAGAGCTTCTACACTGGCGATCTCTCCAGTCTTCAGATTGATTTGGGGTTGATAATGCAGATAAAAGTCTTCATTTGCGATCGCTTGGCGCAACTCATTCTCAATGTGGAGTAGCTTATTCGCGCGTGTATTGAGATCTTCAGTAAAGAAGTGGTAGCAATCTCGTCCGTTATCTTTTGCCATATATAACGCTAGGTCGGCGTTCTTCATCAGCGTTTCGCTATCGGTACTGTCTGTTGGCGCGAGCGTGATGCCGATACTGGTCGAAATAATGACTTCTTGCTTTCCTAACTTTATTGGCTGCTTCAGCGTACTTAGCACGCTGTCGGCAATGCTGGCTATTTTATCTAGTTCGGTGATGTCGTTGAGCAAGATGGTGAATTCGTCGCCGCCGAGGCGAGCAACGGTGTCCTGCTCCCTAACGCAGCCTTTGATTCGTTCTGCTGCAATGAGTAGCAGTTGATCTCCCGCTTGGTGACCAAGGGTGTCGTTGATGCGTTTGAATTGGTCCAGATCCAAAAAGAAAAGTGCCGTCACTTTGTCGTGACGTTGTGCATTAAGAATAGAAACATTCAGCCTATCGGTGAACAGCCTTCTGTTAGCTAGGCCCGTTAATGAGTCAAACAGGGCAAGGTTTTCCATTTTCTTGTTAGCATTTTTCAGTGCGGTGATATCGATCGCTGACATGACGTAGTTCGTGATCACCTTATTTTTGCCATAGACTGCCGAAATGGTTACCGCATTCCAGTAGCTACTGCGGTTCTTTTTTCTCAGTATTAGCTCGCCTTCCCATACCGGTTTTAAGTAGTCCTTACTGATCGGGCCGCATTTCTGTTCATTCTCTGGCGGCGTGAGCATATCGATTGATTGCCCGATAACGTCAGAATGAAGGTAGCACGTGGTAGTACAGAATTTCTGATTAACGTATTCAATGATGCCGTTTTGATCTGTAATCAGGATGCTTGCGCCGCTGTTTGTGATAGCACTACTAAGCTTGCTCATCATTATTTCAGTGGCTTCGTTAGACCGGATGTTCTTTTGCAGGCGTCTGTTGAGTCGATAAAGAACGAAGCAAAGAGTTCCAAAGAGTGCGGCGGAGAAACTTGCAAACATTGCTTGAAGAGAAGTGACGCTCAGTACGTCACTAGTTGCATAGGCAGACGAGGAAAATACGACGCCTACTATCAGTAGTATGTTTGAACACATTCCAGCTCGGCTCGGCAAATTAAAAACTCACGCTTTATTAATTAAAGTTATAAGTTCAGTCTAGAGGCACAGCAGGAGATTTAGTATCTGGCAGTGGTGTTGATATGTAACGAGTTGTTGGTGGGAGCAGGGAAGAGTAACAGCCCCTTACATAAGGGGCTAAGTTGGCGGCGTATGAAATATAAAATTGCGTATCATTTGCCGCTAACGTGCGCTGTGTCTATGTTTCCTACTTGACTAATTTTTTTGCTTCGCTAGCCCAAGAGGAATATCCCCGAACCTTTACAAATGATGCAAGTGCTTTTTTGTCTGTCTCATTAGGGTTCGCAATTTGAGCTAGAGAGGTAATGCCTGCACTATTCAACTTTTTGACCATTGCCGGCCCGACGCCACCTAGGTCAGCTAGACCTGCAGCCTTAGGTGTAGCTTTTTTCGGTGCTGGTTTAGTTGCTGGTTTTTTTGCTGCCGCTTTCGGGGCTGGTTTTTTTGGGACTGCTTTCTTGGCTGCAGGCTTTTTCGCAGGTGCTTTTTTTACCGCCGCTTTTTTTGCGGCAGGTTTTGCTGCTGCTTTTTTCGTTGCAGCTTTTGCTGTTTTGGCCGGTGCGGCTTTTTTGGGAGTGGCTTTTTTTGCTGGCGCTTTTTTAGGAGCCGCTTTTTTTGCGGCTGGTTTTGGGGCTTCCATTCCGAGTTTGTCTAGGAGCTGCGATTGAAGGTCGCTGAACTCTTGCATGCGCTTGTCGAACTCAGACTGAAATCGATTGACTTCACGGTCTTTAATTTTGTCCATGTCTTCAATGATTTTCTTGATTGGTTCGTGGACTTGTTGCTGCAAATTATCGAGTTGTTTAAACGCGTCACTTACGAGTTTATCGAATTGACTCGTTGTTTTTTCAAACTCTTTGTTGATTCGATTTACGACCTTGTCTAAACCAAGCTTGTCAGTTTTGCTCATGCGAAGATTCTCCGATTTTAGGGTATCAATACTGCAATCTGTCTAATAAGTTTAACACGGGTTTTATCAAATAGGATGTTAGGGGCTTGACCTCGGTCAGCCCCTTTTCATCTAGCGACAATACTAGTCTAGTTGATCAGACGCGATATGGTAAGACGGGTCTTCTTTGCGGTTTACTTCAATTGCGCTTCCTGCGTTCTTGAGGAGTACGTGACACTCCGGGCTCAAGTGGCGAAGATGAAGTACTTTGTTCGCATTCATATAGCGCTCAGCCAAGGTGTCGATTGCTTCGATTCCAGAGTGGTCGCAAACGCGTGATCGCCCGAAGTCGATCACAACATCGTCTTTATCTTCAGCGACATTAAAGCCAGATAAAAAATGCGAGATTGAACCAAAGAACAGTGGGCCGTCTACTTTGTATACCGTCGAACCTTCTTCATTATCATGCTTCTCAACAATGACGTGTTTGGCGTGTTCCCATGCGAAAACTAGTGCGGCAACAATAACACCAACAACAACCGCAATGGCTAAATCTGTAGCGACCGTAACGCCCGAGACGAGAATTATAATGAGTGCGTCTGACTTAGGTACTTTTCTTAAGATGCGGAAGCTAGACCATTCAAACGTGCCGATGACAACGATGAACATGACACCAACTAACGCTGCCACTGGAATCTGTTCAATAAGAGAGGAGGTGAACAGTATAAAGCAAAGAAGAAATAAGGCGGCAGATATGCCTGATAGCCGGCCACGGCCACCTGAATTAACATTGATCATGCTTTGTCCGATCATCGCACAACCACCCATGCCACCAAAAAAACCAGTGACGGTATTGGCTGCACCCTGAGCAACGCATTCTCGATTGCCCTTGCCATGGGTTTGGGTTATTTCGTCGATTAGACTGAGGGTTAACAAAGACTCGATTAATCCGATCGTTGCTAGGATAAGAGCATAAGGGAATATAATTGTTAGTGTTTCCCAGTTAAGCGGAACCGCGGGTATTGAGAATTCAGGCAGTGATCCTGCGATGGAGGCAACATCTCCGACTAGGCGAGTGTCAAGGTCAAAGAATAGAGCTGCTAGCGAAACGATTAAGATGGCTGCCAGAGATGATGGGATCGCTTTAGTGAATTTCGGCAAATAGTGGATGATGGCCATTGTTACGACGACAAGCCCGAGCATGATGTAAAGGGCGGAGCCGCTCATCCAAGCGATGTCAATAATAGAGCCTTCGAGTGACGTATCCGCTAGCCAGCCTGGAGCGTCGGTGCCGTCACCAAATTGTCCGAGTTGCGCGAGAAATATAACAATGGCGAGGCCGTTAACAAAGCCCAGCATAACGGGGTGCGGAACCATTCGAATGAACTTACCAAGCTTGAACACGCCAGCGAGTATTTGAAGTATTCCCATTAGGACTACCGTTGCAAAGAGGTACTGCACGCCATGGGTAGCAACAAGAGATACCATAACGACGGCAAGAGCGCCTGTCGCACCAGAAATCATGCCTGGGCGGCCACCAATTGATGCCGTGATGAGACCAACGATAAAAGCAGCGTAAAGGCCGACTAGTGGGTCGACACCGGCAACAAAAGCAAAGGCGACGGCTTCAGGTACCAGCGCCAGAGCAACGGTTAATCCTGACAGAACATCGTTTTTGATGCTGAGTTGTTTACTTGCATTGAGTTCAAACACGGTTAGCTATTTCTCCTACAACTAATTTTTAGTGGGTGTGTCATTGGTATATCCGATTCAATCGGCTGAGTGTTCTGTATGCCAAGCTGTTTTATGGTGCGTTGTAGTGTTTATTATTGATGAGCAAGATTTGAGCAATACAGTTTTCGCGGCATTATAGGGTTGCGATCTAGTTTTGTATACCAAGCCCAGATCGCAACGTTTGCAATTCCCTACGAATGTTTGCGAGGCGGAAGCCCTGTATGTTTTGTCAGCACTTTTCCTTTTCGCATTTTGGCTTGGCTTTGACCCAGCGTTTTATTGCGGCTTGGCTTGGTGGGTTGCGTCGGCGGGATGAGGTGCTTTTTGCCGTACCCGATCAAGTGGGCTTTACCCATAGACTTCAATGCTTCTCTTAACATCGGCCAATTGTCAGGATCATGGTAACGAAGGAATGCCTTGTGGAGGCGTCTTTGTTTGGCGCCTTTAGGAATCGCTACTTTATCTGATTTATAGTCGACGCGATGCAAGGGGTCTTTCTCAGTGTGATACATCGCGGTTGCGCTAGCCATTGGTGATGGGTAAAAGTTTTGCACTTGGTCAGCACGAAAACCATTGCTCTTAAGCCATAGCGCGAGATTCATCATGTCTTCGTCACGTGTGCCGGGGTGGGCTGCGATAAAGTATGGAATGAGATATTGCTTTTTGCCTGCTTCAGCGGAGAACTTCTCGAACAGTTCTTTAAAGCGATAGTAAGTGCCCATGCCTGGCTTCATCATCTTAGATAAAGGGCTTCCTTCGGTATGTTCCGGCGCAATTTTTAAGTAGCCGCCGACGTGGTGTGTCACCAGTTCTTTAACATACTCTGGGTCTTCTACTGCTAAGTCGTAGCGTAAACCTGAGGCAACGAAAATTCGTTTAATGCCGGGCAGGGTGCGCGCACGACGGTAAAGATTCGTCGTAGGTGAGTGGTCTGTTTCGAGATTTTTGCAAATCCCCGGGTAAACGCATGATAGACGTCTGCAGCGCGCATGAATTTCTTCAGATTTGCAGTTAAGTTGATACATGTTGGCGGTTGGGCCGCCGAGGTCAGAGATGGTTCCTGTAAAACCGGGCGTCATGTCTCTAATTTTTTCAATCTCTCGAATTATAGAGTCTTCTGATCGGCTTTGAATGACGCGACCTTCGTGCTCGGTAATAGAGCAGAATGAGCAGCCGCCGAAACAGCCGCGCATGATGTTGACCGAGAAACGAATCATTTCATAAGCGGGTATTTTAGCATCGCCGTAAACAGGGTGGGGGACGCGTTGATACTGCAGTTCAAATACGTCATCCAGCTCATCTGTTGCGAGAGGAATAGGTGGCGGATTAATCCAAACATAGCGCTCAGCATGCGGTTGCACTAGTACTTGTGCATTGGCCGGATTAGTTTCTAAATGCAGCACGCGCGATGTGTGCGCATAGAGTACCGGGTCATTAACTACTTTTTCGAAAGAGGGGAGGCGTATGTATTCTTTGTCCTGCCCTTTGATCGGCATAATCTTTAGTACTTGCGCAGGAATCTCTTCAGGCTCTTGCAGCGCTTCATTTACTTCGCCTCCGCTCGAGCAGGGGTTCGCTTCTTCAGCCGAACGAGTATCTACATAAGGGCTAATAATAGCGTCGACGCGACCTGGTTTGTCGACGCGAGATGAGTCTTTTACGGTCCAGTCTGCCGGCAGTTCATTTAAAACGACAGCAGTGCCGCGAATATTATGCATTTGTTTTGGGTGTTCGCCCCGAGATATTCGCAGAGCGACTTCTGCGATGGCTCGTTCGGCATTGCCGTATAAAAGAATGTCGGCTTTGGAATCCAGCAGCACTGAACGTTTAACTTTATCGGACCAGTAATCGTAATGAGCCATTCTACGGAGGCTAGCCTCAATGCCACCGACGACAATTGGCACATCTTTGAACGCTTCTCGGCAGCGTTGGCTGTAGACGGTAACGGCCCTATCTGGCCGTTTGCCGCCAATGTTTCCAGCTGTATAGGCATCGTCATGGCGTATCTTTAGATCAGCCGTATAACGATTGATCATCGAATCCATGTTGCCTGCAGAGACGGCAAAGAAAAGATTTGGCTTACCCAGTGCTTGAAATGCGTCTTTAGATGTCCAGTCAGGTTGGGCAATAATCCCGACGCGAAACCCTTGGGATTCAAGTAGGCGACCAATCACCGCCATGCCGAAGCTAGGGTGGTCTACGTAAGCATCACCGCACACAATAATGACATCGCAACTATCCCAGCCTAAGTCGTCCATTTCTTTGCGGGACATCGGTAGGAATGGCGCGTGGCCATAGCACTCAGCCCAATACTTGGGGTGGGAGAATAAAGGAGTGTCAATCTGCATGCTAAACCTTTCCGAGACGCTGTGGGGTCGAAGAGTAAAAAGGGCGCGTATTCTACCCCTTGTTGGCTTTCTATTATAGGCTTAGTCGCGAGCTGTATTAAGTTTTTGCATTTGGAGAAACGTTTGAAAAACGCACAAGTCATTATTCTAGCAGCCGGTGAAGCAAAACGATTTGGTTCGCCCAAGCAGTTGGCCTCGTTTAAAGATGTTTCTATGCTGGAATACGTTATTCGTTTAGCGCTCGCTGAAGGCTATAGGCCTTGGGTTGCCTTAGGTGCGAATAGAGAATTAATTCAACGGAACTGTAGTGAGGTTCTGACAAAAACTAACGTGGTTGACGTGGTTTATTGGAAGCGTGGTTTATCTGAAAGTATAGGTAAAGCTCTCAATGAGCTGGTTAATTCGGGTCGAGTGACGGACGGCGTGCTGATCTTGTTGGGCGATCAGCCTTGGCTAACGAAAGAGCATATTATGATGATGCGTGAGCAAGCGGAGCGCAGCCCGGAGAAAATCGTCGCCGCAGATTACGGTGGCTGGGGAGGGGTTCCCGCTTACTTTCCTAACCGCTATTTAGACGGCTTAGCTTGTTTGGAAGGGGACGGTGGGGCAAAGCAGCTAATTGCTGACTGTCCTCACGTTTTAGTCGACGTCGGGGATGCCGTGAGAGATGTCGACTACCCCGACGATCTGCGAGTTTAGATTAATCCAGTGACCGCTATAATTCCGATGGCAAAAACGGCAATACTGGCAGCCAAAGCGACGCCATAAAACTTGCTGCTTTCTTTGCGCTGCTTCTTGATATAGCTCGAAACGGCTTGTTCGGCGATATCTTCTGCCGTTTCACGCGCTGTCTCATGAGCCTGTTGAATTGCGTCAGTTTGCATTTTTTGCAAAAGCTCAGTATCCATCGCTTGCACAGACGCTAGGTGATCTTTTAGTTCAGCAATCTGTGCTTCGCTGATTCCTGCGCTTTGGCTCGATGAATCTAATTCAACACGGAATTCTTTAAGTTGATTGCTGATAAACAGACTAACTTCAGCGGCCACTTCTTCTTTAATCGACTCTGTTTTCTGATTAATTTGGTCAACATACGAATCCATTATGCTTTTCAGGTGCTCTTGTTGTTCTGCTTTGGATTCGCTCAGAATGCGTTTTAAATGGTCATACTGTTCATCAAACGAACTCGAAAGTAGTTCGTGAAGCCTATTGTTGACGTTCGCTTTTACGGCTGAGCGCGCAACTTGCTCAATCATGTCGGTAGGCAATGGTGCCGGCTCGGCACTGGCTGGCGGTGCCACGGCAGGTTTGGCTTCTTGAAGATCGGCGTGAATATACTCGCCCAGGGCTCCTAATTCCGGCTCCGGAACAGCGAGCGCGATGGCTGGTTGCGGTAGCGTTCCATTGGCAACATCATGCGCTAGTCTATCGATGATTTCACTGACTCTCGATGGTTCGGCAGGTTTAGTGAGTACGTCATAGATACCGTAGGTGTGAGCATCTTCATTAAACTCTTCTGATTTTTTCGATGTACACATGACAACCGGGATACTAGTCGTATCTGGATTCATCTTTATTTCTTTGGTTGCATCGACGCCATTCATTCCGGGCATTAAATGATCCATGAAAATAACATCGGGGTTATCATTGCCAGACAAGTACTCGAGTGCCTCCTCGCCAGACCCCACCATAGCTACATTTAGATTGATCTTTTCCAACAGTTTGCTCAAGGCAAAACGAGCCACTTTGGAATCGTCAACCAGTAGGGCGCTCTTGATTGTCATTACTTACCTCTATGTTACTTTTTTGCGCTTATTCGGCGCTTGTTTCTGTCTGTTGTTCCTGTTCGCTGCCAATACTGTGCGTGCTTAGATTCAGTATAATAGACATCTAACGGAATACTATTTTGCCAGTTTATCTGGCGCTTACGAGACTAATGCTGGTCACCAACCTTCTAGTTTCGGGCATTCGGTTGCACGATAGCTCTTGAGTCGATAGCAAACACCAGGCTCACTCGATCTAGCGGTAAAGACTTCACCCTCGGAGGTCGTCAGCGTCGCTTTTCCAAACGGTTTGCCGTCTTTAAATGTGCCGGTGATTTTACTGCCATTAGGATTCAGCATTTCGCCTTTGCCGTGATACAGGCCTTCGATGAACTGGCCAACATACTTCTTGCCATCAGCATAAACCTCGACGCCTTTACCGTGAAATAACCCATTAGAAAACGAGCCTTCGTAGTGGCCGCCATCGGGGTATGTTAATGATCCGCTGCCGTGGAACAGGTTGTCTGCAAAGCCGCCTACGTATAGCAAACCGTCTCTAGTTGTTAGTGAGCCTTGGCCATTTAGCACGCCATCTATCCAGTAACCGGTATAAATATCGCCACTAGCTTTGGTTAGCGTGCCGTCGCCATTAAATTTATTGTCGTTCATCTCGCCAACGTAGGTATCGCCTTCTGCTGTCGTTAAAGAACCTTCGCCTTTCATTTTTCCTTCGAACCACTGGCCTTGGTATTTCATTCCTGTGGCGTAACGCACTGTGCCATTACCATGGAATTTTCCGTTGACGAATGAGCCGTTGTAATCGAGTTGTGCATCTTCGATATATCTACCTTCGCCAGTTTTGATACCATTTTCCCAGATACCATTGACGTAGTTGACGGAGGTATAAAGTTCCAGGCGGGCGCTTAGGTTTTGAGTTTGACCTCTTCGGATATCAATGTTGGTGGTCCAGCTGGCATAGCCTGCTTTAGCAACTTCTACCTGATAACTCCCAGGTGTTAGATTTAGCTCGAGTCTTGTTGGTCCGTAGGGCTTGCCGTTAACCAGCACGATATCGTCATAGACATTGGATGTAACGACGACTTTGCCTGTAATAATAGGGGTTTGTTGTGGCTGGCTAATAGGCTCAGCGTATTCATTACTGGGCGTTGGCCGGCTTGACTCTATATCGTTGCTCGCATCACTTTCTGTTTTCTCATTTGATGTTTGCGTGACAAAAAGAGGAGATTCGTCAACTTCTTCGTCTTGAACGTCATCTTCGTTTTCGTCTGACGGATCGGTCTTGGTATTCGTTTTGTCTGAATATTCTGAGGTGTCAGTGCGTGAGGAGTCTGAGGCAATAGATACTTGGCCGTCACGCCCATCATAACTGTCATTGGAGTTGCCATTTAAATACGCAAGCCCCGCCGTCGCCAACAACATGGCGAGCAGAGCATTAATAAATAGCAGAGGTCTTAGATCGACCATATCGCTTAGTACCTTTCCTTTTATAGCTGTGCCGAGTGCAAACGCGTTCGTGTAGGGCTGCGGCAAAAAATAAGAAAACTGCAGGTGAAATGATTATTCATTACTAACAATAGTCTAGATGCTTGTTGAGAGATTTGCCGAATAAATAAAGTGATTTGCAATGTTAGTCACAAATCCTTCTTCTGATTTGTGATGTTCAATAACATTCAATATATGAGTAACTTACAGGATTATTTGATTGTGGGCTCTGAAGAGCGGTAAGAGGGGAATTGTCTGCTCGAATTTTGTACGTGATTAAGTTCCTAATACGGTAGGGCTTGCCCACTGGAACCTATTGTTGATAGGGTACGGTTCCACTAGTTTTAGTGCCTGTTTTTAGCCCTGAATCGACATGTTTCTTGTGCTTCCCGTTTGAACCAACATTAAGGTAATTAGGAATATATGTCTGCTTCACTTTCTCATGACGCATTTAAACTCATTCGCTCGCAGGCGATAGAAGCTCTCCATGTAGAGGCCCAAGAGTACGAGCACATCGGTACCGGCGCTCGGCATCTGCATTTTGCAGCGAACAATGCAGAGAATGTATTTTTGGTTGGCCTCAAAACGGTGCCGACTGATAACTCAGGCGTTGCACATATTCTTGAACACACTGCCCTGTGTGGCAGTGAAAAATACCCAGTCCGCGACCCTTTCTTTATGATGATACGGCGTTCGCTAAATACCTTTATGAATGCCTTTACGAGTAGTGACTGGACCGCTTATCCGTTTGCGAGTAAGAACAAAAAGGATTTTAACAATCTATTAGATGTCTACTTGGATGCCGTTTTCTTTTCGCGTTTAGATGAGATGGATTTTCTACAGGAAGGGCATCGAGTTGAATTCGAAGAAGCAGATAACGTCGATAGTGACCTGTGTTACAAAGGTGTTGTCTATAACGAAATGAAAGGTGCGATGAGTTCGCCGGTGAGTCAGCTCTGGCAGACATTGACTCGGCACTTATACCCTACGACAACCTATCACTATAATTCAGGCGGTGATCCCGAGCACATTACCGATCTCAGTTATACGCAGCTGCAAGACTTTTACAAAAAGCACTATCACCCGAGCAATGCTGTTTTCCTTACGTTTGGCGATATCCCAGCGTTTGAACATCAACAAAAATTTCACGATGCGGTTTTGTCTCGCTTCTCTGCTGAAGATCATGAGATCAATGTGCCGAATGAGAAACGCTATTGCGCGCCGATCCGTGTTTTGGAAAATTATCCCTTAGAGAAAGCCGAGTCTACTGAAAACAAAACGCATTTAGTGATGGCTTGGTTGTTAGATCATAGTTTCGATCTAGAGCAGAATTTAGAGGCGCATTTGCTGTCGAACGTATTGTTTGAGAATAGCGCAGCGCCTCTGCAACGAGTGCTAGAGGGCTCAGAGCTTGGACACGCGCCATCGCCTCTTTGCGGATTGGAAGATTCGAACAGAGAAATGGCGTTTGCGTGTGGGCTTGAAGGGAGCAATCCTGGGAGCGCGGAAGCGTTTGAGCAGGAGGTAATTGCCGTACTCGAAGAAGTCGCTGAGAATGGTGTTGCAAAAGAGCGACTAGAAGCCGTTTTGCACCAGTTGGAGTTAAGCCAGCGTGAAATTTCAGGCGACAGTTACCCTTATGGTTTGCAGATAATATTGGGAGCGCTATCGCCAATGTTGCACGGCGGAGACCCTGTTGCATTGCTTGATTTAGAGCCAGTACTGGTTAGCTTGCGAGAGCGCATTGAAGATCCGGAATACTTTAAAGGTTTGGTTAAAAAACTGTTGCTGGACAATGTTCACCGGGTCACGCTCACCATGCAGCCAGACCATAACTTCGAATCGGTGCGCGATGCTTTACTCCAAAAAGAGTTGGCGGCAAAAAAAGCTGAACTGACCGAGTCTGAAGCTAAGAAAGTTGTCGATCAAGCAGCGGCTCTTAATAAAAGACAGATGCAAAAAGACGACGAGTCTATTTTACCCAAAGTGGGTATTGAAGATGTTCCTCTTCATATGGCGTTTCCCAGTGCAAAAGAAAATACTGATGCAGAAGGTCGCCCTCACGTTACGTGCTATGAGCAGGGTACAAATGGGCTCGTGTATCAGCAAATCATTATCGACTTACCTGAGCTTACTGAGCGTCAGAGAGCACTGCTGCCGGTTTACTCAAATGTTGTGACTGAGCTTGGCCTTGCGGACGACTCTTATTTAGATGTGCAAAATCGTCAGTCTGCTACAACGGGAGGCATTGGCGCATTTTCGAGTGTGAAAGGCGGGGTTGATGATGAGCAAGATGTAAAAGGAGTGATGATATTCTCTGGTAAGGCGCTATCGCGCAATCATGACAAGCTAAGTGATCTGTTGCACGAAACCTTAGCGAGCGTTCGCTTTGATGAGTCGGCACGGGTTCGCGAGTTGGTTGCACAGATGCGTGCGAAGCGAGAGCAGTCTGTTACTAATAGCGGGCACAGCTTAGCGATGGGAGTAGCTGCGAGTGGTATGAGTCCGGTGGCACATTTGAGTTACTCGGTTGGCGGTATGCAAGGAATTAAGGCGATTAAAGCCTTGGATGACGAGTTGGATGATACTGTCCAGTTATCTGAATTGATGGGCGAGCTGTCTCAGATACATGAAGCGATTAAATTGGCATCTCGTCAGTTTTTGGTCGTTGCGGAGCCAGATGTTATTGAGGGAGTAGCCGGTTATATTTCGGGTTTGCATGCAGGATTTGTGTCACAGAAAGGCCTTCCAGCATTCGAATTACCAAAGATTCGTGAAACCGTTAAGCAAGCTTGGTTAACATCTACTCAGGTAAACTTTTGTGCGAAAGCTTACCCTACAGTGCCTGTCGGCCATAGTGATGCGCCAGCATTGTCGGTGTTAGGTGGTTTTTTGCGAAATGGATTTTTGCACCGCGCCATTCGTGAGCAGGGTGGCGCATATGGTGGCGGCGCAACGCAAGATTCAGCGACCGCTTCGTTCCGTTTTTATTCGTATCGGGACCCACGCTTGACCGAAACACTTGAGGACTTCGACGCCTCGCTTGAGTGGCTTCTGTCTGAGAATCATGATGAGGAAACCCTAGAGCAAGCGGTGCTGGGCGTCGTTTCTCAGATTGATAAGCCTCGCTCGCCAGCTGGTGAGGCTAAAGGTGACTTCCATAGTGATTTGTTTGGTCGTTCGCAGAGTCAGCGAGAGCAGTTTCGGGCTTCGGTATTAAAGGTTACGTTGGACGACTTAAAGCGTGTTTCTGCTAGTTATCTAACGGCCGATAGTGCAAGTACGGCGGTGATTACGAGTGCAGCACATAAAAAGGATGTTGATAGCTTGGGGCTGGTTGTTCACGAGCTCTAAACTATATGTTTAAGGGAGCAGGGCGAGAAGGCTTGCTCCCTTTTTTATGGTCAGCGATGTCATTGGGCCGATGCTGCGCTTATATTCAGCAGCGTCTTTTTATCTCGGCTTGAACCATTATTCGAGTCGCTATTTCTTCAACTGAGTAATGAGTCGTATTCATAAAGGGAATGCGCTCTCTACGATACATGAGCTCCACTTCTTCCACTTCATAATTACATTGTTTCATTGATGCATAGCGCGAGTTTGCTTTGCGCTCGTTTCGAATAAGAGATAATCGGTCAGGTTCAATGGTTAGCCCAAATAGTTTTTGTTTGAAGCTCTTGATCGACGCCGGTAACTTTTGGTCATCAATGTCTTCTTCGGTTAATGGGTAGTTCGCTGCTTTGATTCCATACTGCATGGCTAGGTATAGGCAGGTAGGTGTTTTGCCGCTGCGTGATACGCCGACGAGTATTACATCGGCCTCGTTGTAATAGCGAGTACGGGCACCATCGTCGTTGTCGAGTGCGTAGCTGATTGCCGAGATGCGATGATCGTACCCTCTGTTTTCCGTGATCTTATTGCGCCCCACTCGATCAGAAGGTTGTTGTCCCAGTTCTTGTTCTAACGGGCCAAGAAATGCGGCGAAAACGTCAATCATAAAACAGTTGCTTGACGCGATAATGCTACGAATACGATCGTCCACCAATGTGTCGAAAATAATCGCTTTTGCATCGTTTCTAAGAGAGGCTTCGTTGATTTTTTCAACGGTTTCATTTGCTTTCTCAACGCTGTCTACGTAGGGCAATGTAATGCGCTCAAACTCAAACCCTTCAAAACGGCTGAGCAGGCTCATACCTAAAGCTTCGGAAGTGATTCCGGTCCCGTCGGACACAAAAAAAGCGGTGCGTTTTGTCGTCATATTGATATTAGGCTCGATAAAATTTAGGTGGCTGCGTCGCTTTGGTGCAGTAGATGCACAGAGTCGATAAGGCGCGCATTAAAGGTATTATTTGGCTTGCATTTTTACTCAACACACTAGCATAAAGTGTTATTATCCGCACATTGGTTTTGTGTGAATATTATCTTCCATCTCTTGAGCAGAGGTGGGCTTGTTAGGAGAAGGGTCTTGCAAGAATACGTAGTGTGGTTTGATGAACTTGGAATGGGTGACGTAGAACGCGTTGGAGGCAAAAATGCTTCGTTGGGAGAAATGATATCGAACCTCTCATCCAAGGCCGTTAGAGTGCCGAACGGTTTCGCGACAACGTCAGAGGCCTTTAGAGAGTTTATTAATGCCGACGGCTTGGCTGACCGGATTCATAAAGCGTTAGCGGAGTTGGATGTTCAAGATGTTAATGCGCTAGCTGATACCGGTGCTCGCATTCGATCATGGGTGATGGATGCGAGTTTTCCAGACGCTTTGAATAAAAGCATTGAATCTGCCTATGAAAAACTTCAAGAAGGGAATGAGCATTTAGCGGTTGCTGTTCGCTCTTCTGCGACAGCGGAAGATCTTCCCGAAGCGTCGTTTGCAGGCCAGCAAGAGACTTTCCTAAATGTAGAGGGCATCGCTAAGGTTAAGGCTGCTGTTAAAGAAGTATTTGCTTCTCTCTATAACGACCGTGCAATTTCTTATCGGGTTCATCATAATTTTGAGCATGCTGAAGTGGCGCTTTCTGCAGGTATTCAGCGCATGGTGCGCAGTGAAACCTCGTCAAGTGGCGTGATGTTCACCCTAGACACCGAGTCAGGGTTTCGTGATGTGGTCTTTATTACCTCGTCTTATGGCTTAGGCGAAACGGTTGTTCAGGGCGCTGTGAACCCAGATGAATTCTACGTACATAAACCCACTTATCAGGCCGGTCGGCCGGCTATATTGCGCCGTAATCTCGGTAGCAAAGCCATTAAAATGATTTACTCGTCAGCAGAAGACGAGTTGGTTGAAACCGTGAAAGTTGAACCGCATTTACGGCAGGTTTTCTCGCTAACCGATGCGGAAATCGAAGAACTCACCCGCCAAGCAATGATTATTGAAGAGCATTATCAGCGCCCGATGGATATCGAGTGGGCGAAGGATGGTGATGACGGGTTGATCTATATTGTTCAGGCTCGACCAGAAACGGTCAAAAGCCGCAGTAGTGCAACCGTGCTGGAGCGCTACCTAATGAATGAAACGGGTAATGTGCGGGTTGAAGGGCGCAGTATTGGTCAAAAAATCGGAAGCGGCCCGGTTAAGGTTGTCGACTCCATTGAAGATATGGACCAGGTCAACGACGGTGATGTATTGGTTACCGATATGACTGATCCAGATTGGGAGCCGGTGATGAAGCGAGCGTCTGCGATTGTGACGGACCGGGGTGGACGTACGTGCCACGCTGCGATTATTGCGCGTGAGCTAGGCATACCGGCGGTCGTTGGTTGCGGTGATGCAACGGAAGTGTTGACGTCAGGCGACCCGGTAACAGTTTCGTGTGCAGAAGGTGATACGGGTTATATTTATGAGGGTTTGCTGGACTTTGAGTTAAAAGCGAACAGTGTCGAGTCGATGCCCGACTTAGATATCAAACTCATGATGAACGTCGGTAACCCGGACAGAGCTTTCGATTTTCAGGCCTTACCA
Source organism: uncultured Oleiphilus sp. (assembly GCA_913020045.1). GTDB lineage: Bacteria > Pseudomonadota > Gammaproteobacteria > Pseudomonadales > Oleiphilaceae > PZPK01. The sequence continues at coordinate 22,178 of CAJWBE010000007.1, forward strand.
AATGATGGTGTAGGTCTGGCGCGTTTGGAGTTTATTATCAACCGCATGATTGGTGTACACCCTAAGGCGTTGCTAAATTTCGATACTTTGCCGCCTGAAGTGAAGGCAACGGTAGAGAAGCGAATTAGTGGTTATGACTCTCCAGTCGATTTTTATGTTTCTAAGTTGGTTGAGGGCATCTCGACATTAGCCGCGGCATTCTACCCCAAACGGGTCATCGTGCGTTTGTCGGACTTTAAATCTAACGAGTATGCCAACCTAATTGGCGGTGCTTTGTACGAGCCTGACGAAGAAAACCCAATGTTAGGATTTCGTGGTGCCTCGCGTTATATATCAGACACCTTTCGTGATTGCTTCTATTTAGAGTGTGAGGCATTTAAGCGTGTACGAAATGAAATGGGCTTTACCAACGTAGAGGTTATGGTTCCTTTCGTACGCACGCCGGGAGAGGCCAAGCAGGTTGTGGATTTGCTAGAAGAGAGAGGGCTAAAGCGCGGTGAAAACGGGCTTAAAGTTATTATGATGTGTGAGCTGCCAGCGAATGCGCTTCTTGCCGATCAGTTTCTTGAGCACTTTGATGGCTTCTCTATTGGGTCGAATGATTTGACTCAGTTGACGTTAGGTTTGGATCGAGACTCAGGGATCGTTGCGCACCTGTTTGACGAGCGAAATGATGCGATCACCTCTTTGATTGGTATGGCGATAGATGCTTGTAATAAGGCAGGTAAGTATGTCGGAATATGTGGGCAAGGCCCCTCTGATCATCCAGACTTTGCTAAGTGGCTGGTTGAGAAAGGTATCGACAGCGTTTCTTTGAATCCGGATTCGGTTCTGGATACTTGGTTCTTTTTGGCGGAAGACGCTTAAACAGATAGTGATGAGGTGAAGTATGACAGGTGCGTTGATTGTTACGCCTGATTTGTGCGATGAGTTCCCGGATAAGGTGAAAGTAGTTGAGCCAATGTTCGGGTGCTTTGGTGCTAGAGAGTCGTTTGGTGGAGAAATCGTTACGGTAAAGTGTTTCGAAGATAACTCTGTTGTTAAAGAACAGGTTGGCTTGCCCGGTCATGGCAAAGTGATGGTCGTCGACGGTGGTGGGTCTATGCGAAACGCTTTATTAGGGGATATGCTCGCAGAAAAAGCCGCCTCAAATGGTTGGGAAGGTTTAGTGATTTACGGGTGCGTCCGAGACGTTGACGTGATTGCAGAGACGGATCTAGGGGTTCATGCTCTGGGTTCAAATCCGCGGAAGACTGAAAAACGCGGTATTGGGGATCTGAACATTCCCGTTACATTTGGTGGCGTTACTTTTGTCCCGGGAGAGTTTGTCTACGCCGACAACAATGGTGTGATTGTGTCGGCCGAAAAGCTGGTTTAAGGTCTATGGCGTTATAAGCTGAGACCCATAAAAAAAGGCGAGTGATCGCCTTTTTTTATATTCCGATTTCCATGATTTCCATGCCTAATGAAAATCTATCTTCATCTTCTTCTGAGGTAATACAGCGAAGGACTTTTACTTTTGCATCTAGTGCAGGAAAGGCTTCGTTGTTGGAAGGTAGGCGTGTTGTACAAACCGTCCCCTCTTTTATCTCTTGTGTTGATTCTATCAGCATTCCTGTGCCACTCAAGTCGCGGCAATAAGCTTTAACCTGCTCACCTGTACCGTTCAACGTTAGGGTGACTTCGGTTTCAACCTTCATGCGGATGAAATCCCTTTTCTCGTTGTAATTCCGGATATTTAAATTTGCCATTTCGTTAGCACCTTTCGGGTTCGCGTCCCACTCTTTATATGTGCTAAATGCTCGTCTGTCAAAGAGCTTGGCGTTACGAACATGCAATAGTTGAGGAATCGTAAGGGCGGTCACAGTCTTTAACCCGGTTTTACAATTCGGGTTAAAGATCTATATGTTTACGAAGAGAAAGGTGGTTAGAGGGGTTAGGCCCAGCTATCGTTCTTTTTGGTAGGCTTTAGCATTGGCACAAGCAGAGCAAGTATAACGCCGAGAACAACAAGTCCGCCGCCCATTAGCATTGAGTTAGATTCTGAGCGATCTTTGAGTCGTATGTTTTCGACTTGCAGAAGCTCGAGTTCATTTCGAAGCTGTTCGTTGCTTTCACGCAGCTCGCGGCTTTTTCGGTCTAATGCGATGGCGTTGGCAGAGATTTTTTTAATGTCGGTCAGTTCTTTTGCATTTTTCTCTAAAGCGCTACTGGTATTTTTGTGATTTTTAGAGAGACCAGTGAACTCAGTTTTAAGTTCAGAAAGCTGTTTTTTTAACTCAGTGTTTTCGCGATTGCTGGCCGCTAGGTTTTTGCTTGCAGTGGCGAGCTTCATTTTTGCAATCGGCTCCATAGATAAGTATCGAGTCGGAAGGTATCCCTCTAGCCCGCTCGGGGTTTTTACTTTTGAATAGCCGTTGCTTTTGTCTTGTTCCAAAATCTCAAGCTTCAATCCGCTTTTGATTCCTTTGTGAATGATGCGAAAGCTAGTGCCAGCGCCGCTGCGCAGAGGAACTAAAAGTGTGTCGTCAATATAAGCCGTTTGAGCGCTTGCAGAGAGCGAGGCTAAGGTCAGAGCAAAAGCTAAAGAAAGTCTGATTATCATAGTAGAAACTGTTTTATCGCGTAAAAAATGACCGGCTATGATAACAAACTTTTTTGCCAGCGGGTGTGAAAAAAACGTTAGGCGTTATGGAAGTACTTTTTTGTACGGTTTAACGGTGACTTTTTCATAAACGCCTGCATGAATATACGGGTCGTTATCTGCCCAAGCTTGAGCCTCTTCAAGCGAAGAGAATTCCGCAACCACAAGGCTGCCGGTAAATCCTGCTGCGCCGGGATCTTCTGAATCAATCGCAGGGTGCGGACCTGCAATAAGTAGTCGACCCTCGTTCTTGAGCGCTTCTAAACGCGCAATATGGTCTGCTCGGGCCAATTTTCGTTTTGGAAGGCTGTTTGATACATCTTCGGCAATGATCGCGTAGTACATAGAATTATCTCACTGATGAATGATTTCTTCGAGTTCTAAACCGGTTAGTTGTTTTATTCGTTTAAACAAATAGATCATCGCGATAATCATCACGATCATGCATGGAATGGTGATGACGGGGTAACTAAGAAGGTTCATCGTGCCAAGTTCGTCATTGAATGCCGCCGTTCCGGAAGGGCTTGTGACAATATACTTCGCTAAGCCGTAGTTTAGGATCGCTGAAAGCAAAAACGAACCAGCAAGTATGTAGGTCGCGACTTTAAGTGCTTGGTTGAAATTACCAAGATTGTTGCTGCTCTCAAGTGCGTCATTCACTTTGTCGATTTGCAGGATTTTATCGTTGTAGATAAACGTTTTGACGAGCGGGTAGCGCGTTTTTAATGAAAGAATGGTGCCGATACCGATAATCAGCGGAATGCTTGCTTCCTTTATTGCGATATATTTGGGGTCGAGTTCGAGCAGGCCAATACTGCTTGTCAGCAAAATACTGATAAAGCCCAACGCAGGGATAAAACCAAATTTTTTCTCTTTCGCAAATTGATATAAGCCAAATAACAAGGGAAGTGATAGACCAAAAACCAGTGCGTAAATTGGTCCGAGGCTGTCGTCGCCACTAAGCTTTTTAAGAATGATCGTTGGCAATATGACGCAAATCAGCAGCTCGATTAGCAGATGACGGTTTTGATTTTTCGGTCGTGATGTCTCGGTCATAGTTTGTCCAGTGGCGAATTAAGCTGACCTATGGTTGCAATCAAAAAGTATGCAGGCAGGTATACAGCTATCATTAAGCCTGAGATTATAGGGACTTACCGTTTCGGTTCAATACGCCAAAAGTAAGATTGGGAAATATTATGCAGTTCTCTACCTATGATTTGCATTGTCATAGCAATATGTCAGATGGTGAACTCTGCCCTGAGGAACTGGTCAGACGCGCAAAACGTAACGGAGTTGAGGTCTTATCATTGACCGACCATGACACCTTGGCTGGGCTTGAGCTGGCCGCCGCCACTGCTGTGCAGGAAGGTATCGAGCTAGTGCCTGGTATCGAGCTGTCGTGTCAATGGAACGGACATACCATCCATGTTTTGGGGCTTAATTTTTCGCTAGAGCACTCAAGTTTGTGGGACGCTCAAGTTTATCAAACCAAGGTGCGTGAAACGCGAAGCGAGATTATAGCTGAAAGGCTGCAGAAGAAAGGAATGCCTGATGTGCTGGGACTTGCGCGTAAGAATGCTAAATCCGGGGTTCCTGGCCGGCCGCACTTTGCTCAGGCGATGGTCGAAATGGAGTTGGTTAAAAATCACCAAGAAGCATTCAAGAAATTTCTAGGTAGCGGAAAGATAGGCGATGTGAAAAGCGGATGGCCTGAGTTAGCTGAAGTTATTCAGTGGATAACGCTAGCTGGTGGCTGTGCGGTGTTGGCTCACCCCCGAAAGTACTCGATGAGCTTGACGAAACTTCGAGCACTGATTGAGGAGTTTCGCGGCTGCGGAGGTCAGGGTATAGAGGTCGTCATGTCTGGTCAGAAGCAAGGAGAAATTGGTTTGCTAAGTGATTTATGCCATCGCTTTGAGATGGCGGCGTCCGTCGGCAGTGATTTTCATTCCACGCGCTTTCCTTGGGCCGATTTGGGGAGGGTTGCAAAGCTACCATCGACGGTAACTCCGATTTGGGAGTTATGGGGATGAAGGTGTTAGTGGTCGATGATCAGGCTGCCAATCGAATAATCCTGCGTCACCTGCTATTGGCAGAGGGGCACGAGTGTATTGAGGCGGAAAATGGTGAGGAGGCGGTTCGTTTTTTTGAGCGCCACCAGCCAGAGTTCGTCTTAATGGATATTATGATGCCTGTAATGGACGGCTATGAGGCAGCAGAAGCGATTAAGGGAATGTCTCTTGGGCGCTATGTGCCTATTATTTTTCTAACGGCTAAGACTGAGCAGGACTCGTTGATTCAATGCTTGGAATTTGGCGATGATTATCTTGTTAAGCCTATCAGTGAAATTTTGCTGAAGGCTAAAATTAACGCACATGTTCGCACGCAAGATCTAACGCAACAAATTAATGCTAAAAATGAAGAACTAACTGCTCTGCACGATACTTTGCAGCAAGAGCATCAAATGGGCGAGCATGTGTTAAGCCATGCGATGCAGCGGAGTTGGAAAGGCTGTCAAAACGTGCGCTCTTTTATGTCGCCACTGTCGACATTTAATGGAGATTTGCTCTTGTTAGCTCCGAACCCGAATGGCGGAGTTTACGTGTTTCTAGGCGATATGACGGGGCACGGTTTGTCAGCGTCTATTGGCGCAGTGCCTGTATCGCAGGTGTTTTTTACGATGTGCGGGAAAGGGCGCCCGGTGCCGGAGATTGCCTACGAGTTGAATGTAACGTTAAAAGCATTTTTACCTGAATATATGTTTTGTGCGGCGACCTTACTTCATCTTAATGCTGACGGAGCGACGATGCGGCTTTGGGGTGGCGGCTTGCCTCCTGCCTATGTGGTTCGCGAGGGGGAGGGTGTTGTCGACGTTTTACAGTCAAATAACTTGGCCTTGGGTATCTTGTCGAGCGACGAGTTCGATGGTAGTGCTGCCACCTATCACTTCGAAGACGGAGATCGTTTGTTGCTGTTAACCGACGGCGTTCATGACGTTCAGAATGCGCAAGGCGAACTATACGGTGAGGTGGGAGTTCTTAAAGCGATCGACCAGCAATCCGGAAATGGCTTTGATGCGGTGCTTGTTGATATAGAGCGGTATTCTGGCAGCGGCGCTCAAAAGGATGATATTTCTTTGGTAGAGCTACTGGCTCGGCCCGTTGAGCAAGATCTCGCTGAGTTAAAAACGTACGAAAGCTTTGCCTGGACTCAAAGCTTTCGTTTGGATGCGGCCTGCCTAAAAGCGCCTGACGCATTGCAGGCAGTGATGGCTACACTGCCCTCTCAAATAGAGTTTGAACTGGCGCGTCATCGTTTGCAGATAGTGCTTACTGAATTGTTTTCGAATGCTCTTGAGCACGGCTTGCTAGCGCTAGATTCGTCAATAAAAAATGATGTGAACGGTTTCGCTGAGTATTATTTCATCCGGGCGTCTAGGCTTCAGGCTCTTGAGGAGGGAGAGGTTAGTATTGTCATTGCATATCGACCAGAGTGCAAAGGTCAGGAGCTATTGGTTGAGGTTAGCGACTCGGGAAAGGGTTTTGATTATAAGAGGATTGGCGGCTCTAAGGTTAGCGAGCAGCAGACTTTGGCGTGGGGGAGAGGGTTAAAAATGGTGCAGGGTTTTGGTTGTGCGCTCGAGTTTTTTGATTCTGGTTCACGTGTCCAGGTCAAGTTGCCATTGCTAGATTCCGAAGCGCCTTAGGCGCAGGGCATATTGTAATAATCGGTATTAGTCAGTATGAAAAAATAAATAGATGTCAGTAAGCTGATCAGCAATGATGGTTTCAAATTGGCTCATTAACTTGTCGTTTTTCCGAATTTCTTCAAACTCATTAGATTCAAACAAACCTGACAGCGTCATGATCGGCAACAAGAGTTCTGCTGCAGATTCTTCGTCTTTGCTAAACCATTCTTCTTCGTTTAAAAAGAACCCTTCAATAAAGCCAATGCACCAGCTTTCCTGGCAAGCTTCTGGGTCTTCTTCACTTTCGTAGGGGAGGGCAGGTTCGCCTCCTTCTGAAAGGCTTTCTTGTAGTTCGCTTTTGATTTCTTGAATGCAGTGGTCAAAATGCTGCATTTGTTCTGCCGACGCTTTGGGGTCTATTCCGGAGAAAGTAACCGCTTTAATTGCCTCGTTATCAATTTTTTTCGGCCCCACGAGTGACGCGCAAACCAGACCGTGCAGCCCGAAGTAATCTAACGCTTCGTCATGGAGTTCATCAGCGAATAACAGTTCTTCTAGTTTATCTATGTCTTGCGAGGAGAGGGCCATTTAAATTAGATCCTAAAAAGAAAAGGCGGAGCTGATTATCATCAGTTCCGCCTTACTTGTCGAGAAAACGAAGCGTTTCCGCTTCACTTAATGCTTAGCTTTCGTCAGACTTTTCTGCTGAAGCTTTTGGCTCTGCAGCGGTTGCCGTGACGGGCGCTTTCTGCTCGGCCGGTGCGCTTGTGGCTTCAGCGGGTGCTTTAGCCTTCTTTGCAGCAGGCTTTTTTGGTTTATCAGCAGGCGCTTTCGCTGCTTCCGCCGCAGGCTGTGCATTGTCGTCTTTGCCAGGCGCTCTTGGGTCATTATGAGCGCGTGCATCTGCAGGCTTACGACGTCTGCGAGTACGTGCAGGTTTATCTTCTTTGCTCGTTTCCGCTTTCTCGCTTTCAGCTTTTGCCGGTGCGTTTTCCGTTTTCTTGGCAGGCTCGGTTTTCGCGGTAGCTTCAGGCTTAGGCGTCGAAACTTCGGCTTTAGCAGCCGGTGCTGCTTCTGCTTTCGGTGTCGGAGCTATTGGTGCTTGCGAGCTTGCTGCTGGCGCTTCTTGCGTTGCGCTAGGCTTGTCCGTTGCGACGGTATCAGCTTTTTGAGCTGGTCTACGGTTGCGTGAGCGACGAGTGCTACGAGGCTTTGCCTCTTCGCTTGCAGGTGCTACGTTTCCATTGACTTCTGGCGCTGCTTTAGGCTCTTGCTCAATGGCATTACCTTTCTCGATTTTCTCAGCAGGTTTTTGACTGGTCTTTGGCTGATCGGCCGCTGGCGCAGTTGACGCTGATTCAACGATAAGGTTAGAGGTGTTAGCTTCTACTGTCTCCGTTGGTTTTTGCTTTTCTTCATATTTACGCGTGCTGCCGCCACTATTATTGCGGTTACGACGAGGACGTTTATTCTCATCGCGATTGGCAGAGTTACGATCGTCATTGCGGTCGTTGTTGCGATTGCGGTTACTGTTCTCTGATCGAGTTTTGTCACGGTTCTCGTTGCGATTCTCGTTTCTGTTCTCGTTTCTATTCCCATTACGGTTTTGATTGCCGCCGCGGTTGTCATTACGGCGACCATCGTTGCTGCCGCTTCGTTGGCGGTTATCCGAAGAGTTTCCTTCGTTAGACGAGTTATGTTTATTGCGTGGTTTGTTCTGCCCGCGATCATTGCGGTTAGAGCGGTCGCCTTGGGGGCGCTTGTTACCCTGTGGGCGAGCCGAACTATTTGAACGTGCTGGCGGCTTGCTGGCAGGTGCTTCTGGCTCTTCAGAGCCAAACATAGATGCAAGCTTAGATGTTAGCTTTTTGATTAGGCCTTTTTCTTCTACTGTCGGTGCTGCTGAGGCGGTAGGAGCTGTTGGTGCTGGCGTGCTATGCGTGATGGTCTTAACAGCGGCTTCTTCACGCACTACTTCGCGGAAAGTTGCTGGCGTACTGTTGTGCTCTTCACCTTGATCAGATTGAATCATGTAGCTGACAGGGCCGTCGCTGCCGTCAGACTCATCTTCACGTAGTCTGCGAACTTCAAAGTGCGGCGTATCCATGTCTTCGTTAGGCACGATGACAACGTTTACTGCTTGGCGACGTTCAATGTCTACAATTTGCTTACGTTTTTCATTCAGCAAAAACGTAGCGACAGGAACGGGCATAATCGCCTGTATTGACCCAGTTTTTTCTTTGGAAGACTCCTCAAAGATAAGGCGCATAATCGACAGAGCAAGAGATTCGATATCCCGAATCGTACCTTGTCCGCTACAGCGAGGACATACTTGCGAGCGAGTCTCACCAAGAGACGGGCGAAGTCGCTGGCGTGACATTTCTAGCAAGCCGAAACGTGATATTTTGCCAACCTGTACACGAGCGCGGTCTAGTTCAAGCGCTTTGCGGATACGGTTTTCGACTTCGCGTTGATTCTTTGGTGGGCCCATATCGATGAAGTCGATAACGATTAGTCCACCGATATCACGTAAACGAAGTTGGCGAGCAATTTCGTCTGCAGCTTCTAAGTTTGTTTGAAGTGCGGTTTCTTCGATATCGCTGCCTTTGGTCGCGCGAGCAGAGTTGATGTCGATAGAGACCAGTGCTTCCGTTGGGTCAATGACCACGGAGCCACCAGATGGCAGTTTTACTTCACGTTGGAACGCCGTCTCGATTTGAGCTTCGATTTGATATCGGCTGAAAAGAGGCACTTCGTCTTGATAAAGCTTTATCTTACTTTCGTATGCCGGCATCACTGCTTTAACAAAATTCACAACATCTTCATATACCAGTGGCGCATCAACCATGACTTCGCCAATGTCTTGGCGAAGGTAGTCGCGTATTGCGCGGATAATAACGTTGCTTTCTTGGTAGATCAGGAATGGCGCGCGTCGTGTTTCAGCGGCATTGGTGATTGATTCCCAAAACTGTAGAAGGTAGTCGAGGTCCCATTGAAGCTCCTCGGTGCTTCGCCCAACCCCGGCGGTACGCACGATCGCGCCCATATTTTTTGGGGTTTCAAGGCCTGACATTGCATCCTTGAGTTGGCTTCTATCTTCGCCTTCGATGCGGCGCGATATGCCACCTGCGCGGGGGTTATTTGGCATTAGCACCAAATAACGTCCAGCGAGACTGATAAACGTTGTAAGTGCTGCACCTTTGTTGCCACGCTCTTCTTTATCAACTTGAACGATAAGCTCTTGGCCTTCATCCAATGCGTCTTTGATATTTACGCGGCCTTTGCCTGCAGAGGCTTTGAAGTATTCTTTAGATATTTCTTTAAGGGGCAAGAAGCCGTGACGGTCTGCGCCAAAGTCTACAAATGCAGCTTCTAAACTAGGCTCAATGCGAGTAATTTTGCCTTTATAGATGTTGGCTTTCTTCTGCTCGCGAGAACCAGCTTCGATGTCGAGGTCGTAGAGTTTTTGTCCGTCTACTAGGGCTACACGCAACTCTTCGCTTTGAGTTGCGTTGATTAGCATTCTTTTCATTAAATGAATCCGTTTTGCTCGGAATAGAGCAGACGGGTAAGCAGAAAGGAGAGAACTACAGCTGTCTGGCGCTACAACAATTATCAGCTTTTTTGCATTCATACGGATACATATCTGCACCCGGAGTATTGCAATCCACGGCCTGAATTCTCAATTTTTTCGTTGCTTAACAAGGTCTTACTGCAGCAAATAGTCATAGATGAGTATTTAGGCAGCCTGTTCTTGCAACGCTTATAGGTGGCTCGGGTTAGTGTCTACTAACATGTTGTCGAGTCGCCTACAATAATTTCTGTCTGTTTACCTGAATGCGTTATTTCCGCATTTATACTTACCCCTTTGTCGAAGAGCGGTATTTTCATTACCGGATCAACAAAGGGATTCCAATTTTTTTCGTATGATCTCCCGATCCCTTGACTCTTGATAATCTATTGCGGCATGGCCTGCATATAGAGTCATTCGTGTTGGATGGGGTCAATTCGTTTGCAAGGCCAGTGAAATAGCTTAAACCTGCTTTTTTGATTGCCTTAAATTGTCACTGTACTATGCTTTGCGCCCGCCAACGTGTTTTAACGCTCGGCCTCTACTAAATAAATTCGAGGCGATGTCGGCAGCACCGCGCGAATATAGCAGTTAATATCTTGGGCAGCAATCTTTGTCGGCGAAACCTCCGTTTCTCGCATGATAAGCCAGGCGCCAAGCATAAGGATTATTAGGTAGACGATGACAAAGCCTTCGGCAGAGGGGCCAAACCGGCCTCAGGTAAAGCATATAGAGGTAACGCAAAAGAATGAGTTACAGCGCGTTGATAACTTTCTATTAGGAATATTAAAAGGCGTACCTAAATCTAAGATTTATCGCGTCATTCGAAAGGGCGAGGTGCGGATAAACAAAAAGCGCTGCAAGCCGGAGACGAAGTTGGTTTTGGGTGACGTCGTTAGGGTTCCTCCTATTTATAGTGATGAGTCGGCGCAAAAAAAAGTGTTTGTGAGCGACTCTCTCGCTCAGCAGTTAAAGCAGGCGATTCTTTTTGAGAATCAAGAGGTGTTGGCGCTAAACAAGCCCGCAGGGATTGCAGTGCATGGTGGTAGTGGGGTTCAGCTGGGTCTGATTGAGGCCTTGCGTACCATTTATCCGGATACACAATTCTTGGAATTGGTACACCGCTTAGATCGTGACACTTCTGGCTGTATCTTAGTGGCGAAATCTAGGCCTTCACTCCGGTCTTTGCACCGCCAGTTTCGTGAAGATGAGATAAATAAATACTATCATCTGGCCGTATTTGGAAAGTGGGCGAAGCATCGTCGCAAAGTTGATGCACCTTTGCGCAGAAGTGAGCTTCAGTCTGGAGAGCGAATGGTGTGTGTCGCGCAAGATGGAAAACCTAGTCAGACCATGTTTCGGATTTTGAATGGAACTCGAAACTTCTCTCTGCTGGAGGCAAAGCCTATTACCGGTCGCACGCACCAGATAAGAGTGCATGCTGCGTTTAGTGGCTGCCCGATTGTGGGTGACAAAAAATATATAAAAGATAATGTCGAAGAGTTTCATGGGATGGAGAAGTGTCGTTTGATGTTGCATGCTCGAAAATTGCAGTTTGCTTTACGCGAAGGGCAACGAGTTGAGATAGAAGCAGAGTATGATGCTGCGTTTAGCAAGGCTTTGTCGGAGATGTCGTTGCTATGACATATAAAGTAGTAGTGTTTGATTGGGATGGTACCCTGGTGGATTCAGAGTCCCATATAGTCGCGTGTATTAGCTATGCGGCAGAGCAGCTGGGCCTGCCATCTTTAAGTTATGATGCGAAGAAAAATATTATTGGTTTGGGCATGCGTGAAGCATTGCACTCCCTTTACCCAGAGCTAGATGAGTCTGGAATTGTGAAAATGCGAGAGTATTATTCGTCGCACTTCTTTGCGCATTCGACGACCGCCTTGGATTTGTTTCCCGGTGTTTGCGATACCTTAGAAACGCTGAAAGTTCGCGGTATTAAACTTGCTGTAGCTACCGGTAAAAGTCGCAACGGCTTGAGCAAGGCGCTTGTTAGTTCAGGTCTTGGCGGCTTTTTCGATATCGAGCGCTGTGCTGATGAAACGTTATCGAAGCCTAATCCTCTGATGCTTAGAGAAATTTCTGATTTTTATCAGCGTGACGCAAGTGAAATGCTAATGGTGGGTGACACGACTTATGATATGGAAATGGCGGCTCGCTTTGGTATGCCGTCTGTAGGCGTGAGCTACGGGGTTCATGAGGTAGCTGATTTAATCGCTCATGCTCCCGTGAAAGTGATTGATGCATTGCCTGATCTGTTGGCAATGGTTTAATGGTTTGCTTATTTTAGTTAATGGAGAAGGTTTTGGATTCGAATAATGTGTCTAGTAAAGAATGGAAGCTAATTGAAAAAATGGTTTCGTCTTTAGGGGTAGAGCAGCGGCGCGCCCGAAGGTGGGGTATCTTTTTTAAGCTGATCACCTTCTTATACTTATTTGCTTTGTTTGGCTTAATGGCGCAGGGGCTAGGGGACGCTAGTCTTGGCATGTCTACGCCGCATACTGCGCTAGTTGATGTTCGGGGCGTTATTGCGGACGAAGAGCCGGCCAGTGCTGACATTGTGGTAACGGGGCTTCGTGCAGCGTTTAAAGCCGAGGGAAGTAAGGCTGTCGTCTTAAGGATTAACAGTCCCGGTGGTAGCCCGGTTCAGTCCGGTTATATCTACGACGAGATTAAACGATTGCGAACTTTGTATCCTGCTAAGCCCTTGTATGCGGTAATTACAGATATAGGTGCATCAGGCGCTTACTATATTGCAGCTTCTGCAGACCAGATCTATGCAGACAAGGCAAGCTTGGTCGGCTCCATTGGTGTGGTAGCTGGCGGGTTTGGTTTTGTAGATACTATGGAGAAGCTTGGCGTTGAGCGTCGTATTTACACGGCGGGACAACACAAGGGCTTTCTTGATCCCTTTAGTGAAGAAAAAACTGACGAAGTGGAGTTTTGGGGCTCGGTGTTATCCTCGACGCATGAGCAGTTTATATCAAAGGTAAAAGAAGGGCGTGGCGAGCGTTTATCCATTACGGACAAAACGTTTAGCGGGTTGATCTGGAATGGTGAGCAAGCACTCGGCATGGGTCTTATCGATGGTTTGGGTAGTGCGGGTTTCGTCGCACGTGAGATTGTACAAGCTGAGGAAATTGTTGATTACACCTCTCAGCCCGACCCCTTTCAACAGTTTACCGAGTCACTAGGTATCGCGGCAGGCAAGTCAATCGCTAACGTATTTGGCCTGAACTCAATGAGCATGCGTTAGCTGTTGTTAGGTGATGATGCCTTTAACTATTTTCGTTATTTTTATGTCTTTTTATAATAGTAGGCGCTAACAAGATACTCCGCTTTTCGACTTTAGGTTGGTGAGCGGACGTTGTTTTGTTGTTCTTAGTATTTCTCCTTGTTTCAATAATGATCACTGAGTCCTTTGCTTTCAGTGATCTGCGTATTCTTTGATACGTTTTCTAATGTTCTTGTTTTTCTGCAACCCTATGGATCGGTTTTTGTTGTGTATGCGTCGAGTGTGTAGACAAAAAAACTTTATGCTCAAGACAAAAAAAATTCGTTTTTAGCCGCGTCGTTTTGACGCCATACTCCGACTCATATTTTGTTGCGGGGCATAGCGGTGTTGAAACTAAAATACTTTTGTTTGGCTAGTTTACTGATGACATGTGATTGGGTCATTGCTGACAATTCAATGAGTGAAATTAATGCCTATTGCCATTCAATGTCGATGGATGGGCTAGCGCCAGAAGACGCAGCGAGCATTCTTGAGCAGTGCTTGACTGAGCAACGAGAGCTTGTTTCGTATGAAGATAGCTCAGATCAGGAAGAGCCATTAAATATAGATTGTTATGCAGAGGCTGAGACCAGTTTGGATGACAGCGCTGTTGATGATTCTGATAACAAAGCGTCATACGATGAGTTGCTCCAGGCTTGTTTTAATAACCAACAGTAAAATCTTCAACAGAAGGATCGCGAGTAATGAGCATAGAGAGTTTTTTGTCTGGCTGTGATTTTTATGATGTCATTCATTTCAGAAGAGGATTTGATAGGGCAGGTGTTTTTACGAGGGCTGAGGCAGACATACTTCGTCGCTGTGGTTATACAATTAAGCGGCTCGGGGCGGGTGAACTCGTGCCGCAGGGTAGTGACCAAGAAGCAATGCTAAGAGTATTGGAAGGTATCGCAGAGCCGTGTTCAGATGTCGAAAAAGCGTGGGCGAAGTACTTGTTGGCTATCAATTGTAAAGTGTCTAAGTTTAGTGGGCTGTCTAATAAATGGGGCGGTGTTGATTATTCTGAACCAAGTGATGGTACCTGGTAGTGGCGGCTTTATCTTTTGGTATGACTAAAGATAGTGTTTCGCGCGCGATTCATTGAAGCATAGAGTTTAATGATTGATTTATTAGCAACTTTTATCATTTTCTTTGCAGTGATCGACCCAGTAGGGACGGTGCCCGTATTTATTGCTGTCACCTCCCGTTTTGATGCGAAGGCTAAGCGGCGCATCGCATTGGTGGCGACGATCGTGTCTGCCGGAGTGTTGATGTTTTTTGTTGTGGTGGGTGAGCTGATTCTCACCGCCATGTCGATTCCGCTAGCTGCTTTTCAAATAGCGGGTGGGATTGTCTTATTTTTGTTTGCGTTATCGATGATTTTTGGTGAGAGCAAGCCAGAAGAAGAAGTTCGGATGGCGGAGGATCACCACGAAACAGCCGTATTCCCGTTAGCGGTGCCGTCTATCGCTGGCCCCGGCGCAATGCTGACAGCGGTGTTAATGACGGAAAGTCTTCACTTTAATTTTTGGGAGCAGGTGCAGACCGTTGGCGTGATGCTTTTCGTTTTGCTTGTTGTCTATATATTGATGCTCGGCTCTGGCTTCATTGATAGGATAATCGGCAAAAGTGGTGCGAGTGTGGTGAGTCGTGTGATGGGTTTGATTTTGTCTTCGGTCGCTGTCGCTAATACGCTCACAGGCCTTAAGACGTATTTCAGTCTATAAAGTCTTAGTCAATCGGGCGTGTTTGGCCTGTCAGCACGTCGCGTTATATGGTGGCTTGTCCAAAGGCCTTGTCTTCGGTGTTGTCTAAGGGATATGAAGCCCTTCCTTTTCTAGCATGCTAATGAGTCTAATTAGCGGCAGGCCAATAAGAGCATTGGGGTCCTCTCCACTGATATGCTCAAAGAGTGAGATTCCTAGCCCTTCCATTTTGAAGCCCCCCGCGCAATCGAACGCTTGCTCGTGGTCGACGTAGCGCTCAATTTGATTGGTGCTTAAAGGCCTGAATAGCGTGCGATACGTTTCAATATGACTCTGCATTGTTTTGGTTGCACTGTTATATAGAGCGATCGAGGTATAAAACGTGACCTCTTTGCCTTGGCAGCGCATTAGTTGTTCTATGTTGCGATGGCGATCTCCGGGTTTATGGAGTTGCTCGCCATTTAGCCATGCTACTTGATCAGAACCGATGATCAACGCATTTGGCTCGTGCCCCGCGATGGCCAAGGCTTTCTGTTCAGCAAGCCTTAGCGCAAGGCTTTGTGGTGATTCGTTGTCGCGGGGAGATTCGTCTATATTTGGAGCGATACACGAAAATTTGATTAGAAGGCGTTCCAATAGTGCCTTTCGGTAGGCGCTAGATGAGGCGAGTATGATTTTCATGGGTGCTCCAAAGACTGCGTTGTTCAGTTTTTATATTGCCGTGTTCTACCGGAATGCTCGGCTTATACGTCAAGTTGTAGGCGGTACGTCAGAACTGTAATAAAAAAGCCGCTAAACCCTTTGACAAAGGGGGTTCCCATCCATAGAATTGCGCGCCTATGTCGGATCACTCGCTTCCCAAGACCGTTGACCCTCTTAAGTATGCTGACCAAAATAAGATTTTGGAAGGTAAAATAGAGGTATTAGAGCTCCCGCGTTTGGTGGAAGTGCTAGCAGGCGATGCTGGGACAGTGGAAGTTAGTTTAGAGTTTGACCGAGATGAACAGCGCCTTCGAATCCTTAAGGGTCAGCTAGATACACAAGTTGAAATGACTTGTGAGCGATGCTTGGATGTGGTGCCAAAAACGATTCATACAGAGTTTACGCTCGGAATCGTTTTGACTGACGAAGATGCGAAACAGTTGCCTGGGCGTTATGAGCCGTTGCTGGTAGATCCAGAAACGCTTGAATTGCGCGAGGTGATTGAAGAAGAATTAATACTCAGCTTGCCTATGTTTGCTTATCACGAATCATGTTCGGGTGAGTATGAACAACAGGATGATGGCAGTGCTGAAGAGTTAGATGCAGAACCTGCTAGCGAGCGAAAAAACCCGTTTAGTGTGTTGTCTGACTTAAAATTGAAGAAATAATTGAATAACAGCGCGGGACTAATTTCTCGTGCTGTTGTTTTGAGCTTAGAGTTAGGAGAATGTTATGGCAGTTCAGAAAAGTAAAAAGACTCGTTCACGTCGTGGTATGCGTCGCTCTCATGATGCATTGACTGGTGCAACGTTGTCAGTAGATCCAACAACGGGTGAAACGCATCGTCGTCACCATGTTACTGCTGACGGTTTTTACCGTGGCAAGAAAGTGATCGAAGGCGCAGAAGACTAGTCTTCTGAATTAGCCTTATGTCTGCAGAGGTCACTATTGCGATAGATGCAATGAGTGGTGACGAGGGCCCTGATGTCGTCGTACCTGCAGGCATTGACTATCTCAATAAAAATGAAGCCTCGAAACTTATTCTGGTCGGTGATCAGAGTGGTTTGGAGGCTTTGTTGTGTCAGCATGCTTCTCATCCCCGTTTAAGTATTGAGCACGCCGAGTCAGTGGTGACTATGGCTGATCGTCCTTCCTTTGCTCTGCGCAATAAATCAGATTCGTCCATGGCTGTTGCTCTACGACTCGTAGCTGAAGGTAAAGCAGATGCCTGTGTGAGCGCTGGTAATACCGGAGCCTTGATGGCAATGGGTCGTTCGATTTTGAAAATGTATCCGGGTATCGACCGTCCAGCGATTACCAAGCTGTTTCCGTCTCAGGGCGGCGGTACGTTTGTTTTGGATCTAGGTGCTAACGTCGACAGCACAGCAGAGCATTTGTTGCAATTTGCGTTGATGGGGCAGTTGCTCGCTAAGGTGATCAAAGGTGTCGAAGAGCCCCGCGTTGCATTGTTGAATGTGGGCGGTGAAGCGATAAAGGGAAATGTTCAGGTTCGCTTGGCTGCATCGTTAATTAAGGAGTGCCCCGCGATTAATTATGTCGGTTTCGCAGAAGGGGGTGACATCTTTAGAGCGAAAGCCGATGTTTTGGTTTGTGATGGCTTTGTTGGCAATGTAGCGTTAAAAAGTGCAGAAGGCGCTTCTCGTATATTGCTCGAAGCAATGCGGGACTTCTTTTCCAGTAGTTGGTACCGAAAGCTACTTGGGCGCTTGATGTTGCCGCTTCTTAAGCCAGCCTTCAAGCAGCTTGATCCGGATAATCATAACGGCGCTATATTCTTGGGTTTGCAGGGTGTGCTGGTGAAGAGCCACGGTAATGCGTCGGTTGAAGCGTTTGGTCGAGCGATAGATATTGCAGGGCAAGAGGCTCGTGCGGACTTGGTGGCATTAATTAATGAGCACCTTGATGAGGTCTTGCTCTAGGATTGTTTTGAGCGTGACAGTGCGCTTGTTGGGTGAAAAGGTGTCAGTATGAAAAGTGTGTTTATGTTCCCTGGACAAGGCTCGCAAAGTATCGGCATGATGGCCACTTTGCTTGAGCAGTATAGTGTTGCGCGAGACGTTTTTGAGGAAGCGTCGACGGCGATTGGGCAAGACTTCGTTGCCATCGCGGCAGCTGGGCCTGAAGAGTTAATTAACAGCACAGCAATTACGCAACCGATTGTTCTCACGGCCAGCGTGGCAATGTGGCGCGTTTGGTGTGCGGAAAGTGAGATGCGGCCTGACTTTATGTGTGGCCACAGTTTGGGCGAGTACACGGCACTGGTTGCGAGCGGCGTGTTGGGATTTGAAGAAGCCGTAAAGCTTGTGCATTTGCGTGGGCAGCTCATGCAAAATGCGGTTCCGCATGGCGAAGGGGCTATGGCTGCATTACTTGGTCTTGACGATGAAAAGGTCGTTGCGGTCTGTGAGCAGGCAGCTCAAGGTGAGGTCGTTGCCGCTGCTAACTTTAATGCACCGGGTCAGGTGGTGATTTCCGGCTCAATGGCCGCCTTGGAAAGAGCGATTGCTTTATCCAAAGAAGCAGGCGCTCGGAGAGCGGCTATGCTGCCAGTTAGCGTGCCTTGCCATTGTAGTTTATTAGAGCCGGCAGGGCAGGCATTGGCTGATGCGATGGCTGACCTAACTTTCAATGAGCCTGCGATACCGGTTATGCAGAATTTTACGGCAGAGATTCCTAGCAACGTAGATCAACTGAAATCTAGCTTGTTGAGTCACCTGCATCAGCCTGTACGCTGGGCTCAATCGATCAAAAATCTTGCCGCGATGGATGCTCAGCTGTTTGTTGAATGCGGGCCGGGTAAGGTGTTGTCTGGATTGAATAAGCGGATTGTTCGAGATGTGACAACCGTTAATATGAGTGATGAGCAAACGATGTCGGCAGTGAAGGGTTCGTTTGGCGCCTAGCTTACTTGTCGTATCTAATGATTGGTTTCAATCATAAATAGAATGTTTTAAGGGAATTACAGATGGCAGCAGAGAAAAAAGTTGCGCTGGTGACAGGCGCTAGTCGAGGTATCGGTAAAGCGATAGCTAAGGCCTTGGCAATGGATGAGTCATTTATTGTGATTGGGACTGCCACGTCGGCAGACGGAGCGTCCTCTATTTCTCACTATTTTTCTAAATGGGGCTTGGAAGGCGACGGTATTATTATGGACGTGTCTGACCCTGAATCCGTCGATGCGGGCGTTAAGCAAGTGACTCAAGCCTACGGCGCACCGTTAGTCTTGGTTAACAATGCGGGGATCACGCGAGATGGTTTGATGTTGCGGATGTCTGAGGACGACTGGGGCGATGTAATTAACACTAATCTCAACTCGGTCTATCGTGTCTCGAAGGCTGTCTTGAGGGGCATGACCAAGGCCCGTTGGGGCCGAATTGTAAATGTGAGCTCGGTTGTCGCGAATATGGGCAATGCGGGGCAGGCAAATTACTGCGCCTCCAAAGCTGGAATAGAGGGTTTCACTCGTTCGCTAGCGAAAGAAATTAGTGGTCGAAATATCACGATTAACAGTGTTGCGCCTGGTTTTATTGAAACGGATATGACGGATGAATTGCCGGATTCAACTAAGGCTGCGATGCTGTCAACCGTACCCATGGCGCGCTTAGGCAAGCCGGAAGAGGTCGCGTCTGCGGTGGCATTTTTGGTTTCACAGCAGGCGAGCTATATTACCGGCGAGACCTTGCATGTGAATGGCGGCATGTACATGTCGTGAGTCGATAGAAATCGACATATTTTGAAGTGTTTAATTGCATCTTGTCTCGTGCTGAGGATTCCACTAGACTACTGCGCCATAGAGTACTTATTCGAAAAAAAGTGCTTAAATGATATCAAGTGAGGAAACTATGAGTACTGTAGAAGAACGTGTTAAGAAGATTGTATGTGAGCAGCTGGGTGTTAAAGATTCTGAGGTTCAAAATACTTCTTCTTTCGTTGAAGACCTGGGTGCAGACTCTCTTGATACGGTAGAGCTAGTAATGGCTTTGGAAGAGGAATTTGAAACTGAGATTCCTGATGAAGAGGCAGAAAAGCTTTCTACAGTGCAGGAAGCGATCGACTACATTATTGCCAATCAGTAAGTCGTTCTCGAAATTTTTAAAACCGTCCTAAGTGTTAGCTTTGGGCGGTTTTTTTGTATAACGATATCGACTATGTCGACAGTTCAGTTCAAACTATTTACCAATAGATTCTAAAGAGAGACACACAATGTCTAAAAGGCGCGTAGTAGTGACAGGCTTGGGAATGTTGTCGCCTCTGGGGAATACGGTTGAGGACAGCTGGCAAGGATTGATCGCTGGTAAAAGTGGTATCGGTGAGATCACCCGATTTGATACCGAAGGCCTGAGTGTAAAAATTGGCGGTGCGCTGAAAGACTTGGATATTGAGGCGTACATAGACCGAAAAGATGCCAGGCGAATGGATGCGTTCATGCAATATGGCATTATCGCAGCAATGCAGGCGGTTCAAGATGCTGACATTGAGAGTCTTACACCCGAGCAAAAGATTCGCACCGGTGTTGCAATGGGCTCAGGAATTGGCGGTATCGAAACGATCGAAGCCGCTCGGGATACGTATACTAAGTCTGGCCCACGCAGAGTGTCTCCCTTCTTTGTTCCTAGTGCCATTATTAATATGATCTCTGGAAACGTTGCGATTAAATATGGGTTTAAAGGGCCGAATATCGCACTGGTGACTGCCTGTACGACGGGGACTCATAATATTGGCTATGCGGCCCGTACCATCGCCTATGGTGATGCTGATGTCATGGTCTGTGGTGGCGCGGAGATGGCGACATCTCCTATTGCGATGGCAGGCTTTGCCAACGCGAAAGCGCTCTCAACACGCAATGATGAACCGGCTAAAGCCAGTCGCCCTTGGGATGAAGCCAGAGATGGTTTTGTCTTATCAGACGGCGCAGGCGCGCTCGTTCTTGAAGATTACGAGCATGCGAAAGCGCGTGGCGCCAGTATTTATGCTGAGGTAACGGGATTTGGTATGAGTGATGACGCATTCCATATTACCTCGCCAATTGAGGATGGTTCTGGGGCACGCACGTCTATGGAAAATGCCCTTAACGATGCGGGAATAAGTCCTGGTGTGGTCGACTACATCAACGCTCATGGCACGTCTACGCCACTTGGTGATATTGCAGAGTGTAAGGCGATTAAGTCTTTGTTTGGCGAGCAGGCTGAACAGCTTCTGGTTAGTTCTTCCAAGTCCTCGATTGGGCATCTACTCGGCGCAGCAGGCGCGGTTGAGGCAATTTTTTCCGTGTTAGCGATTCGGGATAATATTGCTCCGCCGACACTAAACCTCGACAACCCAAGTGAAGGCTGCGACCTAGACTTTGTTCCGCATACGGCGCGATCGGCCACGATTAATACGACGCTATCCAACTCATTTGGTTTTGGTGGAACAAACGCGACGTTAATTTTCTCCTCGGTGGAATAAACCCGTGCATAAACAAGCCCATACAACCTTGGTGAATGGTGTAGAAACGTCGGCGTTAAGCATCGCTGACAGGGGGCTGGCGTATGGCGATGGTTTGTTTGAAACCATGCGGGTCGTCAATGGCTCCGTGCCTTTGCTCGACTATCATCTTGAGCGTTTTGCGAATGGGGTAGAACGTCTTTCTTTCGGGCAGCGCAAACCTTCATGTAAACGCTTCAAAGAGACGTTGAACGAAGCGCTATCAGAGGTATCGGGTGATGCCTTGGTTAAAATTATCGTGACGCGCGGAGTGGGTGGCAGAGGATATACGCCCCCAGCGCATGCCGATCTATGCTTTATTGCTCAGGTCTTTGATGATGTCGACCGGCCTGCGTTTAGTCAGAGTCGCGGTATGAGTGTGATTGAATGTCAGCACCGTCTTGCTCATCAGCCTTTTTTGGCCGGAATCAAACACCTCAATCGACTAGAGCAGGTCATATTGTCAGCTGAGCTAAAAGGGCATTCTGAGGGATTAGTGTTCGATTATGCTGATCAGTTAGTTGAGGGCACAAAAAGCAATATTCTGTTGTTTGAAGCGGGTCGAGTCGTTACGCCTAAGCTCGATCAGTGTGGTGTTCGGGGAACGCTGCGGGATTTTTTAATGGACTCTAGCGAAGCGTTGGGCTTTAGCGTTGAAGAGGACATTGTGTCGCGAAGCCGTTATCACGAGGCGAACGCCATCGCCTTTGTTAGCAGTGTGATGGGTATCCGTCCGATAAAGTCGGTTCATCGTGACGGATTCAAACATGACTATGGTAGTGATTCTCGAATAATGGATATTCATTCATTACTCAAACATAAGCTCTTCTATTAATATTAAAAACGGTATTCGGTAAGTCTCTAACAACAGATGGCAGTGGTTTTGCGCTTTTATGATTAAACGAATTTTCACTCTCTTAACAGTGACCGCAGTGTTTATTTCAGCGGTGCTTTATGGCGGTTATCGTTGGACTATCGAGCAGCCGCTCAATATACCCGAGGCGGGTCGTTCGCTTGAGATTGAGCGCGGCGCAAGCGTCAATTCGATTCTCAACAAGCTAGAGAGCGAAGGCGTTATCCAGTCGGTTTGGCCAGCTAAGGTATATGTTCGCCAAAGTGACGTCGCGAAGAGTATCAAAGTAGGGGAGTTCTTTGTTCCTGCTGGCACTACCTTGCCAGAGTTGTTTGCCATTCTTATCTCTAATCAGCAGATTAAGCATAAAATCACACTAGTAGAGGGCACAACGTTTTCCGAGGCGCGCGCAACGGTGGCTTTAAACACATTGTTAAGCCACAAGAACGAGAGTATCAGTGACCTTGAGCTATTCGAAAAGCTTAAAGCAGCGGCTAAAACAGACGCTTTCGGCGCAAAGCACCCAGAGGGAATGCTTTACCCTGACACTTATTATTTTCACAAAGGTGACAGTGGTTTCTCCGTTCTGCTTCGATCGCATGAACGCTTGATTGAAGTATTGCGTAAGGAATGGGAAGGTAAGGCGGAAGGATTGCCTTTCTCAACCCCGCTGGAAGCCTTAACGCTGGCGTCGATTGTTGAGAAGGAAACCGGAAAGCCTAGTGAGCGTGGTGAAATCGCGGGTGTATTTGCTCGGCGCTTAACGAAAGGGATGCGCCTACAAACCGACCCCACCGTTATATACGGCTTGGGTGAACGCTATGTGGGTAATATTACGCGCGCTCATCTAAAAGAGAAAACAGCTTATAACACCTATCGTATCAATGGCTTACCGCCAACGCCTATTGCATTGGTTGGCAAAGAGGCGATTCATGCAGCCTTGCATCCTAAAGACGGTAAGACACTGTACTTTGTCGCAAAAGGTGACGGTTCGCATCAATTCTCAGAAACGATTTCACAGCATAACCAAGCGGTTAGAAAGTATCAGCTGAAGCGTCGAGACGACTATCGCTCACGGCATCAGGTTCCAAACTAAGCTAAACAAATATAAGAGATATCATCTTGCAGCGCGGAAAATTTATTACAATTGAAGGTGGCGAAGGCGTCGGTAAGTCGACCAACATTGCGTACGTAAAATCTTTGCTCGAAGAGCAGGGCATTGATTGCATTGTTACACGAGAGCCGGGCGGTACGCCTTTGGCCGAAGAAATTCGAGACGTTTTATTGAAAAATCGAGAAGAGCGTGTCGTCAGCGAGACCGAGTTATTGTTGATGTTCGCCGCGCGCGCGCAACACTTGTATCAGTTAATTCTGCCGGCCATTAACGAAGGGAAATGGGTTATTTCAGACCGTTTTACTGACGCGACTTATGCTTATCAAAGTGGCGGGCGTGGTGTTTCGGCTGACAAAGTTGCGTTGTTGGAGAAGTTTGTTCAGAAAGACTTCAAGCCCAATATCACCTTGCTGTTGGATGCGCCAGTTGAAGTCGGTATGACGCGTGCCCGCGAGCGCGGAAAGCTTGATCGTTTTGAAGAGGAGCGTTCGGCGTTTTTTAACAAGGTGCGTAAAAA
Organism: uncultured Oleiphilus sp.; assembly: GCA_913020045.1. Classification (GTDB taxonomy): domain Bacteria; phylum Pseudomonadota; class Gammaproteobacteria; order Pseudomonadales; family Oleiphilaceae; genus PZPK01. Next base: position 45,740 of record CAJWBE010000007.1, read on the forward strand.
TTACCTTGAACGCGCAAAAGCTGAGCCGGAACGTTTCAAGATTATTGATGCGACGCAAAGCCTTGAACAGGTCCAGAATAATATTCGTCAGGTACTGACTTTAACCTAAGAGCTACCATCGAAGCCCTGAAAGTACATGATTTAGCAAAGGAATAAACTATTACTTAGCTAAGAAACAGACGTTCAGGGACTTCTTATCGTAAAGGTTGCTCTGACGGGCTTTCACTGAGCTAAAGTGATCAGCCCAAGCCATTTAATATCATTGCAACGACAATGACTTGAGGCACGCAGAGCAAGGGCAAGAATAGCGCCGTTTTCCACGAATTAGTGGTTTCTTTGATTACCATCACTTCCGTGTAATCGGTTGCAACCCCCGTCATTAAAAACGCGAAGCTATTGCCGGGCGCGTTCGCTCTATTCATTAAGTCGGCGGCAATAGGGGTTGACCCCTCGGAGCAGACTTCAATGATCGTCGCAGCGATGAGTGTCGCTGCAAGCCCCAACATACTCGGCCCGAAATAGGTTTGGAAGTCTTCGAGCGATACAAAGCCACGAATAGCAGAAGCCAGCATGACGCCGAATAACAGCCATTTAATCACCATGCGAGAGCCGCTTAAGCCTGATTTTGCTATCGTGCTGAATAGCTTTCGGTCCCAAGATACGCCTCTAAGCTGTTGCTTTGCCTCAGGCCAGAACTGAAAGCCTTCTGGTAGCTCTACCGCTAGGTTCGTAGCGGGTAGGGTGCCATTTTGTTCTAGACGGTCGAACATCCAGCCGGTGGTTAAGGCGAGTAGCATCGATATTCCAATAAATGCGAGGGTCCAGGGTAACCCAATGAGGGCGACCATAATGATGGTAAGCGACAAGGAGTTCCAAGGGCTGGCAATCAGAAATGCCATGACCTGCCCCAAACTGGCACCTTTTCGGCGCAACTCCATGCCCACGGCTAAAATCCCGTGGCTGCAAAGGTCGAGTAAAACACCGGCCAGCGTTGCTCGCCATAAACCTTTTATGGTTCCGCCTTTGCCTAACACTGAAATAACGAATTCACGCGGGACTTTGCTAAGCAAACCGACGAATGCGATGGCGAGCAATACACTCCACCACATGATATTCATTAGCTCTTGCACGCTATGTGCAATGACGCCATACCAGTTGCTATGTGAGGTGCCGTATAGCGAGAGAAGGTAGAAAAAAGCCACCAACCCTAGGCTTCCCCAAAGTAGCCAGTCAAATCGGTTTGAGCTGCTTTCTGATGGGCAACAACTACTACTCGTGTCTTGGCTCGATTTAGCTTCGCAGCAGCTCGAGGGCGTGACCTCCTTCGGTGCGCAGCAAGCTGATTGTTTGCCTATGGCTGAGGTGGTGTCGTTACTCGGGTTATTCGCTTCTTTTTCACTCATAGAGACTTCACATTGGCTTCGCTAAGCTCGTCAAGAATGGCGCAGTGGGGTTCTTCGTTCGCTTGACACAAAGTGGCCAAATGCGTCAATTGCTCGTGCATCAGCTGCAGTTCAGATATTTGCTTGGCAACACGCTCGGCTTTTTCTAGCACTAAGTCTCTTACATGATGACTGTGTCGCGACGTATCTTCATGCAACGACAGCAATTGACGGCACTCTTCAATGTTGAAGCCTGATTGACGCGCTCGCTGTAAAAAGCGAAGGTTTTCAATATCATGTGCAGAGTAGTCACGATAACCGTTATCGGCTCGGCGGGCTGGCGCCAGCAGCTCGATTTGCTCATAGTATCGGATAGTCTTGCTGGTTAACCCGGCCTGTTTTGCCGCTTGCCCAATGTTCATGCTGACTCCTTATTATGTTATCTGAGTAAAGCATAAACCTTCTAGTAGCTATAAGGTCAAGTGACTTTGTCCGAGCTTGCTTCGTCCCTTGGTGAGATTAGCCTGGTATGTCTCGGGCTGCAGGGCTTATATAAATTAGTGTATCGCTTAATCTATACTAAAATTTAGTGTAAACAAGTTGTGGAAAAGAATGGAGTTCAAGCATTTGTGGTCGTATTTCGTAAAAATTTTTATCTTTAGCGTCGCTATCCTTTCATCAAAGGCTCAAGCTGAAACGTTGCTGTTTTATGAAGACTATTGGCCATTTTCATATATTGAGAATGCGCAAACAAAGGGTCTTTACTACGATCTTGCTACGTCAATTTTTGACAGTATGGAAAAAGACTATAGCGTTGAAGTGTATCCTTTTAAGCGTTCTTTAATGTTATCGATGAGCGGGAAAGGCCTCGTTGTTGGAATCTTTAAGACGGATGAGCGGTCAATAGAGTTGGAATTCTCCGAGCCATTTTATCAAGAGGAATCAGTACTCTTCGTTAACAAAGATAATAAATTTCCTTTTAATGCAATGAGTGATTTGAAGGGTAGGCAGATTGGGGTAAAGCTAGGTTGGAGTTACGGTGCTGAGTTTGACCAAGCCAAAGAGAGCAAACTGTTTACCACAGTCGTTGGATCTACGGAGCAGATTTATCGTTTACTAGAGCTTGGAAGACTCGATGCGGTTGTTGATAACAAACTTTCCGGAATTAGTACGATTAATGATCTGAAGGTTAACCAATCAATTGATGTGCTACCTAAGCCTCTAGTTATAGGTGGAATTCATATCGCGGCAAAGAAGGGATTGAAAAGCGAACTACTTAAACAGTTCAATCGTCATGTGTCGCGTATTCGGGACAATGGTGAGTATCAGAAGATACTCAACCGCTACTACCTGCCGACGAAAGTTCCATCGAATGGTCAGTAGTTATCGTTCTCAACTTAAGTCACCGCAGAGTCCTTTGAGTTATTAGACGCCTTGTATTTAAGTGCACGGCTCTAATTTTGCGCGCCCTGTGCCTAAATTCCTAAAAGAAAAGGACTGCTTACAGCGACGATCTAGCTTAATGCGTGGGTGACTTTTGTTTTGGTTGCTTGGGTAGTGATTGCTGATGTTCGGTCTGTAGCGGCAACTTAAATTATCGATAATGGTGTATCCGCGAAACGAAATATTAATTGAGGTGCGTTCGTTCTTCACGCAAATAAACGAAGGCGGAATAGGGTGATAGTTATAACTCAGCAATGCTGGGTGATGCTAAGGTGCGGTTACACAAACGCCTTAGCTGTTCTCAACCTTGAAAGCGGCTTTAAAGAAGTCGATAAAGTAACGAATCTTTTTGGGCATGTAGCTAAGGTTTTGATATAGAAGATGCACCGGTACCGAGGGGATATCAACGCTGGGTATTACTTGAACGAGGCTACCTTTCTCTAGCTCTTTTTCGATCATGTGTTTGAACACAACGGTGGTGCCCATACCTTGTTTCATAAGCTCCAAATTGGTGACTAGGTCATTGGTTGTATGGTGTTCTAGCATAATGATGTCTTTAAAGTCCGGGTGCAAAGCCCGTGCTTTTTTCTGTATTTCGATATTGTTCTGAGTGATCATTGGGAACTTAGCTAGATCATCAACCGTTTCCGGGAAGCCAAAGTGAGATATTGCCCCAGGTGTCGCACAAAAAATTGGCTGCATCGAAAACAAGGTGGTCGCTATCATTTGCGAATCAGGTAGAGCGCCAGACCGAAACGCAATATCGATATTATCGTCAGTAAGATTCAGTATGCTTGAGTCGACACTCAAATTAACATGGATCTTTGGGTATTTATAAGTGAAATCGCTGAGGACTTTGGTCGCTTTTGAAAACGAGGTCATCGGAGGCCAGGTAATGTTGATAGTGCCACATGCTTCGTCAGATAAGTCTTTTAGCTCAGCTTCGGCCTCTTGCATACGCGCAGAAATGTCTAGGCAGCGTTTGTAATAGGTTTGGCCCGCTTCAGTCACTGCCAGCGAACGCGTGGTGCGGTCGACTAGTTTTACATTTAGCTTTTGTTCCAAGAGGCCAATCTGTTTGCTGATTGCAGAAGGGGATCTATGCAACTTTTTGGCTGCGCCAGAAAAGCTCTTTTGTTTTACGACTTCAACAAACACATCATAAGTATTCATACTGTATATAATTTATCTCAAAAGTGTTGTGCGACCTTTGCGCGTTATCCGGCCAACAAAGGGGGCATAATAGTTAGGTTGCCTGTAGTTATTCAAGTGAGGCGTGCACAGTTTTTAGTGACAGGCTGTCATTAAACCTCATTAAAAAATATTCAGTACGCAAGAAAACGAAATAGGAAGATTATGATTTACCTAAGTGCACTAGCGCTGTTTTTTATCCTGCATGTTATCCCTTTCGTGCCTAATTTTAGAAGTCCCTTAGTCGATAGCTTGGGAGAGAAGCGCTACAAGCTTATCTTTAGGCTTTGTATCGTAGGCTGTTTATTACTTGGGGTCTTCGGATGGTCCAGATTTCCCAATGTCTACTTTTACGAGCCAAGCTTAACCTTGAAACAGATTCACTTAGTGCTGATGTTTCCTGTCGTCTACTTATGGGTGTTGGCCGAAATCCCAAATAACTTGAAGCGTTTTATTCGCCACCCCATGCTGACGGGCATGAAACTATGGGCCTTGGGGCATCTACTCGCAAATGGAGATTTGCGATCGATGCTTCTGTTTATTAGTTTTTTGATCTTTTCTGTTATTGCGGTCATCGCAAGCAACCGGCGTGATGAACATACGCCGCAGCAACGAACCCCGTTTAAATATGATATCGCTGTCTGCTTAATTGCTATTGGGATTTATTGTTTACTGGTCAATTTTCATGGGCATTTGTTTGGGATGCCGGTCACGCCTTACTTTTCGTTTTTATAACTGAGACAAAGCCCGTTCACCTTATCTCATCAAATACGGCGAATCGATGGGCTTGTAAGTGCATTGACTCACTTCTCGATAGGCGTCTTAGCGAGTACAGACGTCGCAGTGGTGCCGCATAGGCGCAGAGTTGAGAATACCGTATCAGATATTCCTAAATGCAGCTGTTCAATCGGTGTGGATACGCGATTGACGGCGGGAACACGGTTAAGTGCTGAGTAGGGTTCTTTTGAAATGGCATTGTGGACAATTTCGACGGTGTCGAGTGCTTTAAGGTAAGCTTGGGCAGCCAATAGCGCCGCGGCATTCGCCATAGCGGCTTTGTCTTGAAGCCGCTCCAGTGCCTCTAGCTGATCTTCTGGTGCGCTTGTTGAGACTGAGTTTGTTGTCGCACTGTTATTGGCCCAGCTTAACGGGCGTTCAGTGTCTTCTTTAAGCCATGTTTCCATTTGATGAAAAACACTAGGTGAGTGCGCTAGCTCTAGGTGATGCAGGCCATCAAAGTGCGCACTGTGGCTAAATTCGGGACGATTGGAAGGATTGGCGCTGTCTTCCCTGACTAGGCTGTCGCCAAAAAACTTGTTGAGTAAGGCGCTTGAATTTTGAGAGAGCGCTCCGCTAATAAACGAATGCTTTGCATGTTTGCCGAAGTGTTCAGCGGCCGCTTCTATTTTTCCGTTGTTCTGTTTGCTTGATAAGTTTGCTGGGTTCGGCTTAAGTCCATGCTTGAGGTCTTTGATGCCTGCGCTGCGTAAATTTATCCAGTCTGCCCAGTGACTGAAATAGTCCTGTGGTAAGTCGCTGAGCAAGGAGCTGGCAGCGTCAGCAAATTTTTCAAGTGGCGCGCCCTCATGTGGCGTGCCGATGTATATGGCATGTTGTAGCGTTTGAAACCAAGGCTCGTTCATATTTTCGCCAAAGCTTTGAGCGAGGCGTGAGATCAGCCCGCCCATACTAAACCCGACAATCACGAGCTCATCGCACTCGTGAGGGTATGACGAGAACAACTCAGACAGCATTTTATTGACGATTTTTCCGTTTTCTTCGATAGGCAGACCAGAGTTGTAGCGTACAAAAAATGGTGTGTAGCCTAGGCTCGCGTGCAATGCTGAGCCATAGTTTCCAATGCTTTCTGGGTTTGGGGATTGCTCTGCCAGAGCGCGTTGAGGGTAGTCCCATATACTTTCGGTGTTCGTCAGACCGTGCAAGAAAACAATGATTTTATTGCTAATTGGAAGCCCAAGCTGGGCTTGAATTGAGCTTTTGAGGCTTAGCTTTTGGTTAGCATGATAAAAGCCTGCGTTAGTCGCTAGAGGGTTTGCACCGCTTGCGAGCTTGTCTCCAATAGCACCATTAAGAATACCAATAAGCGTGTCAAAAGAACGGTTCATACAGAGTTCCAAGAGCGGTTAGATTACCATGACGGTAACACGCTTATTGTGCGCTCACCACTGACGCTGATCAACTTCTCCTCTGAAACAGGGCTAGGATTTGTGGATTGGGTGTATACAATACGCGTGTTTAGGCGAAGCGTTGTGTCTTAAGTTGGCCCGATTGAAAGTAGGGCGGTGAATTTACTTGTGAGCTTGCTGATAAGTAGGCGGGAAAATATCGCGATTGATGACGGTGTAATGGGTAGGCACGATGAGTGGTGGGGTAATGAGTGACAGGCGACAGTGTGATGATTGATGAGGTGCTTAAGCGTTGGTTGGCAATGCCTGATAAGTGCTTTTCACGCGATAGCAGGGTTGATGATACTGCGATTCATTGTGATTGTTCGGGTCTTATTAACCTTTTGGTGGAGGAGCTTGGCGGAAAGCTTCCATATGGAATAGCGCGCCCCAAGGCGGTTCATTACTTCTCAGTATTACAGGAAGTGGGTAGTCGACATGTTGATGCGCTGAAAGCTGGGCATCTATTGTCGTGGCGAAAAGAGCACCTGCCGAAGTCGGGTGATACCGGTCATGTACTAATCGTCGCGGCGAAACCGGAAAAGCTTGATGACGCTCACTATAAGGTGTCAGTTTTTGATTCGACAAAGGCACGTAACGGGCTGAGTCAGCGCGACATTGTGTTGCAGGTCGATAAGCAAGGGCTGCTGATCGGTGTTCGTCTTCATGACGATGAGACAAAGATAAAAAGAACGGCGATGTATCATCAGGCACTTGTTGGTTCGCGCTATTGTTTCGGTTGCGGGTTGCCAGCGAGAGTGTGCTGTTGTGATTGTGTTTCGGCGCTTAAAGAGGCGCCGCCCATCGTGATATTGCGCCATCCAGATGAGCGTAAGAGAACGCTATCGACGGTGTCGTTAATTAAGCAGCGTTATCCCACCGTTTACGTTAGAGAGGGTGAAACCTTTTCGGCAATGCGCTATCCAAATCTTTGTGTTTTGTTTCCTGAGGATGCGACTGTTGATGAACGTGAGGGTGAAAGGCCAAATGCAGAGGGCCTTCCTAGTCTAGGCGTTGGTGAAGGAGGAGGTGATGAACGGACGCTACTATTGCTAGACGCTACCTGGCGTAAAGCTAAGAAAATGCTGCATGATAATCAGTGGTTGAGCGAGTTGCCTAGGGTTGCTTTGGCGCCATCACAGATATCCGATTACCTCATCCGAAAAATCCCGACACCAGATTCGTTATCGACGGTAGAAGCTTTCGCGTTGGCCTGTAAGGACCATGCGCTGCAAGATTTGTTTCGCACGTTTGTGGAGAAACAAATCGCGCTAATGGGTAAAGAGGTGTACCAAAGGAATTACGGTCATTATCTAAATTTTGAAGAGGCGAAAACAAAAGATTAAGCGCTTGGCGTTATAAAAAAGCCCGAGTACGTTTCCGTACCCGGGCTTTTTTAGTTTTCTACGAAAAAAACCGGTTGAAGCCAGTGGCTGCGACCGGTCGTTTTTGCCGTTGCTAAAGCATTTTCACCGGGATAGCGGGACGAGCTAGGTCTTCCGACGGCGGTGCAAAGCTTGTTAGGTTAATGCCTTCAACCGCTGCTTTGTACTCAGCAATTGTTGGGAAACGGCCTAGGATACTAGACAGTACAACCATTGGTGTCGAACCTAGTAGAGATTCACCTTTCTTCTCAGCAGAGTCTTCTACAACACGGCCTTGGAAAAGACGGGTAGAAGTCGCAAGAACAGTATCACCTGCTTCTGCTTTTTCTTGGTTACCCATACATAGGTTACAACCAGGACGTTCTAGGTACATGATGTTTTCGTACTTAGTACGTGCTGCTTCTTTTGGGTTGGTATCATCGAAAGTGAAGCCAGCATACTTAGAAAGAATGTCCCAGTCGCCTTCTGCTTTAAGCTCGTCAACAATGTTGTACGTTGGTGGCGCAACAACAAGAGGTGCATTGAAAGTAATTGGGCCGCTCTTCTCTAAATTACGAAGCATAGCTGCGATGATTTGCATATCACCTTTGTGCACCATGCAAGAACCGACAAAACCTAGGTCAACTTTACGGCCGTCGTAGTAAGATGCTGGGCGGATAACATCGTGAGTATAACGCTTAGAAACGTCTTCGTTGTTAACGTCTGGGTCAGCGATCATTGGCTCATCGATCTGATCTAGATCTACAACGATTTCAGCGAAGTAGTTAGCATTGTCGTCAGGAGCAAGTGCTGGCTCTTCACCAGACTTAATACCCGCAATACGCTTGTCTGCAAGATCGATAAGACCTTGTAACATCCCAGCTTCGTTTTCCATGCCTTTGTTAATCATGATCTGGATACGAGCTTTAGCCAACTCTAAAGATTGAACCAAGGTATCATCAGTAGAAATACAGATAGAAGCTTTCGCTTTCATTTCTGCAGTCCAGTCAGTAAAGGTAAATGCTTGGTCAGCAAGCAAAGTACCGATCTGTACTTCGATTACACGGCCTTGGAAAACGTTTTCGCCAAACTTAGCAAGCATTTGTGCTTGAGTTGAGTGCACCACATCACGGAAGTCGACGTGATCTTTCATGTTGCCTTTGAAGGTCACTTTGACAGACTCAGGAATTGGCATAGCACACTCGCCAGTCGCCAATGCAATCGCAACCGTACCGGAGTCAGCACCGAACGCGACGCCTTTAGACATACGCGTATGCGAGTCACCACCGATGATAATGGCGCGGTCGTCCACTGTGATGTCGTTCAGTACTTTGTGGATGACGTCAGTCATTGAGTGGTAAACGCCTTTCGGATCACGAGCGGTGATTACGCCGAAGTCGTTCATGAATGCCATTAGCTTAGGCGTGTTCGCCTTAGCTTTGCTATCCCATACAGAGGCTGTGTGACAACCCGACTGGAAAGCACCATCAACACTTGGAGAGATTGTAGAAGCGGCCATAGACTCAAGTTCTTGGCAGGTCATTGGACCCGTCGTATCTTGAGAGCCTACGATGTTCACCTTAACGCGAACGTCAGAACCCGTATGCAAAGGCGAAGAGGATGCTACGCCAACTGCGTTGCGGTTGAAGATTTTTTCAACAGCGGTAAGGCCTTGGCCTTCAACAGAGATTTCTTTAGAAGGGGCAAATACTGAAGGCGCTTTAACACCTAAAGTTTCAGCCGCGAACGTTTGTAGCTTCTTACCGAAAGTCAGAGCGTAAGAACCGCCAGCTTTCATGAATTCAACTTTCTGAGGAGAGAACGCGTCAGAAACGTCTACTAGTTCTTTGTCGCCGTTGTAAAGCTTCTTAGTTTGAGTGTCGATCGTAAGAACGGTACCGGTTGCTACTGAGTAAGCTTCTTCTAATACTGGGTCGCCGTTTTCATCTTTAACAACGTCGCCGTTAGCATCCACTTTCTTAACCCAGTTTTTCAGATCAAGACCGATACCGCCAGTTACACCAACAGTCGTCAAGAAGATTGGCGCGATACCGTTAGTACCTGCAACAACCGGGGCATTGTTGATGAATGGAATGTAAGGAGATGTCTTTTCACCGGCCCAAAGTGCGACGTTGTTTACACCTGACATACGAGAAGAACCAACACCCATGGTGCCTTTCTCAGCGATTAACATCACTTTAGCGTTTGGATGCTTCTTGCCTAATTCAACAATTTCTTGCTGAGCTTCAGGTGTGATCATGCATTGGCCGTGTAGTTCACGGTCAGCACGAGAGTGTGATTGGTTACCAGGAGAAAGAAGGTCAGTAGAGATATCACCTTCAGCCGCGATGTAAGTAACAACGTCAATTTTCGCTGGAACTTCAGGAAGCTTTGTAAAGAACTCTGCAGCGGTGTAGCTTTCTAGAAGATCTTTAGCGATGGCATTGCCCGCTTTGTAAGCGTCAGCGATGCGTGCCGTATCAGCTTCGTATAGAAATACCTGAGACTTAAGAACTTCGCCAGCCGCTTTAGCTTGTGCATCGTCAGAAAGGGCGATGTCTAGTAGCGCTTCAACTGATGGGCCACCTTTCATATGAGAAAGTTGTTCTAGAGCGAACTCAGCAGTGATTTCTGCAACCGTCTCTTTACCAAGAACGATATCTTTTAAGAAAGCAGCTTTAACAACAGCAGCAGGAGTTGTACCAGGAAGCGTATTGTAGATGAAGAAGTTCAAAGACCCTTCGCGGTGCTCATTCCCAGTGTCTTTAATTTGAGCGATGATTTCTGATAATAGCTCGGCACCATCAATCGGTTTAGGGTTCAAGCCAAGTTCGTTTTTACGAACCTCAATCTCTTCTAGGTATTCTGAATACAAACTCATACGAATCTCTCACTCAATGTTTTAGTAATCGTTATCAAAACAGTTGCGTAACGCTCGAATATCGATCGCCAGCAACGTTGTCCACGCGTTGTTAGTCACGCGGCTCTTTAACAGACTGACTAGGGGTTTCCCGGTCACTTGTTTGTGGGTCATTCACTAATGCAACACTATGACAGCGCTTCGCGGCTGTTTCCGTTTCTTGGCGTGGCACATTCTTGAACCGGCGCTAAGAGGCGGGTAGATGCTCGCTTTGCTGACATTCGTCGAACCCGTATCAGCAGGATAGCTAAGCGATATCCAAGTCTAGTTCACCCTTGATTTCGCGCACGTATTCTACGGATTTTTCGCTGACTTGTTAAGTATTCATAAGGCTTTTGGCTATATATTCATCATTCGTAGGGTGAATGAGGGTCAAATAAAAAGGTAGGGCTAGAAGTGAATGAAGTGAAGATGACTGTTTTTTTAATGATTCTAGTTTGAATTTGCTTGCTGGACCGGAGGTCAGAGAGAGCTCTTATATGTGAGGGAAATGAAAGACGCGCTGGCAGCATAGCCAGCGCATCAATTTACTCTTACTTCTTAAGTTTGATTTTGCCAAATACGCCAGCATGGTCAGAAGGGTTGAGGCCGCTAATGTCGGTCATATCAGCGTTACTATCGCCAACGACTTTCGCTTTTAGCTTTTCAACCTCACGAGCTTTCGCATCAAGAAAGATGTGGTCAATACGTGAGGTTAACTCGGCATCTTCGTCTGATACGTCAGCCGCAAAACAGCAAGTGAAGCCATCTTTAGGTTTTCTTTTTGATAGCCAAATGTCGCTGTAGCTTGTGCCAACGGCTTGCAGGTAAGGTGGAACCAAAGTACCTAAGCCAAGTGCAGACTCAAATGGTTGATCGTCTGGGCTGCTATTAAAGTCTCCTACCATGATGACAGGTGTCTCGGGTAATGTTGTCGCCGTAATCGTCTGCAATAGCTCATTCATTTGAATTGCTTGGAAGCTTTGGAACGGTTCTGATCCGCCGACCTCAAGGTGAGTATTGACGAAGCGGTAGTCTGCGCCTTTGACGTGAAGATCTACCATATTAAAGCCGCGAGTAAACTCAAGGTCTTGACCGCCCACAGGGATCGCTAGGTTGTTTTGAAATGTCGCGCTGTAAGTATTAGAAAAGCTAATATTGTTGCCGTTACGCACGAGCACAACGTCGCGATCCTCTAAACGCAAGTCAAGAAACGTTGGATTGCCGGCAGCGTCGACGCCCGTGAACATGGGCAGCTCAATTTCAGCATTGTCAGAAACAGTCGCAACTGTGTAATCAAGGTCGCGCTCAGCCATTGCAGCAAGAAGAATGTCTAGAAAGTCATACACAACGTCTGACGCTGGGCTTGTGCCGCCTACTAATGAGTCGGCTGGGCCAGTGAACCACTGACTAACTTCTTGTAAGCCGATAACGTGAGGGTTGCGGCGCGAGATTTCGTCTGCCAACGCTTCTGCACGCTCCGGGAAATTAGTGGCCTGAACAGTTTGAAAAACATCTGCGACCGCCAAAGGGACGGCTAACGGATTGGCCGGATCTGGGTTTTGAGCAACAGCGACAACGGGAAAGATGTCTGCGCCCAGATAAATGTTACGCGACATGACTTTGATTTTGTCGACGCCGTGGTTGTGGTCCGCCATCGCTTGCATAGGAACGATGCTGGTGGTTAGCGCTAACGTTGCGCCTAGCAGTGTGTGTTTTAAATTCATAATCAGGCTCCGTGAGGGATATTTTTGTTATCAAGATGTTGCGAACCTTGTAGGTCGAAACATCCTTCCAATCATGAGAGAAAATGGCGGGCAGGCGCAGTACAAATTCGGGTCAATCGGTGTCAAAAAGGGTGGTTTTAGCGGCATTAGATGAACCTGCGTCACAGTTTTGTTCGAAGTATCACCTAAGGTCTTGGGCCTGCGGGCCTGACCTAGAGAAAGCTTTCTAGCCTTAGCCATGGTTCGTTGTCACATATTTGTTAGGAATAGGCAAGATCCAGAGCGCCGATGAGGTCGAGCAACTCTTTGTGGTCTTCTTGGGAGAGCTCGCAATGATCAATGACATAGTTAGCGGTTTGGATAACGGCTCGCCAGCGAGGCTTGGAGGGAAGACTTTTAACCGTGAGATATTTGTCGAGCGTTCGCGTTTTAGCGGTTGTGCCGTCGATATAGACACGCCAGCATTTGCTTTGCTCTGCTAGGTCAGCCTTACTGAGCTGAGTGTAGCGTTCCCAATGTGACAGAGCGCTGCGTAATGTTTTGACGACTAGCTCTTTTGCACTCTCTTCGCTAAGTGAGGTGTCGTTTGAGTTAGAGGCATACCTAGTTGACAATTCGTTGCGGCTTACTTGGCTAAGGGCGAGTTCGACTTGGTCGATACGCTGTCTATTTTGCGCCAGCTCCAGCGTGAGTTCTTGTAAAAGTTTATGCGTTTGTTGGGGCTTAGCGTTGTCGTCCAGCACGACAGCAATGTATGTATCTTCATCAAACGAGCGAATGCTCATGCGCAGTGAGCCATTCGAGTGAGGAAGGTGAACGTGAATCTCGGTCTCTTTATGGTTGCTGTTCGAAAATTCTTCGAATGCTAATTGGGAGTCGGAGGTAATTAAGTCTGAAAGTGGGGTCCCAAGAAGCTCGCTTGTATCCTGCCCTAAGGACTCGCAAGATTGTTGGTTGGCAAACACAATATCTAATTCTTCGTTGAGCAATAGTAAGCCTTGATCTGTCGCATTTAGCGCGTGCTGCAGGCGCGTATTGGTGTTGGTGAGCTCTGCTTCTTTTTGGCCTCTTCGATCTATTTCTGACTTTAGCGCTTTGTTTTCTAGCGAAGCGCTCCAAAGTCGGTGAACGCTGAGCTGGCTGTAGACGCGCGCGAGCAGCTCGTTTTCATGATAAGGCTTCACTAAATAGTCGTTTGCGCCTGAGCCTAAGGCATCAACGATGTCGGATATTTGATATCTCGCGGTAAGCATCATGACGGGTAACGCATGGCAGTCATGCTGTTCTCGTACGTTGCGGCAAGCTTCTAGCCCGCTCATGCCGGGCATCATCAAGTCTAGCAGGATCAATTCGGGGGTGCTTTGTTCTATTGCGCCCAGCAGACTTTGCGCGTTAGTAAATGTTTTTACGGTGTAGCCGGCTTTCTCAAGCAAGCTTTTGACGATCTCTCGATTAACGGCTTCGTCGTCTGCGTAGTAAATTAGCGCGGAGCGGTCGGCCGGTACATAAAATGCGCTCATGTCAGCGGCGCTTTGCTGGGCGAGGTTAGGTGGTTTTCTGTTCATATCAGACAGCGCATTGCTCGCTAGTGATGACACTATTTCGGAGTTTGTTTCTATCGTTTTCCCTTCGTTAATCTGCATTAGGGCTGAAGGGGAGGGTGCCGTGGTCCTATCACCTGCCGACGCGATAGGCAGTGTGAACTCGGCTCTGGAGCCTTTGCCAACGATTGAGGTTAGCTTTAATTCGCCCGACTGAAGTTGCACCAACTGTCTTGATATAGACAAGCCTAAACCGGTGCTCAAATGGTGCTGATGCTCGCCTTCGACATATTTTTCAAAAGGCTGAAATAAAATGTCGATTTCATCTTCAGGGATGCCTGAGCCCGTATCTTCAATGAATATTCTAGCTTGCATTCCGGCGCGTTCAGAAAGAACTCTGACGTAACCCGACTCCGTAAACTTGATAGCATTGCCGAGTAGATTGAATAGAATTTGCTGCAGGCGATATTCGTCGGCCATCACATACTCAATGCGATCGTCTAGCTGGCATTCGATGGTAAGGGTTTTTCCTTCGGCTAGCGGTCTAAGCGTTTGTACAACGCTTTCAGCGATAGGGTTGAGCAGCGTAGGGCTGACTTTTAGGGATAGCTTACCGTGTTTTATGCTTGAGTAATCTAAGATGTCATTGACGAGACTACCGAGTCGCTTGGCGCTCGACTCAATTAGGTTCAGCTGATGCTTCTGTGACTCGCTAAAGCTGGTGGTGTTGTCTTTCAAGCGCAGCGCAAGCTCGGAAATACCGTGTAAAGGGGTTCTTAGCTCGTGAGAGGTAGTCGCGAGAAATTCATCTTTGTACTCATCTAGCTTAACGAGTTCATTGTTATGCTGTCGCAGTTCATTGGACATCACCTCAATTGTTTTGAAGTTGATTAGATAGCGTCTAACGAGTGCCGTTAATTGAAACAATACAAAGGCGAGAGCGCCATAGTGGATCATGGTTGGCGTATTGATAATGTAGCTGTAATTAAGGATGTCGTTGACCACGCAGGCAGCGAACACCGACAAGCTCAGTCCAAACATTTTAGCGCCGGGTTGTTTGGTGACTAATGCTTTGGCGTAAGCGAAAAATATATAAGGCAGGGTTACTAGCAATGCTATCTGAAAAGGGATGTTGAGCTGAGTGTAGTCTCGGACATCGAGCATTAATGCAGCGAGACAGAACGGAGTGCAAATTAGCCAGCTAACCAAGATGAGCTTGCGGCTAACTTCTTTTGGAAACCAATGGTGGAAGTAGCTGCTAAACAGAGGCAATAGCAGGTAGATTACGAGATTTTCAATGCCTTGAAGCATGTGCCAGTCAAGCGAATCGAGTTGGTACAAAAGACGTTCGTCAATCACCAAACGACGAATTCCGACAGCAAAACACAATAGGCTAAAATAAAGCACTTTCTTATCTTTTCTTCGAGACAAAAACAGCGCCATGCTGAGTAACGCGGTGCTGATGAGTATTGTTGCCGCGATGCTCGCCTTAATGAGCGGAAGTTCGCGCATAGTAAAGACACCGCTATCATCAGTGATTGTGGGGGTATACCAAATTCCACCCCACTGATAGTGGTGGTTTGACGTGTGAATGAGAATGTCGACGACGCCACTCTTGGGGTGTGCTTGTATTACCTTGGGTTGGTAGGCGGGTGTTTCGCTGTTTCGCTCTTTCCCGATCACCCCGTTATGCGCTAGCTGTTCTGCGTTTATCCAAAGCTCATAAGCGCTGGCCATATCGGGCAAGCTTAAGTAAATAATGCGCACATCGGAGGGTACAACGACACGCAAGGCATAGCTTGCATAGCCCTCACCGGAATAGGGATTGTCTGTCTCTCGCTGTTTGTTCCACGCGCCAGGAACGGACATTCTGTTCCACGTTATGTCAGCGAGTGGTGCGGTAGGGTCGACCCATTGCTGCCATGAAAAGCTCCAGTCGCCTGCTAAGTCAAAGTGCTGGCCGGTGTTCCATTGTTCGTTCGACAGGTCAATCGTTGCCAGTGGCTGCCCGGGGCTAGCAAATGGACTGATCAAAAGTAGTAACAAGAGCAACGCAGTTTTGGATGGTATCATCGTGATGATCTATCTAGGTTCCGTATTAGTTTTGTTGTTAGAACACAGCTATAAACTCTGACATCAGGTTGTAGCGTATCAGTTTCTGTTATCGGATGGTGTTTACTGTCCGTCGTTTTTTGTTTTGCGTGTTGTCTTTTGGCGATATCTAGAATCACTAGTATGGCGTCCGATTCAACATTATTGAATAAACGACGTATACTTCACGCCAATTTTTATGGGCCGCCAACGCAGCCTTGTTTTGAAATAGTATGCGCATTGCCTAGTAGAGTGGTGCATTAAATAATACTTAGTTATCAATAGCATGTAGTGGTCAATAATCGTATGAACAATATGGGGAAGCAGCTTTGAGTGCGGAACAGGATTTGGCAGAGATACATGCTTTTCTTGGGGTTGAGACCCCAGATCGCTGGATTGAGAATGCCCTCGCGCAGCAAGACGTAATGCTAATTGACCATGCGCACTGTGAGAAAAAAGCAGCGATGACTGCGGTGAACATGATTCACCGTTATCCCGAAGATACAGAGCTGTTAACGAAAATGTCTCGGCTCGCTCGCGAGGAATTACGGCATTTTGAGCAAGTGCTGAAGTTCATTAAACAGCGTAAATTGAGCTTTACACGAATGAGCGCTTCTCGTTATGCCACTAGCTTACGAAGTTACGCGCGCAAACAAGAGCCGCAACAAGTGGTTGATTTGCTAATTATTGGCGCATTTATTGAGGCTCGCTCATGTGAACGTTTTGCCAAACTTGCTCCCCATCTAGACGAGAAACTGAAAACGTTTTATTTGTCTTTGTTAAAGTCCGAGGCGCGGCACTATCAAGACTATTTAAAGCTTGCCAGTAACTATGTAAAGCGGAGCAATGGACAGGAATGCTTGGACGACCGAGTGGCTTTTTTCCGTGAGCAGGAAGTGCGTTTAATTGTTGAACCAGATGATGTGTTTAGATTTCATAGTGGCCCGGTTAAATGATAGTGGGCCTAATAAATAATCTGCGCTATGTTTTAAGAATGATCTAGTTGGCGGGGCGTGTTGATTTCGAATGGCTGTATTTACTGAGATAACGGTTTGCGACGCAGAGTCTTTGTTGAACGACTACGATATTGGCCGCTTCTCGGCGTTAACGCCGATCAGTGCAGGTATTGAGAATACTAATTATTTTATAGAAACGCAGCATGACGGCGCAGAGATTACGCGCTGGGTGTTGACGATCTTCGAGAATCTAGCGGAGCAGGACCTTCCTTATTTTTGTGATTTAACCTCGCATTTAGCTGGCGATGGTTTCCCTGTTCCTGCGCCGGTGTTAATGCGCTCTGGAGCGCCTATATTCTCATTTGGAGAAAAGAAAGGGGTGATCGTACCTTGTCTTAGCGGCGAGGCGCGGCGGTTTCCAGCTATTGACGATTGTGCTGCGCTTGGTGGGTGGGTGGCGCGAATGCATTTGTCATTGAGTGAATTTCACGGTCACCGTCCGTACAGTCGCAGCGTTGCATGGATGAACGAACAGGCGGATCGTTTGGAAGCGTCTTTAGATGCGACTGAATATGCTGAACTCGTCGAGTCGATTAAACGATTCGAGCGGGCTGAACCTTTGCTAGAGAAGTGCCCAAAAGGCGCGGTCCACGGCGATCTTTTTCATGATAATGTGCTCTTTTGTCAGGGCGAAATTACGGGTGTCATTGACTTCTACAATGCCAGTGAGGCGCCGTTATTATACGATTTAGCGGTGGCGGCAAATGACTGGACTATGGTGAAAGGCGGGAGCCGAGACCAGACAAAATTAGATGCGTTGGTGTCAGCGTACCGGCAGCAGCGACCCTGGACTCTTGAAGAGCAACAAGCGTGGCCCTATTTTCTCGAATTGGCGGCCTTAAGTTTTTGGGTGAGTCGCTTGAGTAGCTTTCATTTGCAAAGCTACCAAAAAACGGGCGTTGTATCGGGAGATGTCATAAAAGATCCGGCGGAAATGCGAGCGATTATGCGTCTGTCCAGAGCGTCCTGATTTTATAGGCCTGTTTTTGCTCCAAATTTGTCTAATCGACATGTTTGATATTTGAACAAATCATTAAAAAAGTTCTCAAGAACTGATCAATATTGCCGATACTTACCTAACGCATATTTTTAAGTTAGGCCTGCGGGCCGAGGTGCCTTATGTTTACAGTGACTGCATCGTTTTATAGTCAAACAGATATTTCTTCGGAACTACTGCAATCGCGCTTTGCGCCGAAGTCTGACGCCTCTAATGGCGGTTTGTCTGATGAATACATCGTTGGTGCAACCTTTAGTCAGGGCCTCAAAAATGGTTTAGGTGTCGAGCTAAAAGACGACGAACGTGTCAATCCGGCGCTTCCTTCATTTGATGTGTCGGCTGTGGTTGACAATGTAATGAAGTTTGTTGAGAACCGAGTGCGGCTCGCGGAATCTGATGGCGCGACAGAGGATGAGCTGGAAGGCATGCTGGACGCGGCTCGTTCAGGTGTTGAAAGCGGTTTTTCTCAGGCGCGTGAGCAGATTGAAGCGCTAGAAAAAATGAACGAACCGCTAGCGAAAAATATCGACCAAGCGGAAACGGGTATTTATGACCGTATTGATCGTCTGCAAGAAAACGTTATCCCCCCGAAAGAGCAAGACCGGGGAGTCATTGACAATATACGATCGTCTTCACGTGAATTAGCGCCTCGCCAGACTGAAAGCGCTTCGTATGTAAAGGCTTATCAAAGAAACTCAGAGAGCTTTCAATTTGAATTGACGACGCAAGATGGAGACACGGTTAAAATCTCGGCTTCTAGCGATCAGCGTTATTCGGCAGAGGGTTTGCAAGCGCGTGGTGAGGGTGGCTCGATTCGTTATGCCAGTTCAGAGCAGAGCAGCCAGTTTGGTTATCGTTTATCGGTAGAAGGCGATTTAGACAAGCAAGAGCTGAAGGCAATTGAAGACTTATTGAGTCAGATAAATGCGCTATCTGAGGAGTTTTATAATGGCGACCTAGATACCGCGTTTAACATGGCGCTTGAAATTAATAGTGACCCAAGCGAAATTGCGCAGTTTAGTTTGAACCTGAGTCAACAAAGCGTCACGGCGGTTGAGTCTGGTTATTATCGCTCTTCACCTGGCTATCAATCAGGGGGACTGCCGCGCGGCATCGCAGAGCCTTTGGCAGATTTTGCGAGCGGCGTGCGTGATGCATTGGACAGCGCTAATCGTTTTTCTCAATCTCGACAGTTACTTGATTCATTGTTTGATCAGTTTGATCCACAGCAAAGAATGACGGAGCTACTTTCGCCTTTGTTGGATGCTTTAAAAGCCTAGTTCTGCATTCAAGCGTGCGGGTTATTGTCAGCGTGATAGACACGTTTACCAGCAACGTAAGTGCTAGTAATACTGCGATCGTCACCTAACATGAGCAATGCAAATAGTTTGTCTGGCAAGTCCTCGCACTGCACCTGTCGTCTTTTCATTAAGCTCGTGGCGTCGTAATTCAACACGACAAAGTCTGCCTCGTTACCGGGCCTGAACGATCCCACTTTATCTTCTAAACCTAATGCTTTGGCGCCAGCGAGTGTCGCTAAGTAAAAACTTCGTAACGCGTCCAGTGAATAGTTTTGTAGGCGGCAAACTTTATAGGCTTCGGCCATTGTATGTAGCATCGATAGCCGTGTTCCGGCGCCGACATCGCTTGCCAAGCTAAGCCCCAAATTATGGGTATCGAACTTTTTGATGTCGGCTAGGCCGCTGCCCAAAAATAAGTTTGAGCTAGGACAAAATGCAATCTTCGCTTGTTGCGCACCCAGTCGCTGGCATTGATCGTCGTTCAGGTGCAAGGCGTGGGCAAACACACTATTTGAGTTAACTAAGCCATAGCGTTCGTATATATCCAAATAGTCATTTGCTTCAGGAAACAGCTTGAGCGCAAATGCAATTTCGTCTTTGTTCTCTGATAAATGCGTTTGCAGTAGCAAGCTTGGCGTGTCTTTTAAGAGTTGGGCGGCGACTTCCAGTTGCGCTGGACTAGAAGTGATCGCAAAACGTGGTGTAACAGCGTATTGCTGGCGTCCGTTTTGATGCCACTTGGAGATTAACTCTGACGAGTCTTCGTAGCTCTGTGTCGCTGTGTCGCATAGCGCGCGCGGGGCATTTCTGTCCATCATGACTTGTCCGCAAATCATACGGGTGTTGCGCGCCTGCGACACTTCAAAAAAAGCATTCACTGACGTTTTGTGGACGGTGCCAAATACGGCTGCTGTCGTGGTGCCGTTCTTGAGTAATTCGTCGACAAAAAAGTTCGCTGTTTCTAGTGCGTGTCGCGGGTCTTTAAATGCTTGCTCGGCTGGAAATGTATAGCGGTTGAGCCAGTCCAATAAGGCTTCGCCGTGCGAGGCCATGATGTCAATTTGAGGATAGTGCAAATGGGTGTCGATAAACCCGGGGATGATCAGTTGTCCTCGTAGGTCTACTAGGTTCGCAGGGTGATCTAGTTGAGCGAGTAGGGTTTGAGCATCACCAAGCTGAATCACTTTCCCTTGATCGACCACTAACGCACCATCTTCAAAGTACTCGTAAGCCTCGTCGCCATCTAGCAGTGGGTCTGATAGAAAGTGGAGAATAGATGCCCGATAAACACTGGGGTGAACCGTTTTCATAAGGGTTGGCCTGCGGCTAGTGGCAGTGAAAAGGCATCATGGCAATGCCTTTTTGGTATCCCCTTAGTTTAGTAGAAGGAATGCTGATAGACGAATCGCTGGTAACAAAAAAGGCGCGACTAATGGCTGACTAAAACTAGGTAGTTCTTGATCAGTAGCGGCTTGTGGAATGTATAGGGGATACGGCACTATTTTAGTGCTTGGATTTCGCCCTTCAATGCTGTGTTCACATTGCTTAATCAACCATATTCGAATAAATTGAGCGCTTAGTTTTACGCTTGATCGGCAAGCAATGTATGGCTCCTCGGTCATGCTTCGTTTGCTTAATGTCATCACCTCAGCGATTTTTCGCAGGGCAATATCGCTTTCTTGGCCTAAGCAAAAGAATGAACCGAATAGAGCTACACAATATCACCAAACGCTACCCTGGCTGTATCGCTAATCAATCGGTTGACCTTGTGGTCGCTGCGGGCGAAATTCATGCGTTGTTGGGTGAGAATGGCGCCGGTAAAAGCACCTTAATGAAAATTATTTACGGCGTGGTGAAGCCCGATGCCGGGCATATTCTGTGGGATGGCCAAGCGATTGCTATCAAAGGTGCGTCCCATGCGCGCGACCTTGGTATAGGAATGGTTTTTCAACATTTTTCTTTGTTTGAAACCTTGACTGTCGCGGAGAATATCTCGCTGAGCTTACCGCCTAAAACTGACGCCAATATGGAGGCACTCAAAGCACGTATTTTGTCTGTGTCTGAGCGTTATGGTATGCGTTTGGATCCAGATCGTCAGGTCCATTCACTAAGTGTCGGTGAGCAGCAGCGCGTCGAAATTGTTAGGTGTTTGCTGCAAGACGTTAAGTTATTGATTCTCGATGAGCCGACCTCTGTGCTGACGCCGCAGGAAGTCACTGTGTTGTTTCGTACGTTGGCGCAATTAGCGGCTGAAGGCTGCAGTATTTTGTTTATCTCTCATAAACTTGATGAAGTCCGCGCCTTATGCGATACCGCAACCATCCTTCGAAATGGCAAGGTGAGTGGTGATTGTGATCCTAAAGTGACGGCAACTAGTGATATTGCTCGTCTTATGGTCGGAGATGAAACACCCCTCAATGAAAATTATGTGAAAGCTGAACCGCTTGATTCGCGAGTCTCTCGTTTGATGGTGAAGCAGCTGAGCGCTCGCGCGCTTGATGCGTTTAGCTGTCCGTTACGGGACGTATCGTTTGACGTAAAGTCTGGCGAAATACTCGGTATTGCTGGCGTGGCGGGCAATGGTCAGGAAGAGTTGTTGAACTTGATTAGTGGCGAGCAGACCTCTGCCGCGAGTAGTGTGCTGTTTGATGAGGTGCAAGTCGGGCGCTTAGGCCCAGCGGAGCGTCGGCAGCTGGGTTTGGGGTTTGTGCCCGAAGAGCGTCTAGGCCGCGGTGCTGTGCCCAATATGTCATTGCAGGATAACACTTTGCTAACGGCGTACCAGTCGGGCTTGTTGAGTGCTGGCGGCTGGGTTCAAACGAATCGAGTTGTGAGTTACGCACGCTCAATAATAGAGCGCTTTAACGTAAAGACTGCTGGTGTTTCCGCGCCCGCTAAGAGCTTGTCTGGCGGTAACCTTCAGAAATTTATTCTTGGTCGCGAGATACTTCAAAACCCAACGATTCTTGTGTGCTCTCACCCGACATGGGGCGTCGATATTGGCGCTGCTATTTTGATTCGTCATGCTTTGATTGCATTGCGAGATCAGGGGGCTGCAGTCTTGGTGGTGTCTGAAGATATCGACGAACTCTATGCCATTAGTGACCGTATCGGTGCAATCTGCGATGGCCGTTTGTCTCCTATCGACTCGGTGTCAAAGGTAAGTATTGGTCAGCTAGGTCAATGGATGGCCGGAGACTTTAATGGGCCAGAACTGTCAGGGGTGACCGCTGCTTCTCAGCAAAATAATGAGAGAGAGCTGTCAGTATGAGTTTCCTGATGCCACTTAGAATTGAGAAGAGAGCCAGCGACTCGCAAGTTATGGCTGTGCTGTCTCCGTTGATGGCGATGATCCTAACGCTAGTGACGGGCGCTGCAGTTTTTGCGAGTCTTGGGCATGCGCCGGGAGAAGCACTTTATACGTTTTTCATTCTACCTCTAAGCGATGTATATGGCTGGACCGAACTAGGCGTCAAAGTCGCTCCGTTGCTGCTTTGTGCGATGGGTTTGATGGTCTGTTTTAAGGCGAAGATTTGGAATATCGGTGCCGAAGGCCAGTTCATTATTGGCGCGCTGGGTGGCGGCTATTTAGCATTGGAGTTGGCGGCGTTCGAGTCGGCGTGGGCGCTGCCGCTTGTCCTGTTTTTTGGCGCAAGTTGTGGTTTGGCATGGGCTGCGTTGGCGGCGTTTCTAAAGACCCGGTTTGCCGCAAATGAAATTCTGACCACGATCATGCTGAACTACATTGCGCTTAACTTACTACTATTTGCCGTGCACGGCCCGTTGAAAGACCCCGATGGCTACAGTTTTCCTGAGTCCGCACTGTTCTCGGACTTTACGATGCTGCCTTTGATTTCTGAGGATTACCGCCTCAATATTAGCGTGTTTTTTGCGCTGGCGGCGGTGGCGATTATCTGGACGCTAATGGCTCGCACATTCATTGGTTTTCAAATCTCGGTATTAGGGGAAGACGCTTCAGCCGCGAGGTTTGCTGGATTCAAAGAAAAGCGTCTGGTGTGGTTTTCGTTACTAGTTTGTGGTGCCTTGGCTGGCTTAGCGGGTGTGAGTGAGGTGAGCGGTCCGATTGGCCAACTAAACCCTTATGTTTCTCCTGGATACGGATACACGGCGATTATCGTGGTGTTTCTAGGGCGTATGCATCCGCTAGGAATGGTGGGTGCCAGTATGCTGTTAGCGTTGACGTATATGGGCGGAGAGATGGTTCAAATGGACCTGAGTTTACCTAAATCAATTACGGGTTTGTTTCAGGGAATGCTTTTGTTTTACCTACTCGCCTGCGACTTTTTAATTGGCTATCGTTTTGTTGCTCGTGGCCACCTAACGGGAGCGTCTGATGGATCTTGACCTGCTGCTCAATGTTCTGTTTGCAACGATTCGTACCGGTACGCCTTTGTTGTTGATTGCTCTCGGAGAGCTGGTGTGTGAAAAATCAGGCGTGTTGAATCTCGGTCAAGAGGGCATGGTTTTGATGGGGGCGGTGTCTGGCTTTATAGCAACCGTGTTGACTGGGAGTCTCCTGCTCGGGGTGATTGCGGGCATGATGGCAGGTATGTTGATGTCATTTTTGTTTGGCGTTCTTGCGATTACCTTAGTGTCTAATCAAGTGGCAACCGGGTTAGCCTTAACTATTTTCGGCACGGGATTAAGTGCTTTTCTCGGCGCCTCTTATGTTGGTGTCGGGATAGAGGGGATTACGGCGTGGAATTTGCCATTCTTAAGCGAAATTCCTTTGCTTGGTCAGGTATTGTTTTCTCAAGATCCGTTGGTGTATTTGTCGTGGTCTATTTTTGCTTTGGTCTATATTTGCTTTCGTTCGACGAGAGTGGGTTTGACGGTGAGGGCGGTAGGCGAAAACCCAGAAGCGGCTAATGCGCTAGGAATGTCGGTTTTTACTGTAAGATATTTGGCGGTTCTATTTGGCGGCGCAATGGCAGGGCTAGCCGGAGCCTACTTGTCCTTGGCGTATACCCCTTTGTGGAGCGAAGGAATGAGTGCGGGACGGGGGTGGATCGCGCTTGCCTTGGTTGTATTCGCGAGCTGGAAAGT
This sequence comes from uncultured Oleiphilus sp., assembly GCA_913020045.1. Classification (GTDB taxonomy): domain Bacteria; phylum Pseudomonadota; class Gammaproteobacteria; order Pseudomonadales; family Oleiphilaceae; genus PZPK01. The sequence continues at coordinate 69,945 of CAJWBE010000007.1, forward strand.
TCAGCGTGTTATGTTGGGAGCTTATCTATTTGGCGCGGCGAGTATTATGCATTTAGTGCTGCAAGGTATGGGCTTTGAAATCTCCCCCAACATATTGGCGATGCTGCCTTATGTCGCTACGATTCTTGTGCTGGTGGTGATTGCCAGTGATGCAGGACGGGCGCGCTTGAGCGCACCACTGGCCTTGGGCCAACCATATCGACCTCAATGGTAGCGAGTATTGCCATTGTTTTTAAAATGAACGATCGGATGACACACTTTGTAGGAGTACTCATGTTAGGAATCAAAGAAGCGAAAGGAAAGTCTCGGCGAATAAATAAGCCTTTATGTGCCTTGGCCGGCGCGTTGACCTTGCTCTCTGGGTTGGCATTTGCCGACCCTCTCAAAGTCGGTTTTGTCTATGTCGGGCCCACAGGTGATGCGGGGTGGACCTATGCACATGACGAGGGTCGAAAGTATCTTGAGGCTCAACTAGGCGATGCAGTCACAACGTCTTATGTCGAGAGCGTTCCGGAAGGAGCGGATGCTGAACGGGTGATTCGGCAGCTGGCAGCCAAGGGTCATGGCCTTATCTTTACGACCTCGTTTGGTTACATGAACCCGACGTTAAAAGTAGCTAAGCGCTTTCCGAAGGTGTCATTCGAGCACGCTTCTGGTTACAAACGTGCTAAAAATATGGGAACGTATTTTACGCGAGCCTATCAGGGGCGTTACCTGACAGGATTAGTAGCAGGGAAAATGACCAAAACAAATGTGTTAGGTTATGTCGCTTCATTTCCGATTCCTGAAGTAATTCGTGGCATCAATGCGTTCACCCGAGGCGCAAAAGAAGTGAATCCAGATGTGACGGTTAAAGTTGTTTGGGCAAGCACCTGGTATGACCCCGCGAAAGAGCGAGAAGCCGCCGAGACGCTTATTCTTCAGAATGTCGATGTTTTGACCCAGCACACTGACTCAGCAGCAGTGATTCAAGCCGCTGAAGCGAAAGGCGTGTATGCCATTGGCTATCACTCAGATATGTCTGTGTATGGTAAGACGGCGCATTTGACGTCGACCGTCCACAATTGGGGCGAGCTCTACGTTCAGAAAGCAAAAGCCGTTATTGCTGGGACGTGGAAAGCTGAAGATTTATGGCCAGGTATTGCGGAGGGAACAACTGATTTGGCTCCGCTTAATTCAGCCGTCCCAGCGGACGTAAAGCAGCTCGTTGCGGACAAAAAAGCAGCGCTAAAAGCGGCTTCTATACGAGTGTTTGATGGTCCTGTTATCAAACAGGACGGCTCTGAAGCTATTTCTGCAGGGCAGACAATGGAAGACGGCGCTTTGCTAGGGTTCGACTTTTTTATCCAGGGTGTAGAAGGCAAGTTGCCTAAGTCCTAGTTTTTAAGTTTAAGGTACAGCCGCAAACCGAAAAAGGAGAGTGTCCAACTGGAGCTCTCCTTTTTTGTGCGCAGATTAAATGTTTGTTAAGCGCTTTCTATGTAATGTAACTTTGTGTAAGTATGCGTATTCAAATGTTACCCCCGAATGTACTTTCGAGATTTCTTCGTATTTCGGCTATCCACTGACCGAAGCGAGCATAGAGCCCCATGTCTTTGAAAACTGGAAAAATTCGAGAAAAAAATAGCCACGTTATTCTAAGTGCTGCTGAGATCGAGTTCGTAAAGCATGGCTTTAAGGGCGCCAGCATGCAGGCAATTGCTGACCGGGCAGGCCTCCCCAAAGCGAATGTGCTTTATTATTTCAATACCAAGCAAGCCCTTTATCAACAGGTTCTTTCTACGATTTCTGCGCGTTGGGACAGTCTGCTCGACGATATCAGTGATCAAGATGAACCTGCACAAGTGCTTACCCGTTACATCTGCAATAAGGTCGACTTAGCGATCTCTTATCCGAATGCATCAAAGATTTATGCCGCCGAAATTATTCAAGGCGCACCTAATTTACAAGATCAGTTACGGTCGAATGTACGAGTTTGGTTCAAGGAAAAAACTAAGATCATCGAGTCATGGATCGAAAAAGGAAAGATAGATCCGGTGGACCCCCAACACCTGATTTTTATGATTTGGTCGACCACGCAGCATTATGCTGACTTTGAAACGCAAGTGTTGATCGTTAGCAATAAGAGAGAGTATGAAGCGGATGACGTTGATGTCATTAAGCAGTTTTTGTGTCAGATTATTTTGAAAGGTATTGGCTTGGATATAGGCTCAATCGAACCTCTTCATATGGAAAATCAGTTCGCATGTTCTCTATAGTGCTATCGTCTTTGTGAGCAGTGCCGATCCTACTAGATATCTTTGGCTCGTGCGTCGACGATAGCCTGTTCAATGATAAATAATCGGTCCTGTCCCCATACAACCGTATCGCGATATTGAAAACACGGAACGCCCCATAAACCCATCTTTGTTAGTGTGTTCATATTGTCCTCAGCCCATTTGCGCCAAGGTGCTGAGGTAAAGCTCGCTTGTGGCAAAAGTTGGCGGGCATGTTGCCAAGACAAACCACAGCGCTCAACGATTTGTTTCATTCCTTCATCTGTTTCAGAGCGAATCCCTTCGGCGTTTACTGCGCGTGCATAAGCGCGCAGATAAGCGATCTCTTTGCCTTTTTGCTGAGCGTAGTTGAACAGGGCATAGCAGCGTTCGACCCCAGCGCCAAGCGGGTCAGCTACTTTTCCGTAAGGAATCCCATGCCTCGTTGCCTCTCGTTTCGTATCATGGAAGATATACATTTTCTTGCGTTGAGGCACTGCCAAGCCGCGCATTACCATCGGTAGAACAGGCTTTATATCTAGTTCGATATCGTAAAATTCAGACAAGCGAATCGCATTCTCTAGGCCTAAATATGAGTAAGGGCTGCGGGCGGAAAAAAATACGGTGAGTTTTGGCATATCAATTTGCGGGCGGTCTTGATGCTGTTCGTCTGCTATCGGAATCTGTGCAGACTGAGTGTCGATTGATATCTCTGTCAGACGGAACTGTTCGGGGCTTTGTTCCGATTCAGGCAACAAGGCGTTGAGCCGATGTTCTAAGTGATAGAGTCGGTCGAGTCCCCAATACCACTCACCACCGTAAAAAATCGTGGCGCTAAGGTAATGGCCCAGCTGGGCCAGTTTTTTTTCATTGGCAGCTAGCGTGGTTTTGGTATCAGTCTGCGCCTTGTTTTCGGCGCTTAGGTCGCCTTCACCCCAAAATTGAGAGAACACATGCTGTGTGTTAGCGAGGGCATCCGGGCCTTTCGTTGCTCGAACAAACGCGCCGAGAAATTCACTCACCTTATGCGGGGGTAATCGGGGTTGCATGTCCAAGTTGTAACGCTTGGCAATGTGCAGGCTGTCGCTTAATGCTTGTGTTTGCCACTGCTGTGGCTGTGGGAACATTTCGTCATCTAATTGATGAACGGCATTCAGCTTAAGTTCTAGAGAGAATCGTTTTACTAGGTCGGGAAGCACCTGCACGAGCAGACAACTATAGGGGTCATCGAGTTTAAGGAAAACGTCGATAGTATGGGGTTGGCCGCTTAATCGTCGTTTTATCTCGGCGCTGTTGCGCAGCAATTTTTGTCGCGTTGGGCTGGAAAGCGCAGCGGCGGCCCAAGGCATGATTCGCGAACGTAATGACAACGTTATTCCCCCTGCTCAAGGCATTCTTCTAAGGCGTTTACTATGATTGTAGCGACTCAATTTTGTCCGCGATTTCATGCAGTTCGGGACGATTGGCGCGAAGCTCTTCGAGAGTTAGGCCATCAATTTCATGGGGAAACACCAACCACTCGTCGCTACTGTGTAAGTAATAATCAGGTACGCGATCTGTTTGATTGTTTGCCGGTTTATAGTACGGCGTCGCAACACGAATTTCAGGCGTATTTTTCTTACACGCTCGTTTTAGCTCGACGATTGTCTGATGGATACTGAGTCCGCTGTCGTGAACGTCGTCCACAATTAGCAGGCTATGCTCACTTTCCAAGCGCTTGATAAGATAGGTGAGCCCATGCACTTGCACCTTTTTTGATCGCTCGCCAATACCCAAATAGCTTGAGGTGCGAATGGCAATATGATCGGCCTCAACACCAAGCACATGCAAAAGTTCCTGAACGGCGATTCCCACCGGGGCACCGCCACGCCATACACCAACGATGTAGTCTGGACGAAACCCGCTTTCAAAGATTTGTAGGCCAAGATTAAACGAGTCTTCGAGAAGCTGCTGGGCGCTGATATAGGTTTTTTTCATGAAATGCCTTGTACTGAATATTGGTATTGACGCGATTTGAACCGGTAGCAACCCAAAAAGATACCAAAAATATTACTAGGCGAGTTGCTAGTAGTGCTTTTTATATAAAAGCAGTAGGGGAGTCAATCAGTAATATGGAGAGGAGGAATCGAGGGGTAAAAAGCCCCCCGCAACGAGTGCGGGGGTAAGCACGAGCAGAGGGGTTTAATTCGTTAGAACAATTAGGCCTGCAGTAGTGATCGTGGCACCAGCGCTTTCGTCTGCACCGCGAGCGATAATAGATAATACGTTGCCGTTGCTGACTGTTACGCCAAGCGCTTCAATGGCGACGGTCGCTGTGCCGGCTGCTGCGACGAAGATATCGTAGTCTCCTGCTGCCAAGTCGACATAACCGCTATCACCTTTGAAAGCAAAGTCAGCGAGTAATGGGGCTGGGCCGTCAGAGACGATGTTAGCGCTGTTAAAGTCGCCAGCCGCTGCCACATAAACATCGACATTAGCGACCGCAGCTGCGCCGTGAATCACTTTAACTCGAGCGTGAGTTGCGTAGGCACGGTTTTCGTCTGCGCTGGTAATTAGCTCGAAGGGTGTTGCGCCGCCTGCTACGTCACCGACTGCTAACACCGACGTTTCTGAACCGGGAGCCAGAGTCAGAGTGCCGCTGGTATATACCGAGTCAGCCACGCTATCAGTGTTTGGTGCTACGTCAAAAACATAGTCGCCGGAAGCAACTAAAGCGTAGGTATCGACGCCTGCTACCACGTCGCCATAAGAAAATGCTGGGATCAACTCAACGGCCGTATTGGCGAAAACTTCTACCTCACCAGCGTCTGGTGAAAGGTGAGCGACTTTAGCGCCTGCTTGGGTGTTCGTGTCGAGCAATTCAACTTGCGTTGTGTCATTGATTGCGACCAATTTTACCGGTGATGCGTCTGATTCTGATTGCGTGGTGGAATTAACCGCAGCGACGATTAATTTCTGACCCGCAAAGCCGCTTAGGTCCAGACTTCCTGAGTCATAAACAACGGTATGTTGATCGCCATCAGCCGTGATTCGAACTTGGTATGCTGGCGCCGCGTCGACCGCCGAAGCAAGCTCTGCGCTGTCTTTAAAATCTGCATCGATTGGGGTTAAACCACCCAAACTTGCACCAAAACCGGTTACATATATATCAACCGGACCAGCTGCCGGTGCGGCGTGAACAACAGAAATTGCGATCTGTGAAGCCGATGGTTCATTGACGGGTTCAGCAACGGGTAGCGCTGCTAAATCGCGCTCCGCACCGTCAGTCGCGTCGACGGTGCCCACGGCAAAGAGGGTTGTACGCTCACCGTTCGGTAGGGACAAGCCGTCTACATCGATTACGGTTGGGTCGGTGCCTGGGACAATCGCATTGACGTCGATGTCGTAGCTACCCGCGCTTAGCGTTGCGAAACCTGAATTCTCGCCAAAGTCTAATGCACTGACGCCGGTAGCGCCGTTGAATGTTATGTTAACTGGCGGCGCATCTGGCACGGCGTGAAAAGCTCGAATATCGGTGCTTGATTGAACTTGAACTGGGTCATCGCTATCGCTACAACCAGCAAGTGCGAGCGCTGAACCGGCCACAATGACGGTGGCTGTGTTAGAAAAATATCGTTTCATTGGCGTTCTAGTGGACATGAGAATTTACCTTCAAAGTATGCCGTCGTCAGGTGTCGAACCGGCTAATAAAATTATTTTTTCTTCGAAGCCAAACCGCAAAGTGCTTGTATCGAAGTCGTCATGTGAGCGCTCAGGGAAGATTACGGGGGGGGGTTAAAAATGGATCACAAAAAAATAACAGCTGTGAGCTGAGTTGTGCTGAAAAGTGTTAGGCATGGTTAGCGTGCTTGCGTGTATTGATCGACTAAGCGCTTGTTTTTTTTAAATTAAATCCTTGAGCGAATGTCTGTTTTTAGCGCTATACTTTTTAACAAAAGATTATTACAAAAATAAGTTTTAGGAGCCGTCAATGAGCTTAAATCCAGTAGAACATTTCATTAAAATGTTCTGGCCATCGAAAGAGGTGGAATCAAAGGAGTTGATTGTTCGGTACCGTTTGCAGCTCTATTTTAATTTTTTCTGCTCTTTAGTGATGCTGTACAGCATCATTAAGTGGAGTAGAGCTGATTACAATGTATTGGTTTACTCTGCGATTTTTGGCTTTGTTGTCGCTATCGGCAATAGTTTTTACGTTAAAACGGGGCCTTCTCCTGTCGTCAGTGCAAATATTTTTTTGTTAGGCGCCTTTCCTCATGGCGTTAACATGATCTTTAGCTTGGGAGGCCTCTCCTCGGCACACATCTTTTGGATGCCAGCGCTGGTCTGTATTGCATACTTACTGGGGAACAAAAAGTCAGGCCTTTTTTGGTTTGCATGCGGGGTAGCGGTGGTACTGCTGATTATCTATTGTGACAGGCATAACGTGCCTCTACCTCAGTTTGAATTTACCGAAAAAGGAAAAATTGTCGATACCTATTCTGGTTATCTTCTCCCCATGTTAATTATTTGGTTGGCACAAAGTTACTCCTACCGAATCAGAGAGCAGTCATTTCAAGAAGCAATGGCCGCTCAGCAATCTTCAGCCGATTTGGCGGAAAACTCGCAAGGCAACTATGAACGCTTAGGGATCATTCTCGACGAGGCGAAGCACACCTGTGAAACGCTCGCGAAATCAACAGAATCTCTCGCTAGTAACTTGTTGAATATGAATGATTCGAGCAATCAAATTAGCGCCGGGGTGCAAGAGCAGGTAAGTGCATCGGCTGATATCGGTTCGACGGTAGAGCAAACAGTCGAGACGCTAGAGCAAAGTTCATCAATGGTTCAAGAGATGAGGGACTTTACTGATCAGACGGAAAAAAATGTCACCTCTACGGCCAACTCTATGCAAGCAGCGACGCAAAGCATGGAAAAAATTAAAGAACGTTTTACCAATATAGAAGGGGTAATTAGCGTCATTTCTGATATCGCTAGCCAGACTAACTTATTGGCATTGAACGCCAGTATTGAGGCGGCGCGCGCGGGCGACAAAGGACGCGGTTTTGCAGTGGTGGCGGATGAGGTAAGAAGTTTGTCTATTCGATGCGATGAGTCTGCGCGTGAAATTACCGAAACAATCAAACAAGCGGCCGTCGATGTGGCAGAAGGCGCTGACCTTGTGATGGGGTCTGCCAGTGTTCTAAATCAAACAACAACGTCGGTAAGAGATGTGTCGGCGAATATTCGAAGCCTGAACGATGTTATTGTGCGTTTGAATGACAATATGCAGGGCGTCGCTAATGCGACGCAAAAAGTATCTGATGTGAGTGATAGTAATGCGATGTCTGCGGAGTCGCTGTTGGTCGCGACTAACGACCTGACAATAATGAGTGAAGAGCTGTGCGGCGTTTCAGATACTTTGCAGCAGGTGGTCAATAACAGCTAATGATAGTTAATCCTCATAAATTCAACCGATAAGGGTTCCTAATGCCAGATTTGGTATTGATGGTCGAAGACAGTCGTTCGTTTGCGGCGACTGTGTCCACAGCAATTCGGGAGGCGCATGGCTACGAGGTACTCGTGGCCTACGACTTTGAACAGGCAGAAATGCTTGTGAAAGAACATCGCGATGACATATTTGTGGCGATCACCGACCTGAATCTCCCCGATGCCCAAGACGGCGCCGCCGCAGAACTAATGGCGAATGAGGGGATTCCCTGTATCGCTTTTACGGGTAACTACAGCGATAGTCTGCGAGAGATGGTGCATAGCATCGGTGTGGCCGACTATGTCCTGAAAAAAGATCGTCATGATATCGACTATGTCGTAGGGATGGTTCGTCAGCTATGGCTGAATCGCAAAACGCATGTTTTGGTGGTGGACGATCAAAGTTCAGCACGCGCTTACCTAAAAGTGCTGTTGGAGCGGCAATGCTATCAAGTCACAGAGGCCGCCAGCGGCGCTGAAGCGCTGCGTTTGCTAGAAGGCAGTGACTTTAGAATGGTGATGATCGATATTGTCATGGAAGGGATGGATGGCTTTGAGCTGTTAAATCAAATACGGCGAAGTGTTGATGTTTCCAAAATGGCAATCATCGGCTTTTCAGGGAATGCATCGCCTGAAAACATTGCTCGGTTTATCAAACATGGCGGAAACGACTTCTTGGCAAAACCGTTTGAGCCCGAACAGGTTACTTGCCGCTTGAATACCAACGCACAGCTGCTTGAGCGTTTTGACCGATTGAATCAATTGAATGAACAGAAGAATGAACTGTTGGGGATGGCGGCACACGATATTCGCGGCCCGCTGGGGGTTATCTTATCCGGAGCTTCGTTACTGAAGCCTGAAGTGTCGTCCGATCGCGGGAATTTATTGGTTTCTATGATGAGCGAGGCTGCTGAGCAAATGGAGTCGCTGCTCGATGGCCTGCTAGATATCAGTGCAATACAAGACGCGACAATCTCCATCAACAAAGAAAAAGTGTTACTCAGCGAGTTGGTAGAACACGCCGCTCGAATGAGTGAACTGATGGTGAATGATAAGTCTCAAAAACTAACGCTTAGTATTCCGCCAGATAAAGTATGGGTAAATGTGGATCGGCTGCGAATGCAGGAAGTGCTGCATAACCTTATATCGAATGCTGTCAAATACTCACCTCGCGGCGGGACGTTTGAACTATGTTTATCTAGCAATCATGAGCAAGCTAGGGTTCAGGTAATTGACGAGGCGGGGGGCATACCGGAATCAGAGCGACATTTATTGTTTAAACCCTTTGCCAAGATCTCCACTAAACCTTCCGATGGTGAGCGCAGTACGGGCTTAGGACTTTCAATTTGTCATCGAATTGTCGACTTACACAAAGGGACACTGCGTTATAAAGAAAACGCTAATGTTGGTAGTGTGTTTGAGATTCAGCTGCCGTTATGGCGAGAACAAGCCTGAGCAGGACCGAGGGAGTTTTCCTTCAGTCCTTTGCTTGATGTCAGTTTGGGGGCGTCAAGGTTGGTTAAACTTTTGGATTACCGCGACATGGTTAAAGCGGCCCCATCAATTCGAAAGTGAGCCCTAAACCTTGAATTGAGACGTCGCAACGTTTAGCGAATCGGATGTGCTTAATAGTTTTTGAGCGACCGAGGCTAGCTCTTGATACGAACGCTCTGTGGTTTCAGACGAATCGTACATATTGGCAATGATTTCACTGACGTTATTCACCACAAGACTTTGCTCTTCTGTGGCCGACGCGATGGTTAAGCTCATCGTGTTGACGGCTTCAATGCGAGACTTAATTACATTCAATGCTTCACCCGTTTCTAGGGCTTGTTTTTCAGTAACCAATGACTGGTCTTTAGCGATCGTCATGGCCGTCACTGTTTCTGCGGCCGTGCTTTCCAAGCGTTCTAATACTTCTCGAATTTCAGTCGTTGCGTCGCCTGTTTTAGACGCTAAGGCACGTACTTCATCTGCGACCACGGCAAAGCCTCGGCCTTGCTCGCCGGCGCGGGCGGCCTCAATCGCAGCATTTAGTGCTAGAAGGTTGGTCTGTTCAGCAATACTAGAGATAACATCTAGAATGCTCGCAACGTTGTCGGTGTCCTGAGCCAGTTTTTCGACCATCATAGAGGCATCGATAATTTGTTGGTTCAGTTTTTCAGAGTTATGAATGGTGCCTTGAACAATGCTCAAGCCTTGCGTTGCTTGTTCGTCGGTCTCGCGCATGGCGTCGCTAGCTTGGGTTGCTGACTGGCTAATTTCGGCAATCGAAAGCGTAATTTCGGACATGGCTGTCTTGCCTTCATGTGCTTTTTCAAGTAATTCTTGCGTGGCTTGCTGAACGGTTTTTGAGTTTTGTTCTAGTTCATTAGAGGCTTCGGATAAAGGCACTGCAGATGAAATAATGCTCTGCACAATTCCCGACAGCTTTTCCATAAATAGGTTGAAATTAGTCGCGGTTTTACCCAGCTCGTCAGCGCCAGAAACATCAATACGATGGCGCAAGTCACCCGAGCCTTCAGACAGCTCACCTAGTGAGTCACGCACAGAGATAGCCGTGTTACTGATCGCTCGCCCTATTGAAAAAATTAAGATCGCTAGGATGATAAAAAATGACCCGCTCACTGCTGTGGTTAAGAATAGCGATGACTCTCCGCTGTCTACTGCCTTGGTGATGGTTTGCTTAAAAAAGTTATCAATCTCTTCATGGTATTGCGACAAAGCTTGGTTAGTCTTATCGAAGAGCTCTGCTTTGTTAGCAATTTTTCCTTGCAGCGCGGCGAAATCTGGTTCGCCGTTTAGCATCTCATCCACGATAGGTACCGCAACGTTTTTATAAGCGTTAACGTTACTGACGATGGTGTTTAAGCTTTCGGCACGGCTGTCATCGATGACTTTTAATTGGTCCAAGTTTTCTAGCAGCATTGAAATCGCCGCCTCGCCTTGGTTTTTAAGGTCTTCTTCGCCAAAACTCACCGCTTGCGTCAGCAGCTCATCGGCGCGTTTGAGCAGCGGCGTGTTAACGGTAGAAAGCTGAACAGAGTCGTAAACCTTCTGCTCTAGCGTAATAAGGTGTTCTTGTGTATCGAGCAGCGAAGCCCTGCCAATGAAAAGATTGATCACGAGTGCCATGGCATACACAACCAATATCAGCATGATCTTACGAAAAACTTGTAGGTCTCTAAACCAGTTCATTGGGTTTACCTTGTGTGGTTAGGTCTTATTAATATTTCTTGTACTTCACAGTGCGTTAGCGCCGTGGTTTGAGTTTTGCCTTAGCTGCTGAGAGTACTTATAGGTCTGAATAATAAAAAATGATACTAAAAACATTCATTAGCGAAGATAACGTCACCTTAGCTAATGAATGCGCTACGTACTTACTTTAAAAAGACGCGATCACTTTCACGCCATCAACCACTGCGCCAGAACTAACATAGCCAATCATGTTTGGATTGTTTTTAACGAGTTCTATTGCATCGGCCTCAGAGCCAACATCTTTAGGAGGTTGTGCTTTTCCGGTAAAGACTAAGCGTGACCAATAAGACTTAAGCTGAGAGTCTGACTTTTTCAGTACTGTGCCATTGAACTCGTCACGCGCTGCATTGCCGCTTTCAAGGTTGATTGGAATAACTTTTGTTCCAGCCAAAGACTTCGACTTGCCGAGATACAGTTTAGCGATATCGGCCCCACTAGCTGTTACGTCAACAGAAGGGTGAACAATAATAGATACCTCTGACCATGCACTAAACGGCAGTGCACTGAGGGCGAATAACAATACGGCTTTAGGGGCCGATTTTTTAAATGAGATTAGTTTCATTGTCTCGGTCCTCCTAAAAAACAGTATCAATGGCGAACGCTACTAGCGTGCCGTCGGTATCGGTAGCATTGTTTTCGATTTCTGAGACCTCAACTTTAAGGGAAGTTGCTTCTGCGAAATCGTAGCGAACACCAAGGGTCATAGTTTCTGTATCGCCTACAGATATAGCGCTTCTTGCAGTTTCTTTGAGGTCTGGTATCGCTACTGGGAACGGCGGGCTAGTTAAGGCCGTACCGTCTGGTATGCCGCTAAGGACATCGTAGTCGGGATCAGACTCTTGCATTGAGTAAGTAAAATGAACTGTAAATTCATCGATGCGTTTCCCTATCATCGCGTACCATGCCTTGTCGCTTGATAGCAGAGACTGATTGCCTTGGTCGATTTCGGTATATTCCGTGTTGAACAGCCAGTCATCGTAATCGACTAGCGCCCCTAAACCCCAAAATGCAGCTTTTTCATTATCAATTTCTAGTTTTTCAGCTGTTTCAGCAAAGCCCGCAGCATCTAGTAGTGCGAGGAGGTCAGCTGCGTCACTTGGGCTTCCGATCGTGACCTTGGCTCTATTGTACGACGCTCTCAACGTCAGCCAATCGCGATTCAACGTTACATTGACGCCAGAAAAATTCTCCAGGTCCATATCAACGTCTTCGCCAGCTAATCGCGTTTCATCTGTTAGTCGTCCAAAGTAAGCTTGATAGGTTGCATACCAATCGCCATGCTCGGCTCGGTACAACAAATCTACGCCTTCGACTGTATCGAAAATAAAGCGGTAAACATCGCCTGGTGGTGTAATCCAAGGGTAGGCGTAGCCTACATCCAAAAAGTCCGAGTAAGGAAAGAAGGGCGCACGAAGACGACCACCACGAACATCTAAGTCGTCGTTAACGGCGTAGCTCAGATACGCCCATGCGGCTTCAATGTCATAATCTTTGCTGCCTTTTGCAAGTAACTGGCCCGTAGCTGTGATTTTGTCGTTAACGACAGAGCTAAATTGTAGGCCTAGCTTATTAACCGGGTCAGCGGCGAAGTGTTGATCATATCCTCCGTACGTTGCGCCGGTAGTATCACCGTTGTACCAGCCGCCGCCGACGGAGGCGAAGCCATTAATATTGATATCCGCTTGCGCGGTGCCGGTGACTAAACCGGCACATAGAATACCGCCTAATAGTCTGGAAATAGACTTCATGTGGATGCACCTCCAGGGTGGCTTATTAGAGTAGTGTGTCCATACAGTATTGTTTCCTTGTTTTGGTTATAGACTACTTTTGGTGATTCTGCGTAATTGTATACACGATTTGAGTGTGTAAAAGTAGCCGCAAAGTGTGGCCCGGAAATATGTTTGACGGAATAGAAAGTAGGTGGCGTTGGTGATGGATTTCTAACGGTTTTTCTGAAAATAGGCTATAAATTTAATAGCCGGTTTAATGCAGGTTTAACGCGCGTTCAATGCCGAGTCGTTTGTTTATTACACATTGATAGATAGGAAGCCCCATTGCAGAAGGCGTTACCCTCGACTTCAAAGTTTTCGTCCAAACCGAGGCGAACGCTCAGCCGGCAATTGATGTTTTGGTTTTTGTCCCTTTCTCTGCTGCCGTTGTTAGTGTCAGGAGCGTTTGGAATCTGGCAGTCATACCTCAATGTAGAGCGCGAATCGGCTAGTGCATTAGTTCTATCGGCAAAGTCGGATAAAGCGACCCTAGAGCAATGGTTTACTGATCGCCATAAAGACCTATCTACGTTAGTCGCCGTCGCAGCGGCCAGCGATGAGAACTTTCAGCCTTTAACTGAGGCGGGTGATTTAGAAAAATCTCAAACGCCGTTTTATCAACAATATGTGCGCCGCTACGATTATATTGATGCTCTCTATTTTATCGAGCGTTCTGGCTTGGTTACCTTGGCGGTGGGCGATGACGCAGCGCAGGGTATCAATGTATTTAGCGATGCTTCGTTTCGAAGCGAGCTTACGCGCGCCGGACGGCTAGCCTACTTAACCCCTGCAAAACACTTCTTGGTATTTCCTGAAGAAACACATCAACACAACGATACGAACAGCGCTTCTGCACCGGAAACTCATGTTTTCGAAACGCCTAAAGAGGCCTATTTTAGTGCGCCAGTTTATGATGGCGACGGTCAAGTTAAGGGCATGATTGTCCAAAAGATTTCCTTGTCGAACATTTTCCAGGCCCTGCGACAAAACAAGAATGCTGACTATCACTACTACCTGGTTAATCTAGAGGATTATATGCCAGGGGCTTCAGCGAGCGCTGCTAGCGTTCAGCATTCTGAACTCAGCGTCTATGATACGGCGCTGTTTCAAAACTGGGTGACAGAGCAACGAAAGGGGAACCAAAACGAGCTTTTCTTCGAGATAGACAATAACCAAGGCGCACCTATTTCGGTAAGCTTTGTTTTGTCGAACTTGTTCGCAGAGCCCTGGGCGCTGGTATCTGAAGTGGAGTCGACGGCGGTGTCTGCTTCTGCTGGTTTACTAGGTTGGTCCAACTTAGCGTTTGCACTATTTATTGGCATGGTAGTGGCGTTTCTAGCGAGTTTTGTGTCGCGAAGAATCACACAACCGCTTGAGTTGCTCACAACAATTTCTGAAAAATCGGCGACAGGTGAAAAGAACCTGAGGGCTAATATTGCAGGCAATAATGAAGTCGCGAGACTGGCTCAGTCATTTAATCAAATGCTGCACTCAAGAGAAGTTTATGAGAAGGCCTTAGAGTCGAGCAATCGAGCTTCTATCGAAGCAATAGAGGCCTTGAATGAGCAAAAGTTTGCACTCGATCAGCATGCCATCGTTGCCATCACAGATGTGCGAGGGATCATCACCTCGGTCAACTCTAAGTTTGAAGAAATTAGCGGCTATGATTCGTCAGAGCTGCTCGGTAGCAATCATCGACTCATTGACTCAGGACACCACGACCACGATTTTTGGCGTGAGATGTATTTGACCGTCAGTAAAGGCGATGTTTGGCGAGCAGAAGTGTGTAATCGAGCGAAGAGCGGGGCTCTGTATTGGGTTGATACGACAATCGTGCCCGTGATGCGCGGTGGAAAACCCCTTAGCTATGTTGCCATCCGAACGGATATTTCTATGGGCAAGATGGCTGAGCAACAGTTGATTGATGCGAAAGAATCTGCTGAGGCCGGCGCTCGGGCTAAGAGTGAATTTTTGGCGAGTATGAGCCATGAAATTCGTACACCGATGAACGGTGTGCTGGGTATGTTAAACCTGTTGAAGAAAACCTCGCTTGATGATGAGCAGCATCGGCAAGTGGGTCTTGCTTATGGCAGCGCCGAATCACTGCTGACCATTATCAATGACATTCTCGACTTTTCTAAGATTGAAGCCGGTAAGCTCGACTTGGAAATGGTTGAATTTAACCTGATTGAAGAGATTGGTGAGTTTGTAGAAACCACGGCTCATCGTGTTCACGAGAAAGACCTAGAGTTTATTGTCGATTTGAGTGGTGTTGAAAAGTCACGAGTCATGGGCGACCCCGGGCGAATTCGGCAGATACTCATTAATCTGGTAGGAAATGCGATTAAATTTACAACTCAGGGCGAGATTAGATTAAGTGTTCAGCTCTTAGAAAGCTATGGCGGAAAACTCAAATTAGAATGCGCAATTCACGATAGCGGCATCGGTATTCCCGCTGACAAACTTAGCCACCTGTTTGAGTCTTTCTCGCAAGTTGACACATCGACTACTCGAAAATACGGCGGAACGGGTTTAGGTTTGACCATTGTAAAACAGTTATGTGAACTGATGGGCGGTCATATCGAGGTAAGCAGTGTGGATGGGCAAGGAAGTGTATTTAGTTTTGCTGTTTATTTAGAGTCTCCAGACTCGGACGCGCCGGACCTAAGTCATGATGTGCCGGCAGAGCTGCGCGTTTTAGTTGTGGATGCTAACGATAGCAACCGCCTTGCATTAGTGAGTCAATGCGAAGCATGGGGGCTAGAAGCATCTGGTGCTAGTGACGGCCCGTCGATGATGGCTCGGGTGCAAGGCCAAAACAACGACTGTGCGGTTGACGTTGTTATTTGTGATAAGGGACTTTGGGACAATGAGATCCAGCAATGGGCCGAGCAGCTTGATCAAGATTCTCGTTACAAAGCGCTGCGCTATGCCGTGATGCCTCGTTTACTTGAACATGTCGATGTGGAAAGTCTACGCTCAAATGGCGTTAGCGCGGTCCTTAAAAAACCGGTAGCCCCGGGTGCGCTAAAGAAAGTGTTTCAGCAGTTGGATAGGGGCGAGTCACCAATCGAGGCGTCTCTTGAAACGTCAAAAGCCGCCGAGCTTCAAGCTCGTGATCAACAAGACCTTGGCTTAGGCCAGTTGGCAAAGAACGCACGAATTTTGTTGGTAGAAGATAACCCAGTGAATCAAATCGTCGCCTCTGCATTGTTAGAGCAAGTAGGGCTGAGCTGCGATATGGCCGGCAATGGGGTTGAGGCGCTGGCCGCCCTTAAACAGTCGCCTGAAGATATGCCTTATCATCTGGTGCTGATGGACTGTCAGATGCCCGAAATGGATGGTTATGAAGCGAGCACGAAAATCAGGCAAGGTGAAGCGGGAGAGCGCTATACAAGCTTAAATATTATTGCGATGACGGCGAATGCCATGAAAGGCGATAAGGAAAAATGTCTCGCAGTCGGTATGGATGACTATGTCAGTAAGCCGGTGCATGCCGATGTGCTGCATGCGAAGCTAAAACAGTGGCTGGAGTTACCTATTGAACTGAGCGAGCCAGCTGACGGCCCCGGGGCGGCAGAGGCCGAACCTGAACCTGATCAGACCGGCGATCTCTCTTCTACACCAATCTGGGACCTAGAAACCGCCTTAGAAAACCTGGGTGGTAACGAAGCCTTGTTTGAGGCGTTAAGTGAAGCTGCTTTGGAAGACATCCCTGATAATATTGCTCAGTTGACGGCCGCTATAGAGTCTTCGAATTTTGAGTCTGCGCGACTAGCGGCGCATTCTATTAAGGGAGTGTCGGCAAGTTTGGGCGGGATGCGTTTAAAAGAACTTGCTTATCTTACTGAACAGTCGGCAAGCGGCGAAGACCTACCTTCGCTCGAGAAAAACTTTGCGTTGCTGGTGAGTAGCTTTGAGGAATTAAAAATGTCGATGAAGCCTTAGTCGCTAATGAATGACACAGCGTAAATTGGTGATAGGACGTGATTGGATGGCGCATACTAGAGGCGTTTAATGGATGATAAAGTTGACTGTAGACAAATGTAGATGACCATAGATAGCTCGATGATTGCCATGTTGGTACCGTTTGCAGAGTTAACAGTATTACTGTTGGTATTGTTGCTGATCGGCCAAGTGATAAAAAAATATCGTAAGCAAGATAGACTGTCGAAGCACATGGTGCCTAGCTCTTCGTCGCGCCATCTCGGTTTGGTCGCAGATGATGTGGCGAACATGCTAGCAAACTCTGAACAGCAAACGACCGTTTCTTCCTCCGCCGCAGTAAAGTTAGCGGCTTCTAATTCAGCTGATAGCGCTTCACGCAACGACTCTTCGTCAGCTAGCGATAACAAACTTGATGAGTCCAGCGATGGTTTGGATGGCTATATTGACGCCTTTTTTGGTCAGCCAAAAAAGTAAGGGTCGATATAGCGGTGCCGCGCCGCTGATCGTGTTGCTCAGTTACGTATTCCTACTTCTGTTCGCCTTTGCCTGATCGGCCGGCCTCCTACCGTTTTATTCTGAATGCAGGCGCAGATTGGAACGCAAGGCTACGCTGCCGAGACAGTAAAGGTGGCAATGATACGGTAATAAATTGCTTTTCAATATTTTCTTCAATGTTTTCATCAGATTATTAGAGGCCTTGGCAAGGCTGGTCTACACTTTAAAGTGAAAAACAATAACGGAGTCTAATGTCAGTGACCAGCTCAACCTTGAATCTAAGTGATAATGGTATTGAAGTCGCCAGTCTCTTGGAGCAACAACTATTAAGTCATCATGTCGATGTCCCCATGTTACCGGACGTTGCCAGTCGTGTGTTGAATCTTTCGAATGATCCAGATTCAGATGCACAGCAACTCGCGAACCTAATTCAAAGCGACCAATCCTTGGCTGGCCATGTCATGCGTATCGCTAATTCGGCCGCTTATACTCCTAATGCATCGATGGTATCGCTGCAGCAAGCAGTCGCGCGCTTGGGCATGGATCTTATTTCTGAAATCGCGATTGCTGCCTCGCTTAACTCTAAGTTATTCAAAGCACCCGGTTATGAAAAACGTATGGAGATGATTTGGGTGCATGCTTTATGTTCCGCGTTCTGGGCAAAAGAAATTGCGCGAGCGGCAAAACAAAACGTTGAGGCCTCTTTTCTCTGTTCTTTGTTGCATAGCATCGGTCGGCCTGCGGTATTGCAATGCATTGCTGATTTAGCTGAAAAGCATGAGGCCGTGTTGAGTGAAGAAGAAAGCCGCTTGCTGGAAGATCATTATCACGTCGAATACGGCGTAGAAATTGTGTCTAAGTGGGAAATGCCGGTTATTGTGCAAGAGTCGGTCAAGTATTATCTCGACTATAACGCGGCTGACAATAAAGCCGAGCAAGCGATGGTTGTTTACGCTGCCGCCAAAGCGGCTGAGTCGACCCTGTGGCCAGAAGAATTTAGTGTTGATCAGCTAAAATTGAATGATGTTTTCGCTGATCTAAACCTTTACGAAGATGAGATCGAAGTATTGTTTGATAAAGAAGATGTTGTCAAAAAAGGCGTGGAGGCGATTCGCATATGAGCCAGTTCGACGTCATCGTAATCGGCAGCGGCCCTGCTGGACAAAAAGCAGCGGTGCAAGCCGCAAAAGCTGGGCGATCCGTCGCCTTAGTTGAGCGCGACAAGTGGTTGGGTGGTGCGTGTGTACATCGCGGCACGATTCCAAGTAAGACGCTCAGGGAGAATGCACTGCGTGTCAAAAAGATGCGCGAAAATGCCGCTCTTTGTAGTTTTGAGTTAGCGGAAGACATGGAAATGTCTACCTTGATTGATCGTCTTAGCCGTGTCGTAAAGGCGCATGATGGTTTTATGGTGAATCAAATTGAGCGTAATAATATTACGCGTATTCATGGGCGTGCGCGTTTTATCAACTCTAACCAGCTTTTTATATCAAAAGTAAAAGGCGAGGCCGAGGTGATTCAAGGTCATGAGTTTGTGATTGCCTCCGGTTCAATTCCGCGCAAACCAGATAACATTCCAGTTGATCATGAGAATATTTTTGATAGTGACTCTATTCTCAGCATGCTTTATTTGCCTCGGAGCCTAACGGTTCTTGGCGGTGGCGTTATCGCGAGTGAGTATGCGTCGATTTTTCAGGCCTTAGGCGTGAAAGTGACGATGATTGATCGATACCCATTGCCACTTGGCTTTATGGACGCAGACTTAACCGAAAAATTTGTCGGCTCCTTTCAGCGCGCTGGCGGCGTGTGGATGGGTGAAAAGGTGGTCAAATCCGTTGAGTGGGATGGCTTGTCGCAAGTGGTCACGACCTGTGAAGACGGAACTGTCGTGAAATCTTCGAAACTGTTATGCGCAGCAGGACGCCTAGCAAATGTTGCAGACCTCGATATCGAAAAAGCTGGTTTAACCTTGAATGAAACAGGCAATATTTCTGTTGATGATATGTTACAGACTTCGGTACCGCATATTTATGCCGCAGGTGATGTGATTGGGCCGCCTTCGCTGGCGTCGGCATCAATGGAGCAAGGACGTCGGGCAAGTTGCAATGCGCTTGGTATTGAAATGGCGCCGATGAGTAAAATGATCCCTTCAGGTATCTATGCTATTCCAGAGCTATCAGGTGTCGGTATGACCGAGGCTCAAGCCAAGAAAGAGCACGGCGATATCTTGGTAGGTAAAGCGAATTTTGAAGAAATTTCACGTGGCCAAATCAATGATATTCGAGACGGCTTGTTAAAAATTATTTGTGATGGGAAAGGAGAGCAGATACTCGGTGTTCAAATTGTCGGTGAAGGGGCGACCGAGCTCATTCATATCGGTCAAATGGCGATGTTGGCGAAGAGTCCTGTCGATATTTTTGTCGAAAGTATCTTTAACTTTCCTACCTTGGCTGAAGCGTATCGAGTAGCGGCATTGGCGGTTATTGGGCAGCGCTCCAAGGACACTGATAAATACTAGTTCTGGCTCGTAAAAAAGCCGGCTTGCCTGAAGAGGGAAGCCGGCTTTTTATTGCCTGATTTTTAGCTCAGGAAGGGCCTAATCGTTAAGCAACTCAATAATGTTTTCACCGGCACGCGTATGGACTTGGCTGGTTGGGTGTACGTTATCGGCGAACACAAAGCCTTCGCATGCTAAGCCTTGTGGTGCAGGCGAACATGCGTCTTCTGTGTTGGTGTAACCCAGGGCTTCGGCGTCTTCGATTTGGCTGTCTAAGAATGCTTGAAGATCCCACTCGATAATGTCTAAGCCGGTTGCTGCTTCGATTCCACCAATGGCTCTAGAAAGCTTGCGATTGAAGCGGTTCACCAAGTTCGCTGTTAAACTATACATTTTTTCTGAGCGTTTAATTTCCGGATTGGTCTCCGCTGTGGCTAGCAGCCCTGCTACCAATACGTCAGTGGCTGGCACCTTGCTCAAATCAGGTGCGTTACCGACCAAAATGTTCTGTGCGCCAGTGGCGACCAACTTCATTATCTGTGCAGTTATGGCTTCAACTGCAACGTCTACGCGGGCTTTTGATGCTTTACGGATAGCGCGTCGCTCTTCACCTGGAGATGTTTTTACATATTGCGCACGAATTTCCTGAGCGGCGAACAAATCATTCCCACCGATAACGACTACGTATAAAGCATTAGGATTTGAGACAAAGCCCGTGGAAGCAAGGTAGGCGTTGACTTGCGTCGGTAAGTTGGTATCAGGCGTGGTTTCGTCTCCGTCTGCGTCTAGCGCTACTGCGCCACCGACAGCATAGTTATTTCCTATGTTTAGTCCTGCTAAATGACCTGCTGGAACGGCAACTGTATTGAGGCTTTCAGCAAGAACATCAACCGCCACGACATCACCATTGGTAAATCTTGCGGGAATTTGTCCTTGCGTAACCAAGTTTAAATTTCCGGTATCCGAGAGGCTGTCACCGAAAATATACACCTCGTCAAAAGCGTGGGCACTGGCTGACAGCAAGGTAGCGGCAGCCAATGATATGACTGTTTTAAGGGGAGACTTTCTTAGTAAATTTAACATGGGGGAAATCCTAGTGGTTGAATATCATTATTTTTATTAGGGTTGCCTCAATGACTCTGATCGAGTGACGTGGCAATACCGCCTTAGACTATCAACCTATTTGCTAGCTTAGCGGGAGTCGAAAGACGTACGAGGAGGTTCAAATCGTGTTGATTTAGACTCTGATTTTCGAAAAGTATGGTTTCGTTTTTAAAAGTGAGACATTCCTCACAATTGTGTTTTTGTACCTCTAAGATTTCATTTTTATCCTGTCACTTTTCATATCATCGTTATGTCGTGAGTCAACGTACTGAGTTAGATTAACGCGGTTTTCTTGTTTCTTTTACAGATGTTTACGTTCGGAAAATCACCGTTAACACTCAGACCCTCTCGTAACAGCTTTCTACACATTTCCAACGGAGGGATTAGCTCGTGTCGTCTTAAGTTATTAGTAATCGTTAACCATGCTTTCCGTCAAAGAAAGTAAGGAGTCAGCAATGACCCGCGACGACTCAAATTCAGGACAGGTATTGGCTATGGCTTTCCAACTCAAATTATTCTCCTTTTGTGTTGTGCTGACGACGATGTTGTCAGGCTGTATTGCTAGCGAAGAGTCGGCGGTGGCATCTGACAGCGTCGCAGCGTTGGCCAATGATAATAACCGCTATGCCGATACCGTCGCATCGAGTTCTGAGACAAATCCTGACGCGCAAACTAACCTGATCTTTGAGCCTGTTGGCGAATGCCGCTTGTCCGTCATGGATGAAGAATTGCTCGCCAAGTTGAATGAAGTGCGAGCTGAAGAGCGTTTTTGTGGCGATACGTTTTATGCGGCGACTAATCCGGTTGTCTGGAATTGCAACCTTGAAGGTGCCGCTCAGCGACATTCAGAAGATATGGCTAGCAATAGCTTCTTTAGCCACACGGGATCCGATGGTCTCAGAGTGGGAGCTCGCGCAGACGCGGCTAACTACGATTGGGTCATGGTCGGCGAAAATATTGCGGTAGGTTATTCATCAGTGGATACGGTGATGCAGGGTTGGCTTGGTAGCCCTAGCCATTGTCGCACAGTGATGAACCCGAATTATCAAGAAACAGCCACGTCGCTGTCGCTTCCTAGCGGTTCTGACTATTCAAGCTACTGGACCTTATTGATGGGTTTGTCTTCAGCGGGTTAAATACACGTTCGCGTTTCTTGTTGTAACGCCTTTAATAGGGAGCCTGTGTTCAAGGACGAACTGTATTTTCTATTCGCTTTTCTCGTCGCTTTTCGCCTGCCATTTGTTGTCTATACTTTCTAGCAGATTACAAAAAATAAGGACCTATGATGAAAGGCTTGGTGTTTTCAGAGTTCACTAATTTAGTAGACGAGAAGTTTGGTCCAGAGATGATCGAGGACCTGATTGACGCGACTGCGCCAGCTTCAGGTGGCGCATATACCTCGGTGGGCACATACGCCCATCAAGAACTTGTCAATATGGTTGTTGAGCTAAGTGCCAGGACCGGTGTCGACACGAGTGAACTAGTGAGGTTGTTCGGCCATCATCTTGCCAAGGTATTTAGCACAAAATTTGCCGAATTTTTTGGTGAAGTTTCGAATACGATCGATTTTCTTAAGCAAATAGATAATCACATCCATGTCGAAGTCGCAAAACTATACCCCGACGCTGAACTGCCTGTTTTTAGCTTTGATGATTCCGACTCGCAAGTATTTCGCCTTAATTATTCCTCCACGCGGGGTTTGGCGGACTTGGCTCAGGGCTTGATTGAAGCCACCTCTGATTTTTACCAAGAAAAATTTCAGATCGAACGCATCGATTCTCAAGATGGTGAGCTATATCAAGCGCAATTCATGCTGCGACGCATCTAGCGGGGACGATAAAAAAGTATGGATGAGCAACGTTTGATCAAAAGGTACGAACGTGAAAAAACAGCGCGTTTAGAGGCTGAACGGATTCTGGAGGAAAAGAGCCGCGAGCTATTCGACCGAAACGCACAGCTTAAAATTCTTACTGAAGGTCTTGAGATTCTTGTCGAAGATCGTACTAAAGATTTAATGCAAGCGAGGGATGAAGCGTTATCTGCCGCAAAGGCAAAATCTCAGTTTATGGCAAACATGAGCCATGAAGTCAGGACGCCTTTGAATGGCGTGATTGGCATGCTGAATATGTTGACCGATATGGGCGTTGGTAGCGCACAGCAAGAGTTGCTAGATACTGCCATTCGTTCCGGCCAAACTTTGCTTGAAATCGTTAATGACATTCTAGACTTTAGCAAAATAGATGCGGGTCAAATGACGCTGCATGAGATGCCTATTTCACTGCGAACGCTGTTCGAAGACACCATGGCGCCAATGCATCATGTCGCCGGTGAACGAAATATTAAGTTAGTGACGGTTTTTCCTGATGACTTTCCCGAATTTATTCTCGCCGACGGTTTACGCGTCCGGCAGATACTCACCAATCTTCTATCCAACTCTCTAAAGTTTACCATTCAGGGTGAAGTCAAAACGGTCCTATCTCGCACGGCTCAAGGTTTCGAAATTGTGATTAGCGATACCGGAATTGGCATGTCTCAGGAGCAGGTAGAACGTATTTTTAGCGCGTTTGGCCAAGCAGATGGGTCGATTACACGTCAGTTTGGTGGCACGGGTTTAGGCCTGACCATTACACAAAGCTTTGTCAATATGATGGGCGGGGCTATCTCTGTTGATAGTCAGTTGGGTGAGGGGACGACATTTACGGTTCGTCTTCCCTTGGTGGAGACAGAAGCACCGGTTGCAGAGCTCAATAATCAGGAGATTTCTGAATACGTAAAATTTGAGGAATCGGCCGTGTTGGTCGTCGAGGATAACGAGGTTAACCAAGCGGTTGCCACACACCTACTCAACAGGGCCAATATTAGCGTTGATATTTGCCATAATGGTGAAGAGGCTCTGACCCAAGTGCAGCTTAAACCGTATAAAGCGGTATTGATGGATATTCAAATGCCGGTGATGGATGGTCTAGAAGCGACGCGACAAATTCGCGCCTTTGGAAGTCATTACGTCGACATCCCGATTATCGCGATGACAGCCCACGCAACTCAAGAACACCGCAAAGAATCCTTTGAAGCAGGTATGAACGAACATATTTCAAAACCTGTTGATCCGTTGGAGCTCTATCGTATTCTAAGCCGCTATTTTTCGGTGGAGGCGGTTGATGCGAGAAAGCTCAACGCGGCCGAAACTATGGCGGTAAATCCGTCAGCAAAGCTGCCAGATGACCGTCTATCGAATGATGAGGCAGAAGCTGCTATCAAACTGCCAGAGCGCTTGGAAGGCCTAGAAATCTCTGAGGCCTTGGGCAGGTTGGGGGGCAACCAAAAGCTTTATCTCAAGATTCTGACCACGTTTTATCAAACGCAATCTTCACTGGTTCAAGAAGTGGAAGAAGCTCTGGCAAATAATGATACAGATCGTGCGCGATTGCTATTGCATACGACGAAAGGAAGCGCCGCGAATATTAGTGCAAATGATTTATCTTCGGCTGCGGCTCAGTTTGAGCGCGCGATACTAGATGGCGAGCTCGATGACTTACAAACGCTAGTACTGCAACTCGCACATCGCTGGTCTGTGGTGGATAACGCTATTCTCGGTTTGATTTACGAGTTTGTGATCGTGCGCGAGCAAGACGCTGCTCAGGGCTCTAAACAAGAGTCATCTATGTCGGATCGAGAGGCGGTAGATCTGTTGCGGCAAATTTATGGTTTGCTGAATCAAGATATTTCTAAAGTGGAGGCGTTAGTTGAGATGTTCAATACGCGTCATTACGACGGGCATCACAAGTCTCTAATCGAAACCTTAGTCCAGCAACTTGATGTGTTTGATGTGGCCGGTGCTGAGAAAACACTCTCGGTGCTATTTGAGGAGTTTGACATATGAATGACCGTAAGCAGATTTTATTAGTTGACGACTCGCCTAACGAAATACGTGTGTTGATGGAGAACCTAAAAGCTGACTATGCCGTGTTGGCTGCTACCAGTGGGCAAGCCGCCTTGGATGCAGTGGCCAACTCAGAACCTGACTTAGTGTTGATGGATGTCACGATGTCTCCGATGAACGGCTACGAAGCATGTCGAATATTGCAACAAGATTATCCACAGGTGCCGGTAATATTTGTCTCCGCCAATACCGGAACGGAAGAAATACTCAAAGGCTTTGACGCCGGTGGACGTGACTATGTTACCAAGCCTATTGAACCCGCGGTGTTGATGAGCAAAATTAAAATCGTATTTGAGCAGATGGAGAGAAAGCGGCAGCTTAAAGACGAAAAACAGCAAGTGTCTGAACTAGCAATGGCAGCGATGAGCAGTGCGGGAGACTTGAGTATCGTGCTTAACTTTCTTCGTCAGGCAACGAAGTTAGCGAATCAAGCAGAGCTTGCGGAACTGCTGACCAGCACGGTTGAGCAGTACGGTGTGAGTGCGAGTGCTCAGATTCGAGATGCTAAAGGGGGAGTGTTAAATCGTGCCGGCCGAGAAGGATTTGCGCCCCTAGAAGAGGACATCTTGTCCAGCTCGATCAATATTGATGGGCGGATCTTAGAGAAAGGGCGGCGCCTGATTGTTGTGTATGAGTCCGTTTCTTTGCTAGTCAAAAATATGCCAGTCGATAAGGCTGAACGCTGCGGTGAGTTGCGAGACTATTTAATGATACTGGCTGAGAATGCGCATGATTTGAATCAGAAAATTTGGGCTGAAAAAACCTTGGCTGAGCAGCGTATGACGTTCGTAGTCGATGCAGTGAAAGATGCGAATGAAACACTATCATCGATTCAAACATTTCAGAAATCCTATAAAGAAGATAGCATCCGCATCATGGATGATATTCTGGCTGAAGTGGAGTCCAACTTTTTTAGTATGGGACTAACGGAAGATCAGGAGAAAATGATCACACGCTTAATTCAGAATAAGCTTAATGAAGGGATGCAGCATATGGAGGAGGGGCTCCATGTGGATGAAAAGCTCAAGCATTTGACCGAAAGCTTGGACGAGCTAACGAAAAACTTGTAACGGACCCGCGTTTAATTGCCGATGGTTAAGAGTCGCCCTTTAGCCATCGATCGACCTGCCTCGTTAACTCATCGACCTTGATGGGTTTGCTCATATAGTCATCCATTCCTGCCTCAATGCACTTCTCTCTATCGCCTTTAATCGCATTGGCTGTCATGGCAATAATAGAGATATCTTTAAGCGCATCACCGGCTTCGCCTGCTCTGATGAGTTGGGTCGCTTCATAGCCGTCCATCTTAGGCATTTGGCAATCCATAAAGACTGCGTCAAAGAGTTTTCCCTGAGACGCCTCAAGTTGTTCAAGAGCATCGATGCCATGATGGGCAATGCTCACTTCAACCCCTAAATGCTCAAGCATCGTTTTCGCTAGCAACTGATTGACCTTATTGTCTTCGACTAGCAATATGTGGCGAGAAAAAGGCTCGCCTCCAGTTTTAGTAATGGCTGCTGGGTCATTGCCGTTTTCGAGCACATGGTCCTGTTGCGGGTGCAGGCAACGATCCGCCATGCTCAATAGATCGTCTAGTGTGGCAGGTTTAGGGAATGTGTAGGTTAGGCCAAATGTTGCCTGCTGTTCTGAGTCATATTGTTCACTAATGGAAGTCATGGCAACCAAGTGGACATTGCTATCTATGCTATTTTTTAGAGACGATAAAGTGGCTAACGCTTCATCCGCCAAGTGCTCCGTATCCACCATGATAATTGTCGGGCCTTTTACGCCAGATGAAAGCTCACTAGGGGTTCTTGTTTCGCAGGCAGCGCCGAATGTATTGAGAGTATTGATTAAGCTGGTGGCATTACCTTGGTGATTATCTATTACTAACACGCGATATCCAGAGAGGTCAGGTAATTGGATTCGTGTCAACATTGCCTGCGATGGTTCGAGTGCGACTTCAAAGCAAAAGCGGCTACCTTGTCCTGGTTCGCTGGTGGCCCAGATGCGCCCTCCCATCAGTTCGCAAAGTTGACGGCAGATAGATAAGCCTAAGCCGGTCCCACCGTATTTTCTGGTGGTTGAGTTGTCGGCTTGTCTAAATGTTTCAAATACGCCTTCTAGGTTTTCTTGTTCAATACCAATGCCTGAATCAGTTATTTCGCAGCAGAGTGATGCGGCTTGATGATTGTTTTCTTTGATTGAAACTACGACCGAAATAAGACCGTTCTCGGTAAACTTAATGGCATTCCCGATCAGGTTGGATGCCACTTGGCGTAAGCGCCCAGGGTCGCTCTTTACATGGCGGAAAAGCGCTTGTGACATATCTAGTTCAAGGGTGTTTCCTCGTTCCGCGGCGCGCTGAGATATTGACTCTAGTAGGTCTCCAAATAGTTCAGGGAGGTCGAAATCAATATATTCCATGTCCAGTTTTCCCGCCTCGATTTTTGAGAAGTCGAGAATGTCGTCGATGAGGTTAAGTAGGTGGTCGGCACTACTCTTGGCAAGCGACGCATAATGCGTCTGCTCCGAATTCAGTGGAGAACTTTCTAACAAATGTAGCATGCCCAGAACCCCATTCATGGGTGTTCTGATCTCATGACTCATGCTCGCAAGGAAGCTCGATTTTAGGTCTGCAGATTCTTCTGCACGCGCTTTAGCCTCCGCCAATAACAATTTTGATTGTTCTGCGTCTGTGACATCGGTTTGGAGACCCAAGATGTGCGTGACGTCACCCTTGTTATTTCGAATAGGACTGAGGCTTAGTTCATTATAAAACTCAGTTCCATTTTTTCGATAATTGAGCAAGGTTATGGTGAGTGGTTCAGCTTTAGTAATCGCCTCACGAACCTTACGAATGCTTTCGGGGTCTGTTCTTTTGCCTTGAAGAAAACGGCAGTTCTTTCCAATGGCGTCGTTGGGGGAGTAGCCGGTTATATTGGTGAAGGCTTGGTTGACATAGGTAATGGGCATCGAGCTAGAGTATTCGGATATAACGACCGAGGTATGTGCCTCTTCAATCGCTTTATTCTTTATTTCGAGTTCTGCTCTAATCGCTCTATTTTCGGTCAAGTCATTACCGACGAAAATATAACCTAGTTGCTCCCCACTAGGCGATATGTAATCGGTGCGAACCCATTCTACTTGTTGCGGCGGTGCCGAAGGTCTATTGATTTCAGAATATTGCAGTTCAGCTTTTTCTTTTCCACTTAAGCGTACGAGTAGTTCTGCAGGCAGAAGGTTTGGTGAGGAGTCTTTGCCTAGTGACGAATGTGTTTCTGCGAAATTAGAGAACTGTTGATTGGACAGCAGTAGCTTAAAATTACCGTCGGTGACGACCAAGTAGTCATTGAGGGAATGAATGATTCCTTCAAATTTTGAAAGGGATTGTGAAGCACTATCCAGCTCCGATATCAGGTCGTTGTATGAGTGTTTTAGCGCAAGCACTTCGCTAACGTCAGTCACTTCTGTTTGTATATGACTAAGTGAGGTGCCGCTCTGTTTGAGCGCGCTTTGCAATGATTTGATCGACCCTGCCGCAGTCAGAGTTGCAATACGAATACTGACAAAGGTACCGGAGAAAACGACTAGCAGCGATGCAAATGAAAAGACTAGCAGCCAAATCAGGTTTTCATAAGCGACTCGTTTTTCTTGCAGCGAGACCAGCGTGAAATCCTGGTAAGAGAGCGACTCGTGTTGCCACTGAGGGTGCTCGGCGGATGAGAATGGTCGGTTAGTCTCGAAAAGCTGGTCGTCACTGGAGTACAGCACTTTTTTATTTTCATCTAGTAACAGATAGTCTAGCTCGCTAGGTAGGCCTGCGAGAATACTGCTGAGTACTTTATGGCTGTCGGGCAGAAAAACCAGTAACGCGCCTTCAGGCAGCTCGGCATAGAAGACAGGGTAGGCGATGAATATTCCGTCGGGCCGAACCTCAACAAACGTCTCTCCATGCTCTAGTACTTGAGGCTGCCACTGTGGTTTAACGCTCAACGAATGGTAGCTCTGCGCGTCGTTGGTCGTAATGATGTTACCGGCAAAGTCAGTGAATAATATGCTGCTCGATGCACCAGCACTTAACTGTAACGAACGAAAAAACACTGGCAGATACTCATCGCGCACTTCGAAGTCGATAAGCGCATTGATAATAAGGTCATTAGTACTGAGGTTGTAGACTTCTTGTTTCAGGGACGTTAATCGTTGGTCTAGGTTCGCTTGGTAGGTCGTTAAACTTGCATCTAGTTCTTCTTGCAAAGAGTGTTGAATAGAGAAAAAGGCAACGCTGATACCGGCAATCAGCACACTGAGAAGCAGGCCAATAAGCTTTGGGAATGTCTTTTTTCGTATCAGTTGTTCAAGTGAAATAGCTTGCGACACGTGTTGTCTTGTCCTTCAATGGCTAAGTATATTTGCGCTGTTTGCAGCGGCCTTTAGCGCAGGCTTGTGTCTAATAGACGCCGTGGTTTGCATGCGCGATCATTTCTCAACTGGGACGAGGAAACCGCGTTCGTTATATTCACTCATAAAGTAATCTTCTGCCCAAAGCGAATCGTGCTGTGTTGGGCTAAAGGCGGGCGTGTAGTGCTTAAGCAAGCCTTGATAGTTTGGCAACTGCTCGAGTGCATTCCTAACAAGAGGGCGCTGAGTCGAGCCAGCCTTTTCGATCGCCATTTTCAATAAGTAAATTAGGTCGTAACTCTGTGCCACACCGACCGCGCCCTGAATCGATTCAGCTGTGGCATTGGCGTCGAACATGTCTTGATAGGCCGCTAGTACTTGTGCGTTGAGAGCCGGGTTTGCGGGCTTTAGAAAGCTATAGGTTTGCAAGACCTTGATGTTTGCCATCGTTAAACTCTCTAAACCCACGGCCTCTACAAATTCTCCCCCGGCAATTCCCCAGTGCGAATAAATTTTTAGGTTCTTGGTAGTATCTTCAGAAAGCATCTGCTTGAGAGAAACCGCACCCTCTGGTGCGTTGGCGACAAAAACAACGGCTTGCGCCCCCGACTTGGCAATGGCTGCAAACTCTCGCGTCATGTTGGTTTGTTTCCAGTTAAACCATTCTTTCGCGACAATTTCGACACCAAATTCGCTGGCGGCTATGGTCATTGATTTTTCATTCGAGCGGCCCCAGCCATTTTTCCCTAATAGCAGTGCTATTTTCTTGATGCCGTCTTTTTTAGCGGCGCCAATAATAACTTTGCCGGCTTCCGCATCACGTACCGAGACGCGAAACGCGTAATTTGGCTCATACCCATTGTCAATAACAGGTGTTCCCGCGGCCCAAGGGTCTAGATAGATTAATTCATGTTCGTGCAAGGCCGGTAGCTCTTGAATCGCAACTGGTGTATGTACGCCGCCCATTACGGCGACGACATTGTCGAGTGTGGCGATCTTGTTGATATTGGCGATGCCGCGAGCGGGGTTACCTCGATGGTCAAAGGTTTTAAGCTCAAGGTTGCGTCCGAGAACGCCGCCTGCAGTATTAATCTCGTTAATGGCAATGCTTGCGCCCCTTTTGATGGCGATACCACCGGTTTTGGCCACCGCGGAGAGGTCTGCATCGAGTGCAATGATAAGCGGCGCTTGGGCAAAACTTAAGCTCGATAGCACTACCAATAAGGTAGCGAAGGCTAGCTTTTTTAAAGGCATAAGGCTTGTCTCATTATTTATCGTATACTAAGTGTAGACCCGATTGATAGAATAATCTGACTCTCTTTGCCTACGTATGATGTTGTGCAAAGTGATGAGTCGAGACGCTAGTCTGCTCAATGCCGAGATAGCTCGCCTGCTTCATTGCGCTTGTTGTCAGATAGCTTGAGGTTAGCTTGAAGGTAGCTTGTCTAAACCTTGAAGATAGTTTGTCTAATTATTAGCTAGCGCTGGGCGTGAGTGGGCAAGCGAATAGAAATGATCGCCGCGATTAGGACGAATAGGGAAGATATCCACAGGCAAGCGATTAAGCCCGACTGTTGGAACACCCAGCCTGATAAGACGGTTCCAATTAATCGGCCTAAGGCATTGGCCATATAGTAAAAGCCGACATCTAGCGAAACGCCATCATCACTGGCATAACTGACGATCAGGTAGCTATGAAGGGAGGAGTTAATCGCGAACAGTATGCCAAAAACAGCCAGCCCAATGATGATCGTCCACTGAGCGAGCTGATGTTGGTTTTGCTCACTGTTTAGGCTTGAATCGACGCCGCTAGATATATCTATTCCCAGTACTATCGCAATAATGGCAGGCGCCAAAGCGAGCGGTAGCGCCCATTTAAATGCAGCTTTTCCGTCTGGTGCGAGCGGTTTGCTTGAGGGTAAATGTGACCAAGAATCGTGACTCGGTGTAAAGGTATTTCCAATGAGTCGTGGCGCGAAGGTTTGCACAAATCCGTACAAGATAATCCACGTGGCGAGGAAGCTTCCTACGATCCAATGATCCCAGCCAAAAACGCTTGAAAGGTAAACTGGCAAAGCGACCACAAACCAAACATCACGGGCACCGAACAAAAACAAGCGGGCCGCCGATAGGTCATTGATCGCTCGGCTTTTAGAGAAAATCTCTTTGAATTTGGGTTTGTTTTTTGCTTTCCCCAAATCTTTTTTTAGCAAAACTAAACTCGCGATCCATATAACAAAGAGCCCAATTGCCATGGACAGAATAGCCCCTTGAAACTCTAGCACCGCCAGTAAAACGCCGCCGAGAAAGAAGCCGACGCCTTTCAAGGTGTTTTTTGAGCCGGTGAGGGCGGCGACCCATTTAAACAGCGCGCCTTCAGCGTCTTTTGGTACCAATGTCTTAATCGCGCTTTTCGCACTCATTTTGTTTAGGTCTTTGGCGATGCCCGATAACGCTTGTGCTGCCATCACCCAAGCGACACTGAGTAAGCTGGCAGGCACGAGCAGCATCGATAAGGCAACGACCTGCATTGCCAAGCCGATATTCATGGTTTTGTTTAACCCCCAGCGCGCGCCTAACCAACCACCGAATAGGTTCGTGATGACGCCAAACAGTTCGTAGAATAAAAACAGCAAGGCAATGTCGAGCGCTTGATAACCAAGTTGATAGAAATGTAGCACCACCAGCATGCGTAGAGCGCCATCAGTGAGAGTGAAGGCCCAGTAGTTGCCGGTAATGATGATGTACTGGCGAACCTCAGCCGACAGACGCTGAATAGCTTGCATAGCGCTAAATCACTTTTGATGAGGAGTTGAACAATTTGTCGCCCTTGAACTTTTCTATGGTCATCTTACTTATGCGTTTGTGGTGGCAGCCTTATCCATTAACACCACTTTCCGAACCAGTTCAGCGGTTCTGTTGGCATAGCCCCATTCGTTGTCATACCAAAGATAGAGTTTAAGTTGCGTGCCGTTGACGACCATTGTGGACAGCGCATCGACGATGCTCGAACGCGGGTCGGTTTTGTAGTCAATAGATACTAGGGGGCGTTCTTCGAATCCTAGAATATCCTTGAGGTAACTATCGGCGGCTTCTTTTAAAAGCGCATTGACCTCTTCTACGGTGGTTTCTGTATTGAGTTCAAACACACAATCCGTGATGGACGCGTTTGCTAATGGCACTCTGACAGCATGGCCGTTCAGCTTCCCTTTTAGTTCAGGAAATATATGGGTAATCGCTGTGGCGGAGCCAGTTGTCGTTGGAATCAGGCTCATGCCGCAGGCACGTGCGCGCCTCAGGTCCGAATGAGGTGTGTCTAGAATACTCTGAGTGTTAGTAATGTCATGAATCGTGGTCATTGATCCATGCTTTATGCCCAGTTTTTCATGAATTACTTTAACGACCGGAGCCAAGCAGTTTGTCGTGCAGGATGCCGCCGTGACAATGCGGTGCTCGGCAGGGTCATAAAGGGCATCGTTAACACCCATGACCACATTAAGCACGCCATCCTCTTTGACCGGCGCGGTGACCACTACCCGCTTTACGCCTTGATCTAGATATCTTTGCAGGACTTGTTTAGATTTCATTTTTCCCGACGCTTCAATCACGATGTCACAGCCAGACCAGTCTGTTGCAGAGATATCTTTGTGTTGGCTACTGGCGATGCTTTGTCCGTTGATCAATATCTGCTTATCGTCGGCGATAGCCTCGTGATGCCATCGGCCGTGAATAGAATCGAAGTTCAATAAGTGTGCTAGCGTCTTCGCGTCGCCGGCTGGATCATTGATCTGCACGATATCAAAGTCGTCCCAATCGAATGCTGCACGAAAGCTTAACCGACCCATGCGGCCAAACCCGTTAATCCCCACTTTAATCGTCATGATGAACCCTGTTGTGATAAATACTTTTTTAGTACGCCTTATCTAGCGTTATTCGTTGCAAATAAATGTCGTGTTCGATTCGCAAAATAGACCAGCGACAACATTACAGGCACTTCGACTAATACGCCGACAACCGTGGCTAGTGCTGCGCCTGATTGCAAACCGAATAGCGAAATGGCGACGGCCACCGCTAACTCGAAGAAATTGGAGGTGCCAATCAATCCAGCCGGCGCGGCAATTTGATGCGACAACTTGAGCTTGTAGCCTAGCCAATAGGCCAGTGCAAAAATACCATAGGACTGTATCAAAAGCGGAATCGCAATCAATAGAATAGTGGTGGGTTGTTGCAATATTGTTTCAGCTTGGAAACCAAACAACAGCGCGACCGTCAGTAGGAGGCCAGCGACAGACCAGGGTTTTAGTTTGTGCACAAAGGCGTCGATCGCATTTTTAGTACTTTTCTTTTCCAAACGCTTGCGCGTCAGAACGCCCGCAATGAGGGGCAACAATACATAGAGTAAAACAGATGTCAGCAAGGTTTCCCATGGTACGGAAATGTCACTAATACCTAGCAACAGTGCCGTAATGGGTGCAAATGCAAACACCATAATAATGTCATTAATCGAGACCTGAAGCAGGGTATAGTTGGGGTCGCCTTTGGTTAGTTGGCTCCATACAAAAACCATTGCGGTACAAGGCGCAACGCCCAGTAATATCATGCCGGCAATGTACTCATTGGCAGACTGTGGATCGACCCAGCCGGCAAACAGTACCTTGAAAAACAGCCAGCCAAGGGCCGCCATGCTGAATGGCTTCACCAGCCAGTTTATGACCAGCGTCAGGATCAGGCCTTTAGGTTTTTTGCCGATATCTTTTACTGATGTGAAATCTATTTGGACCATCATTGGATAGATCATCAGCCAAATACAAATGGCGACGACGAAGTTCACGTGTGCAAATTCCAGCGTCGCGATCCCTTGAAAAAGAGCGGGAGCAACATTGCCTAATAGCATTCCACATAGAATGCTGAGACCTACCCAAACAGAAAGATAGCGTTCAAAAATACCCATGGTTTTTTCCGAGAGAGTGCCGTTTGAGAGCGGCTTATTCTATCGTTTAATGGGGTGCTCGGATATAGAGTGAACGTGTTATTGCGGGCTCTATTTTTAGTTTTTATTCTTGGAGGGGGGCTTGCCAGTGAGATAAGTGTCTCTTCCAAGGCTTAGAAAGGTAGACGAGGCCCAATGGTGATATTCGATATGGCAGAGTTGAACTTTGGGTGCGTAAAACTAGCACCTGGTTTTATTGTCCCTGCCATCGATGGGGGCTTTGCCACTGCACGGATTGTTATCTTCTAAATGCAGTAAAAGAACCTTAGTTTAGTTAGCAAATTGGGGTGACCTGTACTACATTTTATTGGATGAAATTGATTTTTTAATCGTTTACTAATCGAGCTATTTAAATAGCCAACTAAACGTTTTCTGGCAATACTAAAATTAAGGGTGAAGTAATAGATAGAGTTAAACAGGGTTGTTAAACGGTTTACTATGGCCAGGCCTTTTGTAGTGTGCGAACGGTTCTATCGCAAACCATATAAAGAGGAATGGTCCCTTACTACTCCTTGCTCGTAGTTTCACTCCGGCAGGGCATTTTAAGTTTAATGTTCACGGAGCCCCCCCTCCGACAAAGATTATGATCTAGCTTTCGTAAGTTAGGCTGATGAACAGTTTTGAATGAGGTTTAAATAGTTTTGGTTCTTCCTCTTAATCTTCGTATTTTCAAATTAGTTGTTGGGCTTATTGGTTTGAGTACCTTCGCTATTTTAATTGCCCAGTGGTACAGCACGTCTGATTATGCATCGAAGCAAGTTATGCGAGACTTGGATGTTGCACAAAGCGTGGTCGAACAAGTATTTGAAAGCCGTGAGCAGCTATTGTTTACAGCAAGTGGGGTACTCACTCAGGATTTTGGCTTTAAAGCCGCTCTGGCTTCGCGTGACCGAGGAACCATTGAGAGTGCGCTAAGTAATCAGGGCGATCGTATCGGCGCCGACTTAATGCTTGCTCTGTCTCTCGACGGCCGTGTGATCGGCGCACCAGGGGTTGCAGAAGACATTGATCGAAACCTTAATGCTGATGCGCAGATCAGCCCTGTACTCTCGCAAGCTTTGGTTGACCAAGTACTGAGCGAAGGCGGTGCCTCTTTGTTGCTAGTCGTTGGCGAACGAATTTATCAATCGATTCTGTTGGTCGTGGAAGCGCCAGATCCGATTGCGATTACCGTCGTTGCATTTGAAGTAGACAAGGCGTTGCTGAGCCAGATTGCTAATATTACCAAGCTCGATATCATTTTTAGCGCCGCCTCAGAACAGGGTAGGGTCGAGATAGGGTCGCTAGAACCCTCGGAACAACGTGCCGCACTTACCGCACAGAATCTGCAAGACGATGATTTAGGTGGCTTGTTTAGCGACCTTAGTCATTACGCGACAACCGAATTTCAGTACCAGCAGCCCGATCATGCGACCCCCGTACGTATCGTATTGGCGGGCCAATTGGGTACTTGGTATGGTGCCTTTAAACTCTTGCTAAGCGAAACCTTTGTGATTGCCTTGGTGTTTACGATCATTGCATCTGCGCTGGGGTTGTTACTGGCTAACAACTTAAGCAGGCCGTTGGCGCAGTTAGGAGAGCGAGCGCAAAAAATTGCCGCAGGTGACTACCAAAAGTCTGAGTCATTGAAAGCGAAGTCGGTTGAAATTAACCGCCTAGAACAAGCCTTTGATGTTATGCAGGACGACATTCAAGAGCGAGAACAAGAGATACAGCATCAAGCGAGTCATGATGCGCTTACCAATTTACTGAACCGTGATGCGATCGGACAGGTATTGCTCAGGAGAATAGAATCCAATATATCTTTTCAGTTGGTCGGCGTTAAGGCGATTGGTTTTAGGGAGGTCAACGCAGCATTTGGTATGCAAAGTGGCGATACCTGCATTGTGTCACTCGCAAAGCGTATCTCGGATTTAGGTGGCGTTGCGGCGCGCATTAATGGCAGTGAAATTCTGTGGTGCCCGAATGAGGTGATGGACGAGACGCAGCTCTTAGAAATCATGCAGGCGCTTGGAGCGCCACATATGGTCGGCGAAACGGCGATCCAGATAAAACTGGCGGTAGGCGTTATGACTCTGCCGCAGGACGCAGAGTCACTAGACAAAATATTTAGTCGGCTTACTGCTGCTATCGATGTTGCCGCCGGTGAACAGGTGCGTTTGGTGAGTTATACGGCGGGTATTGAAGAGTCGAGAATTAGGCGTTTTAGCTTGCTAACGCAGCTCGAAAAAGCCCTCGCTGATGATAGTGAAGAGTTGTCTCTGGTGTATCAGCCCAAGCTTAGCTTGGCTAACGGAAGCATTGAAACGGCCGAAGCGCTGATTCGATGGAACAGTGAGACCCTAGGTTTTGTGCCGCCGGATGATTTTATTCCTGTCGCGGAAAAAGCAGGTTTGATTGAAATGGTAACTCGCTGGGTTATGCGCCGAGCGATTCGCGATGTATTGCGTTGGCGCGAAGAGGGCGTCCATTTAAAGGTCGCCATTAATTTATCGGTGCACGATATCGCTAACGAGTCATTGATGACAGACATCGACGAGTCTCTAAAGGTGCAAGGGTTGTCGCCTGAGGTGTTTGCATTCGAAATTACTGAAAGTGACTTGATGAGTGATCCAAAAGAAGCGATTCGCTTGATGCAACGCTTTAGAGACCGAGGGTTTGACCTCGCAATTGATGACTTTGGTACCGGATATTCATCATTAGCGTATCTCAAAACGATGCCGGTATCTGAGCTGAAAATTGATAAAAGCTTCGTATTGAATTTGGTGGAAGACTCTGAGGATCGATTGATCGTCCGCTCGATTATTGATTTGGCAAAACGTTTTGAACTCAAGGTAGTCGCAGAGGGCATTGAAAATGAACAGGCATTAGTTTTGTTGAAGTCTTGGGGTTGTGATTGGGCGCAAGGCTACCACATTAGTCGGCCAGTCGACCCTGAGACATTGCTTTCATGGCTGAGAGAGAATAGCGAAACGCAATGGTTCGTAATGACAGCATCCTAGTTCTAAATGGCACGTTCGTAAGCGGATAAGTCCGAGGTAGGCTTTTAGCATCGAGTTAGTCGATGCTAAAAGATAATATAACGGGCCAGACTATTTTAGCCCTTGGTCTTTCTTGTAAGGTGTTCCTCTGAGACTCATTCACCTTACAGGTCGACAAACTAACGCCCGCAAACCATCAACACTAAGTTTAATCTATATATTCCATTTTCGGGTGTTGGGTACCACAAGGCAGCAGAAGAGCTTTGTCTTTTTTGCAGAATTTAGGAGGACAGCTCTGAGAGACTTGTGTCCCTGAAGCTTTTTGCTTTGCTGTTTCTGTTGAAATTTCCTTCTTGGTAATGTCGCTTGGCCGTGCAAAAAGCGTGAGTTTTGACTCTTATGTTCTAGGGTATAGTGCTGACCAATCAATCGTTACGGTTAGAGAGTGGCGGCAGACTTTTCCGCTG
Organism: uncultured Oleiphilus sp.; assembly: GCA_913020045.1. Classification (GTDB taxonomy): domain Bacteria; phylum Pseudomonadota; class Gammaproteobacteria; order Pseudomonadales; family Oleiphilaceae; genus PZPK01. The sequence goes on from CAJWBE010000007.1 coordinate 107,516, forward strand.
TGCTTATAATCAACTCAGCAAATGGCAGGTGCTGCTATAACTCACTGGAAGCAGCTGGAATAATTCCGATAACCCAACGACCTTATTTATGATCGATATTATTAATGAACTAACGCGCATTACGCAGGCCGTATCACTTGTCTCTTCGCCTAAAGAACAGGTAGAGGTCATGGTGGCCGAGATAAGTCGTTATCTCAATGTCTCGGTGTGTAGTTTATACCGGCAGGAACGTTCGGGAGATCTATTACTACTCGCGAGTCAAGGGTTGAGTGCAACGCGCCCGGTAAAAATTCCGGCAGGTTGCGGTTTGGTTGGCCTTGTTGCCAGTAGCAGACATCCGCTTAATCTTGCAAACGGCTTACTGCATCCAGCTTATTTCCATGTGGCAGACATTGAAGAAGAGCGCTTCACCAGTTTTTGTGGTGCGCCACTGGTATCAGCCGGCGAAGTGATTGGTGTGTTGGTCGTTCAGGGCAGTCAGGAAGTTGCTTTCTCGACGCAGCAAGAGGCTTTCATTACGACACTGGCATCACATATCGCATTGATCGTGCAGCAGTTGCCGAGCGAACTGAATCCACTGTTTGCCTCAAGCGTATTAAAAGGGCTCGTGGCAAGTGAAGGCATCGCCATTGGTAGTCCGTTTTTTTGTAACCTTCCTGAATTAAAAGAGGTTGGTCATCAGTTGTGTGAGTCTGTTTCCGACGAGCTTACTGCCTGGCTGGCGCTTAAGGAAACCGTATTAGCGGACCTTGAGTACGAAAAACAAAACCTCGGACTGAATCTGTCTGGCGAAATTACGAGCATGTTTGAGGCATATAAGCTGCTACTGACAGACTCAACTTTGCACGAAAAAGTGGTGGAAGGGATTGAGTCCGAACTCGCCTTAGCGTGTGCGTTACGAAAAGCAGTGGCGCATTTTTCAGACTTATTCCAGCAAATGGATGACCCTTACCTAAGAGCACGCAGTGAAGACGTTTGGCACGTTGGCAATAAGCTCTATCAAGCGCATACGCAAGCCAGTGCAGAGCCTGTTTGTTCGGTGAGTGAGGATACGCCTATTGTGTTGATCGGTGACAATATTAGTGTTTCTGATATCGCGAAGGTGCCCGTGTCTCAGCTAAAGGCGATCGTCAGCGGCACCGGCTCTCGCTTATCGCACACGGCGATTGTTGCCAATGCATTAGGCGTTCCGGCCGTGATGAATGTGTCAGGATTAAGTCGTTTTAGTCGTGCCGAGCAAGTGGTGGTAGATGGCAGCGAAGGAAAGGTGCTGTTTGATCCTGATGAGCATGTGTTGCGCGTCTATGAGAGCTTACTGAGTAAGCGTCTTGCTGATGAGAAAGAGCTGCGCTGTTTAAGAGATGTGCCTGCCGCTAGTAAAGACGGCGAGCGTGTGCAAATGCTGGTGAATAGTGGTCTGTTGTCAGATATTACACCGGGCTTAACGTATGGCGCCGAAGGCGTTGGTTTATTCCGCACAGAAATACCGTTTATCGCGAGCGAAACGTTCCCGACCGAAGACGAACAGACCGAGCTATACAGCAACGTCTTTAAACACTACTCAGGCAAACCCGTGTACATGCGGACCTTGGATATCGGCTCGGACAAGCAACTACCGTATTTTCCCATTTTAGGTGAAGAAAACCCCGCCATGGGTTGGCGTGGTATCCGTTTTACGATCGACAATGTGCAATTGCTGGTCATGCAACTCAGGGCCATGCTGAAAGCGGCAGGTGAGGAAGGTGACTTGCGTGTGATTGTGCCGATGGTCAGTAATATTTCTGAGTTAACGCGTTTTCATCAAGTGCTGAACGACGCTTATCAGCAGTTGCAAGAGGAGGGCGTCGTGTGTAAACGATCGCCCGTTGGCGTGATGGTCGAAGTGCCCGCCGCTATCAGCCAGCTTAAATTTTGGGCTCGCTACATTGATTTTGTTTCGATTGGTTCGAACGATTTGAGTCAATATTTGTTGGCCATTGATCGCAATAATCCTAAGCTAACGCAACAGTTTGATCACGTGCATCCGGCCGTGATTGCTGAGTTGGCGCGCGTGGTCAGTACCTGTAGCCAACTTGACCTGCCGGTTTGTGTTTGCGGCGAAATGGCGTCGGAGCCGGTTTCGCTGATTTTGTTATTTGCGCTAGGCATACGAAAACTAAGCGTAAGTTCTTCTAAAATTCCGCGTTTAAAGTCGTTGATTTCTAAGCTAGATCGTCAAGTCGCATCTGAGTTTTTGGCGTTCGCTTTGGAGGCTGAGTCGACGGAGTTAATTCGCGCTGAAGGTCAGCGCTTGCTTGCGGAAATAAAACATAAAGTCGCGTAATAGCGTTAATATTGATCTGGCGAGGTCGTCAGGTTAACAGTTCATATGACGGGTTTGATTTCATCAATAAAATAAGGAGAGAACATGAATACAATTAGAACGTTAGTCGTTACTTTAAGTTTGGTTTTCCTCGCGTCGTTTGCGCATTCACATGCGCACAAAAGCGGAGAAGGGCAGCATGGCGAAGCGGGACAAAAGCACCAGCAAAAGATGGAGCATAAGCTAGACCAGAAGTGTGGAGATGATCAATCCTGCCGCGAAGCAATGCAGGAAAAAAAGGAAGCCAAACACGCCGCACACAAAGCGCATATGCAACAAATGTTAGAAGAGCAATGCGGTCAAGACAAAACCTGCCGGCAAGAAGCGCGACAAGAAATAAAAGAAAAGCATTCCAAACATAAAGCAAAGGTAGATGCGAAGCTGGATAAGAAGTGTGGTGACGATCAGGCGTGTCGTGATGAACTGTATCAAAAGATACATGCTAAACATGCCGCCAAGAAAGCAGCTAAACATGCGAAACTAGATGAACGTTGTGGTGATGATAAAGACTGCCGACAAACAGCCCGCGAAGAAATGAAAGCAAAGAAAGAAAAGAATGCGAAGAAAATGAAGAAAGGAATGCCCGAGTCTGACGATATGGATGTTGACTACTAAAACGGTGGTTATGAATCACGACTAGCGCGCCTGCCTTTCTTCGCATCGTTTAAATGCAGGCAGCCGCGCTCAGCCAAACGGCAAAGAGAGGTTTAGTTGTTTAAAAACTTCTTCACGCCGAGTAGCATGTTGGACACCTTGTGATAGTCCGTCGGTAGTACTTTATAAAGCACATCGACAATTTTTGCGTCAGCACCGATTAACACTCTAAACGTTTTCTTACGCATGCCTTTTTCGATCGTTCGTGCGGCTTGCTCTGGGGTAGTGCGAGCGACGGTATCGAAGTGTTGTGCTAATGATGCGGGGTCCGAATGATCGCTTTCTGCGAAGTTAGCGATGTTTGTTTTTATCCCCCCAGGCATGACACATACGACATCGATCGGTTTTTTCTGATAGATCATGTCTTGCTTTAGGGCTTCGGTAAAGCCACGTACTGCGAATTTTGAAGCGTGGTAGGGCGACATCATTGGCATTGTAATCAAGCCAAAGATAGAAGAAACGTTTACGATCAAACCTCTTCCTGACTTTTCTAGCAAGGGCAGCATGGTACGACAGCCGATCACAACGCCATTCAAATTTACGCTCATGACTTTTTCGAACAAGGCGGGAGAGGTCTCATCAAAGAAACCAAATGATGTCATTCCTGCGTTGTTTACCAAGGCATCCAAGTGCCCAACTTCACTCGCCACTTGCGCTTCGAGAGCTGCCCAATCGTCTGCGCTGGCTGCATCTGCACGGCGAGAGATCACTACGCTATGACCCAATGCTTTGCAGGTCGTTTGAAGATTGCTTTCGTCGATATCCGTCAAAATTAGCTTAGCGCCTTGGCTAGCTAGCAGTTTTGCTAAGGCTTGGCCGATTCCTGATCCTGCGCCGGTAATAAGGATGTGCTTGTTTTGCCATGTATTGCTCATAGGGAACGTCTCTTAAAATATCTATTTTTGTCGTTATCAGATGTTAATGCTTAGCTAATACCAGCGACAGCTAAGCCGCTTGTTTTAATTCATTGCTCACATTCTGGCTACTCAGCCATGAAAAAATATGTTCCCGTATCGTCGGGAAAAAACTGCCGCCGACGCTATAGTGGCAGGCGCCCTGTATGACACGAAGGCTCGCTTGTTGCCCGAATTTCTTCGCTATTTTGTGCTGTATCTTAATGGGTGTGATCTTATCTTCTGTGCCTCCGATCACTAGCACAGGGCATTGGATTTTAGCAAAGTTAACGCGTGTGGGTGGGCGCGGAAATAAGTACCACATAGACATTTGCGTCGTTACGCGGCCAGACTCAAAGGTTGACGCGCGAACGAGGTCTTGGTGAACCTGAGCGCTTTGCGTGTTGGCGATGCCATACTGAATATTCTTGAGTAAAAGGTTAGTGAAACTGCGCCATAACGGAAACTTGAATAGATTGTGCCCAAAGGTACGTAACACGGAAAGTGAGGTTGCGTTAATACCTGCGGGAGCGCCTGACGATAGCAGAATCAACTTCTCGCACTCGATTTCGGCTGCAACCAATTGAGCCAATAAGCCGCCCATTGAGTGACCAACGAGAATGGGTTTTTGGCCCGGTTTGTCTTTCATTACGCGAAAAATGTCGTCGAGTAGAGCGCTGACATAGTCTCCGATTCCAAGTCTCGCCAATTGCTTTCGCTGCTCTGGCGCTAACTTATTTTTTGGCTGATGCAAAGGTAAACAAGGCGCATAGACTTCGTACCCTTGCGCTTCAAAACTAGCTTTAAGCTCATCCATAATATCGGGCGTACTCCACATTCCATGGATTAGAAAAACAGGCGAGAGTTGCGTCATGCTGTTTTCTCCTGAACTAGGGGTTCATTGCTTTGGGGCTTAGCTTTTTTTGTCGATGTTTTGCGAGTTTTGGCGTCAGAAATATTGCTGGGTTGCTTTGTTGTAGCGTTGTCTGTTTTCTCACTTGCATTGACTTGATGAAATTCGGCCAAGGGAGCGTTGTCGTCAAAGCGCAATACGCCATCGTCGAGCTTGCTGTGCTTAATCGCAAATACGTCTTTAAAGTAGAGGTCTTTATTGCACCAAGGGAAAGACTCACCTTGCTTAGGGAGTTTGTCTTTGGCGCGAAGAATATAACCTGACTGCAAGTCTAAGAGCTGTTGCTGTTTTGCATTGGGCTCTCGATAAGGATAAACGCTTTCGTAGCCGTTCTGTTCCATATGCTCTAACAACCGACAAACGTAGTCATAGGTTAGCTCTGCTTTGAGAGTCCAAGACGAGTTGGTGTAACCAAACACCCAAACAAAGTTAGGAATCTGGCTGAACATCATGCCTTTATAGTTGGTTAACTTTGTCGACTCAATATCGTGGCCGTCGACGGTAAGGTTCATTTTTCCCCACAACTGCAAGTCGAGGCCTGTGGCAGGCACGATAATGTCAGCGTCTACTTTTTTGCCGGACTTAAGCGTTAAACCAGACTCGGTAAAACAGTCTATATCATCGGTTTCTATACTTGCCTTACCTGAACGTACTGAATTAAATAAGTCTGAGTCCGGTACCAGTGCCATGCGCTGGTCCCAAGGCTTATACTTCGGCTTGAAATGCACATCGACATCGGCGGCACCGGCGAGCGCTTCTTTATTCATGTTTCTGACGATCTTTCGAATAAAGTCGGGAAAGCGCTTCGATAGTACGAATGACAGTTGCTGCATGGTGGTGTATTTCGCGCGCATAATTCGGTTGGTTAACCCAGCAGGAAGTACGCGAGAGATGATACGGAACAGCATGTCGGAAGCGGGACGCGTATACACATAGCTCGGTGAGCGTTGGACCATGGTGACATGCGCGGCTTTTTTGGCCATCGCAGGTACCACCGTGACGGCCGTCGCGCCGCTGCCAATGACGGCAACGCGCTTGCCGCTATAGTCCAGATCTTCAGGCCATTGTTGCGGGTGTGCAATCGTCCCTTTGAAGTCCTCGTAGCCTTTAAACTCAGGCAGATAACCTTGGTCGTAGTTGTAGTAACCTGCACAGCAACTGAGAAACTTGGCCGCAATATAATAGTCAGTTCCATCGCCACGAGAGATCGTAACCAGCCAGCGGTTCTGCGTGCTGTCCCAGTTTGCGGCGGATACACGTTGTTTGAAGCGAATATACTGATCGATACCTTCATCTCGCACCAGTTCTTGCAGGTAGTTCTTTATGCGCTCGGCAGAACCGATGTACTCGCGGTCAGTCCAAGGCTTGAATGAGTATGCAAAGGTGTACATGTCCGAATCAGACCGAATACCCGGATACTTAAATAGGTCCCAAGTACCACCGATGTTTTCTCGGCCTTCGACAATGGCAAATGAGGTGTGCGCGCGCTTTTTCTTCAAGTTATAGCACATGCCAATGCCGGAAATACCTGCACCGACGATTAGCACATCAAGCTGTTCATATTCGTTTTTCATAGCGGCCTCGTTTGCGTTGTTGTTTGGGGGCGAGTGGTCTTTGGTGAATCATCTATGCAAGACTCCTCAAACTATAGATATAGATTAGTGACTGGCGGTCACGAAAAATAGTGCGCAATAAGACATAAATTGATATTTTCAGACATCTTGGCGGGTTAAGGTAGTTTTAGGGGTGTAAGCTATTTGCCGTTCAAGGCAATAAGGAATCATTGATGGATGCACTGAAAAAGCTAAATAAAAAGCAGTCTATATTGGGCCTCATTCCTATGCTCAATGTTCTGGAGAGTGCCGGCGTTAATCCTGAAAAGGTATTGCGAAAGCATGGTATATCACTTGATAACATGAGTGGTGCCGCGTTGATCGACTTAAATGTAGAACTAGACATCGTAAGAGATGCCTTAGCGATCTCGAATGAGCCTTTGCTGGGCTTGAAAGCGGGCAGGCAAGTGACATTCACGTCTTACGGTACGTTCGCCATGTTGGCGATGAGTGCGCCGAACTTTTTAGAAACTCTCAAAGTAAGCGCACAGTTTCAGTCGTTATCGTTGCTCATTTCTCATATGACCCTGCACATAGAGCCAGATTGGGTGGAGCTACGTTATATCCTCCCTGATGTGCCACAAGAGTTGAGAAACTTCATCGCGGATCGTGACTTAATGGGCACCTATATTTTTATGCGTGAATTCATGACTGATCCAGGGTTCTATTTGCTGGGAGCAGGCACTGCACGACCAAAACCGACAGGCGCTCAATGGCGAGAGTATCGTGAGCATATCGATATCGACATGCAATTTGACCAAGCCTATAACTGGTTTCGGATACCGCGTTCGATCATGTCGCGAACCCTGAAGCATAGTAATCATCTCGCACACCGCTTTTACACCCTGCAGGCCTACGAGCTGATGCGAAAATTCTACCCAGATTCTGGCGATGTTGTTGCACAAACCAAGCAGATTCTCTTGGGGTATGAGCGCCACTTTCCGGCCGTTAGCGAGATGGCGAAAACATTTGGAGTGAGCGAGCGAACCTATCATCGCAAGTTGGATGAAGCGAATACTTCTTATCGCACCTTGGTCGATGAATATAAAAAAGAGCGTTGCCTGGACTTGCTGTCACAACACAAACCCTCGGTCGCCTCGCTTGCTGAAACCCTCGGGTATGCCGAGTCATCCAGTTTTTTACGGGCGTTCAAACGGTGGACGGGCACCACGCCTAAACAGTATCGAGCGAACACGGACTAGTGTCTGATAGAGAACAAGCAATAAAAGAACGCCTGAAAGCGGAACGCTGCCGTCTAGAACTGTCACAATTTAGGCGATGTGCTTTGAAGACTTAACTGTCAAACTGTCCTGATATTAAATGAATCAGATAATGCTATTTTTTGGGTAACACCATGGAAAATCTAAACGTGTCCAGCCAGCGCCAATCCATCTTATTGGTCGAAGATGATAAAGAGTTGGCGTCTTTGATTCAGGAGTATCTGAGTAAAAACGGTTTTGAGGTCGCGGTCGTTGGCGATGGGGATTCGGCGGTTAGATCGATTTTTGGCAAACCCGCTGACATGGTGATTCTGGATGTAATGCTGCCGGGTAAGTCTGGCATGGACGTACTCAAAGAGGTGAGGCCAAGTTATCAAGCGCCGATATTGATGCTGACAGCGCTCGATGAAGATATGGATCAAATGTTAGGGCTAGAGTTGGGGGCTGACGATTACGTCATCAAGCCAATTAAACCGCGCTTATTGTTATCTCGCGTAAGAGCATTGCTACGTCGCTCAGAGCGTGTCGTGGTGCAGGCGGGTTCAGACCCGCAGTTACCCTTGGAGCAAAACAAGGCCGACACCAATATTCCTCTTTTATTCAAAGTGTCATCTCGCGAAGTGTTTGTGCAGGGTGCATTGGTATCACTGACGACGGCTGAGTATGACTTGTTGCACCTGTTGGCCGAGAATCAGGGGCAAGTCGTATCGCGGGACACCATCGTCCAAAGTTTGAGAGGGTTTGATTACGACGGCTTAGACCGCTCGATTGATCGTCGGATATCACGCTTAAGAAGAAAGCTGAATGACGACCCGGTCGAACCTTCGATCATCAAAACTGTTCGGGGGAAGGGCTATCTTTTGTGCCTCGCCGTCACGCGTCAATGATAAACCTAGAGAGAAAAGACCGATCATGAGTACAGCGAGGATACGGGGCTTAAGACATGCTTAAGATATTTGTGCGCATTTGGTTTTTGGTGTTTCTTCCCTTGGGCTACCTGCTTTTTTCAACGACTTATAATCCACTCAACTTGCTCAATGAATCGTTGATTTATGAACGCATTACAGACTCCTATAAAGGGACGTTCTATCTGATCGAAGATGAATTGTCGGCGATTCCTGAACCTGAATGGCAGGACCGCTTTGGCGATATTCGAGATCACTTCGGGCACGATCTTAGGTTATTGACAGTGACCGACCCGATTCCTTATGAGCAGCCGCTTGAGGAACTGCTGCCCGGTGATTTTTGGATACTAGAAGATGAAAACGATAGTGATGTGATTGTTAAACGTGTGGGCACCACGAAGTGGTTCGTTTACATGCTTCTCGAAGAATCGGAAGACCAGCTAACGCTCAATCAGAGTCAAGGCACGCTCAACCTATTTTTGCGACATTTCGATAATGTCCCCGAACAACAGTGGCCTTCCGTCATGGAGGCGCTTCGTCCTCACTTTGGATATGAGTTCGCATTGACAGCGTTTGACGCGTTGGATATCGCGGATAACAAGCGTCAGCAATTGTTGGAACTTGGGCGCACATGGCTAACCACCGAAGAGCAGCATACGATGCTTTATCAGGTCATGCCTGGTTATGAAGATCAGCCTGAACCCTTGGTGTTAGCGGCAGGGCCGATTGCTTTACCGGGTTCAGATTTTGTCGTTATTCTGGGGCTTTCATTGATATTTGTGGGGGGGATTTCGCTTGGCATCTGGCTATTCGTATTCCCCTTATGGCGCGACCTTTCAAAGCTAAATAAAACAGCAGAGCAGTTTGGCTTGGGTTATCTAGGCCAACGAGCAGAGGTAAGTAAACGTTCTGTGATCAACAAGCTGGGTGTCTCGTTTAACCATATGGCGGAGCAAATCGAGACCATGATAAACGGCCAGCGAGACCTAACGAATGCGATTGCTCACGACCTCCGCACCCCGTTATCTCGGCTAAGCTTTGCGTTTGAAATGCTTAAATCAGACGAAACGACGGACGAAGAGAAAGCGCGTTATGAACGCAGTATTGCCTCCGGTATCGACACTCTCGACCATCTTATCCAGCAAATTCTGACCCTGTCCCGTTACAGCCGAGCGATGGATATATCGAATTTCAAGCCATGTCACTTTGCCAAACTACTCAGTGATGAATTGAGCCAGTGCGCGGAAGAATCAAGCCTTGCAGGGTTCGATATTTTTGTGTCACCAGAACTGTCTGAGCAGAGCATGTTGATTGATCAACGTGCCTTACTGCGTGCGGTGAATAACCTAATCTCTAATGCCGAGCGTTACGCGAATAGCAAAATCAAGGTGAGCTTCAAGCAAGAGCAGGGTGATTACGTGCTGTGGGTTGAAGACGATGGCCCAGGCGTACCCGAGTCTGAGAGAGAGTCAATTTTCTTGCCGTTTAAGCAACTAGATAATGCGCAACGAGAAATCTCTAAAGAGCACGGTTTGGGGCTAGCGATTGTGAAACAAATTGCGCACTGGCACAGCGGCGTCGTGACCGTAAACGAGTCCACACTTGGCGGTGCGAAATTTGAGCTGCGATGGCCCGCTAGCTGAACCCAGTTTGTTCTATTGGGGTTGGCGAGCTGTCTCAAACCGTCTTATTGCATCATCCCGCTAAGTGGGTTTGTCACATTTGGTCCAACAAGCGCAACAGACCTCTTTGTCCGAAACACGAATAATGATCTGGTCGTTAAGCACTAGTCGATAGCGACTAGTTTCATTATTTTTGTTAAGGAATACCGCATGAAAAGTACACACGCTTCTGTTCTATCTCTTCGAGTTCGAGACCGCAAAGCGCCAAAGGCCTCAAGTCTTTTGGCCTTAACCTTACTTCCGATGATGGCCGTTTCCGCACTGGCAGAAGAGTCTCAAACTCAAGATGCACGCTATGCCATTGGCGCGACCATCGGCACGACAGGGCTGGGTTTGAACATGAGCGGTAACACAGATTGGTCTCTGCGTTCTGGCGATCAGTTGCAGTGGCGAGTCATGGCAAGTGGCCTGAGTGCTGACTTCGAAGATGACGAATTCGATTTTGCAGATATTGAATATAACAAGGGCGATATAGACATGTTTGCACTGCAAGCTGGTGTTGATTGGTTTCCCTTCGCTAGCGGCTGGAGCGAGAAGGTTTTCTTTTCGACGGGCTTATTGTACTCAGACATAGAAATATCTGGCTCGGCAAATACAGACAAGACGTTTTATGTCGGAGGTCAGCAGGTCAATAAAGGCGATATCACCTCTTTGCAGACCGATATCGACAACCAAGCACTCATGCCTTACCTAAGCGTTGGCTGGGGCAACAAGATTACTGGGGAGTCTGGCTTTGACTTTCAAGCAGAAATTGGACTCGCCGCATCGACGAGCGACCCAGACGTAAAGGTCACGGCAGTTGACCCATCCAATGTTCTCAGTGCGAGTGACTTGGCTCGCGAGAAAAAAGAAGTTGAAGATGAATTCGGTGGAGCCTTTGGCTTCGCGACGATTGCGCTAACTTACCACTACTAAAACTCGATACCCCTTCCGCTTAAGAGCACCTGTTTTTGAGAGTCTTCAGGTGCTCTCTTTTTACAGTATTCATTTCCTGTTTGATAAACAGACTATCCTAAAACGTTTCCCTGACGGATACGGCCGGATCAATTATCATGAGCCTTTACGAGCCAAGCGCAAACGGAAGAGCAGATGATTGAACGGTTTAAAAGCGTATCATGCGCCTATTTAGCACTTACCTTACTGTCCATCAGTGTATTGAGCGGCTGTGCAATATCGCCCTTAAGCGAGACAGACCCAGACCGAGATCTAAACTGGTGCCCACCCTTACTGAATTGCGTCTCGACTGAGGCGGACACGTTCTTACACAGCATTGACCAATTTCAATTAATCAAACCGATTGATGAGGCGTGGCCTGATATTGTGGCGGCAGTCGCCGCATTGCCTCGTACGGAAATAAAGCACCAGTACCAAGGCTACCTCTATGCCAAGAGCTACTCTAGCGTGTTTCAGTTTATTGATTATGTCGAAGTGCTCTATGTTGATGAAGACCAAACCTTGAGTGTTAGATCGTCCTCCATGCTTGGGCTACTCGATTTTTTTGTTAATTATTTTCGTACGGAAACCTTAAGAGACAGCTTGCAAGCAAACGGTGTAATTGGGTCGTCATCCTGAAAAATTAGCTTAGGGATAATAACTAAGAATTTAAGCTAAAAAGAATTAAGCATCAATCTAAATTGACAGGCACCGCTAAAAACAGGTGCCTGTCAGACTAGGTCTGCATTACTGCGGCGCACTCTGTTTAGCGGTAAGTCTCACTTGCAGAGACTCGTATCCTTTCACAAAATTAGACTGGATATATTTGGGCTGGCCAATCACTTCAATCTTATCGAAACGCTCGAGCATTTCTTCCCATAAAATCCGTAACTGCATTTCTGCAAGGCGGTTGCCCATGCAACGGTGGATGCCAAATCCAAAGGATAAGTGTTTTCTAGCATCCTTCCGGTCTACTAAAAACTCATCTGGTCTGTCGATATTACGCTCGTCACGGTTACCTGAAACGTACCACATAACGACCTTATCGCCTTTCTTGATCGTCTTACCATTTAACTCGACGTCTTGTTTTGCGACTCGGCGCATGTACGCGAGAGGCGTCTGCCAACGGATGATTTCCGAAACCATATTTGGAATCAAGCTAGGGTCCGCTTTCACCTTCTCAAACTGCTCAGGTAACTGGTGCATCATATGAACGCCGCAGGTCATCGAATTTCGGGTTGTGTCGTTGCCACCGACAATTAACAGCGCGATGTTTCCCAAGAATCCGAGAGGGTTATTGATCATGTCCTTTGTGTTCTCATCTTTAAGCAACAAGCTTAGCAAGTCGAACCCTAGTGCTTTGCCTCCTTTCTGCTGTGCTTCTTTTTCTCGCCACATTAGCGAGAAACGCTTCATTACCTCTGAGGCTGCGAGGTAAACGTCATCGGCATTTCCTTGACCACCCGTTCCTTCTGGATTCGCACCCACTATGTCAGACCATTCAGCGAGTTTTGTGCGCTCATCAATCGGGAAGTCAAATAGTGTGGCCAGCATAAGAGCGGTTAAGTCGATGGATACTTCTTGCACCCAATCAAACGGAACGCCAGTCGGAAGCTTGTCGAGTTTTTCCGCTGTACGGGTTCGAATGAGCGTTTCCATTTCTTTTAGGTTTTGAGGCGCGACAACGGACTGGACGGCTTTGCGTTGCTCGTCATGTCTAGGTGGGTCCATTGCGATAAATGTTTCCAGTTTTTCAAGACCTTCAGGTACTGGGCCCAGCATGATAATCGGTTCGGCTGAAAACAGTTCATGGTGCTTGTCGACGTAGACAATATCTTCATATCGGGTGACCGACCAGAAAGGGCCAAAAGCGCTTTTGTTTTGGTAGTGAACGGGGCACTCATCCCGCAAGCGCTTAAAGTATGACTGCCACTTGTTTTGCCTGTAGAGAAACGGGTTACTGACATCGATATCTTGAATTGCTAGTGTATCAACGTCTGGAATGGGAGTTTCTATAAATGCGGGGAAGGGTCTGCTTAAGCCCAATTTTGACTTTGTCTTTTGTAAAATATGGGCGGCTTTAATTGTTGCGTGACCGGGGGTAAACCCAATACTTTCTTTTAGCGGCGTTAGTGTTTTCATTGTTGGCTTTGACCTGAGAGTTAAATGGGAATAAAGGGCGCTGAGTCGGCTGTTCTTACATCTGGAACTCAGGTATTCGAACTTCCATTCCATTCATGTCTTTGGTTACGGTTATCTGGCAAGACAGTCTTGACGAGCTTTCTCTTTCTGGCGTCATGTCTAGCATTTGTAGCTCGTCGTTATTGGTATTCCCTGTTTTATCGAACCAACTTGGGTTGACTATCACATGGCATGTGCCGCATGCACATTCGCCGCCACAATCGGCGTCGACGCCTGGAATGCCGTTGTTCATCGCAATTTCCATCAATGTTTTGCCTTCCTCGATTTCGACGGAATGTTGTTCACCGTTATGCTCAATGAAAGTAATATTGCTCAAAATTGATTTCTCCAAGGTAGTGTCTTTCCATTTATTTCACCTGACATTTGATCAGGGTTCTTTTTGTTCTTTATGTGGTGAAAGCTTACTTTCGCAATTTTTTATAGGTAGGGTTGTTGGAGACAAGGGGAAGACATTACGTGCCACCACCGGGATAATTGGTGACACTAGGGAGACATTGGGGGACAGTCTCTCTGTCAGTCAGTAAAAAACCATGAGCAGTGCGTTATACTTTTTCGCACCTGAGTATTAGGAGTATCTAGTGAACGTTCCGGAAAAAGAAATAGGAAAGTACTCTGGACTTGCGTCTATTCCTTCAAACTACTCGAGATTGTTAGGGCGAATGTTAGGGTTAAAGATGCATGACCTGCATTTACTGCTCGCTAAAACCGGTATCGATAATCAAACCTTCCTAGAAGAAAACTTATTGCTAACAAAAGAGCAGCAAATTTGTATTTTGCAGAATACGATGAAGTTGTCGGGGCGCGAAACAATTGGTTTAGAAATAGGTAGGGAACTCACGCCACATACTCATGGAACGCTGGGTTCATTGGTGATTCATAGTCCTGATGTATCGACAGCGATTAAGGCTGTTCAAGAGTATATTCCAACGCGTTTTTCTTTCGCGCGTCTCAGTGCTGTTAGCCAGCTTGAGTGTGTGGAATATACCATCAACTTTGACTTAGACGTTTGTCCGCATACCTATCGGGTCTGCTCTGAAATCGCTGCGATTGTATTCTTCGATGTGATCAAAATAGTGTTGGGGCGAACCCCTTCCGAAGTAGAAGTGGATTTTACGTTTCCCAAGCCAGATTATTATGATCGTTACGCGGAATATCTACCGTGTCCTGTTACATTTTCGGCGTCTGAATTTAAGGTCAGAATACCCCTATCGATCATAAAAGAGTGGAATATACTTGCTGATCAACAAAGCTATAAAGCCGCACTCAAGCAATGCCAAGCCTTACTGGCGAAAATAAACCCCAACAATAGTCTTTACAAAACAAAGGTCCAAAAAATGCTGCTGTCACAAGCGCCAGGCACCTTAAATGTGAATGAAGCCGCGGCCGCTTTATTTATGAGCCGGCGGACCTTAGCAAGAAAGCTGTTAACTGAAGGGACTACGTTCCATAAAACAAAAGAAGAGATACTTTCTCAGCAAGCTGCAAATTATTTAAGTGAAACAAACCTATCGACAGAGGCCATTGCTGCGATGCTAAGTTATCACGACAGCTCTAGTTTTCGGCGCACCTTCAAACGCTGGTATCAGATGACGCCGAGCGAGTATCGCCATCAACATCAGGTAAATTAACTTGAGTTACCTTAAGAGGGTCTTAGCTTAACAATAGCTCTTTTACTCCGATGCTTTCGTTTACTAGGCGTTCAGGATCGACTTCGACACTTTGACTAATGACCTTCTTAGAAAGCATAAATTCTTGTGGGCGGTTTACGCAGTCTGCTGCAATTAGCTTTCGATCCTTCAGATAGAAGGCAGCGAAACTTCGTCCATTATCGCTGTCGCCACGGATGAGTACTTGATCATAACCCGCGTTCAGCCCTGCTATCTGAAGTTTCAAGTCGTATTGGTCAGACCAAAACCAAGGTAGGCTTACATATTCTCTATTGCCCCCACAAATTGACGAGGCAACGACCTTCGCTTGTTCACTGGCATTCGGTACAGATTCCAAGCGCATACGACGCTCATAGTGATTGTTAAAAAAGTTTGTGCAGTCACCTGCGGCATAGATATTCGGCGCGTTAGTGCGGCAAAAGTGATCGATCAGAATGCCGTCGTTTGTTGCAATATCTGCCTGTTGGGCGAGCTCGATATTGGGAATAACTCCTATACCAATAATGACAATGTCTGCAGGATAAACGGAGCCATCTTCGCATAAGACTTCTTCTACCTGCGCGTTGCCGCGCATTTCAGTCATCACTGAATTGGTATGAATTTTAACGCCTTCTTCGGAATGAACTCGCATATAGAAAGATGATAATTGTGGAGCGGTGACGCGATGCAGAATACGCGATGCCATTTCTAAGACCGTTACATCCATGCCCATTTTATTGAGGGCTGATGCGGTTTCAAGACCGATGTAACCACCGCCAATGATCACGACTCGTTTACTTTTTTTAGTGGCTTGTTGAATGCGTTCAACGTCGGCAACGTTTCTTAAGTAATGGATTCCGGCCAAATCACTTCCAGGAAAACAAATTTTTCTAACACGTGCGCCTGTGCAAATGGCAAGTTTGTCGTAATGAAGCGATTCGCCTGAATCCAAGGTAACTGATTGATCTTTTTTATCGATCGATGTCACCAGTGCGGTTTTAAAGACGACAGAATTTTTATCGTAAAATGCTTGTGGTCGAATTAGCAGATCATCTTTTGCTTTGTCGCCAGCCAGAAACGCTTTGGATAGCGGCGGCCTATGGTAGGGCAAGCTGGGTTCGTCCCCAATAACTAGAATTTCGCCCAGCCAGCCTTCCAGTCTGAGGCTAGCGCTTAGCTGCGCAGCGGCGTGGCTTGCGCCAATAATAATACATCTAGTGGTCATGCTGTCAGGTTCCTAGCGTTTACGTTTACTTTCTGATACCGAGCACTTTATAGAAAACATAGACCTAAGCTAGGACATTTAGGGTCAGTCAGAGGACGGTTGGGGATAGATTAAGCTTGGACTAAACGTCCGGTTTCAGATTGAAAATCGCGAAAATAGTTGGACGCTGTATGGTCGTATATTAGGTTTCGAAGCTTAGCTGAGTGTCTAAGGTAAATAATTTATTTTCGGTTGAGCACGTTCTAGTTAAATCTATCTTTTATCATGCCATTTGCTTGCGATTTCACTACTCCTCACATAACAATAGTCCGGAGATACACCGGTAAACCCACACAAAGGTTTATTGTTTAGAATTCGATTAATTACAAACGATCAGCCATACGAAGGTTGCTAACGATGAGCAAACACGATTTTTACCTAGAGGACGGCGACTACGCACGCGTATATGAATTTGCTGAAGACCCCATTGCCGGTGTCGATCGCTGTCTCAAACTGGAAGCACAGACTCCCCCTAAACCGGAAAACCTAAAACCAAGAGACGTGATCATTGAGGTAAAAAGTGCCTCAGTCGGTTGGGTAGACTTGCTCATGACCAGCGGGCAATACCAGCATATGCCGCCGTTGCCGTATACGCCGGGGCTAGAGTATAGCGGAATTGTGCGTTGGGCCGGCGAGCAAGTCGACCCTGCTATCGCGAGCGTGGGCGACCGTGTATTGGTCGACGGTTTTGTGACCGGCCCGAGGTCTCCCGGAGACTATCAGCAGTATGGCGGTTTTGCCCGTTATGCGGTGGCACCAATGAACGGCGTGCGCAAAATCCCAGAGGGCTTTTCCTTCGACCAAGCGTGTAACTTGCTGGGTAGCTACGAAACGGCTTACCACTGCTTGATCGCGCGCGGAAAATTGAAAGCCGGAGAGACGGTATTGATTCACGGTGCATCTGGGGCGACAGGCTTAGCGGCCGTTCATATCGCCAAGATTATCGGCGCAACGGTCATCGCGACAGGCCGCTCAGACGAGAAGCTGAGCGTCGTTCAAGCCCAAGGCGCCGACCATATTATCAACTGTAAATCCAATGACCCCGAGGTCAGTGTTCGCCCCTTTCGAGACGAAGTGAAGGCGCTAACCGGTGGTCGTGGTGTCGATGTTGTTTACGATGGCGTTGGTGGCGATATCTCGATCGAAAGTATGCGATGTGTGAAATTTGGCGCGCGCTTTTTGGTGGTTGGCTGGGCCTCCACGCCGTTTGTATCGAAGGGGAAGGGGCAGCGCGGTGCGCCCAAGGCCAACATGCTACCGACCAATTTAATGATGATGAAAGGCCTAGATGTGTTGGGTTGTCCAACGGTTATCTCTACGCAACATGATGCCTCCATTCGGCCAGAGCGTTTGGCAAAAATTATGGAGTGGGTTGAGTCAGGGCAGCTTCGGCCTTATGTCTCTCATACCTTTGCGCTCTCGCAAGTGAAAGACGCGCTCAAAGCAAAGTGGGCAGGTGATATTATTGGTGGTTGTGTTGTACACCCAAGCCCGGAATAGAAGCGCCGGCTTCAATTAACAATAAGAAAGAGGGTTCCTTGTGGAATTTACACACGAACATGAGCAGATCCGCGCAACAACGAGAAAGTTTGTTGAGCAAGAAATTAACCCATTCATCCCAGAATGGGAGGAAGCAGGGCGCTTTCCCGCGCACGAGCTATTCAAAAAACTGGGTAACTTGGGTTTATTAGGCATTCACAAACCGGTCGAGTACGGCGGCATGGGATTGGACTACTCCTACAACATGGTGGCGGTAGAGGAATACGGGCGATCGATTGGTGCCGGTGTCCCGACAGCCATAGGCGTTCAAACGGATATGGCAACGCCCGCCCTGGCGCGTTTTGGGAGTGATGCGTTAAAACGAGAATTCTTAGCACCGGCCATCGCAGGCGACCTTGTTGCCAGCATTGCCGTGACCGAACCCAGCGCGGGCTCTGATGTTGCCAATATCAAGACGACGGCACGCAAAGACGGTGACGACTACATTATCAATGGCAGCAAAACCTACATCACTACCGGCAATCAATGTGATTTTTTTACTTTGTTGTGCAATACCAGTGATGGCGATATGCATGGCAACAAGTCGCTCATCATTGTTCCGGCCAATCTACCGGGCGTCGACCGTAGCACCTCACTAAAGAAAATGGGCCTGCTGTGTTCCGATACAGCCACTGTCTTTTTTGACGATGTTCGCGTACCCCAAGCCTACCGAATTGGGGCCGAAGGGGCCGGGTTTGGAATGCAAATGCAACAGTTTCAGGAAGAGCGTTTGTATTGCGCGGCGGGCGTTTATCCGACGCTTGAACAAGTAATTGAAGAAACGATTCGCTATACGCAAGACCGCCAGACCTTTGGTAAACCGATTATTGCTAACCAAGTGGTGCAACATCATCTCGTCGAAATGATGACCGAAGTCGCCGCGGTTAAAGCACTCACGCGCGAAGCCTGTGCCGCGTATGTACGAGGCGAAGATGTGACCGTGCTGGCGTCAATGGCGAAACTGAAAATAGGCAAGTTGGTTCGTACCATTCCTAGCGACTGTTTGCAGTACTGGGGCGGGGCAGGCTACATGGCAGAAAGCCTTGTAGGGCGTGCCTATCGCGACTTAAGGGTAGTTGCGATTGGCGGCGGCGCTGACGAGATTATGTGCGGCATTATCGCGAAACTTAAAGGCATGAACCCGCGTAAACTGGCTTAGAAACTGGGCGAAAGTGCAGCGCGGGTTAGCTATTTTATGACCTATATCTGATATCGCTGCATGTCCAAACCGTTCATTTTTTCAGGGTGTAAAGCGGACGCGTCTCAATTAATTTTCCATTTCGTCGAAATCCAGAAATCAATTGCAATAAAAACAAGGTGTTAGTACCAAAAAGGATGAATTATAAAAAACCGAATTAATAGGAAAGTCAGCCCTCTTCTCAAACCTAAGCAAAAGTTAACCAGTAGGCGTTCAATTTTGGGCATGCTGTGTTAATTTATAAAAAAACGAATCACAACAGTGGCTTACTCGATGGATTTGAGGCGAATAAAAAGGGACATTAAACCGACGCGTCTGCTTTACACCCCAAATCCGACATTCATTGAGCAAAAAAGCATGAAGAAGATTAATTCACTAAATTTGTTTAATAAGCGTTAGGTGTAAAATTGAGTACAACAGTAAGTCCAGGTTTTTATGAACAATTTTGGGACCTTATTAAATGGCCTGTTTCCATGATGTTGTTTGGTCCACCTATTGTTAGTTACCTAAAATATGATGTTCCTTTCGAAGAACTGCTCTCGTTTATGTTAGTTCCAAAGGCTATGCAAACTTGGGCATTTTATATGGTGCCAATTCTAGTAGGCTCAGTATTGGGAGCATTGCTAGTTAAAAAGTTTTTTAAGGTTCACTACAACGAGACTGGGCTAAAAGGTAGAAACTCAGTTGGCAAATCGATTCATGTAAACTGGCAAGATATTGTTTCAATCAAACCTAGTAAGACTTGCAAGTTGCTAGTGATAAAATCAAGAGAACATAAATGGGCCATTTTTGTTCCGCTTAAACTTGAAGAAACGGCTGTGGCCTATGTTGGCAAAAACACCTAACCAGTTTATCAAACCTCGTTCCGGCCATAAAAACACATGGCCTTCACTGGACGCGCAAAGACACGCGCGCCGTTTATAAAAGCGTTAGGCACTAAAATGAGTTTTGAGCCAGTAAGTATTTCTGAAATACATAGCATCGTTTCTCCCATAGTAGATTCTTTACTTGAGAAGGAAGGGTTTGAATGTACCTCAGACCTAAAATGGGTTAGGTGTCAAAACGAACCGATTCGCCAAATTTTTGAGCTGTTCCGATGGAAAGGCGGTATGGTCGCTCCGCGAATTTCCATCTCTCTTGATTTTGTACCTCACGTGTCAGGAAGTTCGGTTAAATGGCATAGAACAACCAAGTCTGCTCAGCCTGATCTGATACTTGATACCTATGATCGTTCAATCGAGTTTCCATACCATAAGGGCGCACCCGCCATAGCTGAAGAAGCACCTTTAGTAATACCGGCTGGCGTAGAAAAAGCAAAAGAGTTTTGGTCCATGTGCTGTACTTGACCTTTCCCCTTGATTAGCACCACTCAACCAATGAGAAAATCCATATTAAGCAACCTTCTCTGCGAAGGCTACCG
>CAJWBE010000008.1 GCA_913020045.1 uncultured Oleiphilus sp.
TTTACACATTGATTATGCTATCCGGCAAAGATCAACAAACCGCGACGCGCTGCAAGCGACAAGGCCCATTTCATTCTGTTGAGCAAGCGCTAGCGGCGAGCAATGCGATCGCCACCGAGTTAGAAATTCAAGGCTACAGCGAGTCGGCTAACGCAGTAATTTGGCAGCTTCAAGCGCAGGCACAACTGCGAGACAACCGCAATACGCGTGATGAGTATCCCGTCAGCACAGACTTTGTGCCATTGGGTGTACTGCCAGACTCTGAAGACTAAAATAAACTTAGCCCCGACCGCTAAGACACACGAACACCTTATTCAGTTTTTTTCCAAACCGCGTATTCGTTTCCGTTAGGGTCACTGAAATGAAAACGACTGCCACCGGGAAACGAAAACTCAGGGGTAACAATCGTGCCTCCCGCCGCGACAATCTTGCTTTGGGTGGCTGTTAGGTTGTCGCTATAAAAAACGACTAACGCGCTGCCATTTTCCTGCGTGGCGCTGAGCTCGGACTGATAGAAACCACCTTCGATCGTCGAGTCGCTAAATGCTAGGTAGTCCGGTCCATAGGTTTCAAAAGACCACTGAAACACCTCACCAAAAAAAGCTTGCGCGGCAGAGATACTCTTAGCGGGTAACTCTAAATAATTAATCGTCTCGTGCTTATTCATCATCCTTTGCTCCCTTGAATTTTTCTCATGCTCGCGGCTTCACCTCAACACTGGGCATCAAGACTACTCTGACAAGTCATCCTTCAAACCACCTAACAGGGCAGACAGCGTCTTGTTGCCCTTCTCTTGAACACGCTCCTTGTCCTGTTTCTCGCCGCCTTCCCATATCAGGTCGTCTTCGGGCAGCTCGTCTAGAAAACGACTAGGTATGGTTTCTATTTTCTCTCCATACTGTTTACGCGTTGCCGCATAGGTTAGCGCCAGCGTTCGCTTTGCTCGGGTAATCCCCACGTACATCAATCGACGCTCTTCTTCGATATTGTCTTCTTCGATACTATTTCGGTGGGGCAACAACTCTTCTTCGAGGCCCATGATAAACACATGTGGAAACTCCAAGCCCTTCGACGCATGCAAGGTCAGCAAATGCACCTTATCGCTGTCGTCGTCTTCTTCCTGCTGCTCCAGCATGTCACGTAACATCAGTTTAGAAATCGCTTCCTCGATACCGATCTCGTCTGCAGTACCCTTGTCTTTCTCGAGCATGTTTTTGACTGAGTCAATCAGATACCAAACGTTCTCCATTCGGCGTTCCGCCTGCTTAGGCGTATTAGCATTCTGATATAGCCATTGGTCATATTCGATGTCAGTAAACAACTGCTTCAACACCGGCACCGGGTCTTCTTGATAACAGCGATCCGTGATTCGCTTTAACCAGTCACAAAAACGCCTTACTCGCTCCAAGGGCTTACCATTTAGAGCCTGTTCTAAACCAAGTTCCTGACTCGCATCATACAAACTGGTATCTCTTTCCGTCGCATACGTTCCGAGCTTTTCAAGCGTTGACGGCCCGATCTCACGACGAGGCACATTAACGACTCGCAAAAATGCAGCATCATCATCGGGGTTGGCAATCAAACGCAGATAAGCCATCGCGTCTTTAATTTCATTCTTTGAAAAAAACGAAGAGCCGCCAGACATCTGATAGGGCACTTGAAACGCCTGCAGTTTTATTTCTAGCAAACGGGACTGGTGATTACCCCGATACAAGACAGAAAAATCCTTAAACGGAATATTATACTTAAGCTTCATATCAAGGATTTCTGCCGCCACCTGCTCCGCCTCTGCATCTTCATGTCGACATCGAATCACACGGATTTTTTCGCCATTCCCAAAGTCGCTCCATAAGGCCTTTTCAAACTTGTGCGGGTTATTCGCGATCACCTGGTTAGCCGCATTCAAAATCAGGCTTGTTGAACGGTAATTTTGCTCCAGCTTAATCAGCTTAATCGTGGGAAAGTCTTGCTCAAGCCTCGCCAAGTTTTCAGGGCGAGCACCCCGCCATGCATAAATTGACTGATCATCATCACCGACCACCGTCAACGCTTCGCGGTCACCCACCAAGAGCTTCACTAATTCATACTGAGCCAAATTGGTGTCTTGGTACTCATCGACCAACAAATAGCGGATTTTTTGTCGCCACTTAGAGAGAATTTCTGGATGCTTTTGATACAGCAACACTGGCAATAGTATCAGGTCATCGAAATCGAGCGCATTGTAGGCTTTTAGATAACGGTTATATGTGGCGTAGACGTGCGCCATCAATTCGTCATCGGGCGTTTTTGCCTTAGATTTTGCGTGCTCGGGCGTGAGCATGTCGTTCTTCCAGCTCGAAATCTGCATTTGAATCAGATTAATCCGGTCGCTATTCTCATCCCCCTCTTTGAGCATCAAGTCTCTAATCAGCGCTTTAGCATCTTCGGAGTCAAATATTGAAAACCCCGCTTTGTAGCCGAGTACCTTGTGCTCGCTACGAATAATGTTTAGCCCAAGATTGTGGAACGTGGATACCGTCAACCCGCGCGCGTCGGGCCCAGACACTAGCTGACCGACACGTTCTTTCATTTCACGGGAGGCTTTATTGGTAAACGTCACTGCCGCAATATTGCGACCTTTGAGCCCACATTGTTTAATCAAGTAGGCGATCTTGCGCGTAATAACGCTCGTCTTGCCACTACCGGCGCCAGCCAGCACCAATAATGGCCCGCCGACGAACTCGACAGCTTCTCGCTGTTTTGGGTTTAATTTGGCAGCCACTCACAAACCTTATGAATTCTTAAACGATTAGCGTTCTGCACAAGGTGCAGAAACTTTGTCAGGCGCATTGTAACGGATTCAACAACGACGGCATGTAATTTTCGATGTACAAAGGGTTTAATTTCTTGGCTTCGGCTCCACATAGAAGTTTCTATACCTATCCATCCCTATACAGTATTTCTCATGAACTCTATTGCCTTGCGTATTGCAGAAGAACTCCACGTTAAGCCTCAACAAGTCGAGGCAACCATTCAACTCTTAGACGAAGGCGCAACCGTTCCATTCATAGCGCGTTACCGAAAAGAGGTCACAGGAGCTCTAGACGATTCGCAGTTACGCTTACTAGACGACCGGCTTCGCTATTTGCGCGAGTTAAACAGTCGCAAACAGGTGATATTGTCGAGCATTGATGAACAAGGCAAGCTATCAGCCGAGCTGAAAAAAGACATCGAGAATGCGGATAGCAAATCATTGCTCGAAGACCTGTATCTACCTTTCAAACCAAAACGACGCACCAAAGGCGAAATAGCGAAAGAGGCGGGGCTTGAGCCGCTAGCGAACAGCTTGTTCGAAAACCCGTCTCTTGACCCTGAAGCACACGCCGCTGACTACCTCAATACAGACCTAAATATTCTCGATACCAAGTCAGCACTGGAAGGCGCAAAGTTTATTCTGATGGAACGCTTCGCCGAAGAGGCAAAGCTACTAAAGCAGCTTAAGCAAACAATGTGGGAGCGAGGAGAGGTTCGCAGCGAAGTCATTGAATCCGAGAAAGTAAAAGGGCAGAAGTTCAAAGACTATTTCGACTACCAGGAAGCCATTTCTAAAATCCCGTCCCATCGGGCATTGGCGTTATTCAGAGGACGCAACGAAGGCGTGCTTGCCGTGTCTCTCGGTGTTGCTGGCTATGATGAAAAAGACCGTACTGTGCTTCATCCCTGCGAAGGAATGGTAGCCAGTTATTTTAATATTCAAAACGAAGGGCGCGCCGCTGATACCTGGTTAAAAGAAGTCGTCAGATGGTGCTGGAAAGTAAAACTCAGCACGCATATCGAATCAGAATTACTTAGCCGGCTGCGCGACGCCGCGGAAACCACGGCAATCGATGTGTTTGCAGAAAATCTGAAGGATCTACTTTTGGCGGCGCCGGCAGGGCCAAAAGCAACGATGGGGCTCGACCCGGGCTTAAGAACCGGGGTGAAAGTTGCCATTGTTGATGCCACCGGGAAATTTGTCGACCACGCGACGATTTACCCACACGCACCACAGAACAAATGGGACGAGAGTATAGAAGTGCTCGCCAAGCTAGCGAAGAAACACGACGTTGAACTGATCAGTATCGGCAATGGTACGGCTTCTCGCGAAACAGACAAGCTTGCTGCCGAGCTAGGCAAACGCTTCACAGACCTTCATCTGCAGCGGATCGTCGTTAGCGAAGCGGGGGCCTCGATCTATTCTGCCTCAGAATTTGCTTCCAAAGAGTTTCCCGATCTAGACGTGACGATTCGTGGTGCCGTATCGATTGCTCGGCGGCTTCAGGACCCGCTCGCTGAACTCGTAAAAATTGAACCCAAAGCAATTGGCGTTGGCCAATATCAACATGATGTCAGCCAAGTACAGCTCAATCGCAGTCTAGATGCGGTCATCGAAGACTGTGTGCATGCCGTTGGCGTCGATCTAAACACGGCGTCTGCACCGCTGCTTGCACGGGTATCCGGCTTAAACCAGAGCATTGCGAACCATGTGGTTGCATTTCGAGATGAGCAAGGCGCATTCAGTTCACGTAAACAGTTAATGAAGGTGCCACGACTCGGAGGCAAGGCATTCGAACAATGCGCGGGTTTTTTACGAATCAATGCCGGCAATAACCCATTGGATGCCTCAGCTGTGCACCCGGAAGCCTATGCCTTGGTCGAGAAAATAGCCAAACAGCAACAACACTCGATTAGTGAGCTCATCGGCAATCAGTCTATTCTTGGCGGCTTAGCAGCCAATGACTATATTTCGGAACAATTTGGCGAACATACCGTCAAAGACGTGATAGCGGAACTTGCGAAGCCTGGCAGAGACCCGCGACCTGAGTTTACGTTTGCCAGCTTCAAAGAAGGTGTCGAAAAGATCTCGGACCTTAGCGTTGACATGATTCTTGAAGGCACCGTGACGAACGTTACTCACTTTGGCGCGTTTGTCGATATCGGCGTTCACCAAGACGGACTTGTCCATATCTCCGCATTAGCGGATAAGTTTGTAAAAGACCCCCGTGAGGTGGTTAAAACTGGCGATATCGTTAAGGTAAAAGTGATGGAAGTCGATGCGCCACGCAAGCGGATTGCACTATCTATGCGTATGAGTGATTCTGGGCAGGTCAGCGAGAATAAGAAAGCCGACACACCAAAGGACAAGAAGAAACAAGCGCCGAACAAGAACACAAAACAGCGCAACGGTCATGGCGAAAAGCATCAACAAAACGCGCTTTCAGGCGCAATGGCCGCCGCGTTTAATAAGGCCAAGTAACGCGTTGAATCAACGCAACATTGAATTTCATTTGCCAGCTAGACAGACAACGCAACAGCCAGCAAACTACGCATTACCGCCGCAAGGCTGACAAGGACTTGATTATGACAAACCCGACGCCCCCTAACACCACTTTGCCGGGCTTGTCTGTTTTAGACGCATTTATTCAAGATAAAAAAGTGTTGATTCGCCGCGGCATTGAAAAAGAAGGCCTGCGCGCAAACGCTGATTTAGACATTACACAAACAGATCATCCAGCGGCGCTAGGCCATCCGCTGACACATGCGAGCATTACCACCGACTACTCAGAAGCGCTGTTAGAACTCATCACTTCAGTACACGACTCTCGGACAGGTTTGTTTGATGAACTATCTCAGGTCCATGAGTTCGTGCAATCAAACATCGGTGATGAGCTACTTTGGCCGGGCAGCATGCCTTGCCGTATCGATGGCAATAACAGCATCCGCATTGCCGAATATGGCAACTCAAACATCGGGCAACTCAAAACAGTCTATCGCCGTGGACTTGATGTCCGTTATGGACGAATCATGCAGAGCATCGCTGGCCTGCATTACAACTTTTCCTTAAGCGATGAACTTTGGCTTGCTCTGCAAGAGCAGCAGCAAAACCAACAAAGCCTGACTGACTTCAAATCTGAACGCTATTTTTCACTGATTCGTAATTTCAGGCGCCACTCTTGGCTTCTGATGTATCTATTTGGTGCGTCGCCCGTGTTAGACGAAAGCTTTGTTGAAGAAAATAGCGACCACGGACTCATTCCGTTTGACGAAATGGGCAGCCTGTACAAGCCCCACGCATGCTCGCTGCGCATGGGAGACCTTGGCTACCACAACAACGCTCAGGCAGACCTAAACATTTGCTTCAACACGCTTGAAAACTTCACTCATACTCTAGGCCATGCGGTTAAGACCCCTTACCCGGCCTACGAAGCGATTGGTGTGAAACAAAATGGAAAACGAGTTCAGCTCAACACCAATATTCTTCAAATAGAGAACGAATACTACAGCTCTGTTCGACCCAAACGCACAACTCGATCGACTGAAAAGCCGACGGAAGCGTTGATAGAAAGAGGCGTTGAGTATATTGAAGTTCGCTGTATGGACTTAAATCCGATGCTGCCTCTAGGCATCGACACGCCGGAAGTAGATTTCATCGACCTTTTACTGATGCACTCTCTCTTGAGCCCTTCTGGCTATATTGACGATGAAGGCTGTGCCGAACTAGAACAAAACTTTTCCCGTGTCGTTAACGAAGGACGTAAGCCCAGCCTTTCGCTGCAACGCAATGGCGAAGCGATCTTGTTAGCAGACTGGGGGACGGAGCTGATAAAAGAACTTAGCGCTATTGCAGAAATCATGGATAAAGAAAGCGGCGATAATCGTTTCCGCTCAAGCTTAGAGACTCAAGCGAAGAAAATCTCTGACGTTAGCCTCACCCCATCTGCGCAAATACTGGCCAAAATGCAAGAAACAAAGCAGTCATGGTTAACGTTTGCTGCAGAGCAAGCAAGGCAACATAGAGCAACAAGCGAGTCCATATCCCAGAGCGCGCGCAAAGAGGTCAATTCTCGCTATCAGAAGCAAGCGACAGACTCTTTGACACAAGAACAGCAGCGCGAAGCCGAAGATACCGTCAGTTTTAATGATTTCCTCAAGGCTTACCAAGCATAAGCTCGCCAAAAAACATCGCAAAAGGCATACCGCATCACAGCTACTGTGTGGTGTCGGTTTGCACACCCTTAAAGTTTTGAGACCCTCCTCAAGTTTCTAACTTTCTAGATTGTTGAGCCTAATTCCATGTGTTAGCGTGTAATTGTTTGCAACAGACTGTAATCACAGAATAAAACATTAACATAATGAAATATTACAGGCTGGCGAACTCGAAAATATTGCTCTAACGTAAATAAAGTTAACATTAAATATACATACGTCACTCTCATGCTTGTAGGGAGCACGAACCTTGATCGCAATCAGGGCTCAATCTTTGAAAGTGACCACTGTGCAGTATTTTATTATTTGGATAGCGTTGCTAAACCAATTTTATAAGTCGAACGTTTTATTGGCATCACCTAGAGACACTTGAGTCGCTAGCAAAGTGCCCTTTTGCTCACTTGATAAAGTGGATAGCAGCTTAATGAAAGGAGCGGCCAAATGGCCAATGACTTTTCTTTATGCTGGGATATTGATTCGTTGAACAAGGCGTACCGTCAAGGCTATATGGCGGGTGTCATGGGCATGGAACAAAATCGCTGCCCGTACACGGGCGAAATCGTTGAAGCAGCTTGGGAAGCAGGCTGGGAAGACGGATACCAGAATTGCGAACTGCAAAAACCGGTTCGCCAGCTAGCATCTTGATTGATGTGCAGCGTTGCCTCTAACGCTGTACGACAAAACTAGTGAACAACAGGTCATCAACCTGTGACGCGCCTGTCTCTTCTGACATTGCATCCTGTACTTTTTTAAGCGCCGCCTGCCTAATATTTTCCTGACTATTGACCTCCGACATCTGTTCTTCAGTTTGTGCACTCAAGTGCATCACTATTTGATGCCGCACCAAAGCCTTATTCGCTTCAATTAAAGCCGCCGCATCTTCAGAAGGCACGCGCAGAGAAATATCCGCCTTGATGTATTTCAGTTTCGCCGAGGTCCCGCCAAAATTTGCAACAAAGGCAGGACTAAGCTCTACATACTGAGCCTTCGGCGCAACAACCTCCTCGTCATCTTCTGCTTGCGCAACCAGCGCTGAGCTACATAGCATGAAGATGTAAAGAGTGCGGAAAACCAATTTCATATTAACCATTATATTCGCCTAAGATTCGTCAAAGATTCGTCAAAACGTGATGAATTATATGCACGAACCGGCCACCCGGCCAGCAAAGCACGCTTTCAATTTTGTAGTATATTCGTTACCGCGACGTCCACATTAAATGCTCTTAATAGATTCGACAAAAGGTTTACAGCATTTGTCGTTTTGGTGACTATAGGCGCCCGAACAAAGACAAGATATTTCTAACATGTCCATTTTGTACAATAGTCGTCTCTTATTCTTAGCCATTTTGCTTGGCTGCACAGGCTTGCTTGGCAGCGCCATTTTCGTAGAGCCATTCAAGAGCATGGATGCCTGTCCGATGTGCATGATGCAACGCGCCGTTTTCGCATTGATAGCCGTGCTTTGTGTTCTTCCCCTGCTGCATAATCCTGCAAGACTCGGGCAGCGAATATACGCAAGCATTACCGCGCTCGCTTCTATCGCAGGTGCAGCGATTGCGTCTCGGCAATTGTGGCTACAAAGCTTACCCGAAGACAAAGTGCCAGCCTGCGGCCCAGGCTTAGAGTATATGCTTGATGTTTTTCCTATTCTTGACGTCATTGCAATGGCGATTAAAGGAACCGGCGACTGCGCGGAGGTTCAGTGGACACTTGCTTCTATTTCAATACCTGGCTGGAGCCTACTCGCGTTTATCCTTATCACGCTTACATGCGTCTGGATATTCCTAAAGCCCTCTCCCAAGAAGGGCTTTCGCACGCAATAAAAGCACAAATAACGGTTGCCTCAACGCACTAAATTCGTTACTTTTTTACTCCTTGAGACTACACCCGTATTCTTTTGGAGAACAGGCCTTCATAAAGGCTATGACTAGCAGATTAATTATTTGCTCAACCTCCACTAAGCAACAAATATCAAGGAGTTTTAAATGCTCAACAATTGTGAGAGCGCCAAACAACGTTGGGGCGGCGTCAACGACCTCATCGACAAATGGCTTAAAGAACGTCAAGACCTGATCGTTAAACTATGCGACCTGTCTGTAAAACCGGGAAGCTCTCAAGAAAACACAGTTGAACGACTCCAGTCTTTCTGCCAAATCTTAGTCGACTACGTATCCGTTGGACATTTTGAAGTGTATGAGCAACTGCTAAACGAAGCCGCTGAGTTTAACGATGGCGGAACAGAGCTTGCGAACAAAATCATCCCTCAAATCCAAAGCTCCACAGAGCTGGCGTTAAACTTCAACGACCGCTTTGATGACATACACAAAGTTGACGATGGTATCGAAGGTTTGATTTTAGAGCTCGACAATCTAGGTAAAACCTTAGAAGATCGATTCGAACTCGAAGACGTATTGATAGAAGCCTTGCACAAAACACATGCGGACTCTGTTGCTTAACCAGCAAGTCTAAGCAACATTCGGCGCAGAATCTCTGACGCAAAACTGAAGGGCCTATTTGGCCCTTTTTTATTGCGCATCGCCTTGCGTCGCGTCATGACCCGCTATACTGGATACAGTCCTCTTAATAGACCCGAAGGTATCTTTTTGTGCGCTCGTTAGTCACCATCTTGCTTTGCTTTTTTCTTAGCGCCTGCGCTAAGGGCCCTGAATCCAGCTTTCAGCTTGCCCACCAAGGGTTTTTAAGCGCCGACATCAGTCGTGACGGCAGTTTAGCGCTCATAGGATCTATTCATCACGGTGGTAGCTTATGGGACATAGAACGCAACGAGCGCCTGTTCTCATGGAACCACCAAGCTGGCGAGTTTAGCTCTTTTCGCACGGTGGCACTTTCTGGGAATGGTAAAGTCGCCGTTACGACCGAAGAAAAATCAATCGGTGTTTGGAGTACCGATTCAGGAAAATCGCTTGGGTTCTGGGAAGCCGCTGACCGAGTATTATCAGTCGATCTAAATTACGATGGTAGCCAAGCGATGATAGGGATGCGCGACGGCGCACTCAATCTGTTTGAACTGCGCAGAGGTCAGATCCTAAAGGAATTGAAGCATGAAGCGGATGTTCGTACAGTTGCAATCTCAGACGAGGCTCAAACGGCGATCAGCGGCAGCGATGATTTCGAAGCAATCATCTGGAATCTAAACACTGGAAAACCACAGCACTCGATTCGCCTTAATAACCAGGTCAAGCAAGTCGCACTGTCATCAAGCGGTGCCTTTGCATTTGTTAGCGCTCAACGTGATGGCGGCCAAATTATCGATGTAAAAACCAATACCGTGGTCAGTGAAATCCATAGTCGCTACACAAACTACAGCAGCGCTGAGTTTTCAGACGATGAAACCATACTTATTCTAGGTACAAGCGCGGGTGATATAGAGCAATACGAACGAGACAGCGGAGAGAGGTTAGTGCGCTGGACAGCTAAACCACGCAAAACTTTCGGCGGAGCAAGCAGCAAAGCGATTGTAGCCGTACAGGGCTCACCAAACACAAAGGCGCTAAGCGCCGATGGGATGGTTCAAGTATTCAAGCAATAAAACTAAAAAGCCTGCTAAGCAGGCTTGAGTTCTGCCGTAACAGCAGGCTTTCGAAGTACTTTTTCATATAAAAAAATAAGTGCTTCACGCGCTTGATTCAACTTCGCTCTCGACAACGAGAGCCGTTTCATTAAATACTTCAAAAAATCTTTTACGTTCTGGTCCGACAAATAGCTCGGATTTTTCAAGTCGTAGTACGCCAAATACTGGAGAATCCAATGCCGATAAGTTTGCACAGTTCTTGAACTCAACTGTTCCTCTCGCACGGCCTGGTCCAACTCCATAGAGAGTCCAGGTTGGCTTTCTTCCAACGCAATCGCAGTATCCATTCGCTACCTTACTAATAATTCTTATTGTGTTGTGGGTAAAACTGGAGCAACGCTTGCCTATTTCAAGGCTTCAATTTCATCGATGTATTGCTGCATCGCTTCGTCAGACGTACTGCCTTTCAGCTCTTCCCAAGCGGTATATTTCGCTCGCCCAACAAAGTCCATCATACCCGGCTTCTTGCCACTGACATCACCTTGCGCCGCTTGCTTGTAAAGCGCATAAAGCTTTAGCTTCAATTCATTAGACGGTTCAAAATCACCATCAGCATTTTGAACATAGTTAACCGTTTCTTCGAATTTTGCTTTCAAATCGCTCATTTCAGGCCTCAGAACAATTAAATTTGTGTCGTAAAAATCGGCGGGAAGTATACCCCGCACCCGCATGCTTAGGTAGGCTGATATTGGAATCCTTTGTCCTATAATCCGACCCCGGTCACAGCCTGAGTAGTTTCTCAATCAATCAAACTACCGTATACCCTTATTCGCACGGTTGTTTTGATCCGCGTCAATCTCTGTATAATCCGCTGCTTCACATTAGCTGCACTAGCGCAGCGCCCCCAACTGCTATCCATTAAGAGGACCACGATGGCTAAGAAAAACAAACTCAACACAATCGTCAGCCAGATAAATTCACTACCTGACTTTCTTAGCGCCAAGGCACTCACAACGTTATTTGCTCGCAGTGTAAAGTTCACGGGTACCGCCGGTATTAAAGTGGAAGCGCTAACGGAGCGCTCAGCTACCATCTCCCTAAAGAACAAAAAATCTGTACAGAACCACATCGGCTCAGTGCATGCCGTTGCTGGCATTCTAATCGCCGAGTCGGCGACAGGCTATGTCGTTGGTATGAATATCCCTGACACTTCTGTGCCCGTGATCAAAACGATCAAAGCAGATTATGTGAAACGCGCCAAGGGCGACATGCGCGCAGTGTCCTCACTAACCGCAGCACAGGTTAAGTTGATGCAAACTCAAGAAAAAGGCGAAACCATTGTTCCGGTTATCGTCACGGATGGCGATGGCAAAGAGCCCATTTTGATGGAAATGACGTGGGCATGGACCCCGAAAAAGCGCTAGTCACAGGCAAAACAAGCGTTAGCTCATCAGCGCATGCGCGAGCGACCCGACTTTTTGTACGGCAAACTCGCGCTCTTTCGTCCACTCCTCCGCATAAGTTAAGCGAATAGAGTTATCGTATTTCTTTGGATTTGATGAAAATACAGTCCCCGGAGAAATGATGACGCCGGCGTTCTTAGCTTTCAAATATAGCTCCGTCGCGTTAGTACCCTGGGGTAACTGTATCCACGCAACAAACCCTCCAAGGGGGTATGACATGCGCGTCCCCTCTGGAAAATAAAGGCCAATCATATCGATTAAACGATCCCTGCGCTGTCGGTAAGTTTCGCGGACCAAGCGCAAATGACGATCATATAGTGCACGCGACAAAATGTCGGCTAACGCCATTTGCGACAAATGAAACTGACTCGTGCTCGTCAAGAATCGCTCATATTCAACGGCCTCAAGGTAACGACCAGGCATGACCCAACCAACGCCTAATTGCGGATCCAAAACCTTAGAGACAGAAGAACAAAGCAACACTCTTCCTTCGGTATCGAAAGACTTAATAGAGCGCGGCCTTTGAATGCCGTACCCTAAGTCGCCATAAATATCATCTTCGATCAGCGGAATTTGATACTGATTAACTAAATCAACCAGACGTTTTTTATTCTCATCAGGAATGAGCGCACCAAGAGGATTACTAAAGCTAGAGACGGTTAGAATCGCTTTGATAGGCCATTGCTCCAGCGCTAACTGAAGGGCATCTATACTCATGCCGGTTTGCGGATCAGATGGAATCTCTATTACCTTGAGACCAAGCGACTCGATAAGCTGCAGCAGCCCGTAATAACTTGGGCTCTCAACGACCACAACATCACCAGGCTTGCAGGTCACGCGCAAGCTCAAGCTAATGGCGCCCTGGCAACCTGCAGTCACTACCACCTCATCCGGCGAGATAGTGACCCCCGAATCTTGTGCCCGCTTCGCCAGTTGTCGCCGTAACTGTGCATTCCCTTTCATTTCGTAACCAATGCCCAAAAAAGGCTGAGTTCGCACCAACCGGGAAAAGACTTTTTTTAACTCCGAAACAATTGGAAAGTCACTTGCCGGCACGGCTGTCCCTAAACTCAAGAATTGAGGGTCGCTTGAATCACGCATAACATCCATGACCAGTTGCGAGCTCGAAACAGGCTTTGGTGCCGCCGTTGCCTGCCTAAGCTTTGGCAGATCAACCGACACGTTCGCCAACGCACGAACGTAATAACCTGACTTTGGCCGAACCTCGACCAAGCCCCAATCTTCGAGCAAACCATAACTCATCAAAACAGTAGACACGCTAACACGCTGCTGCTTTGCAAACCCTCGCACAGACTCTAGCTTTTCGTCGCTTTTATAAACGCCCGCGCGTATTTGCTGAGCCAACTTATCAGCCAACTGTTGATATCGAGGTGAGTTCATCGCTAATGCTCCTGATACTTTAGCCAAACAGTACAGATTACAAACAGAAAACCAGCACAGACTGCATAAATACAAACTGTGCTGGTCTAAGTATCACACATCTGATTCTGTTATGCTCCCTACTAACTGTCTAAAATTAACTCATCAAAACATGACAGTGAGAACAAAATGAACACTACAACGCTAATACAACGACTCAACACGCCATCCTTCGGCAATCGTATCGCGCGTCGCACCCGCGCTTTCTTTAGCGAACTATCTACTAAGCGAATCCTCGCCACGCTTTCATTGTGGTCCGGTAGACAGCGGCAACGGCGTCAGCTTAGCGAACTGGATGCACGACAACTCGCAGATATGGGAATTAGCATGACCGAGCGTAATGCAGAAACCGTAAAAGTGTTTTGGGAAAAATAAGCGCGGCGGTCACTCAGTGCTTATTATTTAAACCCGTCTCTGGTATAAATAATAAGCACTGATGAACACGACCATGTGACATGTTAAAACAACAAAAAACAAAACTGCCTTATTCAACAGCGATACTTTGTTTTGCCCTTTTAATAGGCTTTCTTGGTAGCCAATCTATTGGCGACGCCTCGCAGCAAAGGGCGCTCAATCAGTACATTGCCTCAGGGTTGTTTTCCCAAGAAACGCCTTTGTACCTAGACTATCAATCTAGGCAGCATCGAGTAGAGCAAAGCGTTGAAGCGGCAAGCCTTGCTTTAATATATGACCATTTACTAGGTCAATATGCTCGCGACTATGCATGGCTAGTGATGCAGGACCGAAACTTCATACACTACCTTGAAAGCCAAGGCTCACTGCTAATGCAGGAACAACAGTTTGCCGACTGGCTAAAGGCAAGACACACGTTTAATAAAACGTATCTATCAATGACATGGCCCGAACGCTTCGGTCTAATCCCTGAGGATGCGGCACCCGCCACCTTTGTCACTCATCTATTCATTGACCCTTACGTTATATCGCTACTGCTAACGATGTTGCTACTTTGCGTAGCCGGCCCGCTTATCGAATCACGTCTTGGACACACAGCGCTGACGGCTTGGTTCCTGATTAGCGGAGCGCTGTACGCATTGCTTTATACATTAACGTCAAATACCAGCAGCCCAATTCTTATGGGTGCATCGGGCGCCGCTTCTGGTTTGTCAGGGCTTGCCATAGCAATGATCATGTTGGGCAATCAGCCATTGAAAACCAAAGCTGCAATATCGCTTATCGTCGCTGTACTGGTTAGCGCTAAGCTATGGTTAGAAGCCTGGCTAAAGCCATTAGACATAGCACAAATAATCCCTCATGGGGCAAATGCCATTCTATGCGCAGCGATCTTTATTCTACTTTTTTCCAGCATTCGTAAGGCTCAACGACAAGCGCACGGAAACTCAGCTTCTCTGCCAGCCGTTAGGCAAGGCTTAAATGATGTTTTTACGCAGCTGGACCGCTTTAACTTCTCGGGCGCGAAAGCTCGAATTCAGCGCCTAAAAGAAGAGTACCCAACTAATATTCGCGTCGCGAAACATGCCTACTTGATCGCAAAACTGGAACCTCACAGCCCTTCGTTTAAGGCTGACCTAGACGCTTACATTGTGGCGATCGCCCTTCACGACGATTACTATTGCGCGAAAACACTCCTGGCAGAACTAATAAAGCTGAACAAATATGACCCTATCGATTCGGACAAAATACCCAGTCTTATTCACTTTTTCGCATCGCATAACGATTTAAAGAAAGCTGAACACAGTTTTAAGTTATATGAAAAAATCGAACCCAGAGGCTCGCTTGTCAATGAAGCGAAAGCGTTTTTATATCAAGAGTTTGAAAAGCGAAACTTACATTCTAAAATGGCAAAATACCGCGCTTAACGCCTAGCTAACCAATCACTCACTGCGGGCCCAGTTCCGAAGGCCCAAGGCTTGAGTTTGTCCGGGGGCAAAAGTTTAAAGCGATCCAACTCTTCATTGAGAGCAACACTCCCACTACATTTCGCTTCGTATGCAAGAATCAGCTGATTTTGCTCGACAAATGCATAGTGCCCAATAAATGATAATGCCTCGACCTCCAGGTCGGTCTCTTCCTTAATTTCACGCCGTATCGCTTCGTCTGGATGCTCTTTTGCTTCCAAGAAACCACTAACAAGACCCAACATTTTTTCGGGCCAATCGACGTGATGCACCAGCATCACTTGCCCTTTGATCTCAATGATTGCCGCGACAACCGGGGTGGGGTTATTCCAGAACACATACTGACAAGCCACGCTGCTGCAGGATAACCTTAGGGGCCCCTCCACAGAGACCTCCGTCGTCAATTCAGACTGGCAGGCGGGGCAATATTTCATCTGTGTCATGCGCGCTATCTCCATCTAACATTCATTTTGTATGCATGCCTCGAGCGCCGCGACGACCTCACGCAAACTTAGAGACCAAACCACTGAGGCCGGACCAAAAGCGCGACAAGAACCAATACCTGAATCGCAATAAAGGGCAGCACACCTCGATATATATCAGAGGTTTTGACACCCGTTGGTGCAACCCCCTTGAGATAGAAAAGACTAAACCCGAAAGGAGGCGTCAAAAAACTCGTTTGCAAATTCATCGCAATAAGAATCGCGAACCAAACCATGCTCACCCCTAGCGCCTCAGCAACTGGTGCCAGAACTGGAACGATAATAAAAGAGATCTCTACAAAGTCGATAAAAAAACCAAGGACCAAAATGACCAACATCGTCAAAATCAAGAATCCCCACTTTTCGCCGGGCAATTGCAGCAACCACTCTTCCAACAAGGTATCACCACCGGTATAGCTAAACGTCATAGAAAAGGCCGTCGCGCCTAACAATATGGCGAAAACCATAGCCGTTACCATCATGGTTTCACGGGCGCTATCCCACATCATTTTGAAACTAAACTGCTTATACACTGCAGCTAGACATAGCGCGCCAACACCACCGAGTGCCGAACTCTCCGTTGGTGTCGCGATACCCGTAAAAATTGAACCCAGCACAACGCCAATCAAAGCAAGCGGTGGCAATATCGACATCAGGGCTTTACGTAATTTAAGCGCCAGTCGTTCGTTATTTTGAGGCATCGCAGGCGCCAAAGATGGGTCTCTAGCCGTGACAAACAAAATGTAGCCAATATACAGCGCAATTAGCAGCACCCCTGGTGCCAACGCCGCTTGAAATAAGTCACCGACCGGTAGGCCTAACACGTCGCCAAGAATAATGAGAATAATCGAGGGTGGGACAATTTGGCCTAAGGTGCCAGAGGCGCATATTGTCCCGCAAGCGAGTCGTTTGTCATACCGATACTTCAGCATACAGGGTAGAGAGATCAAGCCCATTGCTACCACGCTAGCCCCGACCACTCCGGTCGATGCGGCCAACAGCGCACCGACTAGGATAGTGCTCACCGCGACCCCACCATTTACACGCCCGAACAGTTCCGCCATGGACTCCAACAACTGTTCGGCCAACCGCGTTTTTTGTAGCACCACCCCCATAAAGATAAACAAGGGTATGGCCATCAAAATAGTATTTTGCATGATGCTTTGTATTCGAAAAGGCATGAAAGCAAACAGCTCCCAGCCTTCCGACCAAACGCCAAAAATCAATGCAACACCCGCAAATGTAAAAGCAACCGGGAAGCCGAGTATTAACATTAGTAGGGCAAATGCAAACATCAAAATACCAGTCACGATAAGCCCTCGCGAGACGTCTCTGGATAGGGTTCCCCACCAACCAAGACGCGCAATGCTAACGTCACCATGCCCAGACCAGCGACTGCCATCAACGCAAACGATACCGGAATCATGGATTTTATAATCCAGCGATATGGCAGCCCACCAGGATCACCGCTGCCTTCGCCCATGTCATAAGAATCTTTCGCGAAATCGATACCGTACCAACAGACCACCACGGCGAACGGCAAGACGAAAATCATAGCACCGCCAAGATTCACCCATGCTTTGACTTTATCACTCCATTTTTCGTAGAAAATATCAACACGCACGTGACCGTCCTTGGTCAGCGCAAAAGGCGTTCCCAGCAAAAATACAATACTAAATAAGTGCCACTCAAGCTCCTGCATACCAATGGATACATCGTTGAAAATATAACGGGTAATGACGTCATAAAAGACATTAAATAAGAGGAGAATCATCGCCGCACAGGCAATCACGCCGCAACCACGAGTAACAAACGAAAAGAAACGATCACAAGCCAGAATAAAACGCATGCTGTACTTCTTAAAGTAGAGCCGCCGAGGCGGCTCATATACAAATTAACTAGTTGGCCGTGCTATCCAAATATGCCTTATCTGACATATTCGTCCATTGACGGATTCTCGAAAGGTACTCCTGCTGCGATGAGAGCACTTTTGCTGCAAACGGGTCGTTCGCCGCATTTTCTTTCAACAAGGCATCATTAGCCGCCTTAATGGCAGTCATGACTTCGTCAGGAAAGGTTTTAACTTTAATATTTGGGAATTCCTCTGTCATTGTTGACCAGTTTTTCCCTGACTCATGCATAGACTGCGCATACATGTCATAGGCAGAGGCTTTCATTGCAACTCTCAATATTTCTTGTAAGTCGACAGGCAACGATTCAAATTTCTTTCTATTTATCAAAAACTGAAGCTCTGCACCGGGCTCATGCCAGCCGGTGTAATAGAAAGGCGCTATTTTATGGAAGCCCATGCGCAAATCTAACGATGGCCCAACCCACTCCAGCGCATCAATCGTGCCTCGATCCAACGCGGTATAAAGCTCGCCAGGCGGAATATTCGTCGGCTTTGCACCAAGTTTCGCGAGTACCTCTCCTGCGAAGCCCGGTATGCGCATTTTAAGTCCTTGTAGGTCGGCAACTGAATTGATCTCTTTCTGAAACCAGCCCCCCATCTGATTCGCAGTATTGCCGCCCGGAAAAGACATCAAATTATACTGGGAATAAAGCTCGTCCATCAGCTCCATGCCGCCGCCATAATAGAACCAAGCATACTGCTCTGGCGCAATCATCCCGAACGGCATGGTGGTAAAATACATCGTCGCCGGAACCTTTCCTTTCCAAT
Organism: uncultured Oleiphilus sp.; assembly: GCA_913020045.1. GTDB lineage: Bacteria > Pseudomonadota > Gammaproteobacteria > Pseudomonadales > Oleiphilaceae > PZPK01. The sequence goes on from CAJWBE010000008.1 coordinate 18,480, forward strand.
AATAAGAAGCGGAGTGCCCCATGTCATACTGGCCTGACTTGACCATATCAAACACGCCAAATGGCGCTTTGTGTTTATTTGATGAATGAATAACTATCTTAAGTCGGCCATTCGACATTTTTTCCGCCATCGCCGCCATGTTCTTTGATGCGTCACCAAAAATCGGGAAATTAGGCCCCCACGTTTCAGCCAGCTTTAGCTTATACACTTTGTCGGCATGGGCCCCACCTGCCAATAAAAGTAAGGGGAGCAGTAGACACAATTTCAAACACATTCTTTTCACACACAACGTTCTAACAAACATACCTATATCCTTTTTGTTATTAATTCGTTTAGTAGGGGAAGTATTAGGTTTTGTAAAATACTCGTATTTTCACTAGGAAGATAATTGTTTCTCCGCAACCGATGCTTCATGTTTTTCACAGGCTTGAGCCGCTTTTTTCATATACGCTAGAGCCTTAGCATGCTGCTTAAAGTGCTTATGTAATACCTTCGCAGCAGAACGATACATCTGAGCGACTAAGTCCTGAGATTTATCGAATCGCCAATGGGCGTCTTGCACCAACCAGAGCAATAATTTTTGTTTTCTCTCTCGCTCACAAGTCCTCACTAACTCTAGGCATAATAAGGCATCTGCGACCCGATAATCTGCGTTTTTCTGCCTCTGGGATTGAAGCAAGTTTAGGGCCTCCTCATCTCGCCCTCTGCGCAGCAGCATTGCCATAAACATTGCCCCATACTTCTGCTGCAAGTTATCACCATCCCAAACAAGAGAGAGTTTATATAACTGCTCTAGTCGATAATCCTGCATACCATTTCGGTAAAAGTCACCCTCTAGCAACGAAACTACTTGCTCGTACTTACCTTCACGCAGAGCCATTCCTAAACGACGCTCTTCTATGCTGGAACGCAATGGTGCATGTCTAGTTTCAGCAGCGACATCAGACGTACCTAATTGCGAGCGTGCTGAAAATCCGATCATCGATTGCCAAACTAATATCAAGTACGCCAACAATACGGGAGCCAACGCCCCTTCCAAGATAGTGGGCGCATAACGTTGCAAGCCATCAAGACTCGCTAAGCCAGAAAAAAATATGAGCAACCCCCAACACACGAGCGCCATGTAATTGTTCCCAAGCCGCGACCCTACTTGAACAAAACGATTCAGGTTTAATAATTCAGAAGGCTCATCGCCCAAGGCCTGCATGACAGTCAACACCGGGACAACCAACGTTAATAAAGAAGATACGAACACTAATATGAAATACTGCTGAGATGTTTGCAGTAACACGCAAACGCTTACACTCGCCGTCCATACCACTAACATCGGCAATGTCTTTCGGTAATCGCCCAGTTTAAACAGCCGCTTAAGTGCCGGCGTTGCCCTCCTCCGCCCAGCATTGCAAGCAAGAAATGACGATAGCTGAGAGCCATGCACCACGGCAAAAGCCGCCGCAATGATTAAGCCGATATAAAGCGGAAAATTCACTAATGCGCCTGCGGTAAAAATCACCAACATAGCCAATAAAAACCAACCCGAGTGGCCAAGCAAAGGCTGTTTTAATATAGCACCAGAGTAGTGCCAAAGTGGTGTTTCAGATGATGCTGACGAGTGCGGAACAAGGCGAGCACTGCAACTAGCGCAGCGCAGGGAATCCAGAGACAAACCTGGCTCTGGCATACAGCTCTGGCATAAGTCGCTCTTGCAGTTCTCACACTTATAGTGCGCAGGAAGCAAGGGATGAAAACTACAATAATGGGGCACGCTAGACCGTCCGTCGTCGCTCTAGTTATTTTTATAAACAAAGAATAACGTATGTTTCCAACAATCTACACCTCTAGTTTTGCTGTCCAAAAACATCACATACGTAAACAAGCGTCAAATAGCCAATGCCTCGCTATTTTAAAAAAATGATCGCTTTAGACTGATGTTACTAGTCGTCAGGACTTATTGGCCATCTCTAAGAGGAGTCATAACAATGAAAGATTTTTTTCAAGGTGCGTTACTTTTTGTCGCCCTAAGCTTTATCGCCATGCGCTCAGACGCTGATACCTTGCATGATGTACTTAAATCTAATTTTGAACCTGAACCCGCACTTCAGTTTATTAACTATGAGAGCATTCTACCCAGTCATGCCGAGGATTTTGGCGGTATAAAATATCTGGTTATCGACTTCAAGCCACTGCAAACCGCTCAACTCAGACTGCAACCTGCCATTCGTAAAGCCTGTCAAAAGATCTTAGGCAACATCCCTTTGCTTACTCAGCTTTCGGTAGAAGGCTATAACATGGTATCCGTTTCATTCGATCGACAGCACCAATACGACTGTCTCTAGCCACGTCTTATTCTAAAAACAGCGTTTTCGCACTGCCCCGCATTAGAAGAAAAGGCGCTTAAGCTCAGCTCCCGGGTCTTCAGCGCGCATAAATGCCTCACCAACCAAAAAACTATTAACGCCATGATGCTTCATCGCATCCACATCTTCAGTACTATGGATGCCACTCTCCGTAACGACTATCCTGTCGCCTGGTATCGAGGGCAACAGCCCGTAGGTGTTTTCCAATGACACGTCAAAACTATGAAGGTCGCGATTATTAATTCCAATTAGCCGAGTATCCAGTGTCAGAGCGACCTCTAGCTCGGCTGCATTATGCACTTCAACTAACACATCTAAAGCTAGCTCTTGGGCGATGCCCGATAACTCTTGCATTTGGTCTTTTGTGAGGCACGCAGCGATCAATAATATGCAGTCAGCGTCAACCATTCGACTTTCATAAACTTGATAAGGCGAGACCATAAAGTCTTTGCGGATAACGGGCAATACGACGGCATCTCGTGCTGCTTTGAGATACGCTTCGTCACCTTGGAAAAAATCTTTATCGGTCAATACCGACAAACATGCGGCGCCGGCCTCCTGATAGCTTTCCGCTATTTCGTGTGGCACGAAGTTCTCTCGAATCACGCCCTTGCTTGGTGATGCTTTTTTTATCTCAGCGATAATCGCTGGCAAACCATGTGACAGTTTGCTCTCTATCGCATTCACAAATCCGCGAGTATCGGGCAAATCCATTGCTCTCGCTTTGCACTCGGACAACGCTAAAGAACGTGAACGCTCAGCAACTTCCTGCCACTTACGGGCAACAATATTCTTAAGAATCGTTGGCGTACTATCAGGAGATGCATTCTCTTCAATGGACATGACTAAATACCTTAATTTGCTGATCTAGCAGCAGTGCTTGGCCGAAAACAGTGTTTATTGTTCAGCAAAAATTTGTGTAAAGCTGGCTAGCTCACTGATTTTAGCTAACGCCAAACCAGAACCCACCGCATCTTCAGCCCGCTGAATGCCTTCAGCTAAACTGCTAGCTAAACCGGCTACATAAATTGCCGCACCCGCGTTAATAACAATAATTTTGCGCGCCTTAGCTTCGTTATCAGTGCTTCCCTTTCCAAGGGCTCCTTTAATTAACTGGAGACTCTCATTTGCACTACTAACACCCAATCCTTCTAGATTAGAAACTGATAAACCAAACTCAGTTGGGTCTACCAAGTACTCGTTAACTTCGCCATTCTTCAGTTCCGCAACGTGCGTCGGTGCAGCAATACTGATTTCATCCAAGCCATCCTGCGAATGGACTACCATGACATGCTTGCTACCAAGACGCTGCAATACCAACGCCATAGGCTTGCACAGTACTTTATCGAAAACGCCAATAATTTGCTGGGTCACTCCGGCAGGGTTTGTCATCGGACCAAGCATATTGAATATGGTTCGTATCGCCATTTCTTTGCGCGGACCGATCGCATGCTTCATCGCGCCATGATGCGCCGGTGCAAACATAAACCCAACACCTAATTCTTCAACACAACGACCCACCTGCTCAGCATTTAAGCCAAGATTAACTCCGGCAGCCTCTAGTACATCAGCGCTACCGGTACTACTAGAAACACTGCGGTTACCATGCTTGGCAACGCTTCCACCCGCAGCAGCTACGACAAAAGCTGAGGCAGTAGACACATTGAAAAGGTTTGCGCCGTCACCACCTGTGCCGCAGGTGTCCACTAAGTGCTCGCCATTAATAACCACTTTGGTCGATAGCTCTCTCATTACCTGAGCAGCGCCAGTGATTTCATCTACCGACTCACCCTTCATTCGCAGAGCCACAAGGAAGCCACCAATCTGAGCATCCGACGCTTGTCCCGTCATGATATCCTTCATTACTGACTGCATTTGCTCAGTGGATAAGTCTTTATGATCGATTACTTGGCTTATCGCTGCTTTTATATCCATATCGACATTCTCTTTCGTTGTGATCGTTAGAATTAATGGCTCGACTATCGTTTCAAGAAATTGTTGAGCAAATCATGTCCATGCTGAGTGAGTATGGACTCTGGATGAAACTGCACACCCTCGATATCAAGCTCTTTGTGGCGAACGCCCATTATTTCTTCGATCCGGCCATCTTCTTGTTTTGTCCAAGCAGTCAACTCAAGGCAATCAGGCAAACTGCTCTGCTCAATAACCAATGAGTGATAGCGCGTTGCAGTCAGAGGGTTACTTAGCCCTTGAAAAACACCTTGGTCATTATGGAATATGGGCGACGTTTTTCCGTGCATCACATGACCGGCCCTAACAATTTTTCCGCCAAACGCCTGCGCAATACTCTGATGCCCCAAACATATCCCCAAAATTGGCAACTTTCCCTTAAAGTATTCAATCACCTCAAGCGAGATACCGGCTTCGTTTGGTGTGCACGGGCCAGGTGAAATCACTATCTTTTCCGGGTTCATCGCCGCAATATCAGACACACTAACCTCGTCATTGCGAAACACACGAACGTCCGCTCCGAGTTCAGCTAGGTATTGCACGACGTTATAAGTAAAGGAGTCATAATTATCGATCATTACCAACATATTATTCCCCTTTACCATCTAATCCAGAACACGCCATCGCCACCGCTCGAAATACAGCGCGCCCTTTGTTCATCGTTTCATCCCATTCATTTCGCGGTACAGAATCCGCAACAACACCGGCACCTGCCTGAATGTGCAAGACCTCATCTTTAATAACGGCCGTGCGTATTGCGATCGCCGTATCCATATTTCCATTCCAGGATAAGTAGCCGACCGCTCCGCCATAGACACCTCGCTTGACAGGCTCTAACTCATCGATAATTTCCATTGCCCGAATTTTAGGCGCGCCGCTCAGCGTACCGGCCGGAAATGTCGCACGAAGAACATCCAGTGCTGAATAGCCTGGTTTCAGCCGACCAACAACATTCGAGACGATATGCATGACATGTGAGTAACGCTCGATGATCATTTTATCGGTAAGTTCAACCGTTCCAGTCTCCGCAATGCGTCCCACGTCATTTCGACCGAGGTCGATAAGCATTAAATGCTCAGCTAACTCTTTCGGGTCGGACAATAAATCCTGTTCAAAATCTATATCTTCTTGCTCAGTCGCACCACGCTTTCTTGTTCCTGCGATCGGCCTAACGGTAACTTCTCCACCCTCAACTCGCGCGAGAATTTCTGGCGAAGATCCCACCACATAAAAGTCACCAAGGTTTAGGTAGTACATGTAAGGCGAGGGGTTTAAGCAGCGCAATGACCGATACAAATCTAAAGGCGCGGCCTTAAACGGAATTGACATACGTTGCGAGACAACCGTCTGCATGACATCCCCTGCCAACACATAATCTTTAATCTTATCAACCGCGGCTTCGAATTTAGTTTGCTCAAAGCCAGATACAAAGTCTGACTCTTGAATACCCATGTCATTAGGCGCCGATGAAGCAGGCGCAGCCATTCCCTCCCGCAAGCGGTGCACGAGCGAATCTAGAATAGTATTCGCCAGGATAAGGGCATCATCAACTTGCGGATCAACATGGTGAATCAGAGAAAGCTTGCCACTTAGGTTGTCGAATACGACTAAGCTGTCAGACACCATCAATAAAATATCTGGCGTACCTAGAGGGTCTGGCGGGCAACTATCGGCTAGTTTAGGCTCAACATAGCGCACAGTATCATAGCCAAAATAACCCACTAAACCGCCATTAAAACGCGGCAAACCCGCAAGCTCAGGCACTTTAAAACGCGATTGAAAAACCTCAACAAAGGCAAGAGGGTCTTCGCTATGAAGCTGCTCTACTATTTCGCCATCCACTTCGATCTGAACCAGATGTCCGAAGACTTTAAGTACCTGTCGACAAGGTAAACCAATGATCGAATAACGCCCCCATTTCTCTCCACCATGGACAGACTCAAGCAGATAAGAATACTCGCCAGCAGCGAGTTTGAGGTAAGTACTCAATGGCGTATCTAGGTCGGCTAATACTTCTCTAACAACCGGAACTCGGTTAAAACCTTCTTCGGCATATAGGGCAAATTGTTCGGGACTCATAAGGTCTTCCTGATTTCATGTTCGTCGAAGCACGGCGGCATTATCGACTGTTTGATATTTACGAAAACTGTCGGCGGATACAGACTAGCTTCGCCAACGAATCAGAAAGGGGAGTCGCTTGGGGGACTCTATGCTACTTGAGGGGATTAACACTTTTATTCTCTCGTCACGCGCCCAACGACGCATCTTAATTATGTGGCCAAAAACGACCTCACTAAGCGCAAAGATTAACGTAGCTCAGTCAGCGAATCAATAAGCAGGTCGGGGCCAAAGCTCGAAATTGAGACTCCATGATTATATCCGTAACTTACAGCCACATTTTTTATAGTGCATGCTTTGGCCGCCAGCAAATCATTGGACGAATCGCCCACCATCACAGCTTGCCTAACATCACACGAAAAATACTCCAAACAACGCATTAATTGCATTGGGTCGGGCTTTTTGGCTGAAACCTCATCACCACTAATGACGAAATCCACTTCGATATTTAACGCGTCGAGTAAAGGCATGGTAAAACGCGCGGGCTTGTTAGTCGCAATCGCGACCTTCACGCCACTTTCTCGCAAACACTCAAGCAGGTCGACAGCACCTTCATAACAAGCACTTGCTTGCCCACTCGTGTCGCCATAATGCTTCAAAAATAACGTATAGGCTTTTTGTAACAAGCCTTCATCAACGCTTGGTGCAGCCAAGTCGTAACTCAGCGCTCGCCTCACTAACATCTCTGCGCCATTGCCAACCCATTCCCTGACTTGAGCCTCGGTGGCGCGTCGGAGCGACAACCCATCGTACATGCGGTCCAACGCCATTTTAAGGTCAGCTGCACTGTCTACTAAAGTGCCATCCAAATCGAATATCACCAACGCCAAAGGTTCCGGCGCAACCAGCTCACTTAAACGGCTTAACACGAAATTAACTTAGCCTGTGCCAGCTCCTGCCTCATCGCCGTGATCGTTTCGGCGTAATCCTCTGTGTTGAAAATCGCAGACCCTGCCACAAAAGTATCTGCGCCGGCTTCGGCAACAGAGCGAATATTTTGAAGATTAACGCCACCATCGACTTCTAAACGAATATCTCGACCACTGGCGTCGATTAACGATCGCACTTGTTTCAGCTTATCCAAAGTACCAGGAATAAATTTCTGCCCACCAAAGCCTGGATTAACAGACATCAATAGGATCATGTCTAGCTTATCCATCACGTAGTCAAGGTGGCGCAACGACGTCGCTGGATTAAACACCAATCCCGCCTGACACCCCGCGTCTTTAATCAGTTGAAGTGACCGGTCAATATGCTCAGACGCCTCAGGGTGGAACGTAATATAGGTTGCACCCGCATCAATAAAACTACGAATCATGTCATCTACCGGCTTCACCATTAAATGCACATCGATTGGCACTGTGATACCGAAATCTCGCAAGGCCTTACAAACCATCGGACCAATCGTTAGATTTGGTACGTAATGGTTATCCATCACATCAAAATGAACAATATCGGCGCCAGCACTCAATACATTCTCAACCTCTTCTCCCAAGCGCGCAAAGTCAGCAGCAAGTATGGATGGAGCAATTTTAAAATTAGACATGAATTCCTCGAACGATGTCATCACACCAACATAAGCGTATAGTTGGCGGCATTACGGTAAATGATCCGCTATTCTAACTGAAAGCCATCACTGACTTCGAGCCCGATTACATCAACATGCTAACAAAACTATCAGCAACAGCAGCTCGCGACAAAACGATTAGTCAACGCAGAGTATCGCCACGCCATTTTTGTTTGGCATTACTCTGCAGCTTGCTGTCGCCACTTTTATTTCACGCAGAAATGGCCGATGCTTTGGAAGAAGCCACACCGAAACATGAACAAGTGTGGCTTGACGTTACTTACCCAGGGCAAGACAACAACCAGCGCGTACTGGGTTTAGAGTTACTTCCGCGAACCCCCGAGTCTCAAGGTGCAGTAGTTCTATTGCACGACAAAGAACAACATGCCGACTGGCCGTTTGTTATTCGTCAGCTGCGGCGCTTTCTGCCAGATACTGGCTGGTATACTCTCAGCATCAACCTGCCTAAAGAGGATTTCAATCACGCTCCGACACGCACATTGGCGGCGAAAAAAAATGATGAAATCACCTTAAATGACACTTTACGTGAGTCGCTCGCCAAACCACCAACCCGAAACATTAAGGAACAACAGGCTAACCCGACAAATACTGCTATCGAACCAGGCGCAGAGAACAACGCACCTAACACAGAAGACCTAGCGGCAGGCGCCGATAACCCTCAAGAAACCCCATCCGAAACGGTGGACATCAATCTATCAGAAAAAGATGCAGAGAAATCAGCTGAGATTCCTTACGAGATACGTGCCAAAGCACATCTGGACATCGCCATGAAACATGTCGCAGATAAAGGCTATCAAAATAAGGTCATCATTGCCTTAGGACACAGTGCAGATACTGCCCTCCAATACATGCAGCCGCTAGCTGCACAGCTAGGAGAGCAGGGCCTAGCATTGATTATGATCAGCCCTAATTTAAACGAGGAATTCACGCTCGATATAGCGTCAGTGATTGGACAAAACTTTCAAGCGCCCATTCTAGAAATTATTGACGGCTCGGACCAAAAACAATCCCGCGCATCAAAAAACCGACAAGTACTAGCCAGGGCAGCTAAGGCCAAGACTTATGAGTTGATTGGGCTAGCCTCCATACAAGGCGACCGCGCAAACAAAACCTTAATAAAACGTGTCGACTCTTGGCTAAAAGTGCACGCACCTGGCATGGCCGCTACACAGTTTAAACGCTAATCTATGCCTTTTTTGCCGCATTCAGGTTCAAACTAATCGGCACACCGCAGAATACAAAATCACTGGCATCTTCAAACAAACCAAATGACTTTACGCGCTCGATATTCTCGAAACCTGCTTGAGTCAGGATCCCGCCCAAAAACTCCAAGTTGAGGCCCACCTTGTGATAGTCGTACTCATCAACATGCCCGCCAAAAATCATTCGCATGACCTGAAAGCGCGTCTGAGTGTCGAGCTGCGATTTGTCGACCATCATCGCGCACAGTATGTCTAGGTCTGGCACGCTAATATGAATTATTCCTCCAGGAGCAAGTACACGATTCCACTCCACTAGGGTTTCCACGAGCTCACCCGCAAAATCAAGATGCTCAACAATATGAGAGGCATAAATCGCACTAAAGGTATTATCATCAAATATGGACAGGTCATTCGCATTCATGAGGTGATCGACCCCCTCAATCTCCATCGCGTTAAGCAGCTCCCAGCCTTCTTTTACCTGCTTCCCACCAATATGTAGTTTTCTTTCCACAGTATTCTCCAACCTATAATTGTCTTATTTTGATTATTTCGCTGTTAAGCACGCATTGCTGCGTCACGCGCATGCGATACACGCTCTCTTATTTCAATTTCTTTCGAAAGCCAGCCTAGCTTTCTTAATGCTGCAAAACATGGAGCCAGCGCTTGTCCAGCAAAATAGCCTGATCGATGCGCTTTTCGTATATAAGTATCAATCATCATTACACAGAATGACGCACTCGCATCACCTAAAATCAACTGAGCTTTCTTGTCATGTGCTTTATCTGCTGGATAGTAAACTGTATCAATATTAGGTAGCACTCCAGAAGCAATATAGGACTTGACGAACGCCTCCAACATACGAACACCAAGCTCTCGCTGGCCCATATCAAAGGCTACGCGCGCCGCAGTGGCTAATAATTCTGGACCAGCGCTTTCAATAGATACCGTAAGAACAGAAGAGAATGCAGCAGACAGCGCCTCAAAACGCTCCTGTTTTGCTAAGTCACTATCTCTGGCACACACTAATAATCGCAAAATGTGCAACAATTCGGAGTCAGAATCTGGCTCTTTAAGTCCATCAGGAAGGAGAGCAAGCACTTTGTTTTTTGGGCAACCCTCACCCAAACGCTCTGCCACACTCTCAGAACCATCCGACACCAACGGGTCTACAATAAAGCCGGCGCTACGAAGTTCCTCAAGGCGGTCTCCCTTAAGCGCGAATAAGTTCAATAAATATCGATCTACTTTCATACCGATAGAGTAGGGCGCCAACGTATTCAAGCCTGGAACTAGGTAATAAAACGCGTATCCCAGTTCAGTAAAGCGCGTCAGCAAGGCCTCATTGACTTGCTCCACATGCATCAGCTCAAACATGACCAAAGGGGAAAAATCAGAGAAGAATGACTGCCCACCCTCTAAAATCCGAACTTCTTCACCCTCTGCATCTAGCTTGACGAAATCAACCTTCGAAAAACCTGCATTACGAGCATAGTCATCAAGGGTTAACAGCTCAATGGTTTGCTCCTGCATGAATGACTCATCGCCCGGCTCTAACGTATTCAGCTCAGCATTCGGAGACATAAAAAAAGTCGCTGTCCCTGCTTTATTCGACAAGCCCGCCTCTACAACCTTAACGCGCCCACGATACTTATTTTTTTTAAACGTATGCCGCAAGGCTTCCGCAGTATTAGGGGTTGGTTCAAAGCACCATAGACGCCCTTTTGGCCCCATATTCTTAGCGATCGCCGTCGCGTACAAACCATAGTTGGCTCCGATATCAAGAGAGACCATACCCGGCTTTATAAACTTTCGAATGAAGTGAATCTCATCTTCAAACCAGTCGCCTTGTTCGCGCAACACGTAGCTTGTCATTAAGGTGATATTTGAAGGTGCACAGATCTGCGTACCATCATTAAGGGGAATAAACTCTGTCGCCAGCTTCATAGTCGATTCTATTGGGATAATTCAAGAGTTTCGGATACTACTAGAACCTCAAGTAAGAAAAACCTGAGACACCGGCAGTTGTGAACTAATTATCTATTTTAACGCTTTGTTTAATTTCAAGTAATTTTTGGAGGCTGGTTTCGTACTGCGTCGATTCTTTTTTCGTTATCACTTCTAGACGCTTAACAATGCCGGAAAACTCATCCAACAAGGCATCGAAATCTAGCGATTTTTCAGCAATTTCTGCTCTAGCATTGTCAATATCAGTTTTGAGCGCTGCCATTTGGTCTTCATAACGCTTCGGCACGGCGACCCCTTTTCGCTGCAACTCTGCGGCTTTCTGCTCTAGCTCAACAATATTTTTCTGTGCAAACTCTATCCGCCCTGTCCGCGCCAAAATAAGGTTCAAAACATCATTGCCTTTACGGCTCATAATCCGGACAGCATCATCAGGATTGCTATACAGCTGTTTCAATTCAGCGTCGCGTTGCGCTTGCAGCGCAATCTTTTCTTTCTGGTCTTTCTGACGAGCACGCGCTTCATCGCGCGCCACAATTTGTTCCGCACTAAGCGCAGGGGGAACCGTTTGGACAATGCGCCCTTTTTCATTCAAGACATCGTATCCATTACCCACAAGAGCGGGCGGGATGGTCCGACTTAACACAGTTTCTCCTGCTGCCGTTTTATAACGGTATAGCTGAGAAGCAGCTAGATCAGATGAGATGCAAGCGCCCAGCATGAAACATAGGAGAAATCTGTAAGGTTGATATGAAGACAAAAAACGACTCATTCCTGTATTGCCACTTTAAGAGTGGACGTTAAAAACCAATGCCTATTAAAACAGCTGACTGACAACTTTGACGACATAATTCTCAGTTTAGCCCGTTTTTGAGCGCTGATAAGAAAATATACTATAAAAACAACCGCCTTTCCGCCGCAAATAAGCTAAATGCCATATTGATCACGATAGTCAGAGACGGCTTGAGCATATTGAGACAAGTTCGCGTCGCCTTTGATGTATTCCAGCACCTGAGACAAGTTAACAATGCTAATCACTGGCATTTGATATTCCTTCGCTAGCTCTTGTATCGCTGAAAGCTCTCCTTGCCCTCGCTCCTGCCTATCAAGCGCGACAATCACACCTGCAGGCTTTGCTTTTGCTTCTTCAATCAAGGCAATCACTTCCCTAATCGCTGTACCTGCCGTAATCACGTCATCAATAACCATTATTCGGCCATCCAGTGGCGCGCCAACTAACGACCCTCCTTCGCCGTGATCCTTAACCTCTTTGCGGTTAAAAGCAAAAGGCGTGATACGCTGATGCAATGTCGACAATGACACCGCAGTTGCCGTTCCTACCGGAATACCTTTGTAGGCAGGGCCGAACAAAACGTCATATTCGATACCAGAATCAACTAATGCCTGAGCATAAGACTGACCCAGCAACGCTAGAGAGTCGCCGTCATTAAATAAGCCGGCATTAAAAAAATAGGGGCTGATGCGCCCAGATTTCAAGGTAAACTCACCAAATTTCAATACATTTTTTGCGATAGCGAGCGCAATAAACTCTCTTTGATAAGGCTTTAACTGATTTTCTGCTAGCATTTGTTAGGCTCGATTGGAATTGTTACAGAGTTTTTCTTTTCAAAATTTGTGAATTGAGTATCATACCACGCGATTAACTTAAGGGGCACTTAATGCGAGTAGTATCAGTTAGCGTAAACGGTCTTAGAAAAGCTGCCAATCTCGGCTTTTTTGACTGGATGCGTGAAATCGACGCCGACGTGGTGTGTGTGCAAGATATTCAGGGAAAGATCCCTGACTTCGATGATGAAATCTTTCATCCGGAAGACTATCAAGCATATTTCATCGACGCCGAAAACCCGGAAGACGGGGGCGTAGGCATCTATACTCGTCACTTTCCAAAAGCGATCATGTACGGCTTTGCATATGAGCCGGCCGATCGACAAGGCCGCTTCATACAAGCTGACTTTGAACACGTGAGCGTTGCCTCCATGCTAACCCCTAGCGCATTAGGTAAACCAGAAAACCAGGCATCAAAAGATGAGTTCCAAGCGGCCTTTAAATCGCACCTTGAAAAAACACTTCGCAAGCGCAGACAGTTCATATTTACAGGAAATTTACAATCCGCACACCTGGTGATGGACGCGAGTCCTAAATTTCACGAAATGGAAGTAAGTGGTTTCTTATCACATGAACGCGCCTGGTTCGACGACGTATTTGACGAGCTAGGTTATGTCGACGCATTTCGAACGGTCAACGTACAGAAGAATCAATATACTTGGTGGCCGGAGTGGGCCAAAGGCTGGCGCAAGAATGCCGGCTGGCGAACTGATTATCAAATTACGAGTCAAAGCGTGAGTAATTTAATTGAAGATGGCTTTATCGACTTCGACACGCGCTTCTCCGACCATGCACCCCTGATTATTGATTACGACATCATTATGTAGCCTTACGGCGCCAGAACAGAATCTAGGCGCCCATTGGACGCTTAGATTCGTCAACCCACAAACCAAACACTACGACTTTACAGCAGCGTCCTGTAGAGCAAAAATTTCCGAGATCCCTTTACGAGCAAGCGCTAGCATTGCATCAAATTCTTCCTGCTGAAACGCTTCTCCCTCTGCCGTCCCCTGAACCTCAATAAAGCCTCCCTGATCAGTCATAATCACATTCATGTCAGTTTCAGCACTCGAATCTTCCGGATAATCCAGGTCCAGAACAGCTTGCCCTTCATAAATACCAACGGAGATCGCTGCGACTTTTTGCTTAAGAGGCAGGGCCTTCAGCTTGCCGCTATCAACTAACGTTTGCAGCGCATCGATCAGAGCGACACAGCCGCCTGAAATGGAAGCGGTACGCGTGCCGCCATCAGCCTGAATGACGTCACAGTCAATCGTAATAGAACGCTCACCTAAGGCTTTCATGTCAACAGCTGCGCGCAATGAGCGACCAATCAAACGCTGAATTTCTACCGTGCGGCCCGCCTGTTTACCCTTCGCTGCCTCACGCATCATTCTCGAACCTGTAGACCTAGGAAGCATGCCGTATTCAGCGGTTACCCAACCCTGCCCTTGCCCCTTAAGAAAACGAGGGACACCTTCTTCGACTGTGGCATTACAAAGTACTTTGGTATCGCCAAATTCCACCAATACCGACCCTTCTGCATGGCGAGTATAATTTCGAGTAATCTTAATTTCTCGCGCTTGGTCCGGCTGTCGTCCGCTAGGTCTTGTCATCTCGTTTTCCTACTCCAATATATTTTTGGTTCAATTCAATATCGTGAAAATTGTCGGCGGCGAGTTTACCACTTCCGGCAACGCGCCGCCGACAATTTTCACGATCTTTCGGGCAAGGCTGGGCTAAATCAGTACCACGGTTTACACTAGCGCCTTTCATTATTAATAGAGAATATCGATGCTAAAAAGCATGACGGCTTTTGCTCGCCAACAGTGTGATACAAACACCGGAACATTGACCTGGGAGGTACGCAGCGTCAATCACCGCTACCTAGAGCCTAGTTTTCGTTTACCCGACAGCTTTCGCGAAGTTGAACCTGCCCTGCGCGAATGTTTACGCAAGCACTTGGCGCGAGGAAAGCTGGACTGCACGCTAAAATGGCAAGCCAGCGGCGTCGCCGATGCCAGCATTCACATCAACGATGTTGCGTTAAATGCTCTTTATGCTGCATCAGAAAAGGTCGATAGCGTATTTTCTAAAACAGCACCGGTTGACCTGTTCTCTGTTCTCAACTGGCCGGGCGTTATCGAACAAGAAAAAAATGACAAGAAACAACTCCTTGCCTCGTGCACAGCTAGTTTCGAGCAAGCACTTGAAACACTCAATCAAAATCGAGTTCGCGAAGGGCAACAGCTTGCACCACTGTTCGACGCCAGACTAAAAAGCCTCTCAGAGATCGTATCAAGCGTACGAACAATGCTCCCAGACATATTAAAACGCCAAAACGAAAACATAAGAGCTCGCTTTGAAGAGGCCCGCATCGAGCTTGATGGAGCACGACTCGAACAAGAAATGATAATGCTCGCGCAAAAAACTGATGTCGCCGAAGAGCTAGACCGCTTAGATGCGCATGTTGTTGAGGTCAGCCAAGTTCTTAAAAAAGATGAACCGGTCGGCCGCCGTTTAGACTTTTTAATGCAAGAGCTGAATCGCGAGGCCAATACGCTGTCTTCAAAATCAATTGTGACAGACACAACGAAAGCCGCGGTTGACCTTAAGGTGCTCATCGAGCAAATGCGAGAACAGGTTCAGAACATTGAATGAGGATACTCAAATGAGCGTAAGCACGAAAACGGGGCAGCTTTATGTCGTTTCCGCTCCGTCAGGAGCAGGTAAAACCAGTCTAGTCAGTAAGCTCTTGCAACAAGACCCCAATATCTCCGTCTCGGTCTCACATACCACGAGAAACCCACGACCGGGAGAGATCGACGGCACTAATTATAATTTCGTATCCGTAAGTGAGTTTGAAAAGCTCATCGATGACGGCGACTTTTTAGAGCACGCCAAGGTTTTCTCTAACTACTATGGCACCTCTCAGAAGTGGGTTGACGAGCAGCTTAGGCAAGGCATCGATATCATTTTGGAGATTGACTGGCAGGGTGCCCAGCAAGTCCGACGGCGCCACCCGGATGTGATTAGCATATTTATTCTTCCGCCTTCGCGAGAAGCGCTGAGAGAGAGACTTTCAAACCGTGGCCAAGACAGCGAGACCGTGATCGACGACAGAATGGCCGAAGCGCGCTCTGAAAGTAGCCACTACCCCGAGTATGACTATTTAGTGATTAATGACAGTTTCGAAGAGGCGCTCAGCGAGCTTGCATCAGTCTTTGTTTGCCAACGTCTAAGGCAAACACGCCAAGCGAATAGCCAAAGAGCACTTCTGTCTGGGCTATTGTCTTGAGTCATGTATTGTCTTAAGACAAAATCTTGCGTACACTGCGCGGTCTTATCGGACCAGGTAGGCCCGACCGCATCATGAACAACGAGGTTAAGAACGAATGGCTAGAGTTACCGTTGAAGACTGCCTAGACAATGTAGACAATCGCTTTGAACTTGTGATGGTAGCAACCAAGCGTGCCCGTCAGCTTGCAAACACGGCCCAAGAGCCTATGGTTGAGTGGAAAAACGATAAGGTGACAGTTGTCGCTCTGCGCGAAATTGCCGAAGGCCTTATCAATGCAACCAATGTTGATCTTCGCGCTAACGACTAAAGTCTCGCGTTCGAAAAAAACAAGTAAAAAGCCTCGCTTTATCGCACGATAACGAGGCTTTTTCTTTTTTAACTCCTTAATAGCCAAGCAAAACCCACTTCAGATAAAAAAGCGCTTGAAAAATTGAGTGCCGCTTCAATACACTGTCTTACTCAGACCTGAATCACATCAGGACACTTATACGCTCGCTATCGAGTAAGTTTACAGGATTATCGTGCCCTCTATAGATGCCTTGATTGACCGAATTGACCAGTACCTAGAGCCCGACAAAGTTGCTTTGGTACGGCAAGCCTACGAAAGCGCGAAAACCGCTCATGAAGGTCAGTTCAGACGCAGCGGCGACCCCTATATCATTCACCCTGTTGCGGTCGCACGAATATTGGCCGACCTGCAAA
Source organism: uncultured Oleiphilus sp. (assembly GCA_913020045.1). Taxonomy (GTDB): domain Bacteria; phylum Pseudomonadota; class Gammaproteobacteria; order Pseudomonadales; family Oleiphilaceae; genus PZPK01. The sequence goes on from CAJWBE010000008.1 coordinate 35,307, forward strand.
TGGACCATCAAACGCTGATGGCCGCTCTACTGCATGATGTTATCGAGGACACCGATGTTTCAAAAGAAGACCTCGCTGCAGATTTTGGCGAATCTGTTGCGGAGCTAGTAGACGGCGTCAGCAAATTAACGCAAATAGAGTTTAAATCCAAAGCTGAAGCACAAGCGCACAACTTTCAAAAAATGACCTTAGCGATGGCCAAAGACATTCGGGTCATTTTGGTTAAGCTCGCTGACCGCCTGCACAACATGCGCACGCTTGGACCTTTGCACCATGAAAAACGCCGCCGTATCGCCACCGAAACGTTAGACATTTATGCCCCAATCGCTAACCGGCTGGGTATCAATAGCATTCGCATAGAGCTCGAAGATCTCGGGTTTGCTGCCCTTTATCCGATGCGTTCGAAGTACATCCGAAAAGCCGTCAAAAAGCTGCGCGGCAATCATAACGAGATCATCGAAGACATCCAGCATAGTCTTGAAAAATGTCTGGAGCAGCGCAACCTCGAAGGCCATATTATTGGCCGCGAAAAGCACTTATTTAGTATTTACAACAAGATGAAATACAAACATAAGTCCTTCCACGAAATCATGGATGTTTATGCTTTTCGAGTCATCACTAAAAATGAAGAAGATTGCTATCGCGCGCTAGGTGCCGTGCACAGCGCATACAAACCACTGCCTTTTCGCTTTAAAGACTATATCGCTGTGCCAAAAGTAAACGGCTATCAATCGCTGCATACCACGCTTTTCGGAAAACACGTCAATATCGAAATCCAAATACGCACAGACGACATGGAAGACTTTGCGAACTACGGCATTGCCGCTCACTGGCAATATAAAGATGACTCCAGTATGACGCTTGCCAATCAAGCTCGAATTGACCGCTGGCTTAGCAGTCTCAAACAAATACGTGACCATGCCGACGACTCAATGGAGTTTATCGAGCATGTTAAAATTGAACTCTTCCCCGATGAAATCTATGTCTTCACGCCAAAAGGAGACATTCTAGAACTACCTGCCGGCGCAACACCGATAGACTTCGCGTATAGCATCCACACAGACATTGGAAATGCCTGCGTGGCTTGCCGTATCAACAAGAAACTCGCGTCACTAAGCGAGCCTCTGCAAAGTGGGCAAACAGTCGAAGTAATAACCGCCCCTGGTGCCAAGCCAAGCCGAGCATGGCTCAATATTGCCGTGTCCGCGAAAGCCAAAAGCAGCATCCGTCACTACCTAAAACAACGCAGCGAAGCCGAAAGCCTAGACCTCGGAAAAGCACTCATTGAAAAGTCGCTCTCTAGCATTAAAAAGTCGTGGAAAGACATTGGTGAAGAACACCTTGCAAAAGTGCTTGAGCATAACCAAGCAGACTCTCTTGATGAGCTGTTTATCAATGTCGGCTTAGGCAATCGCATGCCCTATATTATTGCGCGTCAGCTCATTGCGAATAGCGGAATGGAGATAGATGCAGAGCAAGCAACTAGCGACGATAAGCAACATCTAATGATCAAGGGCACCGAAGGTTTAAATCTATCCTTCGCTAAGTGCTGCCATCCGATTCCAGGGGACCCGATTATCGGCATTGCTACGGGGCCATCCGGACTAGTGATCCACTCCGAAGGCTGTAGAAAAGCCATGGATAAACTACAAAACAGAGCAAAAATACATTTATCTTGGGTGAAAGACATCACCGATGAGTTTGTCGTAGAACTCAGAGTAGAGCTAGAGCGCCAAAGAGGCATCATTGCGGAACTAGCCTCTGCAATAACCCGCGCAGAAGCAAATATTGAACGCATTGGCGTCGAAGAACAAAATGCAAGAATGAGCGTGGTGAATGTCGTTATTCACATACAAGGCCGTCGCCATTTGGCAAGAGTCATTAAGCGAATTAGATCACTGAAAGCCGTCATTCGTCTCAATCGAGTGGTGGATACCCACCCCAAAAACGGAGCCTAGGCCATGAGCAACAAGTCCATTATTCAAACTCCAAATGCGCCTGCTGCGATCGGCACCTATTCTCAGGCAGTGAAAGCCGGTGACACGGTCTACGTCTCAGGCCAAATACCGCTAGATCCTGCATCAATGGAGCTCGTTTCAGGCCCGATCAACAAACAAATAGAACAGGTATTTGATAATTTGAGTGCCGTTTGTGAGGCGGCAAGTGGCACACTACAAGACATCGTCAAGCTCAACATTTACTTAACCGACTTAGGAAACTTCGCGACGGTCAATGAAATCATGGCGACTTATTTTAAAACCCCATACCCTGCGCGTGCAGCGGTTGGCGTCGCTTCGCTACCGAAGGCTTCCGAAGTGGAAATGGATGCGATCCTCGTCCTCAACTAAGCCGCATTTCTCCGCAAATTAATTAACCCGGCGGTAACCTTCACGATAGCTCGGATAGCTTAATAGGTATCCACTGTCTTTCATTCTCTGATTATTGCATCGCTTGTTGCCTGCGCGCCGCGCTTGCGCAGCACCAAAAGCAGGGGCTTTAACGCCGTATTCACTCGCGATAAAATCAATGACCTCATTCAAATCAACCGGACAATCGTCCGTCGCAATATAGCAATCAGCAACCATCTGCCCCCGCGCTATTCGCTTTAGCAGATGCATTAAGAACCCCACACAATCATCCTCATGAATACGGTTCGTTAAGCGGACGGCCTCAGCTTTTAAAGCGCCACCCTGCCGAACACGCTCAATAAGGCGTGAGCGCGTACCACCATATATCCCACTGAAGCGAACACTCGTGCCCAGCACCGAAGCATGTCTAAGCACAGTTTCAGCTTCGAGCATACAGCGTCCAGAGTAACCTTCAGGACATGTACTACTGTCTTCGTCTACCCTCGATGAATCATCTTGATGATAAACACTCGTACTCGATACGAAAATACAATGCGCTTTGCTCGCACAACGCTGAAGCGAAGACAAAACATTTTCGAGCCCCTCTACATAAACCGAACGATAAGCACTTTCTGAACGTTCCGACGGACTCAAACAATACAAAACAACATCCAGTTTATTTGGAAGGCTCTCCTCAATAAAAGGCGCATCCGCTACATCCCCTTTAATGAATCGAATCCCTTGATAAGCTGGTTTAGTCGAGCGGCTATATACCCAAACTTCATTATGCAACGACAAGCTTTGCGCCACACGAGAGCCAAGCTTCCCATAACCAAAAACGATGATACGCAGTCCACGCATTGCGCTTTGTTTCCCTTAACCGTAAGATTCAAACGATAATCATACACTAATGATTTTGTTTTTCTGATTACTAAACTAAATGGCTAACCATGACACTCACTGAACTCCGATACATTGTAATGCTAGCCGATGAAAAACATTTTGGCCGAGCCGCGGAACGCTGTCATGTTAGCCAGCCAACCCTAAGTGTGGCCGTCAAAAAGCTTGAAGATGAACTAGGCGTGCCGCTTTTTGAACGCCATAAAGGTAATATTTCCGTAACGGATATGGGACAGAAGCTAGTCTATCAAGCTCAAAAGGTACTAGCCGAGGCCAATATATTTAAAGATCTCGCTCAAGAAGGAAAACAAGAACTAACGTCTCCATTAAGACTTGGCGCCATCTACACCATTGGCCCGTATTTATTTCCACATTTGCTACCTGAGCTAAAGCGCGCAGTGCCAGCAATGCCTCTCTACATTGAAGAGAACTATACCGCCACACTCAAAAGAAAGCTGAAAGAGTGCGAGTTAGACGCCATTCTTGTCGCCCTGCCATTTGAAGAGCCAGACATTGTTACGTTACCGATATACGACGAACCGTTTGTCGTGATTCTGCCGAAAGGCCATACACTATGCGACCAAAAACAGATCGATAGCAGCATGCTAGCCAACGACAATTTACTCATGCTCGGGCCAGGTCACTGCTTTCGGGATCAAGTACTCGATACAAACCCTACACTCAAAGACCTAATGCGCATCAAAGAAAAGGCAAAGCCTGAGCAAGCGCAATTTATAACGGAAGGCAGCTCACTAGAAACCATCAGGCACATGGTTGCCTCAGGCCTCGGTATTAGCGTTTTACCGATGTCTGCCGTGCTGAGCAAGCGGCATGTAAACGACGATATTGAGGTCAGGCACTTTACAAACCCAGTCCCGTTTCGCACCGTTGCGCTGGCTTGGCGCGTAACATTCCCGCGACCAAAAGCAATTGACGTATTAAAGCAAAGCGCCCTGTCATGTAAAGTATTGTCGAACGCTACTCAACGGACTTGAGTCACTCATGAGCACACTCGATCAGATCCCGCTAACGCAACTTAAAGGAGTGGGCAATAAGCTAGCCGAGACTCTCTCAAAACTCGACATTTACAATCTCCAAGACCTACTATTCCACCTCCCGTTTCGATATGAAGACCGTACCAAGTTTATCCCACTACAACATTTTCGAGCCGGTATGCATGGCCTATTCGAAGCCGAAGTGGTCAGTCATCGGGTCGTATATGGGCGCCGACGAAGCCTTGAAGTAATCGTTGAAGGCGGGCATTCACGCGTCACACTTCGCTTCTACCACTTTTCTGCCGCTCAAACCCGCTTGCTCGGAACCGGCGCGCTAATTCGTTGCTATGGCGAAGCGCGACTAGGCAAAACGGGGCTTGAGTTCTACCACCCCGAGTACAAAGTCGTTAATCCGGATGAGCCTCATGAAATCCCCGACCGACTGACGCCGCTATACCCACTAACAGAAGGTATACAACAAGGGCGACTGCGAACTCTCACCCAGCTAGCAGTCAAATGGCTCGATCGTTCAGAAGTTCCCGATTTACTACCTGCTTCCGTCCGTAATGAGTTCCAGTTGCCCGAGCTTAAAAAAGCACTGCACTATCTGCATTCGCCACCCACAGATGCCGATCAAGAGGCGCTTTTAAATGGAAGTCATCCCTGTCAGCAAAGGCTCATCCTTGAAGAGTTATTAGCTCACCACCTAAGCCTGATGAAACTGCGAACAAGTATGCGCTCCCAAGCTGCATTGGCATGCCCTCTCAACCTCGCATCAACCCAAGCAATCGACCAGTTCTTGGGTAGCCTGCCATTTTCACTCACTTCGGCACAGCAGCGCGTTCAACAAGAGATACAAACCGACCTGAGCCAACCTATTCCCATGCTTAGACTCGTTCAGGGTGACGTCGGTTCAGGCAAAACTGTTCTTGCCGCATTATGCGCCTTGCAAGCAAGCACCGCGGGCGGTCAAGTCGCATTAATGGCGCCAACCGAAATCCTTGCTGAACAGCATGCGCAAAACTTTAAACGTTGGTTTGCCGATACCCCTCTCCGACTTGCTTGGCTAAGCGGAAAAACAAAGGGAAAAAAACGACAACAAGTGCTTGCATCGATTTTGAATGGCGACGTCGATATCATCATTGGCACCCACGCTCTATTTCAGCAAGACGTGCACTATCATCGCCTTGCACTAGCGATAATCGACGAGCAACATCGCTTCGGTGTCCACCAACGCCTGTCACTAAAAGACAAAGGGCTCAACGCTGGCATTGTTCCTCACCAACTAATCATGACGGCTACACCGATCCCTAGAACACTCGCGATGAGCGCCTATGCCGACCTTGACACCTCAGTCATTGACGAGCTTCCACCCGGCAGACAAGCTATCGAAACATTCGCGCTTTCTGACGCTAGACGAGAAGAAATGGTCGCCAAAGTCCGCTCTGTTTGCGAATCCGGCGACCAAGCGTACTGGGTTTGCACCTTAATTGAAGAATCCGAGACCTTACAATGCCAAGCCGCCGAGGATACCGCCACATGGTTAAGTGAATCCCTGCTGGGCTTAACCGTGGCACTAGTGCATGGAAGAATGAAAGCGCAAGACAAAAGCCTCGTGATGGAGGCGTTCTCCGCAGGACGCATCGACGTTCTCGTGGCGACAACAGTTATCGAAGTCGGTGTCGATGTACCAGATGCCAGCTTGATTGTTATCGAAAATCCCGAGCGACTGGGTCTTGCCCAACTTCACCAACTAAGAGGACGGGTCGGCAGAGGCAATAAAAAAAGCTATTGTGCACTAATGTACCATCCGCCCCTTTCTGAAAACGGCAAAGAACGCTTAAAAGTGATGAGAGAAAGTAGTGATGGCTTTATTATCGCAGAGAAAGACCTCGAACTGCGCGGCCCTGGCGAGGTACTTGGTACCAAGCAAACTGGCCTGATTGATTTTAAAATCGCCGACCTGCAACGAGATCAAGGCTGGCTCGAAACAGTCAAACAGATCGCACCGCTCATTTCTCAGCCCGAAGCGATCATTCAGCGCTGGGTAGGACAAAGCCAAAAATATGCAGAAGTCTAAAGCTGAGCTAAATCTTGCACCGCCCTCCAAAAATTGATCTACACTGAAATTAGGTTAAGCCAAGCTCTGTTATGGTTTGTTAGACCCGCCATCCAACGTTGAAAGCGATTCGCGGCTCGAGATCCATCTATCCAATCGTAAAACTCGATAAACAGAAGCCATACGCTAGGTAATAAATACCTCAAACCCCGTATAGCGCGACAACATGTCAAACTAACCCCCGACAAACTTATTGCGCGCATTGAGATTCATGCAGTACAGAGAGTTAAAAATTATGATTCCAGCGGCCATACGCAAAGTATTTGAGCACTATCAAAGCAGCCAGGAAGATAGCGTGGATACACTCCCAGACCCTGAAATAGTCGATCGTACTTGTATCGCTCCTGAGCACATTGTCAAAATGGTCCTGATGAACGACACGCTAGGTCGCCTACAAGTCATCTTTCCCGCCGACTGCATGCTCGACGTAGACCTGCTAAACAAAACACTTGGACGATCACTGGTCGCTCTGCCGAGCAATGATCTCAACAGTTTAATGGCACAACATAGCTTAACGGAACTGCCCGCTATTGCTGATATTACCGGTCTCCCTGCAATAGTTGATGAGCGCGTTGCAGCACTAACCGATATATATGTTGATGCCGGCGAAAACGATAAACTCGTCAAACTCAGCAAGGCCTTTTTCGAGAGGTCTATTGCTAAGGCTCAAACCGAATCGTTTACCGTACCGCTGTCTAGTATCCCTTATAATCAGGGAAGCCCGGCCAATGATATTACCCAGATCAATCAAGCCATTGAGAAATTCACCTCACTACGCATCAAAAAACGACTGGAAGACACGCTAGAAATTCCACCATTACCGCAAAGTGCGCATGATATTATTACCCTGCGGTCTAATCCTGACGCGAGCGGTGAAGAGCTTGCCAATATTATTGAGCGAGACCCAAGCCTTTCAGCACAGGTCGTTAGCTGGGCCTCTAGTTCATTTTATAATGCGCCCGGCACTGTCAGGTCAGTACACGACGCCATTATCCGTGTACTTGGTTTTGACATGGTTATGAACCTATCAATGGGTTTATCTCTCGGCCGGACCCTGAACTTACCCAGCGACGAACCCGAAGGCTACACCCCGTATTGGCACCAAGCTATGTGGACCGCCCTTGGCACCACTAGCCTAATCAGTAAAATAGAACCGGCCTACCGGCCTAGTTTCGGACTTTCGTATCTATCAGGCTTACTTCACAACTTTGGCTACCTAGTTTTGGCACATGTATTCCCGCCTCATTTTTCACTGATATGCCGTTATATCGAAGCAAATCCGCACTTGGATTCTTCCGTGATTGAGCACTTCTTATTGGGGATCACCAAAGAACAGATTGGTAGCCAGTTGATGGCCGTGTGGAATATGCCAGAACCCGTGATCGCCGCGTTGCGCCATCAAAAGGACAAAAACTATGATGGTGAAAGTAAGGAATTCGCCAATCTGCTGTGCCTAACCGAACAACTACTAACGAAATACAATGTCACACCCGGCGTTCACACAGAGATAAGTTCAAACCTGCTAACACAGTTCAATCTAAGCGAAGAAGACGCTAATGCAGCGTTTGAGGGCTTGCTCGACAGTCAGAGTGATATCAGCAATATGGCAAGCTTAATGGGGCGCTAGTTAGCGCCTTCTTTCCAATTACTCAACTGAACGTACTGTTTTAGAGACAGGTTTTCAGGGCGTAAACCGGCATCGATACCTAGCTCGTCAAGAGCCTCACTAGGTACAATTCCCGCAACAGCATTACGCAGCGTCTTCCGGCGTTTCGTAAATACTTGCCGCACCACATGCTGTAAACGTTCCAATGAGTCTGCGGGATAAGGCAAGGTCTCATGCGGCACCAAACGAACAATTGCCGACTCAACTTTAGGCTGCGGTGAAAACGCTTCTGGACCAACCACAAACAGCGGCTGAACACGGCAGTAGTACTGACACATTATTCCTAGTCGGCCATAGCTAGAGTCGCCTGGTTGTGCTGCCATTCTCTCTACCACTTCTTTTTGCAACATAAAGTGCATATCTTTCAAAAAGTGTATGTTCTGCAACAAATGAAAAATTAGTGGCGTCGATATGTTGTAAGGAAGGTTCCCCACAACTCTCAGCGGGTTGTCGGCGGTACACAGTGTATTAAAATCAAACTTAAGTGCATCAGCCTCATGGATATTAAAGCCGGGAAAGTTAAAAAATTTGGTCCTAAGGATAGGAATCAAATCACGATCTAGCTCAACCACCTCCAAAGACCCGTCTAGCATGTCGAGCAACTGCTCAGTTAATGCGCCAAGGCCTGGACCGATTTCGACCATTCGATCTCCGGGACGCGGATTAATCCCGCTTACAATCTGACTAATAACGACGTCATCTTCCAGAAAGTTCTGACCAAAGCGTTTTCGTGCCTGGTGCCCTGCTTGTTTTGATCCTTTTGCCATAGTTACTCTCTATTTGGCTTGAACCCGATAGACTCACTTCTCGCGGGTGCTTGAAGCGCTATATCTCGAGCCAACCTAAAACTATCAATTAACGCTGACGAAGTGTCAGAGCCATTTCGGCAGCCATCGCTACCGCACATTGTAAACTGCCGCTATCGGCTTTGCCCGTTGCCGCCAAATCCAGCGCGGTGCCATGATCAACCGAGGTACGAACAATAGGCAATCCCAAGGTAATATTAACCGCCTCGCCAAAGCTCTGATATTTAAGTACAGGCAATCCTTGGTCATGGTACATCGCAAGCACTGCATCGGCTTCGTCTAAAAACTTAGGCGTAAACAAGGTATCCGCGGGTAACGGCCCCTGCAAGTCAACACGACCTTGTTGACGATAAGCCTCTAATACTGGCTCGATCACCTCTATTTCTTCTCGACCCATGTGCCCGCCTTCACCCGCATGCGGATTAAGCCCCGCCACCAAAATTCGCGGCGCTGGGCACGCAAACTTTTGCTTTAAGTCTTTGATCAGTATATCCAGTACCTGCTTAAGCCTATCTTTGCTAATTGCTGCTGAAACGTCCTTAAGAGGTAAGTGAGTAGTTACTAAAGCAACTCGCATTGCAGGACTAGCTAGCATCATCACAACGCGCTCAACACCACATTTTTCTTGTAAGTATTCGGTATGTCCGCTGAACGTGATCCCGGCTTCGTTCACCACCCCTTTATGAACGGGTCCGGTAACAAGTCCTGAAAAACGACCCGCGCTGGCCCCCTCAATAGCAACATCCAAACAGTCAAGAACGTACTGAGCATTGCCTTGGTTAAGCTGACCGGCGATCACACTTTCCGGTAAAGCAACATCCAAGAACCACAACTCAGACGCTGCGCTCGCATCAAACACCTCGCCTTGCCATCGCTTTAGAGTTAGCGGCAGCCCTAGTTGGGACGCTCGCTGTGACAGTAACTCAGCATTTGCGACAACAACAACCGGGATATCCAAACCTTGCTGCGCCATTTGAATGACGATATCTGGCCCAATACCCGAAGGTTCTCCAGGGGTTAAAGCAAGCGGCGCATCAAGGCTCATTTATTCTCTAGCTCGGCAAAGCGCTCTTCTTTTACCTCAATAAACGATTCACTCTTAATCTCTTGCAGCCAATCGAGGAGCTCTTCTTCATACTTTCGACGCCGAATAACCTGCCGCGCCTGATTTTCTTGTAACTTAGCACCCACGTCTTGCTTACGTACGTCTGTCACCTGCAAGATATGCCAGCCAAAATCAGACTTAAACGGTTGAGTGATCTCACCCACAGGGCTGACCAGCATCACCTCTTCGAATTGCGGTACCATTTGCCCAGTGTTCACCCAATCTAGGTCTCCGCCATCAATCGCAGACACAGGGTCGTCTGAATTAGCTTTCGCCAAAGTCGCAAAATCTTCATCATTCAACAAGCGCTCATAGAGTTTTTCACTGATCTCCTTTGCTTGTTCATCAGTTCTAATTTCACTTGGCGCGATCAATATATGGCGTACACGATACTGATCCACAATTTTCTGCGTGCCTCCGCGCTTTTCTAGGGGCGTAATAATATGAAAACCACTACCCGTTCGTAATAATCTAGACGGCTCTCCAACGGCCAGTGTCGGGAGAATATCGGCGGCAATAGTCGGCAGCTCGTTCTCTTTTCTCCAACCAATAACGCCACCTTCCAGCGCTTGGCGCCCATCAGACTCCGCTACGGCTACCTTGCGAAATTCAGCCCCGCCTTGTAACTGCGCTAGAACGCCTTCCGCGCGGGCAGTAACGTTAGCGACTTCATCCTCAGATGCGGACTCCGGAAGCGCTATAAGAATATGCCCTAACAAATATTCGGCTCCGCTTTGAGTTCTGCCCTCCTTAGACGCTAAAAAATTCTCAACCTCCAACTCAGTGACCCGAACACGACGATCGACTGCGCTCTGCTGCAATCGAGTCACCAGCATCTCGCGACGTATTTGCTCACGCGCGCCTGCGTAAGTCTCACCTTCTAGTGCCAGTTGTGCCTCAAATTGCTCCAAGGTCATATTATTACTGCTCGCAATATTGGCAATCGTCTTGTTGAGCAGGTCATCGGCGATTCGAATACCTGTGATTTCCGCCCTCTGTAATTGAATGCTCTCTAAGACGAGCTGATTTAAAACACGCAGTTCCAACACTTCAGTTGGCGGCGCTGAGGTACCCTGCTGCTGCAGGCGACGACCGATCGCGCGCGTTCGATTGTCCAGTTCAGACTTCATAATAATGTCGTCATCGACGACAGCAACAACCTTATCCAACAACACACTTTTTTGCGCCTGAACCGATATAGACCCACACAGCACTAATAGGAATAAGCCCCAACGGACCATTTTTGAAACAAACAACGTAGTCACCAATCCTTATTGAAAATATTCTTCGCGAGCCTTATAGCCCGGAATGTGCTCATCTAAACTCTCTTGATCCGCACCAAGACCACCCAAACCGACTAACTGGAAGCGAAATAGAATGCCATTATCTATTGTCGATTCATCTGTCAGGTATTGCTGAACAAGCACCTGAACTCGCCAACAACAACTGTTGTACTCAAGCCCTGACAGTGAACCAATCGTGCGCTCAGCATCAAGGTCGTAACGCCAACGCGCCAGTAAACTAACCGAAGCATTCATAGGCAAAATAGCGGAAACGTCAGTTTGCTCTAGACCATCATCTCGATAGCGATGACTTAGATTCAATACGCCACCACCTTCACGGTGGCGATACGCCAACTTGGAAACGCTTTCTCGTGTGGTATTGTTTCGAGCATCCCACGCACCTGCAAAGCTTAACTCCAATTCAGGCAGCGGACGATATAATACTTCACTAAGCCAAAATGATTCTTTTTCGTCAGACGCACCTAAGCCGTCAGCATCCACTCTTAATCGATCAAAATTGAACACGCGTCCCGCACTGAGCACAAGCCGGTCTATCCCTGTCGACCAGTCCGTCCAGCGGCTCGTAAACCCTAAGGTCACGCGATTGTTATCCGCTACCCGGTCCGCTCCGCTAAAGCGACTCGCTTGATAAAGCCGCTGATAACTGAAGCTTGGCAGCGACGTATCAAAATTTGGAATGTCGCTTTGGTCTTTATAGCCGCTACGAACATAGTAAACTCGGGGCTCTAGAGAGTGCAGGTACTGATTACCAAACAGGCGGCTTTCTCGATCAAAATAAAGCCCTGCGTCAAGCTCATAAATGGCCACACTGCGAGAAATATGGTTGTCCGTTGGCGTGTAATCGTTCAAAGCGTAATCAGTGTGGTCAACGGAAACACTTGGTTTGAAATAGCCCCAACTTTTTTCCCACGGTAGTGACACTTTTGGCACATGCCGCAGACGCGAGCCATGTGCTCGGTCTGTCGCGGCTAACTGATTCGGGTCTCGATAGAAATATACATATTGAGTCTGCCAATCTAACTCTAAATCTTCGTGGTAAAAGAAAGCCTGATAATTAATCTCTGGCAATCGTAAAAATGCTTCGTCTGAGCGAGCTAAATCTTCATCGAGGTTTTTGTACTCTTGAGCCAGTATCTCTAACTGCCAATTTGAGCGCGTGAAGAAAAAATTAGCGCGACGATCCAAATAATCAATATTCTCAATGCGTAAGCCCTGATTGAGATCATCTAGATAATCGTTATCACTAACTTCACTAAAGTCGACTCGTCCATAAAGGCTTACTTGCTGACTTGAAAAGTCGTAATCCTGCTCGAAGCTGACCCCCCAACGCTCTCCCGTCTCATCGTGATAACCCAAACTTTGGCGCTCTTGCTGAAAACTATCATCCCGCTCAAGGTATCCAAAACCCAGCTCGGTCTGACTAAACCAAGTCATATGCCTCAGCTCGACTTCAGAGTGCACTCCGCGTCCGCCGATATAACTAGGAGTAATCGTGGCATCAAATTCAGGCGCAAGGTTCAGATAATAAGGTGTCGAGAAAAACACTCCCTCGCCCGTATTAGAGGATCCTATCGTAGGATACAAGAATCCTGATTTACGCCGATTGTCGATCGGAAACCTGAAATAAGGAATGTAAAGAACCGGAACATCAAGCACTTCAAAGCGAGAATGGTACGCTTCTCCATAACCGCGCTCCTGACCCAAGATGATTTCAGACGCTCGAAAAGACCACGCATTATCCTCTTCAGCGCAGGTCGTAAACATACCGTCCTCCAACACCACGAGGTCTTCATCCTGCTGACGAATAATCGCCGCTTCACCACGTAGTCGAGTTTGAGGATTGAGAAACTTCGCTTGCTCTACTGTCGCTTCATTCTCCGACATATTGACACGAGCGTTCGCACCTTGAATTTGCATGTTAGGTGAGTCAATACGAATGTCACCACTTAATTGCGCCTGCCCGCTCGCTTGATCAACCGTCGCCGTTTCGCTCTGTGCACGATAGCCTGGCTGCTCAATTAATACATCGCCATCAAGCTGTAATTGTCCATCCTGAGAGTAGACGGCCGAGTCCGCTTCAATTGACACCATCGTTTCACCACGACCTGCGCCAGCTTCACCGGCCACAAAGAAGTCGTCAGCATCAGAGGTTCGCGCTTCGACACTGGTATAACAGCTTGCAGGACGAAGCGATGCAGGACTCTTATCAACACGCTCAGCAGCAGCGCCAAGGCTTACCAGGCTCAGTGCAATAAAGCCTGCTCGCCGCGACAAGTCACGCATGCCTAAACCCCGATGAATTACGCAAATAATTAGTCTATAAAGATGTGGAAACAATAGGTGCTGATAATAAACGGTGCGTTCTTTGATGTCATTTAACTTTTTGATTAGGATGACCTGCCAATTCAAGCCACAACGATCATTAGAGACATACCTATGGACCCTCGGCTCAGCGCCTTGTCATCATGGAGCGCAAAGCAATGCGCAATGGATTCCGTCACGCTAGAGGCCGTCTCTGGTGACGCGAGCTTTAGACGATACTTTCGCGTCAGTAATCGCACCCCAACGCTTATTGCAATGGACGCTCCGCCTGACAAGGAGTCATCTGATAGCTTTGTTAGCATCGCACAAACATGGAAAAAACAAGGCGTCCAAGTACCGGAGATCATCACGCATGATTTATCTCAAGGTTTTTTGCTGTTAGAAGACTTCGGTGACTCAGTACTGCTAAACACATTAGCACCCGAGCAGCCAAATTTAGATGCAGGCAATCACTACTATTCACAAGCATGCGCAGCACTGCTGAAAATTCAACATACCGACAACAGCGCGCTACCAAACTATGACAAAAGCTTGCTTGAACGAGAAATGCGTTTATTCCCCGACTGGCTAGTCACAAAAAAGCTTGGCTTAACCCTAGACCCTGTGGAGTTAAACCTCATTGAAGAAACCTTCTCACTGCTAATCGATAGCGCTCTGGGCCAACCGCAATTGAGCGTTCATAGAGATTATCACTCTCGCAACTTAATGATTTGTGAAGACGACAGCCTCGGCATCCTCGACTTTCAAGACGCAGTGAAAGGTCCTATCACCTATGACCTCGTCTCGTTACTTCGCGATTGCTATATCGTTTGGCCAGACGAGCACGTCCAGAGATGGTGTCTGCACTACTATCACCGCGCACTCGACCAAGGTTTGTTGTCATGCGACTTTGCCCAGTTTCAATACTGGTTCGACTTAATGGGGCTTCAACGTCACTTAAAAGCAGCAGGTATTTTCGCTCGCCTATCCTTAAGAGACGGCAAGCATAACTACCTCAATGACATTCCCCGCACCGTCTCTTATCTCGCTAGAGTGAGCGCTCGCTACCCCGATACACAAGACTTTTGCTTGTGGCTCAATAAGCGAATCATTCCCGAGCTCGACTCACTAAACAGCCCGGCAGCATAGCGATGAAAGCAATGATTCTGGGCGCCGGTTTAGGCAAGCGCATGCGACCACTGACAAACAACCTGCCAAAACCTTTAGTACGTGCCGGCAAAAAAATGTTGATTGAATATCACCTCGAAGCGCTAGCCAACGCTGGATTCAAAGACGTCGTGATCAATACGCACTGGTGTGCAGATAAGATGCCTGAAGCTTTGGGAGATGGATGTAAATGGGGCTTGTCTTTACATTACAGCCGCGAAACAGAGCTACTCGAAACCGCGGGCGGGATTAACAAAGCATTGCCTCTGCTTTGCGACACCCCAGATGATATATTTCTGGTCATCAATGGCGATATCTATTGTGAGTTTAAGTTAGATAATTGGGTGGCGGCACAACGTGAATTTTGCCCAAAGCAAACAGCGTGCCTCGCCATGATCGAAAACCCTAAGCAACATCCCGACGGCGACTTCAGCCTTGAGTCTGATGGAGGCCCCCTATCATTGTCTGACCCAAGCGCCTCAAACCGCTATACCTATGCAGGCTTAGCGCTATTCAAAGCCCGTTTTTTTAGTGATCTAGATGAGGGATTAATGCCCTTAGCTCCGCTACTTAAAAAAGACATCCAAGCCGGCAAGATACTCGGCACGGTGATGAATGAAATGTGGGTGGATGTCGGCACGCCAGAACGCCTAGACGCTCTTAATCACTACCTTCAGTCGAGCCACAACGAATAATAAGAAGCGGCAAACGGCCTCCTCTTTCCTGCCACGCACTGGCCCATCAAGTATTAACCTAAGCCCCTAGAGCCCCATAAAATAAAGCGCTTCAAGCACTTGCCCTGTGTCGGCTCGTTTTTTGCTTTTGAGATGTATATCTATTTCGAATCAGTTTTGATCGGGCATTTGATTATGAAACTCTACCAATACGCTGGCGTTATTATCGCTTTGAGCTTTCTTGCACTGGCTATCGGCGTTACCGCTGACAACCCTGCTGCATTCATTAACCTTCCTGGTTTAATCATTGTGATAGGCGGCACTTTTACCGCCATATTCGTCAGCTTCCCAATTAAAGATGCCATTGCCGCCTTCAAACAAGCAAAAGTACTCACCGAGCCAATGAGCCTAAATCTTGAGCAGGATATACAGCAAGTCGTTGGCTTCAGCAAACTTTGGTTTCGCAACCAATACCAACAAATTGATGCACAAATCGAGAAACTGGACGAGCCCTTCATTAAAAAAGGACTGCAAATGGTTCGCGATCACCAACCCTATGAAGACGTAATGGCTATGCTGAACTGGAAAGTGTCGCAATATCGGTCAAAAGAAACGGCAGTGATTAACATCTTCCGCTCAATGGGTACTTTTGCTCCCGCATTCGGCATGGTCGGATCCCTAGTTGGCTTAGTCAACATGCTGCAGGGCGTTGAGGGTGGCGAAATTGCGTCCATGACCGGCGATATGGCTATCGCGTTAATCACCACATTTTACGGATTGCTACTCTCGAACTTAGTGTTCAAACCAATCGCTACCAAACTAGAACAGCGCCGAAATTTAGCAACCATCAGGCTCAGCATGATCGCAGAAGGGATCGCCATGCTTTCGCAGCAGCGAACGCCGTCAGCAATACTAGATACCTTGACTAGCTTTCTTCAAGACCAACAACAAAAGCCTGAGGCCAATGTTGCGATGCAGAAATCGATGATGACAAAACTTGGTGTCAAACCAGCATAAGGCAGCTTAGCGATGCGACCTTCTTCTTATCTTAAAGCACTAAACCCCGATAGCGATGTCGCGCAAGACGATAACTGGATGCTGAGCTACATCGACGTTTTCGTTCTAATCACAACGCTTTTTCTGATGCTTCTTGTTATGAACAACGCCAGTTTCGGTACAGTGGATGCGCCAAGCGAAGGGATTCAAGAAGCATTAGCTACGAGTGAAGTCAGCGTAATGGAAGAGCAGGCATTCGTTGAACGGCTCATTGCGCCAAAACCTAGTCAAGAGGACACGGAGCTATTCAGCACACTGCAAAGCTCCATTATCACCCATGGCATGCAAAGCCATATTCAACTCGTTCAAGAGGCAGACCGCACCCGACTAGAGATTCAATCTCGCGTATTGTTTAACTCGGGAGACGCCTACCTCACTCGCTCAGGCGAAGCACTACTTGATAAAATATTACCCATCCTTGAACCCACTCAAGGCATTATCGTCATCGAAGGGCATACCGATAACAACCCCATTAAAACAAAGCAGTTTCCCTCCAACTGGAGCCTTGCCGCCTCCCGTGCCACGGAAGTACTAGAATTTTTCGTCTCAGAAGGCTTTGATCAGAGCCGATTTCGAGCCGTTAGCTATGGCGACACCCAGCCCATCGTACCAAACGACAGCAGTGCAAATCGGCGTAGCAATCGCCGCGTAAGCCTAGTGATAGAACAAGCGTTGTAAGCCTCTTTTCGTATTGATATAACCCGCCTTACAGAACAGTAAAGGTCATTGCTCTTTGCATTGGGTAAGATGCCCGCTCATACCCACTATTAATCATTTTTTAATCACCAGACTAAAGAGACCTCGCAATGCTAAAAGTCCTAAGTGCCGTCGCTGCAGGCTGCCTACTAAGTGCCTGTACTACTTTTGATGCCTATACCGGCGAAGAAAAAACCACCAATACTGCCATTGGCGCCAGTATCGGCGCGAGCGTCGGCGCTGTAGCAGCCTATCTTGCTAACAAAGATGAAGACAGCCGTAGCCGCAACCAACGCATACTCGCAGCAGCCGCGGGTGGCGCAGCAGTTGGTGGAGGTATTGGCTATTATATGGACGCGCAAGAAGCGAAGCTCCGCAAACAGCTCCGCGATTCTGGTGTTAGTGTCGTGCGCGATGGCGATAACATCAATCTAATCATGCCCGGCAATATCACCTTTGCCAGCAACAGCCCAGACATTAACGCCGGCTTTTATGACGTGATGAACGCCGTCGCGTTGGTTATCGCCGAGTATGACAAAACCCTAGTATTTATTGGCGGCCATACCGACAGCGTGGGCAGCGATACAGACAACCAAATATTGTCGCAACGTCGCGCTGAATCAGTCTCTCGCTACCTTGCATCAAAAGAAGTTGCCGCCGTTAGACTAGAAGCAGTGGGTTTTGGCGAGCAGCGCCCTATCGCTGACAACACGTCTGAGTCAGGCAAACAACAAAATCGTCGCGTAGAAATCACCTTACTACCGTCCGAATCACTCGCTAAGTAAATACCTAAAAAATACGCCGGCGCATGGAAGCTTGAGCGCCGGCTTCTCTTCTCTTCTCTTCTCTTCTCTTCTCTTCTCTTCTCTAGAAAAAGATAAACGTCAGGCATAAAAAAACCCGCCTTAGCGGGTTAAAAAGAACGCACGATCAATTAAATTGACCGGCCTCCCTACAAACTAAAATTCAAAATTAAGCTGTTGCTGCTTTGGCGCTATCGGCAACTTTTTTCGCTGTGCTTTTGGCGGCAGTTGTTGCTTTCGCTGTGCTTTTCTTGGCAGTTGTTGCTGCTTTCTTAGCGGTAGTTTTTGCTTTTGTTGCTGCTTTTTTAACAGGAGTTTGAGGCTTTTCGTATTTAGCGATAAGGTCACCTGCAAAACTACCAACGTATTGGTTCGCTTCACGCGCTTTATCATATGCCAATGTGGCAACTTCGTCGTGCTTAGTCTTAGCCGTGTCTAGCTTGTACAATCTTTCAGCGTAACCAAATGATGCTTCAGCAATTGCTTTGTGCTGGCTTTCAACTGCGTCGATAGCTTTAGCAACGATATCTTGAACTTGCTCTTGGTAAGATTTAATTGTGGTCATGTCATATCCTCTAATTCATAAAATGTCGTGCATGACTACATGTGTTCAACTGCACGAATAGGTAATCTACGAAAGAGAAGATACGCCTTAAAATTAGAATGTTCATACTAAGAATACATAATTCTTTTTGAGTGCCCGAGTCGGCGACTCAACTAAACGACTACCATTCAAATAACACCCATTTTGGTACGAGTACTGTTGAACGCTCCTCTTTAATCCAACCATCGCCATCACCTGGCACCAAGTAATAAGACGGCCCTATATTCGGAACGACTTTGATCTCTTTAAGCACGCCATTAACCCGATGTTCATAATAAGTAGCATCATCACCCTGCTCAATACGAATCTCTGGCGCACCAGTGGGTACCGAATCTTCGGCCTGAAGAGGAAAAACCATTACGGAGAACAAAATAGCTGAAGATATAAATGGCGCGCGCATAACGAGTAATCTCGATTGAATAGTGAAAAAAGTGCAGGATTCCGTCCTTTGGTTATTTCAGGTTGCCCTCAAAAACCCTACTATAGAATGCCACTAATTGATCATTCTGAACACGGATTTATGGAAATTAACTCAAACAAACCAGCGGTTCTCGTTGACGGTTCGTCATACTTATTTCGCGCTTATCATGCCTTGCCTCCTCTCGTAAATTCAAAGGGTCATCCGACGGGTGCTATCAAGGGCGTGATTAACATGATTCGACGCCTCGAAAGAGATTACCCAGAATCCAAACTCGTGATCATATTCGATGCAAAGGGAAAGAACTTCCGTCATGACCTTTATCCGGAATACAAGGCAAACCGCCCTCCAATGCCGGACGACCTGCGCTGCCAAATAGAACCGATTCATCAAATTATTCAGGCTATGGGCCTCCCCCTCCTCATCATTCCTGATGTGGAGGCCGACGACGTCATTGGCGTCCTCGCGCGCGAAGCCACTGAAAGCCAAACCGAAGTCGTTATTTCAACCGGCGACAAAGACATGGCGCAACTAGTATCCGAGCATGTCACCTTGATCAATACGATGACAGATACCGCCATGGACATTCAGGGAGTCGTCGATAAGTTTGGTGTAAGACCCGATCAAATTATTGACTATCTCGCCCTAGTCGGCGATAGCGTCGACAACATTCCGGGCGTACCAAAGTGCGGCCCTAAAACCGCCGTTAAATGGCTGACCCAGTTTGAATCTCTAAATGGTGTTATCGAGAACGCCGATAAGGTAGGTGGGAAGATAGGAGAAAATCTTCGTAATAGCTTGGAGTTGCTGCCCCTATCGTACGAGCTAGCAACCATCAAAACAGACGTACCTCTGCCGCAATCGCTAGCCGATATCACGCATGAGGAAACGCATATTGACGCCTTGCGCTCACTATATGAAGAATACGAATTTCGTAGCTGGGTTAAAGAAGTTAAGCCAAGCGCAAATGACGCCACAGAAGCAGCGAGTGACACTCTACCATCGAAACCTGCCCTTGAAAGCCACTACGAAACCATTTTAACGGAGGCTGACTTTGCTCGCTGGCTAGAAAAAATATCGAATGCTCCGTTAGTTGCTTTCGATACCGAGACCACCGGCTTAAATTACATGGAAGCACGTGTCGTCGGCGTATCATTTTCAGTCTCGGCAGGCGAAGCCGCTTACTTGCCATTTGGACACGACTATATCGATGCCCCCGACCAGCTAGAGCAAGATGACGTTCTCGCCCGTCTCAAACCGATACTCGAAAACACTGATATCAAAAAAGTAGGACAAAATCTTAAGTACGATAAGAACGTTCTCGTAAACCATGGTATCGAACTCAAAGGGATTGCCCATGACACCATGATCGAATCCTACGTACTGAACTCAACGGGGTCGCGGCACGACATGGATACCCTTGCGGAAAAATACCTAGACCGCAGTACGATTCATTTCGAAGACATCGCGGGAAAAGGCGCCAAGCAACTGACGTTCAATCAAATCGCACTCGAGCAGGCGAGTCCGTACGCGGCAGAGGATGCGGATATCACACTGCAACTGCATGAAGCATTACTACCGCAACTAGCAGAAACCCCCTCTCTTGAAAACGTATATCGCGATATTGATTGCCCTTTAGTAAACGTGATCTCTCGCATTGAACGCGCGGGCGCAAAAGTCGACGCTCACCTTTTAGGTTTGCAGAGCCAAGAACTTGCCGCCCGAATTGTGGAACTAGAGCGTGAAGCGTATGAACTCGCTGGTGAAACATTCAACCTGAGCTCACCCAAACAGCTTCAGGCAATATTCTTTGAAAAGCTCGAACTTCCTATCATCAAGAAGACCCCAAAAGGGCAGCCTTCGACTGCCGAGCCGGTACTGCAAGAGCTTGCTCTTTCGTACCCCTTGCCAAAGCTGATACTTGAACATCGCAGCTTAGCCAAGCTGAAATCCACTTATACCGACAAGCTGCCACAACTAATCAATCCGTCCACCGGCCGCATTCACACTTCTTATCATCAAGCCGTGACGGCGACAGGCCGTCTATCGTCAAGCGACCCTAATTTACAGAATATTCCCATTCGCACGGCAGAAGGACGTCGCATCCGCCAAGCCTTCGTTGCGCCAAAGGGCTATCAGCTAATCGCGGCAGACTATTCTCAGATCGAGCTACGCATCATGGCCCACTTGTCACAGGACAAAGGGCTACTCGATGCGTTTTCACGAGGGGAAGATGTCCACAAAGCGACCGCGGCTGAGGTGTTTGATGTCTCGGTAGACGACGTTTCAGCAGATCAGCGTCGTAAAGCTAAAGCTATTAACTTTGGTCTCATCTATGGCATGTCAGCGTTTGGGCTCGCCAAACAAATTAATGTAGAGCGTTACGAGGCTCAAGACTATATCGATCGTTATTTCGAGCGCTACCCTGGCGTACTCGACTATATGGACCGTACTCGCCAACAGGCACATCAAGATGGATATGTTGAGACTATCTTTGGGCGAAGGCTCTATCTACCCGACATCAATGCGCGAAACAAAATGCTGCAACAAGCCGCTGAACGGACAGCAATCAATGCGCCAATGCAGGGCACCGCTGCCGACATTATTAAGAAAGCCATGTTGAATGTGGATGCATGGTTAGCTGACTCAAGCGTCGATGCCACCATGATTATGCAGGTACATGATGAACTGATTGTTGAAGTCGCCACTGAACAAACAGAAGCAGTCGCTGAGACCTTGGTAGAAAAAATGATGTCAGCCGTCTCGCTGGACGTTCCCTTGCTGGTCGAGGCGGGAATCGGAAACAACTGGGACGAAGCGCACTAACAAAAAAGCCTGCACCACATTCGTGGCGCAGGCTTTTTTAAACCTTAGCGCTGGCTGCAACAAGCCGACCGCTTAAAGACCGATATTAAGCCTTACAATTCCTGGCAACCCGACGCGGTTTCCTTCACTAAATACAAACGGAACAAAGTCCAAATTTACGCGGTCGTTGTATGCCCACCGACCGCCGATAGCAAAGCTATGATCAATATCATCTTCTGTCGTAAACAAGGCTTCAGCCCCAACAGAGAAAAGCCCTGAATTTGTATCGATCACACCTACGTAGGCGCCAACATCAACCGTCACAAAAGTGTCTTCTTTAATATTTCCATCGACGTAAACAATCGAAGGCGCCAACGTAAATGTTGCCGCATCAACATCCACCGTAGCGGCCGCACCGACTTTTAAATTCGTTTGATCGACCGTCGTTTGCCCATTCGTGTCTTCATTATCAATGTGAGAAATAGCAGCAATCACCGCGACATCAAACGCGCTTTTCTGTTCGCTATTACGGTTAATTGTCTCGGTCAATCCCCACTTCAGCATCAGTTCATTACCGCTGTAAGCCGTTACCCCACTATTAACAATTAGTTCGGCATTTTGTAACCCCAAACGAATGCCTCCACCAGCATCGACGTCATCACTTCCCGTATGAAGCTCTGCAGACACTTTGCCTTGGCCTGCCAGAGTACCATGTTCTAAAAAGAAGCCTCGCGTTGGCTCGTTATATTGCCGACGCGGATCTTCTGCAAAAGCGGAAGACGTTGAGATAAGCAGTGCAAGCAATGTGGCAATTGAAGCCCATTGAGATTTAGTATTCACAGAGAAATTCCTCTTTTCGTATGTGCCCACAAACCGGGGCTTTTGTTTCAAGCAGTCACAAAGCGCAAGCCGATACCGGCTGGCTCTATTCTTACAATTTCCATTTTGACAACAGGCGCTTCTACCGGCATGCCTTGCACCTGTCCAGTGAGGACGGTTCCGATTGGCGGCATTTCAAGATCTTCAGTCAGCAAAAAAATACCTCCCTCTGAAATATCTCGCGTGTTCACTAAGATTTCACCAATCGCAGGATGCATTACTTTGACCTGACACTTCATCGGCGTTCGGGAGTGATTGCGACTATCGGACATAGCACTGACGCTCTAGCATAGAGTACTGCCGCTCTGACAAGGTGTGCTGACGTTCTAACATAGTAAGGGCGCTTCCTGCCATTTATTGTGCGTTCATCATTTCAATGGTGAGTGCCAGGAAGGCACTTCTGAAGCCTCTATTATTCATATTTCAAGAAAACTTGCCTTAAAATTTTAGTAAGGTGGCTTACAACAAGCGAAGTACTCTATTTGAATCCGTTATTCCACAGTTTGCTGCAATGATGGCGACGCTGCGGATAGTTCAGTAATAAAGTTGAGTTCGTCTAGCGTCACAGACGACGGGGTCCCGACTCTAGCAGCTAAGTTACGGAGCGTATTCAAGGGCTGGTCTACAACAAAGCTATTCGCTAGCCATGCTGGCAGTGCACCGCCTGGGTCAGCATGCGTTTCATACTCGATATAAACATAGCCGTTTGACAGCGGCGTTAAGCGCCAAAATCCATTCAGCTCGGTGACACGGACACATTCATCGCCTGTCGTATCCCCTTCCACCATGGCAGTAAACGACATCAAGACGACTTTCGTTTGTGGCTCCTGCTCTATTTTAGAGTGCAATAAGTAGTCCCGATTACTCACTGGCCATGGCGCATGCGCTTCTTGATAAACAATAAACTCGTTGCCATCGAGACGTGACACTAGCTCACTCTTGCTGCAGTCATGTAACCAATCATCCATCGACTCAGCGTCCATCAAATGAGCGGCCAATGATTTGAGCGACGTCTGTAAGGTCATGTCTCCACGAAAGGCTTTAAAAGAAGACCCAGGAATTTCTTGGGTATAAACCTTGATACCATCGCTCTCTACTTCTAAGTCCCAAGCAAAGCTCGATGTGGCTAACAGCCATGAAAAAAAGAAAACACTGCAGGCAAACGAAAATCGCGTCATAGTTGGCACTCATCAATATACGGAAAAACGGCATCATAACGGCTGTGCCATTTAGTATTTTGACTTATATCAAGTGCCGATCAGCAGCCCACATTGGCCAAAGCTCATTCCCCAAAAACACTTGGCAAATAAGATAACGCTCAAGCGCCAGTTAAATCATAGCGCGGCAATAAGAAAGTAAATGCGGCGCCTTGTGCTCGATCAGACTCCACTTCAATCACAGAGTCATGCAACGATAGAATCCGCTCAACAATCGTCAACCCAAGTCCGGCGCCAATATGAGCATCCAACGGTGAATCATTAACCGCTCGCCGAAAGCGTTTAAACACATGCGGCAATGCGTCAGCGGCTATACCAACACCTGTATCAGACACTTGCACAGACACTTCTTCTCCTTGGATATTCAAGGAAATAACAACGCGCCCATTTGCCGGCGTATGCCGAATAGCATTATCGATCAGGTTCTGAAATACACGCTCAATCAATGCAATATCAGCCTTAACCTCGATAGTATGTAGCGGCGCGTCCACCTCTAAACTCACATTGTTGTCGGTTGCCAAAATCTCGTAGCCTTGCTTCACGTCGTATAGTAATTCAGTGAGTGAAAACACCTCAAACTCGGGTTCAACACGCCCCGCATCCAATTTCGACAATTCAAACAACTGACTAATTAACCCACCCAATTTTTCGCTGTGTCGATGCGCCACCAACAAGCAGGTTCGCTGTTCTTCAACCGACATAGACTCTTGCTTTAAAAGGAGCGTTTCTAAATACCCTTGCATCGCCGCCAAGGGCGTTCTTAAATCATGAGAAATATTGGATACAAGCTCTCGGCGCAAATTATCCGCCTCATTAAGCTGATCAAACTGTTCCTGAAGACGCCCCTTCATAAGCTCGAAGGCGGACTCCAACGCGGCAACTTCATCCTGCCACTCAGGGCGCTCATCAGATTGTTTGAAGTTAGCATCGCGATACGATCGCACCCGCTCTGATAGACGTTTCAATGGCAAGGTAAAACGGCGAAAAGACAAAAACATGCCGAGCACAACGAACAGCGATAGCGCGATAGCGCCCCCTGTCATTAGACGCGCGATATGACTGCCACTCACTTGCTCAGCAATCGTATCCGCCTCATGACTGGCCAGTACCACATACAAGTAACCAAACGGCTTTTCAGCAACAGTCACGGCTGCCGCCGAGAAGATACTTGTCTGCCCGACATGCCGCGGATTACTGCCCAGTATCGGCCCACGAGCGCCGTTAATAAATTTTTGGATCGGCACAATATCAACACTCGCGCTGTCGATACTGGCCTCGGGCAACGCATGCCCTAATAGCTCGCCACGAAGGTCTAACAAGTAAACCTCAACGCTAGGATTGATCATCATTGTATTCATGGCGATTGACTTAAGAACCTTTCGATCCACCTCGCCAGATAAAGGGTTTACGAGAGGCCCCGGCAAATGTTCCAACACATACTGCGCCAAATTTTGATGCAACTGCTGGGTGACTTCTTGGTGGTAGCGCTTACCACTCCATAGCGTTAACGAGGAAAAACCCAGCGCCAAAACAGCCACGAGTATGGTGAGCACTAAGGTAATTGAGGTGTAGCGAGGGAGACGGTTAATTAAGCGTGTCATGTTAGTCCTGTATCAAAAGCCTGATTATGCCGCTTCGAAACGGTAGCCCACGCCCCATATCGTCTGGATAAAGTTTGGGTGCGAGGAGTCTAGCTCTAGCTTGCCTCGCAGCCGATTGATATGCGAATTGACCGTATGTTCGTAGCCTTCATGACCATATCCCCACACTTTGTCGAGTAGCTCTGCGCGATTGAAAACAACACCGGGAGCGGATGCAAAAAACCACAACAGTTCGAATTCTTTTGCCGTGAGGTCAAGCACTGAGTCGAAGAGGGTGACATAACGACTCTTTCTATTCAGTTTTAAACCGCTAACAGCAATCTGCTCTGGTTCAGTGTCTGTGACTAATGACTGCTGCGAACGCCTAACGAGCGCTTTCACTCGCGCTTTAAGCTCTGGAATGCTAAAGGGTTTAGCAAGGTAATCGTCAGCGCCAAGCTCCAAACCTAACACTCGGTCTAGCTCTGAATCGCGAGACGTTAGCATCAAAATAGGGATAAAGTTCGCTTGAGCCCGAATGGCCCGACAAATATCTAGGCCGTTCATACCGGGCAGCTGCAAGTCTAGAATAATCGCATCCCAGTTTTCGCTCAGGGCCTTACTTAAGGCCGAGCGACCATCACTCTCAACTGACACCGTGGCGTCTAGGTCGCTCAAATGCATAGCCACTAAACTAGCGATATCGGACTCATCTTCCACCACCAGAAAGCGTTTTTGCTGCGCCAGATTATTATTCGTTATTGCGTCCACGTTAAGCTCCTGATGGCTCTCTATCGCTAAGGTCAGCGGTTCACGAGCCCACCACCCAAACTTATAAAAAGGCGATAACAGAAACTTAAGGGACGCTAGTATCAACAAGACATCAATCCACTCTTACAACCGACACTAGAACAGAAGGGTGATCCCAGCGATCAGCTTGCGTTAACACCGAGGTGCTCAAACCATCGTCTTGGGTGACAACCCCTGCATGCACAGAAATCTCGTCACGGATATCATCACGAGTAGCATTGAACCCTTCTCGTGCGCCACCGGCTGCAGCCGGACCCGGTATCGTATCAGCCGTCTCAGTGTTTGCTTCAGTCCCTGCGTCATAGCTCAGCGCATAAAAGGTCTGCGTTTCGTTAACCGCCATTGAGGCAAGGCTTTGGCTATTCACCGCAACCACTGCATCATTGGTATTGACGAGCATAGACAGCACACTCAACGATAAAGTTCCCAACGCATTATCATCAGCGCTTAATTCAAACAACTCACTCCCTCCAGGGGCAATGGCTCCGGCACCGCCGACTTCGGTTAAGACCTGGTCGCTGCTGGCCAAGCTGGCCAATAAAGCACTGTTATCGCCGCCCTCTGCGAGCTCTTCTAGCGCTACACTCGCTGACGCACCGGTTTCAAATGCTTGATAGCTATCTTGATGCAACGCTACTACTGCGGGAGACATGGGCTGGTTCGCACTCAGGTTAGTAACCGTTATCTCAAACACCAAATCTGTATCGACAGACACAACGGGGTCATCACTACTGCTGCTACAAGCACTCAGGGCAAAACCTATACCGACAACACTTGCGAGCCTAAATAATCGTTTTGTATTCATTATCAAAACTCCCGGCTAGTTAACGGTTAATGTGATTTTTGCTACCGGGTTTAACCAACGGTGCAATGTACTGTCGATGTCTGACTCGCCACCCACGGCGTTAGTATCACCCAGCACGCCACGGTGAATATGAATAAATCCTTCGGCGCTTGCGCCAATGCCGGTTCCACCAGAACCTAATGTCGCAGCAACTGGCCCGGGTGCAGGAAACCCTGCTTCGCCTGGCGTGCCGCTGCCAATCATTTCATCATTGGCTTCCGTGCCCGCGTCATAAGCCTTAGCGTAATAAACATAGGTACCTGCATCGGTAGGAATTTCAATCGAATTCAACGCAACAAAACCGTCGTTAGTCGGCAGTACCATACCTGCAACACTTAACAGCACATTAGCCGTTCCATCTGTATTTAGGGTTGCTGTGGCGGAATCACCGGCGACTAACAAGCCCGCTGCTGGGTTATTGTCTTGGGTAGCGCCAATGCTGGTGAGTAAGGTCTCTGCACCCGAGATATCGCCACCCTCTGCAATAGATTGAATCTCAGACGAGGCAGCTGCACCCAAATCAAACAAGCTTGTGCCTGCAGGGTGGGCCGCAACGACAAGCGGCGTAAAAAAGGTAGACCGAGTTAAGTTTTCAATTTCGACCGTTAAATCAGCTGCCGACGCAACGCTCGCAAATGGTGCTGAGAATAGAGCAGCGCTCAGTCCGACGCTGAAACCTAGTTGTTTTATTTTCATCATGATTATCTCCTCTGTTTAAAGTGGAGACAGTGTCCAACAAGGCGGGGACTCAATTCCTCACGAAAGTATCACAAGAGCATAACGTTTCTAGTCGGGCTAATGACTAGGGCAAATAAGAGCCCTTAGTCAGGTCATTCAGTCGCTCCGATGGCGCGACAGAAACGCCGTTGAGAGTTAGAGGGAACAATCAGTGAAAATCTCTCGAGCGAGCATCAAGCTTATTCATCAAGTGCGTTTTATCGCTCAAACGCCCGGCAATCACGTGTATCACCTCTCCTTCCTTTTCGAGAATACCGGTAACCTCTAAGATTTTAGACGTCAAATACGCTTGCTTTTGTGCACGAGCTGTCGCCTGCCAAACCACCACATTAATGTTGCCGGTGTCATCCTCCAAAGTAAAAAAAGTAACACCCGCAGCCGTCCCAGGACTTTGCTTTCCGGTCACGACACCCGTCACCGTGACGATGGATTTATGCGTTTTCTCCATAAGCTCTATTGCCGCTGTAAATGGCCCGAGTACACCGGCATCGCGTAGAAGGCGTACCGGATGATGGGAGAGTGAAAGCCCCGTCGCCGCGTAGTCTTCCTGCAAATCATCCCAGTCGTCAGGTAAAGGGAGTTGGGTCGTTGAAAGTGGGCGCAATGATTTCGGTTTTTCTTCGTTTATATGCTGTTCAAAAAGTGGCAAGCGATGAGCGTCGTTTAGCATATCCCAGCGAGCTTGATAGCGATTACCCGACAGACAGGCAAACGCGT
Source organism: uncultured Oleiphilus sp. (assembly GCA_913020045.1). GTDB lineage: Bacteria > Pseudomonadota > Gammaproteobacteria > Pseudomonadales > Oleiphilaceae > PZPK01. The sequence continues at coordinate 63,859 of CAJWBE010000008.1, forward strand.
TTGCACTCGCTAACGCTTCTAAATCACGACGATCCAAGCCAACACCTTGAACCTGAGTCATCGTCGTAAAGCCGTCCTCTGGGCGCGCCTCTAACAACCGTGCGATTCCCTTACTAGATAACCCGCGCACCAAACGAAAACCAAGTCGCAATGCCTGCGCCGTCCCTTGTGCTGACAAACCAATACGGCGTTCGCTATTTAGAGAGTTATCGCAGTGAATTCGATGGTCATAGCGACTTCTATTGATACAAATAGCCTCGATAGCAAGCCCATGCCTCGACGCATCTTGTAACAACTGCGAAGGGCTATAAAACCCCATCGGCAGACTGTTCAATAAGCCACAATAAAAAGCGTAGGGGTAATAGTGTTTTAACCATGCAGAAACATATGCCAACACCGCAAAACTGGCAGAATGGCTTTCCGGAAATCCATACTCTCCAAAGCCTAATATTTGTTGAAAAACGCGTTCAGCAAACTCTCTGTCATAACCACGACTTTCCATCCCCACGATAAGCTTTTGCTTAAACTTCTGGAGCTGACCGCTTTTATTCCAACTCGCCATCGCTCTGCGAAGTTGGTCAGCTTCTCCGCCACTAAAACCCGCCGCCACCATCGCTAACTTAATTACCTGCTCCTGAAAGATCGGCACACCCAAGGTTCGCTCTAATACGTCTTTTACCTCTGGAGATGGGTAGTCAACCGCTTCTTTTCCCTCTCGTCGACGTAAATAAGGGTGGACCATGTCGCCCTGAATCGGCCCGGGACGAATAATGGCTATTTGAATCACTAGATCGTAATAACAAGCGGGTTTCAAGCGAGGTAACATGCTCATTTGCGCGCGAGACTCTACTTGAAAAACACCAATACTATCTGCTCGCTGAAGCTGCGCATAAACCGCAGGATCATCGCCCTCTCTCGTAATATCAGCAATACAGAGGGTGCGCCCATATAAGTGCTGTATCATGTCAAAGCTTCGGCGTATGGCACTTAGCATGCCTAATGCCAACACATCGACTTTCAATAAGCCGAGACTTTCCAAGTCGTTTTTGTCCCACTGAATAACCGTACGGTCTGCCATCGAAGCGTTTTCTATCGGCACTAATTCAGACAGCGGGCCAGCAGAAATGATAAAGCCGCCAACATGCTGAGATAAATGTCGAGGGAAGCCGATAATCTCATGCGTTAAGCGAATCAAGTGGCCGCCTAACGCGGAGTTTGGATCTAAACCCAGCTCACTTAGCTGGCTTTGCCAGCCTAACTCTCGGTCACGACGGTTAATATTCTTAATATAGTAATCTAAGGTAGACTCGTTAATACCTAGTGCTTTTCCGACGCTGCGCAAAGCGCTCTTAAATTTAAAGCGAATCACGGTAGCCGCTAACGCGGCCCGTTCGCGCCCATACTTTTGATAAATATACTGAAACACCTCTTCTCGACGCTGATGCTCAAAATCGACATCGATATCGGGAGGCTCATTACGTTCTTTGGAAATAAAGCGCTCAAACAAGACCTTTATCTGGCGCGGATCTACTGAGGTAATCTCAAGACAATAACAAACAACAGAATTGGCTGCGGAACCTCGTCCTTGGTACAAAATATCCTGTCGTTTTGCAAACTGTACGATGTCATAGGTGGTCAGAAAAAAGTATTCGTAACCTTGTTCTTCGATCAACGCCAGCTCTCTACGGATAGTCCGCTGAATCTGTAAAGAAACACCATTTGGAAAACGTATTTTTATTCCCTTTTCCACGAGATATTTGAGGTGTCTCTGTGGGCTTACATTCTCTGGAACCAGTTCTCGGGGGTATTCATACCGTAAGGTTCCCAAATCAAGCTCACACCTAGATGCTACATTCAGTGTCTCATTCAGCCAGGCTTGCGGGTACATAGCTGCTAATTTTTTCATCGGCCGCATGGCATGCTCAGTATTTGATAGCAATGCAGCGCCAGCGTCTTGCACCGAACAATTCAAACGAATCGCCGTTAATATATCTTGCAGTGCTTGCCGCTCGGCAACATGCATACGAACATTGCCGGCGGCACAAACAGGAAAGCGCATGCGACGACTTAATCGCTCAGTATACCGCTCAACGTCATAACCCTCGGCCACCTCATACGATGTCATTAACCGCTCATAAAGCAGCCAACCACGGCCAATGAAGTGCGTCGCCAGCCATTCAGAAAACACAGCATCTTGCGGTTCTTGATGACTGGGCAGCCAAAGCAATAGGCCCTTAGTTAGACTTTCAAGGTCTTCTTTAGAAAGAGAGTAACTGCCCTTTTCACAGCGCCGACGACCAATCGTTATCACGTGACACATTTCAGCATATGCCTGCCGGCAAGGTGCCAATAAGACCACTTTTTGCCCGCAAGATAAGCTTAACTCCGTACCAACAATTAGCTTTAAGCTAAGTTGGTGCTCGTTAATGGCGCTATACGCACGAACCACACCTGCTACAGAGCACTCATCGGTAATTGCTAAAGCTTGATAACCCAGTTCATGCGCTCTAACGACTAGCTCTTCAGGATGAGATGCGCCACGTAAAAACGAAAAGTTACTTAAGCAGTGCAGTTCAGCATAAGGCTTCATAAACGCTCCCTATATCGCCAACTTTGACACACTGCCTTCCGGTAAATAAAAGCGGGCATCAAGCAAATAAGCCATGTACAAACCATTCCTGGGCTTGATCCCGAAAAACCCACAAAGTTTGCTGTGCCGTATTCCGGGCGACAAAGTAATCTCGGCACACTGGCGCCTCCGTCCACCAAGCACTTTGAATTCTTTCGGGGCCATGAATGAAACGTACGGACTCCTGAAGAGGAACAGGCAACGATAGAATTAGAGAAGGCCTTAGAGTTTGCGAGCGCTTACTATATTTCAGACATTCGCCATCAGAAACATGCGTACTGTCATGCGAAACTAATTCCTCATTGAGACGACTAGTGTGCTCTGGCTGGGTACTGACACTTTCGTAACGAAACGAATATTCAGGCCGGTGATCAGCCTCCAAATGCATTTTTTTAACGGACTCATCACCGAACTTTGCTTGAATGCGCGCGACTAATTGACCCGGGGAAAGGGCAGGCTTTAGGTCAAACAAGTCACTCGACTGCACACGTTCTTCTAGTAATTTAATCGCTTCCAATCGTAATCCAATCACTGGCGCAGGGAGTTTCATACTTTCGAGCTTTAGCCGAACTAAGTTCAGCCAGCGAGCACTGTCTCTTTCTGGCTCAGCACTCGCCAAATTAACCGATAACACGCTGCCATCACGCTGCTGAAAATAGAGGCTTAAAGTTTGTATGCGCTTGGCTCGCCGCTGCAGGTACTGCTGTAAAACTTGTAATATGTTCTTGATTGGAAACAACAGAGCAGTCGTGCGATAGACTTCATATTCCAATAACACGCTATGAGAAAAAACATCCTTCGGTTTAAAGTACGTTAAAGCGAGCACTTCATCGCCAAATAGTTGAGCAATATGGGATAGCAGCTTTTTACCCATCCTGTTGCCTAGCTCTTTACGTGAATGCTCTGCTTCAATCAGCTCACGCACATCACCTAAGTAGTGAAGACCTAAACGCTTAAGCTGCAAAGACTGCTCCCGCGCGATACCAACACTATCAACATTCAAGCGATCTAAAATAGGTAGCCACACATCCTGTCGAGAAAACTGCTCGACTAAGGGGTCATCGATATCGCCAGTACATGACAGCAAATAAGCTGCTAAAGGCGTATTAGCAATTACTGCCGACATTCGCACGTCATCGAGCGCCTCTACCTCAAATAAAGCATCAACATAACACTCAAAACTACCGTACAACTTGAGCATGGGCGCTACATCAAGGATTAAGGTTTTGCTATTCCACACCGCAATATCGGCACTTACTTGATAACAAGCGTGCGCAATTTCCAGTAAACGTTGCTTCTCAAACTCGCTAGAGTGATTAAAAAGCTGAAGGTCATCCACCAGTGCAGACGCTGTTCCTAGCTTCATTCCGTACTGGACTCCCGCTTGGTCAGCGGCATCATTTAACTGACAAACACACTGTTTATCATCAAGCACAAGCATTGCGGATATCGGCTTTAAAGGCTCAGGCGCTACCTTATTATCATCAACACCTTCAGACTTATCAGAAGTCCCTGCCTGAGTTGAGTAGACGCCATCTAGCTGTAATTGAGGGAAGTGTAAGGCAAGCCAACGCATCGCTTCACTCTCAAGACTTTTTTGTGCGAAGGTGATTCACCGAAGGAAAAGCCACGACATTATCCGGACAAAAGGCGTGAACTTCCGACTTTTCTCGCCTAAATAATTGCGGCCATCGCTTCGATAAATCCAACGCAAAGGGCTCTAAAGGCCATGCATTCTGACGTTTAATAACAGATACTTTTAAACCTGCGTCGAGAGTTTCTAATTGGAGCCTCATGCTAACCGGTAAAGACTGGCTCAAAGAAAACGAGGAGCGAATTAGGAATAGCAGCGTCTGGCTTTCTTTTGCAGCAACTTGCAAGCGCTTGGCTTGAGCTGGAGACAGCTCATCCATCCAGCACACTACCGATGAGCAGCAGCCGCTAAGCAATAATTGCTCAACAACCCAGCAGGTCTGTTTGCGATCAGGAGGGCTAATAATTAGGCCCCGCTCTCTACTAGCCGAGGTCAAATAGGAAGGCATTAGGCAAGCAGGCACGCCAACCCAAGCTTGCAAAGGGCGTAAAATCGCCAAATTCGATAGTACGGGCTCCAACAAACGTAGCTCGCCAATACCAGTATTTTCTGGCGACAGCTCCACCACACCATACGCCGGCCAACCGCCATCAAGACGCTGATCAAAATCGCTGTACCCAGAAGAAACAACACGACGCTCTAACGAAGAAGAGTCACTACCTTTATGAACTAGTTGTCGGTCTTTCAAGGCTTGCAAAGTATTCACTGAAAGGTTTTTTTGCATAAAAAGACTCTTCTCTTTTAGACATCGGAAGAAAATAATACTGTATATCCATACAGCTTTGCAAGTAGGCTATTCCTCTTTCCTTACACCAACAAAGACCGCAGACTCTACGCTGAATAAGCCAATTAACAGCCACGGCACTTACGTCCCACTAACAATACTGTTTAAAATTCTATTCCTCTGCATACGCACCATTGCTATAGTGCTCGCCAAAACAAGCCTGCATTAATACTCGACAATAGGGATTTTCATGACACCCGCTACTGGATTTTCAAGCGCATCACGCGTGCTGTTCGTGCTCGCCGCATTTATTATTGTGGTAGCAGGTATGCGTGCCGCCGAGTCATTAATGGTGACATTTTTACTCTCCAGTTTTTTTGCCATTATTTGTGCTCCCCCCTTTATTTTCATGCAAAAAAAAGGAGTGCCGGCTTGGCTATCACTAATTTGTGTCGTGATTGTGGTCTGCCTATTACAGCTATTACTAATGACGATCGTGACAACATCTGTCAGTGATTTTTCGAAAGACCTGCCTAGCTATCAGGAGCGAATTAACGCGCTTACCGGAGATGTATTTAGCCTATTCGCTAAGTGGGGTTTAGATATTCCACAAGATAGCCTCAAAGCAAACTTTGACCCCTCAGCCATATTTAAACTTGCTGTTAGTGCGCTAGGGAACTTAGGCGCGGTTCTATCGAACTCGTTCTTAATTATCTTGACCGTTATTTTCATGCTCTTTGAAGGCACCTCACTACCGGCGAAATTGCATCGCGCATTCGGTGCAGACAGCCGCCATATGGAGCATATCGAACGCTTCCTTAATACCGTCAAACAGTACATGACCATCAAAACCGTCATCAGCCTCGCGACGGGATTGATGATTTATTTATGGCTATTAATACTAGGGGTCGACTACCCGCTGCTATGGGCTTTGTTAGCGTTCTTGTTTAACTTTGTCCCTAACATCGGATCCATCATCGCTGCGGTACCTACGGTGCTTTTGGCGCTTATCCAGCTTGGTCCACTGTCAGCCTTGCTTGTTGCGGGCGGGTATATGGCAGCAAATATGATTATGGGAAATATCATAGAGCCGCGCTTCATGGGGAAAGGTTTGGGACTGTCCACGCTGGTCGTTTTTCTGTCATTAGTCTTTTGGGGATGGGTCTTTGGGCCAGTAGGCATGTTGCTTTCAGTGCCGCTTACTATGCTCCTAAAAATTGCTTTCGAAAGCAGTCAGGAAACTGAATGGATCTCAATTCTAATGGGGCCTGATATCGATGAAACAAAGAAATGACTAACTGCAAGAAGTGCAGAATCATTCGCAGCCTAACGATTGTCGGCGCGTTACTACTAATTGTGATATTGGCCAACTTAGAGCAGTTGGCCTAATAAAAGGAATTTAGACGTCGACTAAAAATCTTCAAAAAACGTATCGACCTTTTCTTCACTGGTTTCAATTTTCTCTAATTTCCCGACGCGTTTTTGGCTGTGTGCAATCGAGCTATCCACTTGGTCACTATACAACTCAAACCACGCCCGTGAGCCTGGCACCATATGAGCTAAGTCATAAATAGCCGAACGCAGACCTGATAAAAATGTCTGATAGCTAGCCTCTTGCTCTATCATCGTCGCCTGCAATACCTTGTTACCACTATTCGCTAGTTTTACTTCTTGTAGCTGCAATGCCGCGCTGACTTCTGCCTGCTTAGCATCCAAGCTCAACAACTGTTCTTTTAATTGTTCAATCTCAGTTTGTACTAGCGCTAACTGCTCAGTATCACCAGCAGACTCAGTCTCGCCGCCAGAAACGCCCAGAGCCACCACAGTAACCGAAACAGAAATCACAATAATTAAAAACACAGCCAGACCCAGTAAAATAAGCTTATTAGAGCCCACTTTCTTTTCTAGGGCATCCAAACGCTGTTCAGGACTTAAGGGCTCTTGCTCTTCTGTATTCTCACTGCTTGCCATGCTGAACTCCACTACTCATCAATGCATCTCAAAAAATCATCACGCACAATAATGCGTCTACTTATTAACAAGTGTAGTACAGTTTTTTGAAATAAAATTAATGAGATAGCTGTGGTTTTTAAAGCTATCTCATAATAAGAAATGACACGATCAAGGAAGGAAAAAGAGTGGCTAAGCACCGCCAGTTAATTTCTGATATTTAGCCATCAACGCATCGTTATCTTCGACATGCTCTGGATCTAACGGGATACAATCAACAGGGCAGACCTGCTGACATTGCGGCTCATCGTAGTGACCAACACACTCGGTACACTTACTCGGCTCAATAATATAAATCTCATCGCCAGGAGAAATCGCCTCATTCGGGCACTCCGGCTCACACACATCACAATTGATGCAATCATCTGTAATGATCAATGCCATAAACGAAACCTCTTGCTACAGCAACTACGCCTTCAGCGCCGCAAAATGCTCACTTAAGGCCTTCGCGACAGCAGGGTGAACAAACTCTTCAATATTTCCATCTAACGCCGCTATCTCACGAATCAAAGTCGATGAAATATAAGATAAATGATTATCCGGTGTTAAGAACAGGCTTTCAGCTTGCGGAACTAAGCGACGATTCATATCGGCTAACTGGAATTCATACTCGAAGTCCGACACCGCACGTAGGCCACGTAAAATGACATTGGCGTTATGCTCCTTCACAAACTCAGCTAGCAAGTTCTCAAAGCCAACAATCTCAACATTCGGGATATGCGCGAGAACTTCTTCAGCCAGTGCCTCTCGCTGCTCTAGTTCAAATAGCGGGCGTTTCTTTGGACTGGCCGCGACAGCGATGATAATTTTATCAAACAGCTTCGCCGCACGTTCTACCAAGTTGGTATGACCATTAGTAATCGGGTCAAACGTACCCGGATATACAACAATATTCATAATAGTTTAGTCCGCCCACTCGCTATAACTAATGCCTTAATCGCGCGCATAGTAACCAAATTGGTACCACATCACAAATCGCCAGGAGCTCAAGTCAGTTAGCTGATAGAGATGGGCGTGATTAATTTTGAAGGAAGTAGGGATGTGGCAAAAGGGACACAAAAAGTGCTCTTAGATAGCGCATACCTAAGAGCACATCGATCTAGTTTATCTAAGGAATATCGAGAAAATTACTTTATGGATCGCCGAGCCATAAGGAGGATAAGCAAACTTAGTGCTATTGAATATGTTTTTCACAAACACTGACTTGCCATGAGAAAACGTCATGAAGCCATCTTCTCCGTGATACGCTCCCATACCGGACTCTCCAACACCGCCAAAATGCATATCTTCTTGTGCGAAATGAGACAAAGTGTCGTTAATACAAACGCCACCAGCCCTCACTTGGTCCAGCACATACTGCTGCTCTTTCTTATCCATTCCGAAATAATATAAAGCAAGCGGCGAAGGCCTGTCATTAATGAAGTTCAACGCATCATCGATCGACTTCGTCGCAATAATCGGCATGATCGGCCCAAAGATTTCTTCCTGCATCACCAACATTTCACTTGTCGCATTTAGCACCAAGTGAATCGGCATTTTACGCGTACCGCTATCCATATCCTCATCAGAATGATTGCACGTAATGATCGTCGCGCCTTTTGCCTCAGCATCATCAAGATATGACTTTAATCTGGCGTACTGTCTATCAGTAACAATGCTCGTAAAATCGTCGTTATGCTTCAAAGTTGGGTACATTTTCGCGAAAAAGTGCTGAAAACGATCGACAAAATGATCGACACGATGCGCAGGGCAAAGCACATAGTCTGGTGCAATACAGGTTTGCCCTGTATTAAATGCCTTACCAAACACAATTGGCTGGGCTGCTTCGTCCATATCAATATCATCTGAAATTACCGTTGGTGATTTACCACCTAACTCCAAAGTAACCGGCGTCAGGTTAGCGGCGGCCGCCCGCATTACATGGCGGCCAACGGTAGTGGAGCCTGTAAACAAAAGGTGATTCCATGGAATACTTGAAAACTCTGTCGCCACTTCAGCATCACCATTAACCACAGACACCAAGTCCTCATCGAACGCCGCCTCAATAAGCTCTTCCATCAGCAAGGAGGTTTCAGGTGTAAACTCAGACATTTTGATCATCGCGCGGTTACCCGCAGATAACGCCGCTACCAAAGGGCCTAAGGATAGATTTACTGTGTAATTCCAAGGCGCAATAATTCCAATCACGCCAAGTGGCTGGTACTCCACTCGAGCCGTGGCAGGCTGAAACAAAGGAGATACTTTCTTTTTAACTGGCTTCATCCAGTCTTTAATATGTTTGATCGAGTAATCAATACTATGAATAACAGGCATAATGTCGGCAAGCTTGGTTTCATTGGCAGAGCGTCCCGAGAAATCTGCTGAAATACTCGCTACAAAGCGGTCCATGTTATCCATCACAACAGCGCGAAGCTTTTTGAGATTTGCCACCCGTTCATGCGCACTTGGCTTCGGGTTATTTCGATACGCGGCTTGCTGCGATTCAAAGATCTGACGCATTCGCTTTATTTGCTGCTTACTCTCATTTAATTGGACTACTTCTGCGACCATTTTAACCTCCACACACTCTTCTATGTCTGAACACAACGACGGTGATTTACAACACGATCCATTATGTTCTAATTATTGGCAATGGACCATTATTAGAGTATATACTCTAATAAGTCAACGGCCGACCCTATCTTTGTGACTACCAGTCATAAAGATTTAAACGATAGCGAGACAAAGTTCCTTGAAAGCAGTGCAGCTTTCTCTATGATGCCGCCCGCCGTAAACACACAGAACCATTGAGCAAAAAAACGCCATGAAAACGAAAGATCGAATTATTCTCGCCAGCCTGGATTTGTTTAACGAAAAAGGGGAACGCAATATTTCGACCAACCACATCGCCGCTCACCTTAATATGTCGCCGGGTAATCTGTATTACCACTTCCGCAACAAGAGCGACATTATTTACGAAATCTTCAAAAACTATCGCCTACTGGTGGAGACCTACCTGAAAGTTCCTGACAATCGTGTCATACAGGTGCATGACCTGATCGCTTACTTAGATTCGGTTTTCAATGGCTTATGGGCTTATCGCTTTTTACATAGGGACTTGGAACACCTACTTGCGAATGACGAGCGTTTGCGAGCAGAGTATCGTCTTTTTACGCTTTACTGCTTAAGTTCAATTAAACAAATATCCAAAGCGATGGAAGACAGTGAGATTTATGTTCCATTAAGAGAGGACCAGCGCGACTCAACAGCACTCAATACATGGCTTATCGTGACTAACTGGATGACATTTCTAAAGAGTGTGCACGAGGAGGGTGACGAACGAATTGTGAATAGGGAAGCAATCAAGCATGGCGTATTTTTGGTGCTAGATTATTTCACGCCATATATTAGAGAAGACAAACGCGAAACAATACTCGCCCTTCAGGACGAATACCGCTTCGGAAACATCATTCCTCTCGCGTAAGCACGTCTGCGCTTAGCGCATTCAAAATGCTACGCGCTTCGTCGACACCGGTGCGAGCGGTGGACGAAAACAAAACCACATCAAGAATCGACGCGTGATCCTCCAACTCTTTCTTCACTTGAAAATAAACATTTTTTGCAGGCCCACGTTTAAACTTATCAGCCTTGGTCAGCAGAATTAGCGTCGGCATCGCACCACGATGGCTCCAGTCTAATAGCATTCGATCGAAGTCTGTCATCGGCTTTCGAATATCCATAATTAACACCAACGCGGACAAACAGCTTCGATTTTGGAGATAGTCATCAAGATGTCGACCCCACTCTTCTTTCAAGTCCAACGAGACCTTCGCGTAACCATAGCCGGGCAAATCTACTAAGCGAACACGCGGGTCACTTAACGAGAAAAAATTAATTAATTGCGTACGACCGGGCGTCTTACTGGTTCTCGCTAACTTTTTATTGTTAGTGATCGTATTAATTGCAGACGACTTTCCTGCATTCGAGCGGCCCGCAAATGCAATTTCAACCGCGGTTTCTGGCGGGCAATTGCTCATTTTTGAAGCACTCTGGAGGAAACGAGCGCTATTGTACGAAAGTGAAAAGTCGTGAGAATCTGAAGTCATAAAAAGGAATATAAATCGGTGATTTGCCAGTGAAGTCTTAAAGACTTTTATCAAGTGGCCCTTAGTGTATAATAGCCAACCGATTTTTGCCTGATCTTTCTTTCTGGCGCTATCATAACGAAGCAGTTTAAGTTTGCCGCCTGTATGGAGGCAAACAATAAAAAGAAACGATTTCAAGTTTGCATTAAATAGATGAGAGCGAGCGCGACAACTATGAAAAAAGTCTTAATAAGTGTGCTATTGACCGCCGGACTGGCTGTATCCCTAAACGCATCAGCCCAAGGAAATGCAGAAGCTGGAAAAGATAAAGTTGCGGTATGCGCTGGCTGCCATGGCGCAGACGGCAATAGTGCAGTAGGGTCCTTTCCTAAACTAGCCGGTCAAGGCGCAAAATATTTGAACAAACAATTGCAAGACATCAAGTCTGGCGCTCGCCCAATTGTTGAAATGACAGGGCTACTCGACAACTTGTCTGATCAAGACCTGCTAGACATCTCAGCCTTTTATGCCTCACAAAGCATTGTGATTGGCCAAGCTAATAAAGATCTTGCCGCCGCCGGCGCAGCAATCTATCGCGCAGGAATTCCAGAAAAGAACGTTGCTGCATGTATGGCCTGCCATGGCCCTTCAGGCACCGGAATAGAGCTTGCGAGTTTCCCAGCACTTGGCGGACAGCATGCAGAATACACAGCTAGCCAACTTAAAAAGTTCCGCGTCGGTGAGCGTACTAACGATGGCGACACGCTAATTATGCGCTCAATTGCTGCACGACTAAGCGATCGCGAAATCGAAGCCGTATCTGCGTATATCTCAGGTCTCTACGAATAACAGCCTAGATTGCGCCTAAGTCAAAAAAGCCCTCTACAGGAGGGCTTTTTTGTGCGCGTCACATTTTTTAACGAATTAAAAAAATGGTCATCATCCTTCTCTTGAGACCGCGATCGCTTCGACGCTATGATGCCTGCTCGCTTTTTTCTTCCAGAGGATAATTACTATGCGCCAGGTTGCTTTCACCGTCGCTGCCACCATCATCTTTTTACTTAGTCTAAGTCAATCTGCTTTCGCCATCGGTATGTGGGAAGAAGGCCGCCACTACAAAGAACTCCCTCTTCCCGTTAAAACTAACAACCCATCTAAAATAGAAGTCGTCGAAGTGTTTTGGTATGGCTGCCCACATTGCTACGACTTTGCAGTCAAACATCTACCTGCCTGGGAAAAGAATCTTCCAGAAGACGTGGATTTCGTTTTAATGCCGGCCACCTTCAATAACTGGAAAACCCATGCAAAGGCATACTTCGCTGCAGACGCACTCGGTGTTGTCGACAAATTGCACATGCCTCTGTTTGAAGCAATCAACCCCAAGCCTAAAAGCGTCAATAGCGTAGACAGCTTCAAAAAAGTATTTGTTGAAAACGGTGTTAGTGCTGAAGACTATGACGCAGTATTTGAAGCATCAGGGTTTCGCAAAATATCCAAAGTCGACGAAGCGCTAAAGAAAGCGGAAGAAAAAACCAGAGCGTATCGCTTAACAGGCGTTCCCGGACTGATTGTTAACGGCAAATACTCAATCGGTGTCAGTGAAGCCGGTGGTTTCGAAAACATGCTGAAAATTGCTAATTTTTTGATCAGCAAAGAGCGTCAAAAAATGGCAAGCCAGCCAAAGTAAACTAAGTTAATCTAAACCATGCCTGACACAACGAAGTAAACATATGTATGAGCGATTAAAGTACCGCTTGAATCAAATACTCGCCCCAACGGAGAGTTCTTCGCAAATGTCAGGCGAAGCTAATATCTCAGAAACCCCCTACCTGAATGACTCCAGAACGATCAGACTACTGACCTACAACATTCAGGTAGGCATTTCCACGTCATCATATCGGCACTATCTCACGCGCAGCTGGCAGCACGTTCTGCCACATAGAAACCGCAAAGAAAATCTGAATAAAATCGCAGAAATGCTGAAAGAATATGACGTTGTCGCACTGCAAGAAGTAGACGGCGGTAGCTTGCGTAGCGGGTTTATAAATCAAGTGGAATATTTAGCGCAAGAAGGCGACTTCCCTTATTGGTATCAGCAGTTAAACCGAAACTTTGGCCCTTTAGCAAAGCACAGTAACGGGCTACTGAGTCGTTTCCGCCCGCTATACGTTAATGAATATACTCTGCCATCGCTGATTCCAGGAAGAGGCGTTATCGTTGCCAAGTATGGAGACCCGAAAGACCCCATCGTGCTGGTGATCATGCACCTGTCTCTCAGCAAGGCAGCACAAAACTCTCAACTACTATTCATACGCGATCTAATTGATGGATATCAGCACGTCATTTTGATGGGCGATATGAATACCCATGCTGACGCTATATTACATAACTCCCCACTCAAATCAGCAGGCCTAGTGCCACTGCCGGGCGTCTCGCACACCTTCCCCAGCTGGAGCCCTGAAAAAGCGCTAGATCATATCCTAGTGAGCCGCTCACTCGAAATAAAGAAAGCTGGCGTCGTCCCCTTTCCCGTGTCAGACCACCTGCCCATCGCGCTTGATGTGCGCTTGCCAGACAGCTACTTCAAAAAGACGAAAAAAAACCCAGCATAAGCCGGGCTTCTTTTGTGTAGCAATTAACTGTATTCGGTGGAGGCCACCCGTTACAGCTAAACGATCAATTACTTGATCTTTGCTTCCTTATACATAACGTGCTTACGAACAACAGGATCGTATTTTTTGATCTCCATCTTCTCAGGCATATTACGCTTGTTCTTATCTGTGGTGTAGAAGTGACCTGTACCCGCACTTGAAACCAGACGAATCTTTTCTCTCATTGCTTACTCTCCCTTAAACCTTTTCGCCGCGAGCACGAAGCTCAACCAGGACAGTATCGATGCCCTTCTTATCGATAATACGCATACCCTTAGTAGATACACGAAGCTTTACAAAACGCTTCTCGCTTTCAACCCAAAAACGGTGTGATTGCAAGTTAGGCAAAAAACGGCGACGAGTCGTGTTTTTTGCGTGAGATACATTGTTACCTGTTACCGGGCGCTTGCCTGTAACTTGACATACTTTAGCCATAATTCTTAACCTTGCCTCCGAGACCCACATGCGATCGTATGCGCACTTGGGGAAATTCATACTGCCGGACTAAGTCATTGATTTAAAAAGTCTATCAACTCGTAACCTAAGAGTTTTCAAAGCCTAACAAGCGCTTTCATAGATCTTTTCAATCGGTAGTGACAGAAGCCCTAACCAAAGAGCCCGCCTTTATACCAGAAACACTTTTCAATCGCAAAGAATTTTAAAGTAAATGTGCGCAGGCCCAAGTTGTTTCAAATAATACTCAAAGCCCTACAGCAAACCTAGTTCCGCGAAACTAATAACTTCTGCATCCGCCACTACCAAGTGATCGAGAACTCGCACATCAATCAAATTCAGTGCCTCTGCTAGCCGCGCCGTAATGCGCTTATCTGCTTCACTTACCTTGGCGCAACCTGAGGGGTGGTTATGACACAAGATGACCGCTGCCGCACCAAAATCCAGCACCTTCCGCACAACTTCACGCGGATAGACCGACGCCGCATCCAGCGTGCCCTGAAACAGCTCTTCAAAGCCGACAATGCAGTTTTGCGTATTTAAGTACAAACAGGCAAAGGTTTCATGTTGGCGCCCCTTTAATGCCAGACGTATGTAGTCACGGCTTGCTTGCGGACTTGTCAGGGCGTCGGATTCGCGCATCTCATATTGAAAATAGCGCAGACTCATTTCCATTGAGGCATGGAGCTGGGCATATTTTGCAGAGCCTAGTCCGGGGAACGCACAAAATTCTTCGCGAGAAGCATTCAATAGATGTTTCAAACTGCCGTAGTGAAGAATAAGACGACGTGCAAGAGCCAGAGCACTGCACCCCGGCACGCCAGTGCGCAAGAAAATTGCCAATAGCTCAGCATCACTCAAGGCCGCCGCGCCTTTGTTTAACAGTTTCTCTCGAGGCCTCTCCGCCTCGGGCCAATCACAAATCGCCATACCAAATCCTTTTTGTTAGGGCTAAAATCAGAAACATTATGCCTTGCGCGCAGATTCAACACTGCGTAGCACTTCAAAATCACACATTTAGAAAGCAGCGCAGCCATCACTACAATTTAAAACAGTCTGGCCATTCGCAACCTGACGACCCTGATTAACTCGCCAAGCTTATCGCTCAACCTTAAACTAAAAACGCTCTAGAATTTTAGTCTAAATACTCATAAGGTCTGAGCACGCACACATTCAAATAAGGTACCACCCACATGAGCCAAGTCTTACAGGCATACCAGCAGATGGATAATGAGCAGTTTGGCAAACTGATCTGCAAAATTGCACCGTATTTTGACACTATTAGCCCAGAGTTTATTAAGCTCGAACCGGGCTATTCCGAAGTTCTCATCAGAAAGCACCATGGCTTGGAAAACCACCTGGGTACTGTTCATGCCATTGTCATGTGTAATGCGGCTGAATTAGTCGCCGGCACGATGATTGATGCAACCCTAGAAAAAGGCCTACGGTGGATACCCAAGGGGATGAATGTGCAATACCTAGCGAAAGCAAAGACCGACCTTCGCGCCATTGCCAACCATAACGACACCGATTTAACGACTGAGGGCGACAAGGTCATCGGCGTCGACATATTTGACACACACAACACACGAGTTTTTCACGCAGACATCATTATGGACGTCAAAAGCGGCGAGCTTAAAACCAGAGACGTCTAACTCTTTGTAATACAGAATCCATTAAAACCACACTAGGAGTACTAACAAATGACCCATACACTAATTGACGACAAAGACGCGCGCACCGAAGTAGAGGCCGCTGTATTTCGTCGTTTACTCAAGCACTTCGATGAGCACAAAGAAGTCCAGAACATAGACTTAATGATCCTTGCAGACTTCTGCCGAAACTGCCTTTCAAAATGGTATGTCTCTGCCGCTGCAGAAAAAGGTATTGAGGTAGATTACGAACAAGCACGTGAAGCCGTCTACGGCATGCCTTACTCGTCATGGAAAGAAAACCACCAGCTAGAAGCAACACCTGAGCAGATGGCTGCATTCAAAGCTAAAACAAAGGACTAATGCTGTCGGCGACGCTGAATACCCTCTACGGTAAACATAAACAAGCCCAGCCATATGAGCATGAAGCTAATCAACTGGGCTGAATCGAATGGCTCCCGATATAAAAATACCGCTAAGAAAAATGTCATACTTGGCGTGATGTATTGCGCCACACCAATCGCCGTAAGACTAAGACGCTGCGCTCCCGCCGCAAATAGCAGCAACGGAATTGTTGTCATCAAACCGGAGCTAATAAGCGTCAAATCCAACACAACGCTACTCGAACCAAAAGCAAGCGAGTCTTGATAGCCAAGCCAGGCCAAATAGAGCAGGGCGACGGGTAGCAAAATAAGTGTTTCAACGAACAAGCCCTGGACAGGCCCAATAGAAATAGATTTACGCATAACGCTATAGCTGGCAAAACTTAGCGCGAGAGCAACAGCCACCCACGGCAAGTATCCAAGCTGAAACACTTGGTTAAGCACACCAAAAAACGCCAATACAATCGCGAATAATTGCCACCGCCGAAGCTTTTCATTCAGGAAAAAAACGCCAAACAAAACGGTAATCAGAGGATTGATGAAATACCCTAGGCTCGTTTCAAGAACGCGCCCTTGAGCGACGGCCCAAATAAAAACCAACCAATTGGAAGACACAAAAATAGACGAATAGCACAGACGCTTAACCGTATTTCGATCCAACGTTCTAAGGCTTTGCCAACCTCTTCGCTGAAACTGAATAACAAGGGCGAGTATTAATACGGACCAAACGACGCGATGCGCTAACACCTCAAAAGCGCTAACACCGGCAAGTAACTTGAAAAAGACTGGCGCCAAACCCCAGAGCAAAAAAGCTGACAAGGCAAACACGAGCCCCCTGCCAAGCCTGTCGTCATTACTCATTGTTAGGGTGCCTAGGAAGTGAAAAAATAGAGTGTTTAATTCCCTCCCTCAAAATCACTAGGAAGGTGAAAAACACCATTATACGGGCAGAGATTTGCCTTTCAGCGGCTTGATTAACTTATCCAATCCTTCAATCTTTATTTCAAGCGTTAAGGCCATCAAGTCGCCTAGCTTTCCCGGAGGAAAGCCCTTTTGACGAAACCAAAGCAAATACTCTTCAGGCACATCGATAAGTTTTTTGCCTTGATACTTCCCAAAGGGCATATCCGTGTTGGCAATTTCAAGTAGGTGTTTCTGTTCAAACATAAATAATGGCAGCGGCTGCTACACCTTAAAGTTAGATAATTTATCTGACAACTCAATCGCCGACGCTTCCATGCCACTCGCCGAGGCGTTGACCTGATCAGAGAGCGCTGATGCATCTTTAGCAAACATAGTCAGCTTATTCGCGTTCTCACTAATCTCACCAGACACCGCCGATTGCTCCTCTGCCGCAGCCGCGATTTGCGTATTCATATCGGCCATCAATGAAATAGCACTATTCACTTCCTCTAGCGATTCTCCAGCATGAGTCGCATGCTCAACAGCCACCACAGCAGAACTCTTTCCTTGCTCCATTGACTCAAAGGCCTCACCTGCACTTTGCTGTAACTCTTCTATCATTTTCTGAATTTCTTCCGTAGAGCTTTGCGTACGTGACGCTAAGGCTCTCACTTCGTCAGCCACCACCGCAAAACCACGACCCTGCTCTCCGGCCCTAGCCGCCTCGATCGCTGCGTTTAAAGCCAACAAATTTGTTTGCTCAGCAATACCACGAATCACATTCACCACATCATCAATACTAGCCGCATCATGCTTTAGCTTATCGATGGCTTGCGCAGAGTTTTGCACTGTCGTTGAGAGCTGATTGATGGCTGTCGTTGTAGACGTAACAATCGATCGACCACCTTGGCTATCGTCATTCGCTTTTTGCGCTTGCACGGCGGCTCCACTTGCATTTTGAGCCACCTCTTGAACCGACGCAGACATCTGTGTAATGGAAGTTGCCAGCATATCGGTCTCGTGCATCGCGCCATCCGTTACTTGTCGATTTTTTTCCGAAGACTCTTTCAAGGCCTTCGCCTGATCTCCAAACGTTTGACCCAGCACAATAATTTGACTCAGCAAGCCACGAAGACTGTCTATAAACAGATTGACAGCGCCGCCCATTTGACCAATTTCATCTTTCGATCGAATGGCTACCTTGGACGTTAGATCACCGCCGCCTCCGGCTAACTCATTAATACGAGCCGTCATTTCTTTAATTGGACCCACAATCGCTTTCGGGAAAAAATATGCGATCGCAACACCAAGCACTAATGACACGATCAGTAAGGTAGCAACAGTCGCTTTTGAGCTCGTGATAGACAAACTGGTGTCCGCTATCGACTGCTCAGCCGTTTCTTCTACGTACTCAACCATCTTATCAATTTGGCCTCGCATCAAACTAAACTCTTGCTCTGCGGAACCGAAACTCAAATCCATGGCGGTACGACGGCCTGCACGCGTATTTGCTTCTCTTTCTGCACGAATCTGGTTTGTTAAACCCTCCCACTTATCTCGATGCGAAGCATAAACCGAAAAATACGCTTCGATATCAGGAGTGGTCATGGTCGAGCGAAAGGTATCCGCTCTCTCACGGGCCTGCGCAATATTCGTTTTGTGCATTTCAACAAGCGCTGCAAATTCATCAGAGCCCGGTTTTGAAAAAATCATACTACGCTCTGCCACGACTGCTTGATATAGGTCTCTATCGGCTTGTAACAAGACATCGACAGCAACTAATATTTCACCTAGTTTCTCGGCATTCTCACCGATGTAACTCAAACGCTGAGTGGCAACTACCGCCATAAGAATGATTAACGCGCCCAGAATCGCATTAGACAGCGACAACTTGGCTGACACACCTAAATCTTTAAACCATTGCATGATTCACCTATATCCAAACAGAGTAAAGAGTCGGCTAGTTTGCTTCTAACTCATCTAGATTCACGCCAATAGTCAGCGCACCAATTGCTCTGCCGCCATCCATCACCGGCACGGAAATTTGAACAAGATAGTCTTGTGCACTTTCATCAAACTCGACCTCTCCCATGTGCATCGCGCCTTTGCCTTCTGCGAAAGATTTTTGCCATTTCGCCTCATCACCCTGCCAATAATCAGAGGTCTTGTTTGTCATCGCGACATTCGCGCCCTGATTATCCATTAAGAAGATTTCAAAGAAGTATGGCTGAGTGCCTTCCAGCTCAAGCATTCGTTTGGCCGCTGGACTGGCAAGCATTGCTTTCATTTGGTCATCAAGACCATCTACTTTTCGCCATTCAGCATCGCGTTTTTGAATGCCATCGAGAGTTAACTGAGATGCATTTTGCTCTTTCACTGCGGCGATCAAAGCAGGGTCCGAGCCCCACGCCATAATTGACGGGACAATCGCTTTAACCGCTTCAGGGACTTCTTCAGACCAAGAGAGAGTAGAAATAAAACTAAGAATTAAAATGGAAAGAATTTTCATTATTTTGCTCCAAGCTAATGTAAACGCCGACATTTGAATAATGCCGGCCCGATTACATTAGCTTAGTACACATTACGATTAGCGCACTCAGAAGCAAAACTCACCGTCAAGGCGTATCAAATAACGCGCTCAACCGGCCGTAACCTTGACTCTCCAAATCTTCACGTGCGACAAAGCGAAGCGACGCTGAGTTAATGCAATACCGTAAGCCCGTGGGCGCTGGTCCGTCAGGAAACACATGTCCTAAATGCGAATCGGCTTGTTTGCTACGCACTTCTGTTCGCGTCATCATCAGCTTCGAGTCACTGTGCTCAGTAATACCCGATGCGTCGATTGCTTGATAGAAACTGGGCCAACCGCTGCCTGAATCATATTTATGCACCGAGCAAAACAACGGCTCACCCGACACAATATCAACGTATATTCCTTCGCCCTTATGATCCCAATATTCATTATCAAAAGCGCGCTCTGTGGCGTCACATTGGGTCACCTGAAACTGCAAATCACTTAAGGTCGATTTCAAATCTTGCTTGTCGTTCATAAATGTATCTCCTCGCCAGTGACCCCTTACAGGTCGTTATCAATACTTACTACAGTCCCTAGGTAATAATGACCATGCGCATTGCCTGCACATCCAAGCCAGTCTTATCGATATACGCGAGGCACTGCTCTTTTTGAGTCTGCAAGAAGTCGATTTCTTCCTGCCGTATCAACGAATTCTTTTGCTTTAGCGCAATCATCCGCTGTATCTCTAAATCCAAATTCTCACTCACTGCATCACGCGCTTCTTGCAAACGCTTGGGCGCTCTCTGTTCTGCAACGACCTGAGCATGAGACAACAAGGTTTCAATATCGTTGCGAATTTCCTTCACCACGGCATGCGCCATACTGCGCTTTAAACCACTGCAGAGCTGATTGATTTTCTCATGCGGCAAAACATCAGTAATATCGCGACCCGAGAGACTAACTACGACCCGCATCGGAGAAATAGGCAAAAACCGCTCAAGCTGAAGTTGTTTAGGCGCCATACTATTGAGCGAAAATATCGACTCAAGAAACAACGTACCTGGCTTAACGCCCTCGACCGACATTGTCACAAGCGCAGCATTTCCTAGCTCAGAACCCAGTAACTGCTCCATAATTTCAACGACAATAGGGTGCTCCCAACTGAGAAAATCCACCTCTTCACGCACCAATGCCTTTAAGCGATGATACGTAAGCGTTAGGCCCTCTTCGCTCAAGCCAGGAAAGTCTTGCATCAACATATGCTCACCCGGATGGATGATGACCGTTGAATCCGACTGAAAATCCTGCTCAACACCATACATGTTGAACACTAACTCCATATAACTCGCCAATTCCTGACTAGCTTCCTGCGTTTCGAGCAACTCAATTAGCTCGCCCGCTCGCGTTTGGTTACAAGAATTTAGTTCAAGTAAGGGGTCTCGTCCGGTCTGCAATTCGGCCATTGCAAGGTCACGTTTTTCGCGAACTTGATCAATAAAAGCCAGCGCTTGAGCTGAAGCAAAATCTCCCCCTTCAAGAAACTCCTCCAACTGGTCTTGGAACTGTTCATACAAGGCAAAGCCCGCTGCACAACTATGTGTAAAGGCATCTAGCCCTCGGTCATACCAATGAAACAAACCTTCTTGTCTTGACCCGATCAAATACGGTGCGTGTATCTGCACATCGAAGCTTTGACCAATACGGTCCAGACGGCCGATACGTTGCTCAAGCAAGTCTGGATTTTCTGGCAGATCAAACAAGACAAGGTGATGTGCAAATTGAAAATTACGACCTTCACTACCAATTTCAGAGCAAATCAGCGCCTGCGCGCCATCTTCTTTATCAGCAAAATAAGCCGCTGCACGGTCTCTCTCGACGATCGTCAAACCTTCGTAGAACGCAGCAGTGCGCATACCCTCTCGCAAACGCAGGTGCGCTTCCAGCTCTAAGGCTAAACCTGCCGACTGACAAATAATCAGTACTTTTTCAGGTCGGCACTCTTTTAACAAGTCGATCAACCACGCCAACCGAGGGTCGGACTTAAGGTCGTGAACCTCTGATTCAGCACTTAAAGGGTAGGGCAGCAGTACTCGCTCAGGAAAGCCTTCAATCGCTTGGCGCGTGTTCCGAAACAACACGCGACCAGTGCCATGCTGATCAAGTAATTGCTGCACCAACGAGGGAACCATTTCTGCGGCAGGGCTCGCCCAATCGATGCCGCTTTCATCGCCAACATAACCCTTTGCACGGTCCACCAACGTGGCAGGCAAGGCCGCTTCGGCTTCGGTCGCGACTTGTAGTTCACTGACTAAAGACGAAACCTCGCTATAGCTCTGCTCTTGCTCAATGAACGTGCTCAAACAATGAAAACGATCTGGGTCCAATAACCTCAGCCGCGCAAAATGGCTTTCGATTCCCGCCTGCTCAGGCGTCGCGGTCAGCAGCAACACGCCGGCACTGCGACTAGCAAGTGCTTCGATACATTGGTAATCCTCGCTTGCACCTTGCTCAGACCAGTGCAAGTGATGCGCCTCATCAACCACTAACATATCCCAGTCGGCTGCCAACGCATGCTTTTGTACCAAAGGATCAGCAACAAGAAAGTCCTGATCACACAGAATAAGCTGCTCCGTCTCGAATGGGTTTTCGTGCCCTTCTTCAATCAAAGAGTCGAAACGTTCTTGATCAAAAATAGAGAAGCGGAGGTTGAAGCGGCGCAGCATTTCTATCAGCCACTGATGAATCAAGGTTGATGGCACAACAATCAACACGCGATTAGCGAGTCCCTTATGAAGCTGGGCATGCAGGATCATTCCCGCCTCGATGGTTTTACCCAATCCAACCTCGTCTGCTAACAATACGCGCGGCGAATAGCGTTGTGACACTTGGTCCGCGATGAATACTTGGTGCGGCAACAGATTAGTCCGAGAGCCGACTAGGCCTCGCACTGGACTTTGCTGTAAGCGGTTAAGATTCTGGAGCGTTTGATAACGCATTCGAAACGCCCGATTGCGGTCATAATGACCACTCACCAAACGTTGTAGCGGGGAGGTAAACTGAATAAAACAATTTAGCTCAATCTCACTCAAGGCTTGAGCAATACCCGATTCGTCCGTCACTTGATACTCAATCAACACATCGCGATCATTAACGCCGACCACCACAAATGACTGATCTTCATGATTCGAAATAATATCACCAGGTTTGTAGCTCACGCGGCTAACGGGTGCATTGTCCATTGCATAGGTTCGCGACTCTCCCGCCGCAGGAAAATTAATCGTTAAGCGACGATTAGAAAATTCTGAAATAATCCCTAAACCGAGCTTCGGCTCAGTTTGACTCACCCAACGCTGACCAACACCAAAAGACATTTTACGACACCTGACTAAAATAACTGCAAAACGGTTAGAGTACACGACTCACTATGGCGCGAATTCTATCATGACCTCGCCATAATCGTGACGG
Source organism: uncultured Oleiphilus sp. (assembly GCA_913020045.1). Taxonomy (GTDB): domain Bacteria; phylum Pseudomonadota; class Gammaproteobacteria; order Pseudomonadales; family Oleiphilaceae; genus PZPK01. Next base: position 86,902 of record CAJWBE010000008.1, read on the forward strand.
ATAGTTTACTGATAAAAATGGAGTTTACGGCCCCGATGAAAGCGAACGAAATACAAGTGAAAAAACCAAGCGAGCAGAACGAATATTACTTTAAAGAGGGCTGCTACATTCTTGAGTTACTTAATGATGAGTCTGATGCGGAATGCTCTATTGCGCGTGCACGGGTCTTAGCGGGTAAACAAACTCGATGGCATAAATTGCTAGACACTAGCGAGCGCTATGTCATTCTCGAAGGTAAAGCCGAAGTGCACGTTGGAGAGTTAAAAGAAACGGTAAGCAAAGGGAATGTGATCGTCATACCGTCGGGAGAACAACAACGGATAGTCAACAAGGGCGAGAAAGACCTCGTCTTTCTCGCCATTTGCACACCGCGTTTTAAAGCGACTAACTATGTAGATTTAGATGCCCATCTCGAATAAAAAGCGGGAACCGTCGTTGATAAACTAAACGCTAAGCTTTGATTATGACGCTTCAGGGCCATAATCGTAGTCACCGCCTTTTTCCAATGCAGTCAAATAAGCCGGCCGCGCTTGGTATTTTTTAACGAAGCGGTAAATATTAGGATAGTTGCCTTCGTGGACCATACCTCTGGCTACACTCGCTTCAAGTGGAAAGCTCATCTGGACATCGGCGCCGCTCAAGTGAGAACCGGCAAACCACTCTCTGTCGCTCAAGTAAGAATCGATATACCTTAGCGCGCTTACAATCTCTGGACTCACAAAGGTTTTCATCACTTTATCGGCAATACCCTTAGCAATGGGCTTTACGAAAAAGGGCATCGGGCTCGTTTTCACCTTATCAAACACCAGTTTCATCACCATTGGCGGCATCAATGAGCCTTCTGCGAAATGCAACCAGTAAGTGCAATCGCGCTGCGCAGTCGAACCCTCAGGCAAGCCCATTAAGTCTTGTCCGTATTGACGCACCAAATATTCGATAATCGCACCCGACTCAGCGACGGTAACTCCACCATCGGTAATCACCGGCGACTTGCCTAACGCGTGCACCGACTTCAAGCTGTCTGGCGCCCTGATCGTTTTTGGGTCACGCTCATAGCGCTTGATTTCATACTCCAAACCGAGCTCTTCAAGCAACCAAAGAACCCGCTGAGATCTAGAATTATTTAGATGATGAACCGTAATCATATTATCTCCAAATAGCAGCAACGCATCGGCGCAGCGCTATCCATTCAAGCTTACTCGGACCTTGGTCCGCAACTAACAAAAACGCAATCAAACGTTAGGGCATTTGAATCTGACTACCCGCGTCTCCCGGCACCACAATTTGGGAGGCTTGCTGGCGTCTCATTTCTTGCAACTCAGCCATGGTCTCTTCCATCGCTTTCCCAGCACCATCACCATAGTTTGCGACCGCTTCAGCTAAGGTTGTCGCTTCTAATTCGAAGGTGAGAGGCAGAGCGCCTGCAGGCGTCATCATCTGAGCCTGACCAATAAATAGAACTGGGCGAGCCGCATCAACCTCGCCGTCAACTGTCACGGGAGTCATGCGGCGAATAGTGCCAACCTTTTGATCCGTATACATATCTTCGAGGTATAGGTCATTCGCGTCCATCGTAATCTCAGGCACACTTGAATCTTGCATCATGATTTTTCTCTCATATATTGAATAGGTTTGATGTTATCGAGCCAATGCCTGTTTAGGTGGGGCTGAAGAAAAAAATTACAAGAGCGCCCCCAGCCAAAGTAAGTTTTTTTAGCCTGTCGTTTTCTTCTCAAACTGCTCATAGCTTTCCACAAATTTCGGGCGCGAACGAAACGTCGGCTGCATACGCATGACAAAGGATTTAGTGCGGCGTTTGTCTGTTGTAACGAATTCGAGAAGATGCATTAGGCGAGCTGCCTTGACATCCGCACTGAGCATACTTTTTGCCAACAGTTCTACGACCTTCTTTTCTAGTATTTGAATGCATTCTTCTGGAAATTCTTTGATCAGCGCAGGCACGCACTCCGCCACAATATCGGCGTCTACGGCAGCAAGACGGATCAGTTTCAAGGCATCAGGAAAACGCTGGAACCTTAGGAGGTCCGGCAAAATAAGCGACATAAGTTCGGGGATAGCACTGCGCAGCAGGCTCTCTACCACTTGCTCATGGAAGCTTGTCGAAAAACCCCGAGGGTTAATACTGTCTAGTATCGGTCGCGCTAATTCATTCGGATAACGCTCAAGCAAGTCCAATAAGCGCGCTTCTGCATCAGGCAAGTAACACGCAATATCCGCTGCCGCAATCAACATATCAGGGTGTGAGTGACCGCTTGCTAAACGCTCATCCAAGATCGCAATTGCGTCTTGTGGTCGGCCGCTGTTAGACCAACGCTCAGCAATTTTTAAGAAGTCTTGATCACTCTGCGCCAACACTAGGCTCATGCCCTGAGACTCTTCCAACGACAAATCATGTGCCTCGTTTTCTAAAAAATAACGCGCTAGTTTTTGCATCTGCCAGGGCAACAATGGACGGCTTGATTTGGGCCAACAGCGACTCAACCACGCACTTTTCAAACGAGTCTTTGAGAGCGCTAAGGATTTAGGGTTAGTCTTAAAAAACGGTTCAATATTCAAGCCAAGCACCTGAAACTGATCGCTCAACCAGTTTTTCTCAAAGCGTTTACTTAAGGTTTCTGGGCGCGCACTTAGCTGTTCAAATAGGGACAAAAACATACCGCGTAGGTAGCTCACCGCGACTTCCCTTTGCCCTGTTCGGTCCTCCACTTTTTCCAGTAGTAGATTAACCCTCGCAATCGCATATTCGAGAAGTTTGAGCATTGGCTCCGGCTGGGCCAAATAGTTAGCGCTTTTTACTTCTTCTAAAAAACGCTCAATGCGAGAAAAAAAATGTTTTACTTGGCGCTGGCTAAACATCTGACTTTGAGGCTTCGTCAATGTCGTCAGCTCTTTTTTGAGGGCCGTAAAATCTAACGCATCTGTATCCAAACTGACTTTCAATAAATAGCGCTTAAATTGCGCCGAATCCTGCTCTAATAAGCCCAGCATTTGCTTCGCAAGCACAGGTTTATCAAGTGATAGAAGATACGCAAGAACCCTGCTTTTATCCGGGCCTTTCGACAAAGACAAAACTTGCTGACCTTGCTTGTTGGCAAACAAAGTAAGACAGACACAATGCTCGCAAAATTCAAACCCTTCGGAGGCGGGACAAGAACAGCTCCCTTCAACACTGTCACCACGATAGCTAAGCGATACAGAAAAACCAGCAACGTCTCCTTTAGCCATATCATCGTGCATGACAAAACGGCTTGGGGTCTGCTTTGCTAGGAGCTTCTCCCCAAGCGCAAAGCAACGAGCACCCGCAACCAGCTTAATACGTTCAAGACTAACAATATGAGGTGTCATGAGAAGTTTTTAAGCTCGTCTTGAGAAACTAGCCGCGCATTTTCAAAATGTTCACTGTAAAGCACAACTAGCTGCTCAGCGTGCAGCGCTCGGCGGACTTGAATCATGCGATCTTCTAGTGGCGCTTCAATTTCGTTCAAGCCCCAATCGCGCAAACAATATTCCTTTATCAGATTCTCGACGGCTTCGTCACTCAGCTGCTTAAAAGGGATGATCATAAAAAGCTCTCGTCGTTATTTGTTGCGCAGCCGAGCATCATACCACGGCCTAACGACGACAATTGATATCAATTGGTTCTAAACAGAGGTCATCTTCTTATCAAGCTCTTTGCGCATGATTAATAGACAGCCTCAACAGCGCGGCCTCAGCCTACTCCATCAAAAAATACAGCCCGCGCTTACGACAACTTCGCGCTAACACGAACCCGACTTTTGGGTCGCTTAGCGCTCGCTTTTACCGGTGCTTTCGCCGCACTTGGCTTTGCAGCTTCAGGCGCCGTCCCACAGCTTACCACGCTAACGGCCACGCCGTTCAAAACAGATGTCCCACTCAATCGGTCAACAAATTTGTCATCAATAATGGCATTAACATTAACCCCAGGACGTCGCTTAGCGATCTCCATGCGGACCTCATCATTGGTGTGCCCCCAGCCATGAGGAACACTAATCACGCCTTCCATAATATCCGTGGTCAACTCAACCGGCAGCTCGATACTGCCAATTTCACTACTAACACAAACGTCAGCGCCTTCTTTAATGCCACGACTTTCGGCATCCGCAGGGTGCATTAATGCAGTACAGCGGTTTTTGCCTTTTACCAAGCGTTGGAAGTTATGCATCCAAGAATTGTTCGAACGGACATCCCGACGGCCAATCATCAACAATTGATCATGACCGACACTAAGAACATGCTCACCGCGTTTACGTAACCGACTCATATCTTTAATAAACGAAGTCGGCGCCAATTTAATACGTTTATTGTCAGTATAAAGGCGGTCAGGCAAACAAGACTGCAAGGACCCCAAGTCAACACCATGCGGATAGTTTTGCAATGACGCAGTGCATAGACCTTTACTTAACGTTCTATTAGGCGCGCCATACGGCCCCATATTTATCAACTTACGAATAAGATGGTTGTTACCGAACAGGTCGTGCAAGGCATCAATGAAGAACGCACCTACCTGAGTGGTACCCGGTATCTGGGTGCCATAAGGGCCGGTCCTTAGAATGATATCGAGCAAGCCATCAGGACCGAGTCTTTTTAAGACCTGGAATACAACTTCATTCTGAGCGCGCGAACGCATTCCATTGCCGGCCAAGCGACGACTCAGCTCCAGCAAAATTTCCCAATCGTGTCGCGCACTTTTCTCACGTTCAAATAACGCCGGAGAAAACTTAGCCACATTGCGTACGCTCATCATATTAAAGACCAAGTCATAATGACTCTGCTCTAACTGCGACGTTGACGGCAAGATCACGTCCGCCAGACAGGACGTTTCATTCATATAACAGTCAAGCGACACCAGTAAATCTAAAGACTCAAATGCTTTACTAAGACGCTCTCCGTTCGGGGAGCTCAACACTGGGTTGCCTGCCACCACAAACATCGCTTTTATCTGACCTTCACCGGGAAGCTCAATTTGTTCAGCCATCGTGCTCGCCGGCAGTTCCCCGCCAAACTCAGGCAAACCAGACCGACTTTGATACTCGTTCACATGCCCTTTTTCACCAGCCAACGCAGCTAACTCAACCATATCAGCCGCAGGCTTGTTAAACATCAAACCGCCGCGCTCATCTAGATGATTAGTCACGACATTGAGCACATAGATCAGCCACGTCGCGAGCGTCCCAAACTCTTGGGTAGACGTACCCATCCGGCCAAATAAAGCAGCCCTAGGGGTCTTTGCAAGCTGACGTGCGAGCGACTTTATTTGGTCTGCCTGCAAGCCAGTGATGGGGCTTACATATTCCGGTGTAAAATCAGAACAAAGAAGTTGAATCTGAGCAATATCATCGATATTCGACTTCAGTCTGCCCGTTTCAATCAGACCTTCATCAAACAAGGTATTAAGCATACCGAGGAAAACAAATGCATCGGTGCCGGGACGAACCGAAATATGCTCATCTACCACACGCGCTGTTTCAGTTTTTCGCGGGTCAATCAAAATCACTTTGCCGCCACGACGGCGGATATTTTTCAGTCGGCCAATATAGTCTGGCGCAGACGTTAAGCTGCCGTTAGACGCGGCAGGATTACTACCAACCAAAATAAACAAATCAGTATGATCGATGTCTGGAACCGGAAATAAAAGTTGATGGCCAAACATCTCAAAATTAGTACGCATATGCGGCAACTGATCATTAGACGTCGCCGAAAAACGGTTACGGGTATTCAAGCCCGCGAGAAACAAACCACCAAATAATAGATTGCCATGATGATGCACATTGGGATTGCCCAAATAGACACCGACGGCATCGGCGCCATGGTCTTTCTGTACTCGTTTCACTTTACTCCCAATAAAGTCATACGCTTTGCCCCACGATACTTCCTTCCAACCTTCGTTGGTTTTTAGCATCGGTTTACGCAAGCGGTCTGGGTCTTCATGAAAGTCTTTAAGCGAAAGCGCTTTAGGACAAATATGCCCCTTACTGAACGGGTCTTCTTTATCGCCCTTAATAGAAATAATCTGACGGTCTTCCACCTCAATCGCAACGCCACACATGGCTTCGCAAAGGTTACAGTTACGGTAGTGAACTTCAGGTTGCACGGTGTCCATGGCAATACCTTTTTAGCGTTGACATTGCTGTCGGTGGATATTTTTTTTGTAAGGCGACGGCGCACTATTCTACTGCGAAAATTCGACACCAAGTGAATCATATTTTGGTGAGTAGAGCGTCGACCAAAAAGCAGCCTCGATTATATTCACGAAGCATAAAGTCTGTCTACGTTCATCCCTCCCCCTTCCTGACATGGCAATGTGCTGTTAATGTTGCAGCGATGAAAACCATCTCAATTGACTAGCCAATCACAGGAATATCAAATCATGTCTGAGCGACGCATCCTGATTACGGGAGCCAGCGATGGAATAGGGAAGGCGCTAGCGCTGGAACTCGCCAAGCGGGGCTACCACCTTGCACTAACCGCGCGACGAATCGACAAACTGACTGAACTAAAACTAGATATCGAGCAGCGTTTCCCTCAAATCAAAGTTGAAGTTGCCGCGATGGATGTAGGCGAGCTTGCCTGCGTCGAACCTACGATACGAGGCCTGTCAAAAGCCTTAGGTGGGCTCGATATTGTTATGGCAAACGCGGGCATTGCCTATGCTGGTAAGTTTGGCGAGAGTCCTTTAGAAAAACATATCGAAGTTATTCACACCAATGTGAGCGGCGCCATGGCAACACTTGATGCTGCACTAAAGCTGTTCCGCGAACAAGGCTATGGTCACCTAGTAGGCACCTCGTCGGTCGCCGCTTACCGCGGTTTTCCACGGAATGCAGCTTACTGCGCCTCCAAAGCCGCCCTCAGCACATTTATGGAAGCCTTAAGAGCCGAGACACACAAGGAAAATATCGATATAACCGTGTTGCATCCGGGCTATATCGATACCGAGATCAACCGTGCAGTCCCCAGTCGTCCGTTTTTGATCTATGTCGATAAAGGCGCCTCGGTAATCGCAGATTTGATCGAGAAAAAAGTCGCTCGTAGCACTGTTCCCGTGTTCCCTTGGAACCTAGTTGCGCCAATACTCAAACAACTCCCGACGGCTATAGTCGCACGCCTATAGAAACAATCAGGCCTGACTGTCTCGATACCACTGCTGCAAACGCTCGGCGACTCCCTGAATCACATAGTCGCTGCGCACTGACGCAAAAACATCGAAAGCATGCTGAGCACCAGGGACTTCAGCAAATTCGACGCTACTTTGGGAAACTTTATCTAGCTCACTAGCAAAGTATTGCGCTTCGCCCAGAGACGTTAACGAATCTTTGTCACCATGCACCAACAAAAACGGTGGTGCGTTTTCATGAACATGGCTCAGCGGCGACATGAGTTCATAGAGTTCTTTCGCCTCTGCCTTCGTTTGTCGTATGATTTTCTTACGCAAAAGGATCTCAAGACCCAAACTAAGTTGCAATTTTTGTCGGTCGAGAAAGTCATAAATACCGTAAAAAGGCACACAGCCCTGCACCCGCGTATCGGCCGACTCAAACCCAGGCTGAAGCTCAGGCACGTTTTCCGTTAGCGCCAATAATGAACTCAAATGCCCACCAGCCGAGCCACCACTCACCGCGATAAAATCTGGATTGCCTCCATACTCAGCAATATGCTCCTTTATCCAAACTAGGGCTTTTTTACAGTCAACAATGGGGTCGGGAAAGGTATAGTCTGGGCTTAAGCGATATGAAATAGAAACACAGATCCAACCTCGCTTAGCCATTTCTACGGTTAATGGCACACCTTGCTCGTTTTTGCTGCCGTACTTGTAGGTCCATGCACCACCGTGAATCTGCAACAATACCGGCGCATTTTCACACGGCGCTAAATTGCGGCGTATATCGAGCTTCAAATCCAAATTTTCATACGAAGCAAAGGTAATATTTTTGATGAGCTCTATCTGATCATCTTTAAAGTCCGAAAAAGGGCGAAGTAAGCGCGAGACATCAAGCTCTTTATGCTGCCCCCAGTTACTGCGTTCTTCAGGATCTCGATGAGGCCCAACAATCGAATCCATCAACACTTTCGACTTGTAACCAGAAAAATAATGGTACGACAGCACCAGCCAAGACGACACAAAGAGCAACATCCCTAAGGCTGCCCAAAAACCACTGACGGCACCGAACAAAACGAACAGCAGCACCACCAGTAATTGAACCGCAATGGCATGCAAGCCTAATTCACCGATCAACCATCCCCCGATAAAACTCGGGACAATCCATTTAGGGTGGTGAAACAAGGGCCGTAAAACATTGTAAGTTAAGACCGCACTAAACAAGCCTAACAAGAAGAAAACAAAACTCACGATACCCGCTCCTACTGCCTAAAAATGGACATATATCTTTCAAACGACTCACTAAAAGATTGGCACACCAAACAACTGGTAATGCTTCATCGCCACACCGAGATAAACACCTAAGCCCACCAACACAACGACCACATCCATATAGATTGGTTTCGCTGGATGAACCGTTGCTTCACCACGCTTATTGGCACTAATCATTGCAATCACACCATAGGCCAAGAAAGAACCAAACAAGCTCATAGAGGCCAAATCACCATTAATTAATAAGTGCCCGGTTGCCCATAATTTGACCGCCAATAACATTGGGTGGCGAACCTTACGGCGAATATTCGACGGTACATAAGCGGATACCAGCAAAATAAAGGCCGGCAGCATTAATAACATCGTGACATGCTTCAAGAATAACGGCGGATTCCAAACCGCGACAAAAGGCGCCTGTCCTTTGCCCATCACAACCAACACCAATCCGGCCAGAGACAACAAAGCGAACAATCCTTTATAAGGCAACTCTCCTAACTTACTGACGATTGGCTCGCGTGCGCCAAAAACTGGCAACAAGTGGACCAAAAAAAACAGCAGTAAACCGCCTAGCAAAATTCCCATAACATATTCCTTTTTGATTATTGTCGCGACAGCATACGCAAAAGCAGCCCATACTCGCCAGCGGTTTTTATTGTCATTGCTGATATTTCGTGAGACCGTCTCGCGATGCCATATACACTCCAAACGTTGAACTACCAAAACGACTTTAGACGTCTACCACCGGCCTTCTATCAAAGCGTCACACCGCTTGCATTGACACAACCCGAATGGGTGGTTGGCAGCGACCTTTGTGCTAGCCTGTTAGGGCTCGACCTAGACAGCTTACAAAACCCAGAGTCACTCGCATTACTCTCCGGCAACAAAACGCATTCACAGTGGAATCCCCTCGCGATGAAGTATTTTGGTCACCAATTCGGTTACCTAAATCCTGATTTGGGTGACGGGCGTGGCCTACTTCTGGCAGAGGTCGAAACCGATTCAGGCGAATTATTAGACCTCCATCTTAAAGGTGCAGGTCAGACTCCTTTTTCAAGACAAGGCGATGGCCGAGCAGTCCTGCGATCAAGCATTCGAGAGTTTCTGTGCAGTGAGGCCATGGCCGCCTTGGGCATCGCTAGCTCACGAGCACTTTGCGTTGTGAATAGTTCTACATCCGTTCGACGAGAAGAAATAGAAAGCGGTGCCACGCTAATGCGCGTTTCGCGCAGTCATATCCGGTTTGGGCATTTCGAATACGCTTATCATACCGACGGCAATAATGGCGATAACACTTTGCTCAATGCGCTTGGCGACTATGTCGCAGAACGTCATTTCCCATACATCGCGAAAACGCCAAACCAAAACGCAGATTTATTTTCCTTAGTCGCGAAAAAAACCGCGCAAATGGTCGCCAAATGGCAGTGCATAGGCTTCGCTCACGGTGTCATGAACACAGACAATATGTCGATTCTAGGTGAGACTTTCGACTTTGGCCCGTTTGGTTTCATGGATGCGTTTGACCCAGGTTATATTTGCAACCATTCAGACCATCAAGGTCGCTATGCCTTCGATCGCCAGCCAGCGATTGCACATTGGAACCTCAGTGTACTGGCACAAGCCATGTCTCCGATTGTCGAAAAAGACGCACTGAATGAAGGACTCAAGCAGTACAGCAACGTTTTCAATCGAGAGTTTCTGTCGGGCATGCATGAAAAATTAGGGCTGAACCCGGCAGCATCCTCCGTCGATAGCGATGAACAGGGCGCCGAGTTCATCATGGAAACGCTGTCGTTATTGAAGAATAACCGTCTCGACTATCACTACTTTTTTAGAGTGATCAGCGAAGTGAATATCGAAGGTGGCGAGCCGAGCGCGCTTTCATCACTGCGAGACAAATGCATTGACCTCAACAGTTTTGATCAGTGGTTCTCTAACTATCAGTCTCGGTTAAGCCAAAACACTCAAGACCCGAACGCTCGCCTTGCCAAGATGCAAGCGATTAACCCCGTCTATATCCTAAGAAACCATTTGGCGCAGATCGCGATTGATAAAGCCAAGCATGGTGACTATTCAGAAGTTAAGCGCCTACATGAAGTTCTTAAGCGCCCGTACTCACGGCAAGAGGGCTGCCAGCAATATGAAGCGTTGCCGCCAGACTGGGCGAAAGAGTTAGAAATTAGCTGTTCATCGTAGGCTGTAAAGACGCCACTATTACGCATGTAAACGAGGTAATCGTGGCGACGTAAGGCGTTTACTTAACAATATCAATTAAATGAATTTCAAAAATTAGCGTGGCATGAGGCGGAATTACCGGAGGAGAGCCGGCTTCGCCATACGCTAGCGGATAAGGAATCACGACTCGCCACTTCGAGCCGACCGGCATCATGCTCATAATTTCGGTCCATCCTGGAATAACTTGATCTAATTGAAACTCAGCGGGCTCATTGCGAGTCACCGAGCTATCAAACACCTGACCATCGATGAATGAACCGTGATAATGCGTTTTAACCGTCTGAGTAACGGCAGGAGTCGGTCCATCGCCTTGCTCTAGAATTTCATATTGAAGACCGGAATCCGTCAAACGAACACCGTCTCTCTTTGCATTTTCTTCAAGAAACGTTTCACATAACCCTTTGTAGTCACTTTGACGTTTCTGCTCAACTTCTTTACGTTTCTCTTTAACCAGGTCGAAGGCTTCATTCAGCTCCGACTCGCCCAACATCGAAGGCTCTCCGTTAAAGCACTGTCGAAGCGCTAGAACACAGGCTTCAATATCCATCCCTTCAAACTTGTTTTTATGCAATTGACGCCCAAACTGCCAACCAAAGCCATAACTGACTTTTTGTTCAAAGGTTTCGGGTTTGCTCGGCTTGCCGTCAGACATGGTATTTCCTAAGAGAGATCAATATTTGAGACGCGCAGTTTGCCAGAGTCCACCGCGCAGTCAACACCCAGTCTCAAACATAGGCCCTAGTTAGACAGTCCAAATGCATCTTCGAGTTCGTTAATACCCTGCTCAACATAGTCCAATAAACGCTGCATCGACGGCAGCGTTCGACGACATGCTGTAAACCCGAACTCAAGTTGATCCACATAGCTTACCAAGGTGATATTCAAGGCAATCCGGTCCAAGGGAATCGATACCGGATACATCCCCTCTAGCTGAGCACCGTTCCAGTAAAGCGTCTTTTTGGGGCCAGGCACATTCGAAATCACGACATTAAACGCCTGAAGCTTATTCGATAAACCCGTCAACATATTAAGCCCCGCGGGGGCGAGTGTGAGGGCGGTAAAGTTAACCGCCTCCTCCAAGCTCATCTTGGCATAGCGCGCTTTGGAGTCTTTAATGGAGCGTTGTATCGCCATTAAGCGCTCAGCTGGGTTCGCCAAATGCGTTCCCAAGCTCGCCAAAATCATCGCTATCTGATTCCCAGTTTCACTATCATCCGAACGCATCGACATCGGCACCATGGCGATCAATGGCTTCGCAGGCAGGGCTTTCTGGCTCATCAAATAATTACGCAACGCACTACCACAAACCGCCATGACCACATCGTTTAACGTCGAGTTGCTGGCATGCGCAATTTCTTTAAAACGATCAATCGGATAAGACTGAGCAGCAAACCGTCTTGAGCCGGTGATACGCGTATTCAATATACTGGGAGGTGCTTGAAACGCCGATACATAGTCAGGGTTATTACGGGCTTGATTAAGCGCATGCCCCACCTCTTTAATCAGCGTCGGTACCGTCGAAATTTGTTTTCCTGCAGCACTTGCTAAGGTCGTCAGGCTCGACACGATATCGCCCTGAGAAACCGTGGCTGACGAACGTTTTTTTATTTTTTCGGGTAAGGCCCACAGCGGCGGAAGGTCTCGTTTAGTCGGGTCATCGGATAACAGCTTATTGGTCATGCGCATTGCGGCAACCCCATCCATCATGCAGTGATGTGCCTTATAATAAATCGCAAAACGCTTGCCTTGAATGCCTTCAATCAGGTGGCATTCCCACATTGGGCGCTCTCTATCCATCAGCGCACTATGCTTGACCGACACCAAAGATAGAAGCTCTCGAATACGTCCCGGCTTTGGCAACGCACTATGCCGAAAATGATGCTCTAGATCGAAATGATTGTCGTGGTCCCAATAGTATTGACCAAAGCGCGTACTTAAACGCTGATCAAACGGCGGAATCGGCTTGTCATACGAGCTCATATACTCGGCGAGTTGAGTAACATACTTCGGACCAGCGTCTTCAGGAAAACTAAATAGATGGAGGCCTCCGACATGCATCGGCTGCTGCCTTTTCTCTAACCAAAGAAACAACTGATCGGCAAGACTAAGTGCTTTCATAGTGTGGACCTTTCACCTCACTAAAGAGGCAATATGATTTCGAATCTATGCTCAAAATCTGGTTATTGTTATGTACGCATTCTAGCGAATTATGCGCGGGTCTCTGGCGACCCGTTAACGACAATTCAATACTAATAAAAATCTATTTATGCTGAAATAACAAGCTGAGACTTCAGCAGAATGTATTAAGCGAAGCCACGGCTCAGCAAACATTTTTAAAAATTCGGTATAAAAATCACCAATGAGCAACGCAAGTGAATAACTATTTCAAGGTTTGCATGCTCCGCCCATATGCGAAGGCCTCACGCCATAACCACTCCAACAACCTACTCTCTCAAACAATGAAAAGCCAGTGATGACATCCTTCAGTACTCTCGCAAAACTTATCAGCATTCTTTGTCTAGTGTTGCTGGTCAGCGGATGTCGATACTGGTCACTCTATCGCTTTGCCGACCAGTTTTGCGATTATGACGCGCATATCGAAGTGATCTTGAATCAACACAGCACACAGATAGTCTTTTCAGACCCCGTACTGCCCGCATCTGTTTTTGACCGTTACTTTAAGGCCGAGCCCCATCAAACAAGCGAAACCGACGCAAGAATCATCCACCACTATCAACTAGCGAGTCAGTACGACACACTCCAACGCCACTACGCGTTACAAGTAGACTACAGCCGTCATTCGCGGCAGCCACTGCTTGCCGAAGCGTCGATAGATCCAGCCCTTAGCGCTGTTTTTCAGCCGGCTTTCGTTGAAAAAATATTACGATCATCGTGTACCGACGACATCGATCTCTCGCTCTCGGAGGCCATGGTTCGCTTTGTGCTGCTCCCCATTGAAGAAAGCACGATGCCCACTCTTCAACAGATGACTAAGCTGTTCGGCCCGGGACTCCCTAGTGCAAACACGCAAATTCAACAACGCGACTACCATCTTGATTTTGAAACAAAACCAGGCCCGCATTCCAACTCGAAAATGACGACACAGAACAAGCCAATCTTCCTGCGCTTCACTTTTTCTGAGCAAGGCACCGTCACCGCTATCACGGTCGACTATCTTAACTATGCCATGCAGCTAGATTTCCTCGCGGGGACGGGCTATCTCCATGTTATTAGAGGCGAAAGTATTAAAGGAGAGATTGGTAAAGGAGGCAGTCAGTGAGTGTTAAACCGCAAGTTAACGCGCCTTATTTAATCCCGAGCGAGATGCATCAATCCGAAATCGTCATCAAAAAAAGTCGTTTTATTGCCCGGGTCTGTCCAGCAAAGGATCGCGCGGATGCCATGCTAGCACTGCAAGACGCAAAACTAGACTACCCCGATGCACGCCATCATTGTTGGGCCTATCAAGTGGGCCCTCCCAACCAGCCCACGCTAGTCGCTATGTCAGACGATGGCGAGCCAAGTGGAACCGCAGGCAAACCAATCCTTAATGTGGTTCAACACAAAAATGTTGGCGACGTCATGCTGATCGTTATTCGCTATTTTGGCGGCATAAAATTAGGCGCGGGCGGACTAGTCAGAGCGTATTCAGGCGCGGCGCAAAACGCATACGACTTAGCCACATTCAAAGAAGTGATCTTTCGCCAACACGTAACTTTCAGCTGTGATTTTGCAGACGAGCAGGTGGTTCGGCACTGGATGAGCCAACATAACGGGGAGGTACTGGCTGTCGATTATCAGCAGCAAGTTGAGCTAAAAATAGCCTTACCTTTTGCTGAAGTCGATAGCCTAATGGCCTTAAGTAAAAGTCTAAAGAAAAGCGCAATAACACTAAACGAAGACGGTCACTAGGCGCTTTATTTAGTCGATACGATGAGGGGCAAGGCGAATACTCGAGATTCGTTTTCCCTCCACGACCACGCTTCCTTGGTATCGGTCTTCACCCGTCGAACTGAACTCAAACGAAAACGTGCGCACGAGACAATATTGCCCACGCTGGTCTCTCCCCAGCTTCATACCGGTTAAAGAAACGCTTTGATCTAAAAAAATCAAATCGAGGTCCGAGCAATGACGATTCGCTGCCTTCAATGCCTGGTCTTTTATTTCCCGCCCTTTAACCCAGTACCAAACACCGAGTGCCACCAAAGCTGTTAACGCTATTGAACGTAAGGTCATCCGACCAGCACCTCTACTATAATTCTGTCACGGGAATTTCCAGCATTTGATCACCCCATGATAAGTTGATCGATCCATCTTGCACCACACAAGACAACGACATGGTCCTATCAATTTTCTGACTAAACGTTTCAATTGCGTCCGTATCAAAACCAAACAACCGCAACTTACGATGCTTATTCTGCAAAGCTTTTGCCACGGGCAACCACGCCTCTAGCGAACGTCCGCCATACGCATAAATAGACACGGCTTGAGCTAAACTGCACGACTTTTTCATCCGCTTAAGGTCGGGCAAACCAAGGTCTATCCAGTGTTCCAGTTCGTCACTATATGATTTTTGCCATAGGTCCGGCTCAGACTCTTCACTTAAACCTTTGGTGAACTGCAGAGTTTCCGTATAGTTTAAACAGTAAGCCATTAGCCTAGTCGCCATACGTTCCATTGTTTCCGAGGGATGCAGTGCGACATGGACCGAGAGACTTTCGTAAACGCCTCTGTCTAGGTCCGTCAAGTCGATCGAAAATCGATACATTGTGGCGTTTAATGCCATAGTTTTTTACTACCTTAATTATCCGTAGAGTTAAGCTGATTAAGCGCACGCACAGCGCGCCGCTGAATCACTGAGTTGGCATTCGATAACGACACCGCACGACGATACATTTGTTCAGCTTGATGCCACTCACCCTGCTGTTCAGCCCACTGCCCCCAGTATAAATATACGCGAGGCTCATTCACCGATAAGCGCTGCGCTTGGCGCAACGCTTTTTCTGCAGAGCGATAGCTTCCAGCTTGTAAGTCCTGTGCAATTCCTTGCAACAATTTTGATACGACCGGCGGCACGGGGTGCTCAATTTTTTCTTTGCTGGCACTCGCAGCGCTTCCCGAACGACTGTCTACAGCAACAACCTGCTGACGCGAAACCGAAGAACAGCCAGCCACCATCAAGAGACTAATCAGACAAAACAAACCTATTATTCGTTGCATTAAAACCACCCCTTAAACCAACCCTTCCACGCGCCTAAGCCACTCGCGCACCGACGATAAGGAAGCTTGCTCACCTCACCCCATACCGGCAATGGCTGCGCATCCCGGCATTGATCATCAGTGACAGCCCACTCGTTTGACTCAAACCAGTGATAGTCGATAGCACTCGGTTTGGGAGTCGCTAAGGGGTATTGCGGAATTCGCGCCATCAACTCAGTCCAAACACGCAATGCGCCAGAACTCCCCGTTAGCGAAGTGCTGCTATTGTCATCTTTTCCGACCCAAATAACCCCTAAATAGTCACCCGAAAAACCAGAAAACCAACTATCACGATTATCATTCGTCGTACCTGTCTTACCTGCCACGCGCAAAGCCGCCGGCAAACGCCGATAAACTGATCGCCCCGTGCCACTGCGCATCGTTTCCTGCAACGCATGCTGAAGTAAATAAATCGCCTCCGCTGCCACCACTTGATCAATCTCAAACGGGTAGCGCGACAGCACATCACCCTGCGCGGTGGTCACTTCTCGTATCGCGCGCAGCGGCATATTAAAGCCGTTACTCGCTATCGTTTGATAAAACTTACTCACTTCAAAAGGCGACATACTCTGCGCCCCTAGCAGTATCGAAGGGTAGGGGTTCAAGGCTTTTTCAACACCCAGTTTTCGAAGCGTCTCCTGCACGGAGTCGACCCCCAAATCCAAACCTAGTCTCGCCGTCGCAACATTGTATGAGCGCGATAATGCTTTAAACAACGGTACTTCACCATGGTCCGACTTATCGAAATTCTTCGGCTGCCATTCGTCGCCGTTTTCAAACTGAATTTTAAAGGGCTTATCGTCAATGGTTGACGCCAAGTGGTAACGCTCTGGCTCCATCAAGGCCGTCAAAAAAACCGCTGGTTTGATAAGAGAACCTATCTGGCGAGATGCATCTAGCGCTCGGTTGAATCCTTGATAGCGTGGGTTTTTATCGCCTAGCATCGCTAGCACTTCGCCAGTCCCTACACCGGTCACCACACCGCCTAATTGAAGGTCTTTGCCGTTTCTCGCTGCAAGGCTTGGCATTATCTTCTCAGAGGCTTGTTCTAGGCTATCCTGCAACTGTGGATCAAGTGTCGTATAGATTTTTAGGCCTTCCGTACGTAGTTTGTCTTCACCGTACTCTTCTCGTAACTGTCGACGCACGAGATCAAGAAACGCCGGATATTGATTGCTGCGAATCGACGGTTTCGAAATCACACCCAAGCCCAACGTGCTCATTTGTCGGTACCTAGGATGCGCTAAATAACCTTCTTGCTGCATGAGTGACAGCACCAAGTTGCGTCGATCAAGCGCCCGCTGAGGATGGCGGCGCGGTGAGTAATAAGAGGGTCCTTTCACCATCGCGACGAGCAATGCCAGCTCATGCGTATCGCAATGCTGCAAAGCTTTGCCGAAATAAAAATAGCTCGCCATACCAAAGCCGTGCACCGCCGTTGCACCAGACTGGCCTAGGTAAATATCATTCACATACGTTTCGAGCAGTGCCTGCTTAGAGTAATGGATCTCTAACATGACAGACATAAGGGCTTCGTTGACCTTGCGCCAAATCGAACGCTTGCTCGTTAAATAGAAATTCTTAACTAATTGCTGCGTGAGCGTTGAACCCCCTTGAACAACACGACCCGCTCTCATGTTTTCCCACATCGCGCGCACGATAGACCATGGCGATACCCCCCAATGATCAAAGAAGTCGCGATCTTCCGTCGCCAATAATGCGGCAATCAGCGCATCGGGAATTTCCTCATAAGACAATAGCTCCCGCTCTTCACGAGAGCCCGGATAAATGCCAGCCATTTTGAATGGGTCGACGGTATAGATTGCCTGCGATACGCCGTCACTTGCCGACAGCCCGTTGACCACATCAGACTCAATATAGAACGTCACCAGCACTGGCGCCTGTGCTTCGTCCGGCAGAGAGTGCCCGCGAATAAATAGAGAAACTTGCCGGCGCGTCGATGACCCACCCAGCGCATACTCACCGGGCCGAGTTGGAGCGGCAACTTTGCGATACTGCAACATTGAAAGTTCATACTGAAGATTTTTCAGATTCAGCGCTCGCCCATCGTATATTTCTAGCGCTCTTGCATAAACCTGAGCGGGCAACGCCCAGCGTTTGCCTTCAAACTTATAACGAACTTGAGCGTCAAGATAGATCAGCCACGCGACCACGACCAGCAAGCAAACCGCCACGACTTTATAAAAAGTTGGGTGCCGATACCAAGGTCGAGAGATGTTCGAGGGGGCTTTCTTCGCCGCAGCGCGAGAACCTTTTTTAGCAGCCATAGATCAAACTAATCTCTTTTCATATAGGGAAATATCAACACAACACGCTATCATCTATTCGCTAATATCTAATCTGGATACATAATGAACACGCCTCTTATCAACGCGCTAATGCAGGGTACTTTTTTCGCCCACCCTGTCACCAAGATGGAGCTGATTGAAACACATATCTCCTGGATTATTCTGACCGGAAGCTACGCATACAAAATCAAAAAGCCTGTTGATTTCGGGTTTTTGAATTTTACGTCATTGGCTCAGCGGAAACAGTATTGTGAAGCAGAATTAAACTTAAACAAGCGTTCTGCGCCAGACATCTACGAAGGCTTAGTGGTAATTTCTGGGACACCAGAGGCGCCTTGCCTTGATGATACGTCTTCGGCTATCGAATATGCCGTGCGCATGAAGCAGTTTGAGTCTGGCCAATTATTCAGCGAACTCGCCGACGCGGACGCACTACAATTTGCGGATATTGATGCACTTGCACAGCAGGTATCCAGCTTTCACAAAACACTCAATCCGGCGTCTATCGAAACGAACTATGGTGAGCCTGCACAAGTGTTCGCGCCAATGGAACAAAACTTCACGCAGATTGGTGCCTTACTGAGTGACCCAGATCAGCGACGCCAAATTGAACAATTAGAAGAATGGACACATTCAACGTTTGAGCGCCTAACACCGCTAATCACCCAGCGCCGCGAGGATGGCATGGTTCGCGAATGCCATGGCGATATGCATCTCGGCAACATCACGCTCTATCAAGAAAAAGTCACCCTATTCGATTGTATTGAATTCAATGACGACTTCCGATGGATCGATACCATCAGCGATATCGCATTTTTGGTAATGGACTTCGAGACTCACGGATTAAGCCACTATGCCAACCGCTTTTTAAATAACTACCTAGAGGAAAGCGGTGATTATTCGGGGCTCAAGCTACTGAATTTTTATAAATCCTATCGTGCGATTGTGCGCGCGAAAATCTGCCTGCTAGTCATGCAAGACCCAAGCTTAGACTCAGACGCTCGCGCAGAACAGATGAAAAAGTATCACCAGTATATTCGCTTAGCAGAAACCTATACGGAGCTTCCAAACCGCTTTGTACTGACGATGTATGGCATCAGTGGCACCGGAAAGAGCACTGTCGCATTGCGCTTAGTAGACCAACTGGGAGCCATTAGAGTGCGGTCCGACGCTGAACGCAAACGGCTTTACGGCCTGAATATACACGAGCACCCAGAAAGTGAACTCAGCAAGGCAATGTATAACGATGACGCCAATCAACGAACCTATCAAAAGCTCGCGGAGCTTTGCTTAGAAGTACTGGACTCAGGTATCAGCGTCATTGTTGATGCCACCAACTTAAAACAGTGGCAGCGAGACACCATTCAAAACGTCGCCGACTCGCGAGGCGTGCCTCTTTGTATCGCAAACTGCCAAGCATCAATGGCTGTCATTCGAGAATGGATAGCAAAGCGCACGCGCGAAGATTACGACCCTTCCGATGCAAATCTCGAAATTGCGAACCGACAACTGTTATCAAGAGACGAACTGAGCCTTGACGAGCGCTCACACACTTTTGTGATTCACAGCGATATCGTCTCTGAAACCTTAGAAATGGCGTCAACCATTAGGAGGCTATACTTAAAAAATATGCGCGACTAACATGAGTGCAAATTTTTTTGGAGGCAGGGGGTTCAGTTTGAGAAGGGAAGTATCGACAAGATGAGGATTCGTTGGCGCAGCTTTCCTTGCTCGCCGACGATAAGCAAATATTACGAAACCAAAGAAGCACCAGCTTCAATTTGACGCATATCGCCCATAGGTTCCCTAAAACTTGTTTCTTCATTAACACGCACCGAACCATGATAAACGGCTCGACACTCACCCGCACCGTTCGCAGTACAATTAGCCAATGCGGCCTCGATTGCTTGATCACTGCTTTCAAACGGCCCTTTAAACTGGCGGTTTTCTAAATAGAAATAACCTTGTTCCACGTTCTCTTCCACCGTAATGATTTCGTCTTTCTCTAGCTCGATTGACATAATATCTATGCTCCGATTTCTTCTAATTGCGTATAACAGCGGCACAAATTAGCACTTAACATTAATAAAATCTAATAATTCGACAAACTTTTGATCAAAGCGAAATTATGCATCACTTAACACCGCAAGCAATCAGAACAAAACACCTTTTCTAAAGGCATTCTAACGGTAGTGATCACTCACTATCGCTATTAAGCTTCTGCACAAGTGCTTCGGCTGCCTGCAGCGCATTCGAGCGATATTTAGCCTCCAAAGCTAAACGCTCTTGATCCATTTTGTGTAAGAACTTTTTATCCGTTTGCTTGCGCGCCTGATGCGTCGGCATATGCGCCAAACCGTCATACAAGGTATTGAATACTGAAAACACCGGATCTTGATGCAATGACGGGTCGTAATGGTCTAATAGAACCTTAAGACGAATAGACGCTTCAGCTACCTCAACCTGTCCATCGAGTAATGAGCTGGCAATCAATAGCAAACTGTCTTTTGCCGCTAACGAATGGCCAATAGGCTCTACATCATTCACCACCGGGTCAGCGTCAACAGGCGATTTATGTATGTTTTTTATAATGTAGCGCAGTAAAAAAAAGCATAATAACAAACCGCCAATAATGGCGAGCCAGATGAAAAATGAGTACATTGCGATCAACTCCATAAAACGTTGACCGACAGTATAAACACCTACCGCTTCGATGCACCCGTTCGCGCGACTTTAACGGCAGCATCAATCGCCAATCACCCTAATCATTTTGGGCTCGCCCGACGAATGAGACTCTCGCAATCGACGGAGCGCGGCAACGTACCGTAAACCCAACCCGCGTTATCAGGCCGTAATCGTGACTCGCAGAAAGCCGTGGCGACGCCTTCATCGGCATATTGAAATAATGCAGCGCCTTGCATAGCGCGCGCCATCTGCCCGACGACCGAACGCGAGCGAAACTCTAAGTCATCAGGTTTTTCAAACTCGGCCTCAATGCCCCGTATCGCGAGATCTAACAGGGCGTTTTTTCCCTCAACCAAATTCAACTCTGTCATAAATGCATCGAAAGCGGCTGGATTACGCTGCATCGCTCGCAGCATGTCCAAACACTGAACATTACCGCTGCCCTCCCAAATCGTGTTGATTGGCGACTCACGAAATAGGCGAGGCATGATCGAATCTTCCATCACGCCGCTGCCGCCGATACATTCCATCGCCTCATAGGCATGACCCGGCGTACGCTTACATATCCAGTATTTGCCGATCGCGGTGCCCATTCTGACTAAGTCTTTTTCCGCCGCATCTTCCTCAGAACGGTCTAAGGCTTTAGCGAGTCGCATTGTCATCGCTAGCGATGCTTCCGACTCAATAACAAGGTCCGCCAGTACATTCTGCATCAATGGTTGTTGACTCAAGGTACGGCCAAACGCCTTTCGATGGTGACAATGATGAGTTATCTGCGCGACAGACTGGCGCATTAATGCGGAAGAACCGATCATGCAATCAAAACGCGTCATCGCAACCATTTCGAGAATCGCCGATACCCCGCGACCTTCTTCACCAACCAGCCAACCTAGCGCACCGCGTAATTCTGTTTCGCTCGACGCATTGGAGACATTCCCCATTTTGTTTTTGAGGCGTTGAATCTGCAAGGGGTTCTTGGTGCCGTCTGGCCGCCAGCGCGGCACCAGAAAACATGAAACGCCGGCCTTGGTTTGCGCTAACACAAAAAACGCATCGCTCATTGGCGCTGACACAAAATACTTATGTCCAACCAGTTCATAGAGTTGCCCTGCACCGCCGGCACCTAAAGCGTAGGCTTGAGTGGAATTCTGCCTGACATCAGAACCGCCTTGCTTCTCTGTCATCGCCATACCAATCGTTACACTCTCTTTCAAACTATGGCTGATATTTCTTGGGTCATAGCCCGAATGCAGCACCTTAGGCGCCCATTCATCATATAAACTTTGCTGGCGCTTAAGGGTCGGTATTGCGGCAGACGTCATGGTAATAGGGCAGCCATGCCCTGCTTCCACTTGCGTCAACATATAGCTTTTAGCGGCTCTTACCACATGCGCGCCACTCTTTGGCGACGCCCAATGAGACGCATGAATCTCCTCGCCCATCGCGAGCGTCATTAGCGAGTGATAAGCCGGATGAAACTTCACCTCATCAACGCGTTTTCCGTATCGGTCATGCGTAAACAATTCAGGCTTATTAGCGTTGGCGTTGGCCTGAAACCCTAACTCGATCGTTTCTGCCGAACCGCACTGCTCGCCGAAATTCAGCAGCGACGCATCGCCCCAACGTCCACCCGTCGCGAGCACACTCTCGCGCAGCGCGGTATCACTTTGATAGGCGTTGTAGTCTTCTAAAGGCTCAGGTAGGTTTTCGACAGTGTGCGTTTCCGCCCAATACTGATTGCTCGGCTCAAAGTCGTGTCCCTTAATATTGCTCATCGTATTTACCTCAGCGTGTCGTGTTCACTCAACTAATGTGGAAAGAGCAGCCTCAAATCGCACCAAAAAAGGTCGAAAAGCAAGCATCCATCAATAAAGTGAACCATGATTCACGACTTTGGTCAAATTACGTCACAGCGTTAATACCTAGCCTTTGTGTGGATTACGTCACTAAGGCATACTCTAAGATTGAAAAATCAAAGTCTCAAACTATCAACTAGCGTGTCGACGTCACAATGGCCTATCGCCCCACAGAAAAAACCGAAGCAAGAAAAAAAGCACAACATAAACTGCTGTCAGATACTGCTTTAGCGATTGTTTCTAACGATGGGTTTAAGGCATTGACGATTGCTTCACTCGCGCAAGAAGCCGGCGTAGCCATTGGCACCATCTACAAATATTTTGAAGACAAAGCAGCGCTATGCACCCACGTCTTCAAAATTGCCTCGGGAAAAGAAGTAGAAATGGTGCGCCGATCTGCTTTTCCAGAACCAAGCTCGGATAGCGAAAAGCTCAATTGCACCGAGCGACTCGAGCAAACCATTCAGTCTTTCGCAGAACGCGCCATTGCCGGTCACAAGCTCGCCTATGCGCTAATCGCAGAGCCGGTCAGCCCCGACATCGAAGCCGAGCGACTAATATATCGAAAAGCATACGCTGACATTTTCGAACACCTGATAGAACAAGGCATAGACACCGGCGAGTTTCGGCGACAAGACACTAAAGTTGCTGCGACAGCCATTGTCGGCGCCTTAGCCGAGACCTTGGTAAGCCCTCTAGCGCATATCGTAGAACAAAACATAAACGCTCCAGACGAAGAGCTATTTAGCTCTATTAAGAAGTTTTGCCTAAATGCAGTATGTAAAACTGATTAGCCATATATCACCTTGCCCTTAATTACGACGCCAGATGCCTATGTTTTGTGACGTATTAGTCTGCTGCGTTTCAAGTCGGTCTGCTATCATCACTCGCTGCTCGGCGAAACGACTTTAAAAAGAAGTCTCCCGCCCGCTCATAAGTATTTAACCAACTGCTGTGCCGATAAATAACCGAATAGAATCATATGCTGACCCTAAAACAAGCGCTAAGCGACCAAAAAGACATTGAACAACTGTGCCAACAAAAATTTTCTATCAGCCGAGAAATTTATCACCCCAATAACAATTATGGTTTTGCCTACTTGCTTAAAGAGTACGCAAAGTACCCCCAAGAAGAACCGATCTACGCGACACTCCCTCATGGCGTATATATGTTCGACCGCGTGATTGCGAAAGGAGAACTTGAACAGGATCTTCCTGCGCATCTGAACTTCCCCCCGTTTACTACGGCGCTTTGGAAAAAAACGGCTAAAAACCGGAAGGTTATACCCTTTGCATCTCCCATCCACTATGCACTGAAGCTCTTCCGCCCCGAAGTCGCAGAACATGAACGAAAAGGCACCCTGTTTTTACCTACCCATTCAACAATGGCCATCAACATATCGCTTGATAAAGAGCAGATAATCGAAGAGCTAAAAAACCTTCCGGAAGAGTTTCACCCAGTTACGATCTGCGTGCATTGGCAAGATGTTCAAAAAGGCCTACACCTTTTTTTCCAGTCAAAAGGATTTAATGTTGTGTCCGCTGGACACTTGAACGATGACAACTATATGTTCCGTTG
Organism: uncultured Oleiphilus sp.; assembly: GCA_913020045.1. Taxonomy (GTDB): domain Bacteria; phylum Pseudomonadota; class Gammaproteobacteria; order Pseudomonadales; family Oleiphilaceae; genus PZPK01. Next base: position 111,231 of record CAJWBE010000008.1, read on the forward strand.
GCTCCATCTCACCAGCCAATTTAAACTTGTTGCACACAGTGGAATGGGAAGCGCGATGTTCTATTCCATCGCAGCAGGCATTCCCTTTTATTTAACTGAAGAGGAGGCGTCATTAGAAGTCTCACCAAACTTCCAACAGTTCCATAAAAAAATTCCTATCCACTCCAAGTCCGCCACTAAACGTATAGACAACCTAAAAAATATGTTTGGCAAACCACTTGCCCAGATAACAAAAGATCAAAAAGAAATAGTGAACTATTGCACCTCAGCAGACTTGCTGGTGCCCCCTCAGTCATTGCATCAACAGTTCAAAAAACTAAAAACAATGACGCAACAATAACCTAGATAAGAGAAGGGCAGCATGGTAACGCCAAAAGAACTAAAAAAACGTTACGATAACGGAGAAAACATTAGCCAGTTCCTTAGAGAGCAACAAGGCAGCTATACAAACAGTCGGGCAATCATAGAGGCATCCTATGACCTGCAAGCAGGCACATACGTGCGCGCGATGTCAGACCCGCAACACGCCCAATATAACAAGGACTACACATCTAAAATCGCTGAAGTAGTCGCCGGACTCTGCCAGCCAGTATCTATCTTGGAAGCAGGTGTAGGTGAAGGAACAACACTTTCGGGCGTTCTAAGGAATCTTGAAACGAGTGTTGAAAGTTATGGCTTTGACCTTTGCTGGTCGCGAGTCGCCTATGCGCAGCAATGGATGGGGGTAAAAGCTGACTCTCCAACGACACTTTTTACGGGAGACCTTTTCAACATTCCTCTTCAAGAAAGCTCAATTGATGTGGTTTATACATCTCATTCCATCGAGCCAAATGGAGGAAAGGAGAAAGAACTGCTTGAAGAGCTCTACCGAGTCACCGGCCGTTACTTGGTGCTTTTGGAACCAGGCTACGAACTCGCATCGCCTGAAGCCAAGAAAAGAATGGAGGCTCACGGCTATTGTAGAAACCTTCCGGAGACAGCTAAACAGTTAGGCTACAATGTGATTCAGCATGAACTGTTTCCGCTAGCAGCTAACCCCTTAAATCCAACAGCAATAACCATCATTAAGAAGGCGAATTCATTCTCGTTCAGCAAGCCAACCCCACTAGCATGCCCAGTTTATAAAACAGCTTTAGTCGAATATCCTGACGCAATGTACAGCCCAGAGGCGCTAGCGGCTTATCCAATTATGCAAGGAATACCTTGCTTGCGAGAAGAGAACTCGATAACAGCGAGTCACTTCGAGGTTCTTCATAAATAATGACGCCATCGGTAAGCCCTCTTATTGATTAGAGGACTGCGTTTCGAACAACGTCAGCAAAACAACAAACCTATTTGAAATTAAGGAATAACGATGAGCTACAAAACAGAACAAGAGACCTTTTGGTCTGGTGAGTTTGGCGATGAGTACATTGAGAGAAACCAAGGCAAGGCTGTCATTGCGGCAAATACGGCGTTGTTTTCAAAAATACTACAATCAACCAATTCCATCTCAAGCATCATAGAGTTTGGGTCAAATATTGGGCTTAACCTGCATGCGCTAAAAAGCCTTCTGCCTCTCGCTAAGCTTTCTGCAATTGAAATCAATCAGAAAGCTGCTGCTAAGTTAAAAGAAATTGGCGATATCCACATTCACCAGACCTCAATCCTTGACTTTCAACCTACCGAAGAATATGACGTGGCTTTAATCAAAGGTGTTTTGATACATATAAACCCTGACGAGCTGAATGCTGTTTACGAACGCCTATATAAAGCCAGCAGAAAATATATATGCATCGCAGAATACTATAACCCCTCACCTGTGGCGCTGAGTTATCGAGGCCATGACAGCAAGTTATTCAAAAGGGATTTTGCTGGTGAAATGCTGGATAAGTTCCCTGACCTTAAGCTAGTTGACTATGGTTTTGTGTATCACAGAGACAATAACTTTCCGCAAGACGATACGACTTGGTTTCTGTTAGAAAAACGTTAGAACAAGAGACTAAGAGAAACCCTACAGACCTGACCTTAAAGGGGCTGTAGGGTCAAAGCCGCACGGAGGCTCTTTCAAGCTAGTAAAGTGCACCAGCAAACCATAATAAGCGAAACACTACTATTCAATTAATTCCCAATTCAATGCAGTTCCAAACTCAATATCTACACGCGCTTTCTTACCAATTATTGCATCATAATCCCGAGGGGGTAAGCCAAAACCTGGGCGAATAGACCGAATATTTTTTTCACTTATAAACTCGCCAGCGTTGATGTTTGCCACCGCATATAAAGATCGACGAAAGACCTTATTGCCTTTCTCACTTTCTTTTAAGTCGTAACTTACGCGACCTAGAGACTCCCAAGCTGTATTAGCGCTCGATACCAGAGACGTAAGCTCATCAGGCTCTAATGAAAAACTATCATCGGGCCCTCCGCCTTGCCGATCTAGGGTGACATGCTTCTCAATAATAGACGCCCCCATCGCGACACTAGTCACCGCGGTGACATTATCAACCGTATGGTCGGACAAACCAGTAACCAAACCATAGCGTCGAATCATATCTGGGATAATGCGCAAGTTGTAATCTTCTGCTTTAGCTGGATAACCACTCACACAATGCAGTATCGCGAGATCTGAGCAACCTCCTGATTTCGCAGCTTCTATGGCCTCCTCTATCTCTTCCCCGCTCGCCATTCCGGTGGAGATAATCATTGGTTTACCTGTCGCTGCTACATACTTTATTAAAGGTATGTCGACGGCCTCAAATGAGGCAATCTTATACGCCGGCGCGTTCAAGTCTTCCAGTAAATCAACAGCGGTATTATCAAATGGCGAGCTAAAAATACTAATGCCAATTTTCCTGGCATAGTCAAACAGCGGCTTATGCCATTCCCAAGGCATATGTGCCTCAGAATATAGATCATATAAAGTTCGTCCCCCCCACAATCCACCCTTGATCCGAAATTCTGGCCTGTCACAATTAATGGTAATAGTGTCTTGCGTATAGGACTGCAGCTTTATCGCGTCCGCTCCGCTCCGCTTAGCCATCGCTATTATTTTGAATGCACGCTCTATATCCCCATTATGATTGGCTGACAGCTCAGCAATAATATAGGGAGGATGTTCTTCTCCAATTTTTCTATCATTTATTAGTATCGATTTCATAACAGGCTCACAGGAACTAATAACTCAGCTAGACCAGAAATTGCCAAACCCTCCGCGTTGTAAACTAAGGTACTAACAACAAGCTTCCGACCTATTTTTGAGTCTACTTTAAAAACAGCTCTCAACTCCGTATTGGGATATATAGGTTTAATAAATTTCATTGACTGATTTATATAAACAGTTCCTTCTCCCGGAAAAAGAGTCCCAAATACATTGGAAAAAATAGAGGCCGCTAGAAATCCATGAACTAGCTTTCCATTAAACCCAAGCTCCCGTGCAAACTTATCATCACGGTGAACTCTATTCTTATCTCCAGAGACCTCCGCAAATTCTCTAACTTGGTCGTCGGTCATTACAAACTTATGTTCATAGGTAGAACCGGGAGAAAACTTCCCTTTCTCTCTATTTATAATTTCATCTCGGCACCGAAGCCAATCATCTCTGAAAATTGCTAAGCGATAGATATCCCAAAACTCAGCGTCATGAAAATGTTGCTTCCGAAACACTCCCTCCACTTGGAATCCATGCTTTCTATGAAACCGAATAACCGACTCATTAAATTCTAATACTTCGCAATAAAGCTTGTTCAATTCCAGCGTATTAAAAGCGTAGTCTAGTGCTGCGACCTCCATCATGGAGCCGATGCCTCGCACCGAAGAATCACCCGAATAAAAGGCCCAGCTCGCCGACTTTGACGCTTGGTGTATTTCCACAAAACCTATCACTCCACACGGCTGATCATCCACCTCGAACACAAAATACCGTCGCTTTGAATCACCCTTTAGACCCTCGAACCAAGACATGTGCTCTTCTTTGGTAATCTCATGGGTTGTATACATATTCTGTCGAACTTCTGGTTTGTTTCGCCACTCCAAAACAAGGTCCAAATACTCTTCCGATAACGGTACTAACTGTACATGCCCCATATCACTCAACTCACTCTAAAGAATTTCATCTAGTATCCGTCTAGCGCCCATTCCATCACAAACACTAGAAATATGATCCATGTTTTCTTGATACACAGAGGGGCATGCAAAATAATTTATATACTCTGCTAATTCACATTGTAAATTTTCTGAGTCTATATTGACGACCCTGACCAAGTTCGCCTCTTCTAGGTTTCGCGCAGCAGAAATCTGATTATCCGCAATCACGCATAAGATTGATGGTAGCGACATTGCAAACCTTTCCCACGTTGTCGAACCAGCAGCACCGATACAAAGATGATGCGACAACATCAATTCAGCCATATTTGTCGCGTCAACAAAAAGCTTAGTATTCTGATTGTTCTCAGCAAGTACTTTTAATTGCTCAATATTTGGATTCAATCCTCCGGAAACAATAGATATTTCAAAATTCTTGTTTGGGTCAATACTCAGCAATTGCTTAACTATTCTCGATGCGTAATTTTGATTGTCCACTCCACCCAAAGAAACTAGTATTCTTAATTTTCCTTTGGGGAACTCTCTATTATTTTTTGCGCTCAATAAAGCGAACTCTTTTCTTAACAAAGCATATTGAGCACCAACAAACAGCCTAGTGTTTGGGCTCACCAGTCCCCCGTAATCAGAGGCTCGCTTACCAAAAGTCTGGTCCAATAGCCATTGGCAATCATGCTGCCTATCGCTAAGATCATCTATTACAAATACAGGTGACAACTGTTTAAGCAATCGCTCCCAAGGAGCACCAAGAGCATAGTGATCAACCATAATAAAAAGAGGTGGAACGCCATCTCTTATCTTACATAGCTCTTCAATCACACCGAGTGATAACAAAGCATCCTGATTTTCACTTCCTTTTAGCCAAGAGGAGTGTGAGTAATCACCACCACTAGCATCCGAGGATTCTGGGATTAGTATCAACTCACCACCGAGCTGCTTAACTTTAACCTCGATCAATTCAGACGTAAATTTAGTAATCAGTACGACATCAATACCCAGATCTTTAGCCCACTCGGCAAGCGCCAAACAACGCATAACATGACCAATACCAATTTTAGGGTTGGCATCCGCTCTAACTACAAACCACCGCCTTGGTCTAGCCACCTTTAGGTTCAATTTCTTCTTGATGTAACGTACTAGATATCAATTCTGCGCGAGTCCAGTCCGCCAAAGTATCAATGTCTTGCACACGGTAACTAGGAAGTAAATGCGGCTTCGAGTCTGCCCCATTAAAAACATTCTTATCCGCAAGGAATGCACTCGCCTTCCCAAAATAAAACTGCCCTGCGTCATGGTATGCTTTAGTTAGATCTTGCGACCGAGATTTCAAGTGCGCAGGTTCAAACATCTCACATAAGCCGTCCTTATTAATTTTAAATGCTCGCTGTATCGGAAAAGAGTACTCGGTAGCGCTAAATACATAATCTAGCGATTCATGTATCAACAAATGATACGCTTCAGTCAGGTCAGCGACCTTGATAAGAGGGGCAGTCGCATAAATACAACAGATTTCAGAGACATCGACAGCCTGATCAGCGTACCAGCTTAAGGTATGTTTGATTACATCAACGGTTGTCGCGTAGTCGTCGGCGATGTTGTCAGGCCGCATAAAAGGCACTTTGGCGCCATAACGTTCAGCTACCTCGGCAATTTCTTTGTCATCGGTAGAAACAATCACTTCATCGAACAGCCCGCTACTAAGTGCAGCTTCGATCGAGTACGCGATAATGGGTTTACCATGAAAAAGCTTGATGTTTTTTCTGGGAATGCGCTTACTGCCGCCCCGGGCTGGAATCATTGCGACAATCATGACGGACCTACAATGGACTTAAGAGCGTCAATAACACGACTTTGCTGCGCCTCTGTCATCAGATGAAACATCGGAAGTGAAATCGCTTCGGCGTAATATTTTTCTGCTTGAGGGAAGTCTCCTCGGCTAAAACCAAGGTCTTGATAATACGGCTGAGTATGGATCGGTATATAATGAACATTCACGCCAATATCGGCTTGCCGAAGTTGATCAAACACCTGCTTCCGCGTCAGTTCAATTTCGTCTAATTTTAAGCGAATAACGTACAAGTGCAGCCCAGAATAGGTATCTTCATGCTTCTGCGGCAAGCGCACCGGTAGGCCAGCTAATGCTGAATCATAGCGTCGAGAGAGTTCGTGGCGCTTGGATACGAACTCATCTAAACGCTGTATCTGGCTTAAGCCCAACGCCGCCTGTAAGTCAGTCATACGATAATTGAAGCCCAGCGCTAACTGTTCATAATACCATGCGCCATCGGCCTCATTCTGCAACAAATCCGAATCGCGAGTCACACCGTGAGAGCGAAACAGCTCCATCTTCTGCGCGAGATCCTGACAGTTTGTTGTGGCCACCCCGCCTTCGGCAGTGGTAATTATTTTTACGGGGTGGAAACTAAAAACCGTAATGTCCGCAAACTGATTGCCTCCGATAGCCTCACCCAAATACTTACCACCAATCGCATGCGAGGCATCTTCTATCACTCGCACATTGAATTGATCAGCTAGGCGCTTTATCGATTTCATATCGCAGCTTTGACCACAAAGATGCACGGCAACAATGACTTTAGGTAAGCGATTTTGTTGCTCAGCCTGCTTTAGTTTTTCTTCCAAAGCGCTTGGACAGAGGTTGTAAGTCAGAGGATCAATATCAACAAAATCAACCTTAGCGCCGCAATACAAACCGCAATTCGCTGACGCCACAAAACTAATCGGAGTGGTCCATAGCCAGTCGCCCTTGCCAAGCCCTAACGAGAGGCACGCGATATGTAGGGCAGACGTCGCGCTATTGACCGCAAGCGCGTATTTCGACCCGGTATACTGACAAAGCGCATTCTCAAAAGCGGGCACCTTGGGCCCTTGCGTCAAGTAATCTGATGTCAGAACGCTAACGACACTATCAATATCTTGCTGGGTGATATCTTGTTTTCCGTAAGGTATAAAGCTCATAACTAAACTTTAAAGTCGGGAGCAATGTGCTCTTTGATAAGCTCTCTTAGTGATTCTACCGTTTCCCAATCTTCATTGGTTCCAGAGTTGTACTTAAAACCAAATGGCACTTTCTCCGCGTTATGCTTCTTAAGATAGTCTTGCTCTGTGTAACTATACGAGACAGAAGGCAAAATTGCGTAGTAGCGACCTAGATCAATCGTATTTAACGAATCAGTATCGGTAATCATTTCTTCGTGAAGCTTCTCGCCTGGGCGAATGCCGACAATCTTAGTTTGGCATTCCGGCGCCACTGCCGTTGCTATATCTAAAATTTTGTATGACGGAATTTTGGGCACAAAGATCTCGCCGCCAAGATGATTTTCCAAAGCGAACATCACCATGTCGACACCATCTTGCAACGAAATATTGAAGCGAGTCATCTCTTCATGCGTAATTGGCAGAACGCCTTCCTTTCTTTTCTCCATAAAAAATGGGATCACAGAGCCGCGCGAACCCATAACATTTCCATATCTCACAACACTAAAGCGAATGTCTTTTGAGCCCTTAATATTGTTAGCCGCAGCAAATAATTTGTCCGAGGCTAGCTTTGTTGCCCCGTACAAATTTATGGGCGCGCATGCTTTATCAGTCGATAGCGCAACAACATCTTTTACTCCGGTAGCGAGCGCTGCATGAATTACGTTTTCCGCACCATCAATATTGGTTCGAATACACTCCGTTGGGTTGTATTCGGCAGTATCTACCTGCTTTATTGCCGCCGCATGAATGACAACATCCACGCCCTCACAGGCTTGAGTGATTCGCGCTTTATCCCTTACATCCCCAATAAAAAAACGTAGCTGAGAGTATTCACTGGCGGGATAGTTGAGCCGAATCTCCGATTGTTTAAGCTCATCGCGGGAATAAATAATAATTTTTTTAACTTTAGGGTATCTAGCTAAAATCGTTTCTAAGAATTTTTTCCCGAATGAACCGGTGCCACCAGTAATCAAGACAGATTTGCCATTAAGCATTTTTATATTCCAAAATTTTGTTACTGCATATTTCTGACATTAAGCGGAAGTCTGAAAAATACAAACGCTGATTTACAGCCCTTGGCTTTACGCTCAGGTCTACTTCCAAAAACTATCGTTACTCTATTTCTTCTGCGTATCGTTTTCTATCCTAGTTAGCCGACAATCGTCCAACGACTGGGACATGGTTCACATGCGACAACTATTCAACATTCTTTTACCAATAGTTTTGGCCGATAAGACTCTGCGCATTGGATATAGACAAACAAAGAGAATGAAAAAGCTATACTCGTTTACCGTATTTTAATGCCCTAAACATAGATCTGTAAGCACCTAAAACAACTCAGCAGTGCCCGGTTCGTCGGGCGCTTCTAGGCCTTCGATGCCTTCCGCTTTGGCGACGGTCTCGTC